>JAAYUI010000168.1 GCA_012517765.1 Caldisericales bacterium | reverse complement strand
ATGAAGTTCGAGCCGATATTTTTTAGGAATGCTCGGATTTCTTGATTGTCGCTTTGCGACAAAAGAATTTTGGCTTGGCTACTGGCTAAAATCATTTCTTTCATCGGTTCGAGCCAATTATTTCCTTTTTGTTCAAAATCTCTTATCTTTCCCAAAATGTCCTGCTTCTCGTTAAGCAGTTTTGCTTTTTTGGCTTGGTATTCTTCAGGCTCAATGCCTTTGCCACCGATAAACAAATCAAGCAGGTTTTCAGCTTTGCTTTCAATTTCTGTTTTTTGGGCTTGAAGATTTTGAACAAAAACTTTCGTTTCTTCTTTTGCTTGTTCCCGTTCTTTGTCTATCTCAACAAGCATATTGTTTGCCCACTCGTCAGGCAAAGAAACTTTTTGAATAATTGCGTTCATCTGTTCAACAAGATTTTCTTCCCGCAGATATTTTTCATTGCAAGGTTGCTTTTTCTTGGTGCAACGATAATAGTGATGTCCTTTTTGTTTTTCGGCAGTTATAAGGCAGTCGCAATTTCCGCATTTCATCAATCCCGAAAAAGCAAATTCGTGTTTTCGTTTGCGCTTCTTTTTTCCTCGATTGCTCATTACTTGTTGAACAGAATCAAAAAGTTTCTTGGAAATAATTGGCTCGTGCGTTCCGTCATAAATTTCACCGTTGAAAGAAAATACGCCGTAGTATATCGGATTTTGCAAAAGTCGCTGGACACAGGAAACCGAAAGAACATTGCCTTTGTAGCTTCTTAGCCTCGCTTGATCCAAAATTTTGGCGAGGGCTTTTAATGTGTATTCGCCAGTTGCATAAAGTTCAAATGCTTTTCTGACAAATGGTGCTTTTTCGCTATCAATATCAATCGCCCTTGTTTTGGGATTATTGGAATATCCAAGCGGGGCAAAGTTTGGCCAAATTCCCTTTCGCAGTTTTGCCCGATGACCTCGTTTAATATTTTCACTTAAATTATCGATGTAATACTTGCTTTGGCCAAAGGCGATGTTCATCATGAATTTTCCTTGCGGCGTGCTATCAAACCAAAATGTCGGGAATTTTAAATCTTTAATCTTTCCTGTGTCCAGCAAATAAATGATTTTTCCTCCGTCTATTGAGTTTCTAGCCAGTCTATCCGGATGCCAAGCCAAAATTCCTTGGGCTTCGCCCTTTTCAATCCGAGCAAGCATTTCGCCGAACACGGTTCGGCCAGGTTCTTTGGCAGTTTTTGCCTCGCAAAGCGAGGCGACGATTTCAAGTTTTTCTTTGGCGGCAAATTCTTTTAGCTCAGCTTGCTGAGCTTCAATACTTAAAACCTGTCTTTCTTCGCTGTCCGTTGATTTTCGAGTGTAGATAAAATATTTCATAGTTACTCCTTAAAAATTAAAAATGAAAATTCGGGAAGCCCGCTTTTGGCCAGCCCCTTTGGGGCAAAGATAAAAAATTCCAATTTGCGCTTAAAGTCGGCTGGCGAGCCCTCGCAGAGGGCGAGCCAACCAAAACATTTCCTAACTGGCGGTGTGCTTTCGAAAAAATTCGAACT
>JAAYUI010000073.1 GCA_012517765.1 Caldisericales bacterium | reverse complement strand
TTTTCCGCCATCATCTGGCAGTGAAATAACTTTGTGTCCGGTTGCCTCGATGGATCCCGTTTCATGAACATTGATATGACCGCTTGCTGCGGAGATGACGCCCTGATGTGTGCGCAATGCAGCGGCGATGACAATCAAATTTGTTTGTGTACCGCCAACAATGAAATGGACTGCAACATCTTCCCTTTTGCATTCTTTTCGAATGAGCTCAGCTGCCTGAGCACAATATTCATCTTCCCCGTATCCCGGTGTTTGTTCGAAATTTGTATCAGCCAATTTTTGCAGGACTCTGGGATGCGCGCCTTCTCCATAGTCGCAGTTGAATCGAATCATCTTCATGATCTCCTTATTGGAATTTGACCTGTTTGATCATCTGTTGATCAAAATTTCCCCAAACGAATTTGGGGACAGGTTCAATTTTACTATTGAAAAGAGAATTTTTAGACGATCGATTTTTATTACAAATGCAAAATGTAACGAATTGAAGCATGAAAGTGTAACACTCGGAAATTAATAATTTAGATTGAAATTTTTTTTTATCAGGGATTGATCAAACCTCCAACTGTCTCGATCAAAAACAATCAAGTGGTGTACATCTGCACTTCGAGGTACGCGATCTGAATAACCAGATGTTCGATCCGACTGAGATATTTTTTATTTCGGAAGAGTCGGATGACTATTTCTCTCGTGAGTTGTTCGCAGTTGGAGACTCTGTGATTGTGGTTGCGCCAAATGGGGCAAACTTCCGAAAACAGCTATCTTATGCTTATGAGGATGTGATCAGCAGCGAGTTTTCTGGATTTGAGCTCAAAATCAAAGGGGAAGCCGTTGAATATGGTGTGTTCCATGGAGACCAGTCTCAAAAGTAATACACGGGTTTATGTCCGAGTATAATGTATCCGGCACAAACCTTTTCGAGAAAGCAGCCGCTGAGTGATTGGCGGATTACTGTTTAAAAGGCGATGTTATGAAGAAATGCATGCTCTTTGTTCTTATGTTTATTGTTGGGATGGTTTGTGCCGTTGCCGGTGCACTATTGGTGGACGCTCCTGTGGTTGTTAGCGGTGGTCTGGATGATGGTGAGATCCTATCCAACGTTCTGCAACTGGTGCTGGATTATCTGGTTCCGATCCTTGTTGTGACCTTCCTGGGCTGGCTTGAAGCAATAATTCGGAAAGCACTAACTCTTCTGAAAGAGAAGGTTTTCCCAGATGTCTATGAGCTCCTCTCCAAGGTAACACTGTCCGCTGTTGAGGTTGCCGAGCAGCTGTTTGAGAAAGGCGACAATAAGGTCAAACTCATCTATGCTCAGGACTACGTTCAGCGGTGGCTGTAGCATTATTAGTTTCGCGCTTGAATTGGATTACATCCGTTGAGCAGTAGAAACCGCTGTGAACGAGATGAAGACTACCAACTGGATGGGCGACTCTTCTGCAACAGAAGTCGAATAAACGTTATTACAAATAAAAAGCCCGTAGAGTGTGATGCTCTGCGGATAGTGTTGCTAATACAAAAAAAATTATATTATGTTTTATTCTGATGTAGATTTCCGGTTATATACTTTGCCAATAATATCCGCAAATGTATACATTTCGAGCCTTCGATTATTCAACGCTTCCTCAAGTGTCATTCCCTTATAAACTCTCTCAACGTCGGCTGGCTCCCAGACGTCTCCGAATGCTTCCATTTCTTCTATGAACGTATTGATCTCAACCTTATTCATCGGGCACCCTATCTCTTACTCCAGATGCTTGCTTTCCCGTTTTTTCCGTCAAAATCATGAACCTCTCTGGTCTTTGTAAAGCGAATTTTTTCTGTTGTTCCATCTTCATATTCTTTTTCAAATACATATCCCTTACTACCCTCCTCGGGGATTATATTATTCTCTGAAACATCGTTTAGTGTCCCGCATTCAGAACATGTCCAAACACCACTTTCCGTTGTGAAACCAGGCTGAGTATTCATCAACGAATTACATCCATCACAACGCCAGTTGCAACCACCATCCATAATTGAACCAAGTAAACCTAAAGCTGAATCAAGTAAACCCATTACTGCCTCCTCTTTTTCTATCCAATCGAACAATTAACTACTACAGATACTCTTAGTGAATCAAGTTTTCTTCGACTTGACACGATAACCCAGCAATTATTCGTTGGGACTCACTAATTCGTTGTTCTTCCTCCTGTATTTCCTTTGTTATTTGATCAATGGTTTCTTTTTTTAATTTGATGGACGTTTCACGCGAGACAATGTCAGCCTTAAGAAGTTTGATGATCTGATCTTCAGACATTTGTGCTTTTTTTATATTCTTTTCGTCAACATAGTTTTGAACGAATAACTTCCCAAGCACGATAGCTGATGCTGTAGCTGCACTAGCAATTAATGAGGTCGCGCCGTTAGTATATTTCATATACCTATATGACGCACATAGAAAATCTATCAACGCTTGTTCAGATACGATATTGCCATTTTTCCTCGATTTTTCTCAGCAATAAGCTTATCAGCCCTGATCCAACGTCGAACTGTTTCCTCATTGGTTTTTGGCATTTCCGCTACCTGTCTCACCGTAAACGAACCCATCTATTGATTTCATCCTTCCTGCTTTTATAATAGCACATTAATGTAGTAATAACAAGTTGTTTGTAGTATAAATTGTTGTAATAAAAAATAGCCTGAATTGAAATAGTAAATGCAACTAGGGAAGATAAAAAAATAAAAAACAGGGTGCACTTAATCTGACAAATTAATTAGAAGAAAGGACTTCCCTCATGGGAAAAGAGGCATTCAAGATTACAAAATTGTTTTAAGATATAGAAACTGACAGCCCGGAATTTTTTTATTTGAATCAACGTTAAAAGGAACATAGACTCGACATTTAAATTTGGTAATTATTTTTGAAATTCTTCCTGAACTTTGATGTGCAATTTCAAAATCCTGATTTTCTGGTCTTCCAGACTCGTAATTATTACACTAGAAAAGCTAAGATCTCCGATATATTTTCTCTTTTAATGCAAAGTGTTGGGGAAAATAGATTGTTGGTTTTGAATACCGTAGAGTTCCCATATTTCACTTTTCCTTAATGTTGTATATGATTAGGAAAAGCAGATAAAAAAAAGTACCCTCTGGGATTTAATAATCCATTGGGTACTTTTATGGTGGAGATGGCGGGAGTCGAACCCGCGTCCGAAAGAATCGACCCGCGAATATACTACGAGTGTAGTTCATTTATTGATTTCATCTTAAGAAGGAAAAAGGAACAAAACCTCCTCAGATTATTCACTCAGACCCGAAAGTCCTCTTTTGTACCATGTCGTGAATCCATGGACAGCATCCTGACTTTGTGACGCCCACTCTGCGATCGGTCAGGAAAACGATGCAGGTGAACGTGACCTGAAAAGGTCATTGCGGCTCAGCCGTCAAGCTTATGCAGCGAGAGGCATTGCAGCGTAGGAAGTGCGATTGTTGGCACTTAATTTTTTGTACTGATTTTTCGAGATCGGCACCTCTCGACTCGCAATTCGGGACCAGCCTCCCCCGTCGAAACCAGGGCATCCCCAAATTTATTTCTATTATACCTGAGAAATGA
>JAAYUI010000135.1 GCA_012517765.1 Caldisericales bacterium | reverse complement strand
GTAGTCCGTGTTGTTGAGCGCGGATGACAGGCCAATGAGCACGCCGGTCAGCTTTTGCACTTCGGCGTCGGTGGTGGCGTTCTTGAGTGCCGTCGTTGTGCGGGCGATTTCCTCCTTCAACGCAATGCGTCGGGCGGTCGCGTCCGCGGAGACAGACAGGAAGTTGTCTGTCGTCTTCTGGACGGCGGCGATGGGCAGATACGGCGCTTCCCGTCGCGTCACTGTCGCCCCGTTTGGCGTGGTGAAGGTCGTGCCGATGCTGCTGAACAGGCCGTTGGCGCTGTAGAGCATGGCTTCGCCCGCATCCACCGCGCCTTCGAGCGCCGTCAGCGTCTGGCCGAGTTCCGTCTTGCGCAAGTCGGTGACCAGCGGTTGGACGGTGGTGAGTACGACAGCCTTGGGGTCGCCAAAGAGGCTTTCGTAGTGCTTGAACTCGTCGAGTTGATTCTTGAGCGTCTGGATTTGCTGGACCTGGTTGTTGATCATTTGGACGAACTTCGCGATTTCCTGGGCCGTCTGGAGTTTGATCGTGGCATTGACCGTTGGGTCAAAGACGGTGAACGCCTGAACGTGTGTCAGCGCGAAGCCGATGCTGGCTGTGATGGCGATGAGTTTTTTCATGTTGTGCTTTCCTTTCTTTATAGTTGCAGGCGTGGCCTGCTATTCCTCGATGCGGAGGTATTTGGTGGATGGTTGGAACGTTACCCCGTCAATCCGCTGTTCTGGCAGTTGCACAGGGTAAAGCCGGACATGGCCAACTTGATTGCGTTGGCGTTGCATGGAGACGTAGAGCCAATACTGCTGCTTGACCGCGTCGCTCTTGCCCTTGTCGTAGCCGACCGCATAAGCCTTCTCGGCCTGTTTCCGGGCGGCGTAGTGCAGCGTCTCGCTGACGATGACTCCGCCCGCCGCGCCGGCGGCGGTGATAAGCGGATCACCGTTGGAGAGTTCATGGCCGAGATACGCGCCGCCCGCCCCGAGCGCGACGTCGCTAATGGGGCGCGTGGCGGCGCAACCGGCGAACCAGCCGGCAACGAGCGTCAGGAGGAGGAGTTTGGATGCGGTCTTGATGAGTTTGGTTTTCATGGTGTTCAATGGTTCTTGGTTTCGCCGTCTTTGCGGCGGTTGGCGTGGAGGATGATTCCCTCAACGACGCTCGGACTCTGGCGAAGCTCGCGGGCGCGCCGGTCGAAGTGCTCGCCGCTCGAACTGGAGCAGTAGAGCATCTCGGGCGACGCGACGTTGTGAACCGTGCCGCACAGATTTCGCGCGGAGTCCGTGTGCAGGTAGGTGAACGGCGAGTACTTCTGGCCGGTCTGATGGTCGGGCAACGGGTAATTCATGATCGCGTGCTGCGTGACCTCCGGCAGCGCAATGTCCCTGCCCATGTCCTCCAGGTCCGCGCGATCGTTCTGACGCATGATGAAGAACTGACGGCTGTTGCCGAACACGGCCGAGCGGATGCGCGACGCCTTGAACCGGGCGTATTGCTGCACGATGGAGATGTTCCAGCAGTTGAACTTGCGAAGCTGGGCGTAGCTCTCCTGAACGATTTCCTGGCCGCCGGGAATATCGAGGAAGCGGGCTACTTCCTCGTAGATGTTCCGCTTTCGCAAGGCGCGCGGCAGCGTCATGATGTGTTTGCGCGCGTGGTTCGTGATGAGGAAGCCCGCTGCGGCCTTCAACTCCTTCGCCGACTCCGGGATATAGCCCAACTCGAAGTGCGCAATTTTGCCTGTGAGCGACAGGTTGCTCGTGCCGTCGAACAGACAGCCGTAGTTCCCGTCGCGACACCAGGGCAGGATGAGCGTGGCGATTTCCATGATCTGGTCGCGCTCCGCGCCCATCGGGTCGAGCATCATCAACTCCTGAAGCATCCGGTGCGTTGGGAATTCGTCGGGCGTGAAGTAGGCGAAGGCGAGGTTGCGGACTTCCTTGCTGGTCTTGGGGTCTTTAAGAAACTTCAACGCCTCGGCTTCGGCGAACTGGTTCAAATACGTCTGAGCCTCGTCGGCGTGGCTCGCCTTCCAGTCGCGGAAGTCCGCAAAAGCTTCGAGGCTGGTTGCACCGGGCGGCATCCGTTCAGCGCGGAATTGCTGGAGTGCCAACGCGTGACGGGCGATGTCGAGCAACTGGTCGTGGCGTTTCTTCTGCCAGTCCTGGAACGCATCCTCGTAAAGCAGGTTGAGGTATTTGGCGATTTGCGCCTGGCGGAGCATCTGTTTGTCCTCTTGTGTGCTCGTGCCAATCATCCGCGCCACAAGCGCGGTCGAGGCGGAGAGATGATCGGGTGTCAGGGGCAGTCCCTTCGTGTCGAGGTAATTGATGGTGAGGTCGCCGTCCGGGTGGATGATGATGGGCCGTGCGCCCTCCTCGACCGTCGCCGTGTAGATGCCGTAGCTGAGGCCCTCCTCGATGATGACGGTGTAGGCGAAGTAACCCTCCGTCTGGGAGAGCAGGTCGCACACGGTGACGGACTTGCCTGCGCCGGACATTCCGAGCAACACGGCGTGCTGCGGCGTCTTGTTGTCTTCCGAGCCGGAGAAGGTCTCGATACCGACGAGGTTGTCGTGCGGGCCGTCGTAGATCGCCTCGGCGGTCGCCAAATGCCCCGTGAACGTGCTCGTGACCGGGAGCATGTCCGCTAGGAAGCGGTGTTCCGCATAGAGCTTCCGATGCTCGTAACGCCCCCACGTCCAGCCCGGCCACGTCTGAAAGAACAGATTCTTCGAGGTGCTGGGCAGGTTGCTCTCGAAATACTGCGCCGCGTTCATCGAGTTGATGGCGTTCTTGATCGCCCCGGCCTTGGCGTTGAGGCCGTCGCGCGTCTTGTCCCATACGCGAATCGCGAACATCGCGTGGAACGGAATCGTCTGCCCCTGCATCAGCGCGTGGATTTTCTTCTGTTTCTTCTCCATCACCGTGAGCAGGGAGATCTTCTTTTCGCTGGCGTAGTCGCCGGCTACGCGGTCGTGCTCTTTCTCCTCCTTGCTGATCTCCTGTGAAATCGGAAGCGGATCAATGTTCACCGTGATGGTGTAGTCGAGCAGCCGCAGATTCGTGAGGCGTTGGATGATGCCTGGGTAGGTCGTGCGTGGCCAGCGGGTCAGAACGATGAGGGAGTGATAGTGGCCGTCGAGGAAGAAGCCGAAATCGCTCTGGCCGCTACCCTCGCTGTGCCAACAGTTCTCCTGAATTGAAAGCTCAGGCGCGAATCCGTCCGCCGGGTCGAAATCGAACCGGTCGTTGAGCGAAGGATTGAGAAACCGTTTGTAGTGGCGGAAATGGTCGAGGTCGGACATGGGCAGGACGCGCGCCCCACCTGAACCAAAGATTTCCAGCAGCAGCCGATGAGCGTGCCCGAACTCGGTTTCGAGTTGATCGAGCAACGTGTTGTAGTAATCGCGGCGCGCGGCGGCGGTTTGGAACGCCTTGGGCACGTTCTCCAGCGAGCGCGAGATGTAGAAGATCACGCGCTGACGGCGGAGTTTGCGTTCGGACATCGCCTGCCAGTAGCGCGAGAACCGCTCGTTGCGGGCGCGCTTGGTCCAGACGTTGGAGAACTTTTCCGTCTCGTGCTGGTAGCGCAGGAGTTCCTGTTTGAAGTCCGAGTCGCAATAATACTGGACTTGGAGTCGCTGATGTTCGTGGAGCGACGCGAGCAGGAGACAGGTTTGATCCTGGAAATCGTTCAGGTCGGCCACTGGACTGTTGGTGAGGTCCGGCGCTTCAAAGATAAAGCCCTTCGAGACGTAGCCGCCGCGCCGAAGATGATTGAAAATCATCATGTCGCGGATGAAGAAACCATTGGGGGCGCGCTCGAACATAGGTCAGCGTCCTGTTTTGATTGCAGTGCAGCCCGATGACTCTTGTCGGAGTCCATCCGCGTCGCGCTTGAGTTTCGTGAGGTCTTCCACGAGTTGCCATACGGTCCGCGCGCGGCCAACGCCGCTCACGGCAACCGCAGCTTCCTGGATGTGGGCGAGCGCCCGTTGCATGTGGACGCGCGCCGTGACTTCGGCGCAATCCAGGTCCAGGTTGGCGCGCAACGCGGCTTCGGCCGCACTGAGTTGGCCAAGCAGGGCTTGGCGTTTGGCTTCCCGGAGATTGGCTTCTGCTGGATTCATGGCAGTTCTTTGGCGAGGGGGTGACGGATCGAGCGGATCGTGCGGACTTCCGGGGCAAAGCCACTGCCGGAGAACCAGCGCTCGAAAATGTCCCGATCGTATCCGGGCGGTTTGCCCTGCCGCAGCCCGAAAATGTAGGCGAGGCAGAGTGCGATCGGTATCAAGGCGACGACGAAGGAGGTCAAAAACGATGCCTTCAAGGGCACGAGCAACACGAAGAACAACGTGATGCCCGCGCCGACGCCGCCCACGAGCCACCAGAAGAGACCTCCCTCCAATCCCCAGGTGCGGCCTTTGGAGTCGGAGGCGGCGTTGGTATCGGTGAGGCGGAGGTCAGTTTTCATGGCGGCTCGGGGCGGCAGGTGGCGGGTCGGCGGCGGGAACTAGAAATTGCCGACACCGACGCTGCTGTTCGCGTCAATGCCGAAGATTTTGTAGAAGGCAAACACGGCGGCAGGCGCAGCCGCGATGATCGCACCGCCGATGATGCTCATTTTGCCTTGGTCAACGTCGCCGCGCCGAATGGCGAACCCGCCGTAGATGACGGCGGAAATGCCAAGGACAAAACCAAACATCATGATCACGGCAAGGCTGTTGCTGATACCGGTCTTCAGTTCGGTGGAGTTGAACGCCTGCGCGAAGGCCGGCATGGCGTTGAGGGTGAGGATGGCGGCGGCCATGAGGATCGAGGGCAGCCGCGAACGGACTTTTCGACTGGTCTGTTTGATTAACTTCATACGCGTTTGTGTTATTGTTTTTCTGTCGTCTCAGCGGCTTCTCCGCCGAACACGCGATGACTCTCTCACAAGCGCGCGAAGCTGCGGTGTATGTCCTACACAACATGCGCGCTCAGTCCGGGCTACAACTCAGGGATGACCAAAACGACAGACCTGACGAAGCTCACCAAGCTCCACGAACTGGACTCCCTCCTTCCACGCGAAATCCGCGGCCAGTCCCACGTCTTGCCACGAATCATCTCTTCCTTCCGGCGTGGTGAACTCGGATTGACCAAACCCGCGCGCCCACGCGGAAGTTTTCTGCTGCTCGGGCCAACGGGAGTGGGCAAGACGGAGACTGTCGTGGTGACGACAATGCAAATGTTCGGCGCAAACCAACTGTTCCGCTTCGACATGAGCGAGTTCCAGAATCAGGAAGCGCTGGGCCTGCTGCTCGGTGCGCGTCTCGGTGAGGTCGGCTATCTGGGCGCGGTGCGTGAACGCGCGGCGGAAGGGTCACTCCTTTTTGACGAAGCAGAGAAGGCGCACCCGCGTGTGCTCGACATCTTGCTGCAACTACTGGACGCGGCACGCATCACGGTGGCGACGGGACAGACGCTGGACTTCAGCGGCTTCTACATCTGGCTCACGTCAAACATCGGCTCTGCTGAATTGATGAGCCTCCAGCACTCGAATGACGCCACGCTCGAACGCCACGTCCTCACGCGGGCGCAACAAGCCCTGCGACCGGAAATTTTCGCGCGTGTGAACGAAAAGCTGGTGTTCCATCGCCTGAGCTACGAACACCAGTTGGAGATCGCGGAGAAGTTCCTGTCGCGTGAAATCGAATTTCTCGCGGCACGCGGTCACAAGCTGGAACTCGACGAGACGGTGCTGCCGTTTCTCGTGCGGAAAGGATTTCACCCGAAGCTCGGCGCTCGCCCGATGCGCGATGCGGTTGAGAAACTGGTGGGCGACGCGGTGAGCGAGTGCCTGCTGAACGCACGGTCAGCGTGCGGAGTGCTCGCGCTGGACGAGACGCGCGATTGCCTCGTCGTCCACTGAATCAGCCGAGGTAGAGATACAGATAGGCTTCGCCGATGTCCTCGGCTGGCTGCATCGCGCCCAGCTTGCGCCTTTGCAGTTGCGCGCAGACCCGCCGAACGGCTTTCCGTTTCGCCCGGTCCTTTGGCAGGCGCACGAGCACGCAATCCGCGAACTGGTCGCCCGCCTTGTTAGCGTAGATGTCGGGCGCGATCACTTTGGCCGCGCCAGCGTGGTAAAGTCGTTCGACAAAACTCTCAGCGTCGCGCTCCCGCTTGAAGCGCCCGAGCCGATGCGCAGGCTTGCCGCCCCCGTTCTGGTGCAGCCATGCCCTTGCTTCGTGGTGCGTCGGCTTGTCCAGAAGCGACGCCACGAACACGCGAAAGATGTGCCTCCGCGTCGCGCCGTCCTTTGGCGGCAGTTTCGCCGGCTTGCCGCGAAACTTCGGCAGCGTTTTATCCCTCGTTGCCGCCTCGCGATATTCGTCGGCGCTCACGACGCGACCGTGCAGGTAGAATCGCTCGGAGAGCAACGTCCCGTCACGCAACCAAATTCGGTTGCGCCCGCAGAACTCGCCGCGAACGGTGGATACCTCCATCTGCAGTTGGCCGTTGTCGTGCCAGGCCCGCTGAATTCCCGTGCCGTGGGTCATTTTGTATGTGCCCAGAAGGCGGCCCTGCTCGTCCCACTGGTGGCAAATCCCGTGGAGCAAACCGTTTAGGTAAGGCTCTTCGGAGGCCAGCACTCCGTTCTTGTGCCATGTTCGGTGGACACCATCCCTGTGACCGTTTCGCAAGGGGATTTCCTCGCGAAGCAGTCCGGACCGATAAAAGTGTCGTTGCTTCGTGGTTCTCACCACACGTTCATGCGCATCTGACCGACATCCCCACCGTCCGGCATTGTCCATCATTAAAGAGCCTTTCGCCGCGTAAAGCGAGCGTTTCTACCACAATGACGCAGTGTTTTTCAATCGGCAAGCCGAAGTGAATCAGGTTTCCGCCCAATTGCGGGTCTTCCGCGAACCTGATCAGCGACAGTTTCCCGCGATGAAAACCTAGAGGCAAGACTTCGTGGCGGCGGCGGGCGGGTCAAAGGAGGAACGGAAGCGTGAGCGACTAAGCGAACCGACCCGTAGTATCCTTGACGCGCCCGCCGCCGCCATACAATCAACAGGGCTTTCATCGCGCTGTCACTCGCGCGGTCGAATGGCCTGCTGTTTGTTGAATCACTGATTGATGAATCCCAGATTGGTGAATCGCCGGGTGGCGATTTCGTCAAGGGGGCTGCGATTGCGAACCTCTTGGCTTCGGTCTGCGGTCGGCGAGCGGGGAAAGAGGAGCGCAGGCGCAGAGGAGCGCATAGCGAATCGCAGCCGGAGCGCAACGCCCGCCGCCGAGCCGCAGACGGAAGCCTGCCACGCGTGCGGCATAATGCGAATGCCCCCTCGTGACGAGCGCACGGAGTTGCGGAGTGGAACGGGCGCGGTCGTGGGGGCAACAGGGCCGACCGGCAGCCCGTGGAGTCGGGTAAGGGAATGGCATTGCTGCCACTCCCTCCCCTCAGAACCGGACAGGATACTTTCGC
>JAAYUI010000101.1 GCA_012517765.1 Caldisericales bacterium | reverse complement strand
TGACTGTAATAATCTTCAGCGTACCAGTCCGACACCCATTCCCAGACGTTGCCTGCCATATCCAATGCGCCATAGGGGCTGGCTCCTTTCGGATACCTGCCTACCTCGCTGGTATCTCCTATATTTCCATCATAATTTGCATGGTTTTCATCAATCGAATCCCCCCACGGATAGTCCCTCCCGTCCGTTCCGCGGGAGGCTTTTTCCCATTCCGCTTCGGTCGGCAACCTGCCTCCCGCCCATTTACAATAGGCATCCGCCTGATTCCAATCCACATAGATCACCGGGTAATCCGCATATGAACGATTGCCATAATAACTATCTCGGGTAGATGAGTATGAAGACTTTGGTACTGTGCAGCTATCTGCTGCCACACAACGCTCATATTGCCCGTTGGTTACTTCTGTCTGGTCGATCCAATATTCATCCAGATAAACCGTATGCACCGGTTGTTCATCCAAAGCACCATCTTCGTCTCCCATTTCGAATTCTCCCGCTGGTACATAGACCATTAACATCTCATCTTTTTCACGTTTGATGCGGGATTTGAATTGTCCCTGCGTATTGATTTGGATGGTGGATTGAACTACCCAGCCTTCTATCCCTTCACCCGTGCGAACATTTATCCAGGAGATTCCGTCGATTGTCTTCGCATTATCTCCGATTATTTCCAAGAGAGATCCATTTTTTTGACTCTGCATGACAGCTCCATTATTTCCCGGCTTTTCTCGGATCAGTAGCCCAACATCATTCGGAACCTCAACCATCCCATAGACTATCGTCGGTGCTGGCATGAAGCTCATCGCAGGTGTTTTCGTTGGTTGTGGCGTTTTGGATGGAGACATTGATTTCTCAGCCGTCATTGAGAATGTCATCGTTGGTATCATGGTGAATGTTTGCGTTATCGTCGGTATCAACGTTGGAGTATCAGTCCATGAAAGAGCAGTCAATGTTTGATTAAAGACTCGTTGTGTTGCAATCAACGCTGCTTCAGTTTGTGCAGCAATCAGATCAATCGTCTCCTGAACAGCGGTTTTATCAATATCGGCTTTCACGGTTTTCTGGACTTCTGCAAATGAGGTTTGTTTTCCGGACAGAGTACTGAACGCTTGCGGTGTCCTTGTCGATTGTCTGGCGAACAGCCAGATTCCGGCGCAGATCATCAGCAGGAGGGCAGCCAGCCAGACCAGTATAGAACCAGTATGGGAGTGCTTTTTTGCCGGTTCACCGGGCTTCCCTTGAACCGGATTGCTATCGCACGTTTTCACGGCTTCGATGAATTCGGATGCGGACTGGAAGCGTTCAGACTGAGCTTTGGCGACTGCCTTTTGGATCACGGCGCGAATACCGGCGGGAACTCCTGCTGGATAATTTTGTGGAAAACTCGCACCTATATTCAGATGCCTGGCCAGAATTTCTTCGGTTGTTTTTCCCTGGAACAGCGCTTTATTCGTCAGCATCTCAGATAACACACATCCCAGTGAATAGATATCCGTAGCCGGACTGGCCGGAGGCTCCCCGATCCACAATTCCGGAGCGCGGTAGGCCGGTGTTCCCACCCCTCCGGTACTGCTGGAACTCGATACGCTGGAGAGCTGGATGGCGCGTGCCAGTCCAAAATCGGCAATCACGGCATTTCCCAGACTATCAAAAAGGATGTTCCCGGGTTTGACATCACGGTGAACCAATCCCTGTTCATGCGCTGTCTGCAGCCCTGCACAAACCTGTTTCATAATTTCCAATGATTCATCGAAGGGAATCGGACCTGTCTTATCCAGCCGGTCTTTCAGGGATCCGCCTGGTAGATACTCCATCGCAATAAATACCCGTCCATTCACCTCTCCCAACTCATATACCGTCACAATGTTTGGACTGCGCAGCGAAGCTACCAGTCTGGCTTCATTGCGAAAACGTTGGATAAAGTCCGGTTCAATGGTAAGCTGCGGATGCAGCACTTTGAGCGCCACATCCCTGCCCAGCGTCGTATCGGTAGCGCGGTACACAGTGCCGAATCCGCCCCGGCCTAATTCTTCATGCAGTTCATATTTACCAAGTGTTGTCATCGGAATCATCCTTCGATCATCAGAAACTACCGGTTTTCATTCTTTTCATGAAAACACTTATCGGTTAATAATTTTATTTCACGGAAATGAATTGTTTTTTTATTATATGTGTAAACGGATTGTTTCACAGTACTCATTCATAATTTTATGGATTTTTCGACATATTTGCGCAATTATTAATATAAATTCCTTTTGATAATTGATGAAATCTATTATAATGCTTTTTACATAAACAGCAATTTGCTTGCATCGATTTCATAAAGCGTGTGCTATCTCATACGCACACTTGTAACGATAGAAACAGAAACGGAAAATGGATTTAAATTTACGCCAAATGTTTTTATTTGTTGTTATGCTTACCTTGATTAAATGAATATCAGAATTGGAGCAGAGTCATGAAAAGAAGAGCTATCCTCACCTTGGTATCAATGATGATTACCGTTTTTTTCCCGGTTGAAATAACGAAAGCAGCCGCCTCATCAACAGAATTACCATTTACAGATGACTTTAATGACGGTTTAGCTGCGGAATGGAATATTGTCAGCGGAATTCCCGTGATTCTTGACGGAAGGCTGGGCGTTGCTTCTGACGATATGGCAATCGAACTTAATAATTTCAACCTGGATAATTACACGCTGGAAATGGATGTTTGGGGTGAAGAAACAGATTATTGCGGCTTTGGATACTTTAAGTATTTAATGGTTGGATTTTCACCCAAATTAAGGTTTAAATTTTCATATACCGATTATAGTGGTGATTTGACATGGGAAGCCTATACTTCAGACGAATGGAAGAAAATAAACCGTTATGATGATCTGGATTGTGGAAGATTTAAAATTGTTGTATCCGGTTCTTCTTACCGCATATTTATTAAGGGTGAATTAGTGTCAGAAATCATATTAACCCCGGCAGAGGGACCATTGACGATATATTTAGATGATGGTGTGACAGTTGATAACCTGAGCATAAAATAATCAGGGCTCAACATAAAGAGATTTCATGCGAAATTTATAATTTTTTCGATTCAATCGTAAAAAATTCCGTTTACGCTGATTTTACGCTCATTGTACAAATATGCATTACGATTGCATAATAGTACAAAATATGCTATGATGATGGTATGATTCATCAGGTCATCTTTTGGTAAATGGAGCATTTTTTCATGATTGAAAGAACTTTGGCATCCAAAATGATCTCCCTGGCTCAGAAATTCCAGGTGATCACCCTCACCGGACCGCGCCAGTCTGGCAAGACCACGCTTGTCAGAGCTTCTTTTCCGGCCTTATCCTATGTATCCCTTGAGGACCCGGATATTCGTCAGGTTGCACTGACCGACCCGCGCGGGTTCCTTTCTAACTATCCCGCAGGCGCAATCCTGGATGAAATCCAAAATACCCCTGAATTGTTTTCCTATATTCAAAGGATTGTGGATGAGAACCGGCAGATTCAATTCATCCTGACAGGCTCATCGAACTTCCTGTTGATGGAAAAAATCAGCCAAACCCTGGCCGGGCGTACCGCAGTCTTGCATTTGCTGCCCTTTTCTTTTAACGAATTG
This sequence comes from Caldisericales bacterium, assembly GCA_012517765.1. Taxonomy (GTDB): domain Bacteria; phylum Caldisericota; class Caldisericia; order JAAYUI01; family JAAYUI01; genus JAAYUI01. The sequence continues at coordinate 6,223 of JAAYUI010000101.1, read as the reverse complement.
GAACCGCTGGCGGAGCCGTACGAAAACCTGATTTTCAAAGGTCAGTACCCGCGTATTTACGACCGTGACATCTCGCCCACCGATTTTTATCCGTCCTATATCCAAACCTGTGTAGAAAAGGATGTGCGCCTGATGAAAAATATCGGAGACATCAATACCTTTATCCAATTCGTACAGTTGTGCGCCGGACGAATTGGGCAGCTTCTAAATTATGCCGGTCTGGCGAGCGATGCCGGTATCAGTCCCAACACTGCCAAGTCATGGTTGTCTATTCTTGAGAGTTCCTACATTCTATTTCGTCTTCAACCTTACTATCGCAATTTCAACAAACGGTTGGTTAAATCGCCAAAACTCTATTTTTACGACACGGGTGTCGCATGTTCACTGCTTGGCATACGCGAAAAAGATCAGATCCGCTTGCATTATATGAAAGGTTCCCTTTTTGAAAATTTGGTTATCAACGAATTCATCAAGCGTAATTTCAACCGCGGAGAGAATCGCCAACCATATTTTTGGCAGGACAACCACGGCAAAGAAATTGACTGCCTATTGGCAAATGGCGAAAGTGTCACACCGGTTGAAATTAAATCCGGGAAAACGATGTCTGCCAGCTACTTTGACAATCTCGAATATTGGCGGTCACTTGCAAATCTGCCGGGAAATCAGGGTTATGTGATCTATGGCGGTGAACAATCGATGCAAACTGGCGCCGGAACATTCATCAGTTGGCAGAATTTGGACCGTATTCCGGATTAATAGCTCTTGAGGATGATATATCATAATTTCCATTACAATAGAAACTATTGCAATAAATAATGATTGTTTCGGTTATAATGGAAATAATTCATAAGCAAGGACGCTTCACATGATTCGACGGGATCACTATCTTAACCAGCTTCTCAGTCATCAGAACGACAGACTGATCAAAATTATGACAGGGATGCGCCGGGTCGGAAAATCTACCCTGTTATTGATGCTGTCCCAGGAGCTCCGGAAAAATGGAATTTCAGATCAGCAAATAATTTACCTGAATATGGAATCTCTGAGCAACGCTCATTTGCAGGATTTCATGGTCTTGTATAAGGAAGTAACAGCAAAAGTTAAGCCGATTCAAAAGCATGTTTATATCATGCTGGATGAAATTCAACAGGTTCAGCAATGGGAAAAAGTGGTCAATTCATTTCTGGTAGATCTGGACTGCGATATCTATATTACCGGTTCCAATGCGGGATTACTGTCTACAGACCTGTCGACACTCCTGACCGGAAGGTATGCCACCATCCCTGTTTACCCGCTCTCTTTTGCTGAATATTTGGACTTTATCGCTGCCAAAGAAAAAATCAATCCCGCTGAAACGATCGATAAGACAAAGCAGTTTTGGAATTATATGCAATGTGGGGGTTTACCTGGAATTCATCAACTACAGCCGGATCCGGTTTTTATCAGACTCTATTTACAAGACGTATTGAATTCGGTAGTGCTGAAAGATGTGGTTTTGAGGCATGACATTCGCAATACAGAGTTGTTGGAACGCATCCTTCAATATCTTATGGATAATATCGGAAATATCTTTTCAGCAAAAAGTATTGTTGATTTTCTCAAAAATCAGGGAAGAAAACATAGCATCGAAACGATCTATTCTTATTTACAGGCACTTCAGGATGCACTGATCTTTTATAAAGTCAGACGCTACGATCTTCGAGGCAAAAGATGGCTGGAAACGCAGGAAAAATATTATATGAATGATTTGGGTTTACAGTATGGCATGCTGGGGTTTAATGATCAGGCGATTCCGGGTATGCTGGAGAATGTCATTTTTCTCGAATTATTGCGCCGGGGTTACAGCGTTTCTGTAGGAAAACACAACTCTGCTGAAGTTGATTTTGTGGCAGTAAAAGATGGGCAGCCATGGTATATTCAGGTTGCATATTTGCTTGCATCAGAGGGAACACTGATCCGGGAGATGAACCCTTTACGGGCAATCGATGATAATTACCGCAAAACGATTTTAACGATGGATATGCTTCCGGCGACAAAAATCGAGGGTATCGAGCGGCAGAATATTCCAGAATTTCTGCTGGAAGGATAATGATTTTAATGATATGAATCATAATGAATATCATTGCGACAGCATTTCAAAATATGAGTTTTAAAATCAATTTGTCAATCTCTCATCAAATAAAATTCCCCCTGAATTTCTCATTTTTTGAAAATAAGTCCCTTTTGACGCTCAAATTTGGAGATTTCATGGAACTAATCTGTGAAGATCAATTTGTCTGCGCTTACGAAAATATTTTTCCCGCCTGCGGCGGAGAACCCATCGGGATTTGACACAAGTGTCAAATCCCGTAAGAAGAAGCCAGAAACCAGAATTCCAGCAGCCAGAACGCCTACTCTGAGAAAGCGCAACGGAACCCGATATTGTAATTCCAGTCCGCAGGACTGCTCCTGACGCGATTCGCTGAGCGGGAGCTGCCACCATTGAAGAACCACGAACCGCCCCGACGGACTTTTTTATCCCCGGATTGAGGTCCGATTGGATTCCGGTCAGTCGATTGACTGTAATAATCTTCGGCGTACCAGTCCAAAACCCATTCCCAGACGTTACCTGCCATATCCAATGCGCCATAGGGGCTGGCTCCTGCCGGATAGCTACCAACGGTGGTTGTATCTCCTATATTTGAATCATAATTTGCACGGGTTTCATCAATCGTATCGCCCCAGGGATAGCGACTTCCATCCATTCCGCGGGCGGCTTTTCCCATTCCGCTTCAGTCGGCAACCTGGCTCCCGCCCATTTACAATAGGCAGCCGCCTGGTTCCAATCCACATAGATCATCGGATAATCCGCATATGTACTGCTGCCATAATAGCTGTCTCTGGTATAAGAACTTGAACTCTTTGGTTCGGTGCATTCACCTGCGCTGACGCAACGTTCATATTGCCCGTTGGTCACTTCTGTCCGGTCGATCCAATATTCATCCAGATAAACCGTATGCACCGGTTGTTCATCCGAATCACCGTCTTTGGATCCCATTTCAAATTCCCCTGCCGGAACATACACCATCGTCATCTCATCGATTCCCCGCATGCGCGTCGAACCGATGCCCAAAGCGGGTGTATTCGTCGGAATCGGGGATTTCGTTTTTGTGGGTGTATTCGTAAACGGAAGTGTCGGTGTTTTGGTCCAGAAAAGGGCTGTCTGTGTGACATAGAAAGCGTTCTGTGTTTCTGCAAACGCTTTTTCCGTTTGTGATACGATCCGGTTTATTTTTTCTTGAGTTGCAGTTTTTTGGACTTCGGCTTCCATTGTTTTTTGCTCTTCGGCAAACGCGGTTTGTGTTCCAGCCACTGGTCTCAAGGCCTGCGGTATACTTGTCGATTGTCTGCCGAACAGCCAGATTCCGGCGCAGATCATCAGTAGGAGGGCTGCCAGCCAGATTAATATGGAACTGGAACGGGATGGTTTTTTGGTCTTCCCTTGGACCGGATTGTTTTTGGCAGGCAATCCGCTTTTGCAGGCTTTCACGGCTTCGATGAATTCGGATGCGGACTGAAAGCGTTCAGACTGAGCTTTGGCGACTGCCTTTTGGATCACGGCGCGAATACCGTCGGGAACTCCTGCCGGATAATTCTGTGGAAAGTTTGCACCCGTTATTAAATGCCGGGTCAGGATTTCTTCGGTTGTTTCTCCCAAAAATAACATCTGTCCAGACAGCATCTCGGATAACACACATCCCAGTGAATAGATATCCGTGGTCGGACTCGCCGGCGGTTTGCCGATCCACAGCTCCGGAGCGCGGTAGGCCGGCGTACCCGTTCCTCCGGTACTGCTGGAACTCGATACGCTGGAGAGCTGGATGGCGCGTGCCAGTCCAAAATCAGCGATCACGGCATTTTCCCGACTATCAAAAAGGATGTTCCCGGGTTTGACATCACGGTGAACCAATCCCTGTTCGTGCGCTGTTTCCAGCCCTGCACAGACCTGTTTCATGATTTCCAATGATTCATCGAAGGGAATCGGACCTGTCTTATCCAACCGGTTTTTCAGCGATCCGCCTGGAAGATATTCCATGGCGATAAAGACGCGACCATTCACCTCTCCTAATTCATAAATGGTCACAATATGCGGGCTGCGTAGCGAAGCTACCAGTCTGGCTTCATTGCGAAATCGTTGGATAAAGTCCGGTTCGATGGTATACTGCGGATGCAGCACTTTGAGCGCCACATCCCGGCCCAGCGTCGTATCCGTGGCGCGGTACACGGTGCCGAATCCGCCCCTGCCTAATTCTTCATGTAGTTCGTATTTGCCAAGTGTGGTCATAAACTATCAATCATTTTTATAACATCTTTATTAGCTATCTCGATCGAAGCGTTTTTTATGAAGCAATAGAAAAATCAACTCTTAAGATGATCCTCCTGCCAAAAGGGAAGGGGATTTCTTTGATTCTGTGATACTTCCTGGAAAACAGCCTCACGGGAATCTGAAATCAGAATCTTACAAGCCGGAATAATATTTGCCTGTTTTCGCTATTTGAATCAAGATATAACATTAAGAAATTTGTTTTTCTTCCTAAATATTATAACCGAATAATGAAAGTATTCTTATAGAATTATTTAATTGCATTTAACATTCTAATTATGTCCGGATAAAGAAATATTTTATAAACAGATTGTGTTATTTTATTCGAAGATAAGTAAATCCCAGGTATTCGATTGTATCTTCTTTCGGATCATACTTTCCAGCCGTTTTACCATTAGAATCTTCGAAAACAATTGTATTATTCTTATCCATTGAGTATTTTGCAGTACTGCTTTGTCCAAATGATTCTACAATAACCTGATCCTTTTCGAAAGTCATTTTTATTTGAAGCAATAAATTATCGCTTACATATTCGCGTCCTGAAAGGGATGTTGAACTATTGCAACTGGTTAGCAAGAATATCATCATAATGATAAGTATTACAAGGTTGACTTGGAATAACCTGGGGAAAGCAAAATTTATTCTTCGGATTGTTTTCTTCATTGTAAACTCCTTTTATTAAATTATTCTATTGCATTTTAAATAATTATGCTATAAATATCGTAAGCAAACAGCAATTTAATATATAAACCAATCTTTCAAATCAATCGAGAAAAATTGACGTTGTGTTGTTATTGCGCGGAGCGCAAAAACAACACAACGTCAACAAGATTCTCATTTTTCTTAATGGGTATTCATAACGAATAGACCGTATTGAACAACCGGTTGCATAATCGGACTGGATATTATTATCGATTCGAAACATGAAAAGTATTAAATGTTGTTCTTCCGGTTTTGCGCAAAGCGCAAAATCAGAAGAACAACAAATTTTCTTAATAGATTCGAATTAAAGTCAGAGCAGTAATTCATTTTTTTGAGTTTTCCATTGCCATCAGAAAAAATAATTTCCCCGATTTCTGAAAAAAAAAGCGGTTCTTCCAAATAGCCATTGATCTAAAGCGATCGATGAATAAAAGAAAAAAGGAACCTTTTCTATTGGCTCCTTTTTCACCTGTTTTTCTCACTTTTTGAAAACAATTCCAATATTACGCTCAAATTTGGTGATTTCAGGACACGAATTCGAGATACTCAGGATACGCACATGGTAAATTGTCATTGCGAGGAAGGCGCCAGCCTGACGAAGCAATCTCTTTTCGTGTGGCATCTTTATACAATAGGGAAAAGAGATTGCCACGCCCCGACGGGGCTCGCAATGACTACGTGTCATTGCGTGGAGAGTTCTGCCCGAGGGAGCAATCTTTTTCATATGGCAATCTTCACACAATTGGAGCAGATAGATTCCAGGACACTAATTTGAGAAAACAGATGTTAGTTTTGCAGAATAATAAAGAAAAAAAGGAACCATAAAAATGGTTCCTTTTTCATCATAAATCTCAGACCAGGATACAAAACAAAAATTAACGTTTTGTATAGGTTGGGGCCTTTCGAGCTCTCTTCAAACCTGGTTTCTTTCGTTCCTTGATTCTCGGGTCGCGCGTCAGCAATCCTGCGTGACTCAGTGACGGTTTCAAGGTTCCATCCATTTTCACGATAGCCCGGGCTAAACCGAGCTGTACCGCATCCGTTTGTCCTGTTACGCCGCCGCCATTAACATGTACGGAAACATCATAACCGTTCAAATCTTGATTGATCGCTGAAAACGGAACTAATATTGCCTCTACATCTCCTAAACGAGTGAAG
>JAAYUI010000032.1 GCA_012517765.1 Caldisericales bacterium | reverse complement strand
TGGGGCGCCAACACCCTGCAATCGATCGTCCCCTACGGCTATGCGGGCACGCGCTGGGAGGATGCCGCGGCCCCCGACGAGGACACCAATCAGGACGGCACCGCCGACAAACTGGCCCTCTACCAGATGGGAGCCCGCTGGTACGACCCCGAACTGGGCCGCTTCCTCGAAACCGACCCCATCGGCGAAACCGGCGGCCTCAACCTCTATAACTACGTCGGTTCCAGCCCCACTCTTTTCATCGATCCAAGTGGTCTGCGGTCCACTCCGAAAATTTCCGGGGAAGAAATAACCAGAGATTATATTGGTGGTCGTGCCTGGCAAGACCAATTGAAAGCCTGGGCCGACAAACTGAATTTTTTTGACCATGGTTCAGCCAAAAGATGGACCCATTCCCGAAGTTCGGACGACGAATATTATTTAAGGAAAGCTCGCGCGGAGATAGAAGAAGAAAAAAGGAAAAAGGCCAGAGAAGAAAAAAGAAAAAATACTTCTCCGGAGGAAAAGGGAGCAACCGTTACCTCAGAAAATTCAAAGGAAACAACCGACACATCAAAAGTCGCTACTGGTGCCAGCGATTCCACAGAAACAGCTTGTTCTGGTGGACCGGCTTTCCAACCAGAACTGTGGAACGACGACGAGAATATTAGGGAGGAAAACAATTGTTACAACTACGTTACCGACACCATTACAAACACCCGTGCCCAACCGGGGGAGGCCCGTGGGTATGTATTTGATCGGATCACTTGCGGGACCATTGATCGCGGGCTAAGGCTGGACAAGTCGAAACCCTCCACTGGCGACCAAGGTTGCCCCGAAGGGATGCATAAGGGTTTTCTTGAAGTTAAGGAAGGCTTACGAATTGAAGGGGGAGGTGATTACCATTTTTATCGACAGGACGCGGATTGTGGGTGGTCCTCCAAATTGGGACGACGAGAAGCCAGAAAGGAACCTTGGTCAGATCCCTCGGGGAGGGTGATTCGCTCTGGCTATAAAGACTGCGGTTTTTACTGTTTTCCCACAGGAAACGCCAGAATCAATTGAGGTAACTATCATGTGCCAAAGGAAGAAGTTGTCTTTTTCCCTAATCGGACCTTTGAATAAGTCCCATTTCGGGTTGGTTTTCCAGATGGTTCTATTGGCATTTTTTGCAGTGGTGGTTTTGGAAAACTGTTACGAGGCGATTGAGGCAGGGGAACCCGATCTGGGCTGCCAAGCTGAAATATCCTTGTCCATCAAATCGGGGGTCCGCGACCCGTTCTATGTCATCCGAGATCCCGAGGAAATAAATGCCATTGCCAAGGCTCTTGGGGATTCTTTCGCCCTTCCCTATATGGGGCCGGAAAAACAGGTTTTCCATGAAGCGCTAACACAAGACATCGGGAATTTATATATGCTTTACATTGATTTCTCGGGCTGTTCGGGAATACCCAACCAAATCCGGATATGGAAAGGGTTGATCGTTATCCGCCAGCACGGTGAAGACGGAAAACTAACCAAAAAATCATATTTTGCCGATACCCAGGGAATTGAAAAAAAACTGATAACCATGGGATGGAAACTCGGCGCCTTTTCGGACTGGGACATCAAAGCCGTCCCAGAACATCTCCGTCCGGAGGGGTGGAAGGATCCTGGAAACTGAAGGTATCCCAGGGTTGAAATTAATAAAAAATGGCTCTTGATGTTGATGTGTCCCGAGTCTCGTGGGAAAGCGTGGCGTAACCTTGCTGCTTGGCGAGGGGGCATCGTAACTCCTCAAGCCACCTGGCCCCGCTTTTCGGAAAAAATTTTCGTGAGGACGACACGATTCAAGTGGTCTGCGGTCCATTCCGAAAATTTCCGGGGAAGAAATAACCAGAGACACTCTTGTCCAAAATCGGTTTTGAAATCTGACGCAAGTGTCCTCCGAGTGCGGCATCATGGTTTCACCACAAAACGATAACGTACGCTTTCTTTCGCAAATTGGGGGCTCAGGACCAGTTTCAGACCGACGCCTGGGCGGATCAAGCGGGGTGATGCTTGCCCACTACAATTGTCGGCCGCCGATGATCCAGCGTTGGAGGCGG
>JAAYUI010000031.1 GCA_012517765.1 Caldisericales bacterium | reverse complement strand
TCCAAAAATTAGTGTCCAAAAATGACACTGATACTTCTCACTCCCACTCGATCGTGGCTGGTGGCTTGTTTGTGATGTCAAAAACCACCCTGCCGATCTGTTTCACCTCTCCTGTGATGCGGGTTGCAATCCTGTCCAGCACTTCGTAGGGCAGTTTTGTCCATGAGGCCGTCATAAAATCTGTTGTGGAGACGGCCCTGACGGCGCAAACGCAATTGTATGACCGCTCGTCGCCCTGGACACCAACGGAGGAGACGGGCAGGAGGACTGCAAAATACTGGTCTGCGTCGCCTGCGATCTCTTCCCTAACAATCTCGTCGGCTTTTCTCAGAATATCAAGACGCTGTCTTGTCACCTCGCCAACGAGCCTGATTGCGAGGCCCGGGCCCGGGAATGGCTGTCTGTCGGTCAGGTGCTTGGGGACGCCAAGCTCCCTGCCAAGGTGGCGCACCTCGTCCTTGAAGAGCATCCTCATCGGCTCAATGAGCTTCAGGTTCATACTCTCGGGGAGGCCACCGACATTATGGTGGCTCTTTATTTTGTCGGCCAGGCCGGAGACGCCGCCAGACGACTCGATCACATCCGGATAGAGCGTTCCCTGCGCCAGCCATTTGACGCCTGGGATTGTCTTGCAGGCCTTTTCAAACTCCTCGATGAAGAGCCTGCCAATGATTGTTCTTTTTTGTTCCGGCTCGGTGACACCCTTGAGAGCGTCCAGGAAAATGTCCTCACAGCCAACAAGAATCGGGTCCAGACCAAGGTTTGTGAGTGTGAATATGACCTCTTCCCTCTCGCCTTCCCGAAGCAGGCCATGGTCCACAAAAATCACGTGGAGCTGTTTGCCAATGGCCTTGTGGAGCAAGACAGCCGTTACAACAGAATCGACGCCACCAGAGACGCCCGCTATGACGTGGTCATCCCCGACGGTTTTTTTGATCGCCTCTATCTGCTCCTCGGCAAAAGAGCTCATTTTCCATGAGGGCTCCTCGCCGCATATTTTGAAAAGGAAATTCTCAATTATCAGGGCGCCGTCCTCGGTGTGCTTCACCTCGGGGTGAAACTGCAGACCATAGAAGTTTTTGGAGGCATTTGATATTGCCGCCACGGCACAGCTTCCTGAGGAAGCAATCACCTCAAAATCCTTTGGCGCCTTGATGACATGGTCGCCATGAGACATCCAGACGGTGCCGACTTCTTTTGTGCCCTGAAAAAGCACAGAATTGCGGTCAAGCTTCGCCTCGGCCCTTCCATACTCGCCGGATTTACCCTTCTCCACTGCACCACCAAGCTGGTGGGCCATTGCCTGCATTCCATAGCACAGGCCAAGTACCGGCTTGCCAAGGTAATATATTGAGCTGTCCGGCATTGGGGAGCTCTCCCCAAGGACTGACCTTGGTGAACCGGACAGAATAATGCCTTTGTATTTTGATAGCTCGTCAGGCTTTGTCCAGTATGGCACCACCTCGCAATAGACATGGGCTTCTCTGACCCTTCTTGCGATAAGCTGGGTGTACTGCGAACCAAAGTCTACGATTGCTATCATTTTTTATTACCTTTCATGAGTTTTTCCTGAAAACGCTTTGGAAGCGTCACGCCCTCATCCAGTTCGATCTCCTGGCCCGGCTCGATGTAGTCAGTGAAGAGTTTTCCGTCCAGATGGTCAATCTCGTGCTGGAGTACTCTTGCAAGAATGCCAGTTGCTTCGCCTTCGACGCGCTTTCCCCTCAGATTTGTGCATGCAAATCTGACCTTCTCGGCCCTCTTTACATCCGCCCAAAGGCCGGGGATTGAAAGACAACCCTCTTTGTAGACGCATTCGCCTTCCCCCGAGAGTATCTCAGGATTGATGAAGACCATCTCGCCCTCACCATAATCAACCACAACAAGCCTTATCAATTCACCAATCTGCGGTGCGGCAAAACCAATGCCTTTTGGCACAGTAGTTTTCATTATCACAAACATTTCTTTGATCAGCTCGATGAGATCATCATCAATTTTTGTTATCGGTTTTGATTTTTTCCTCAGTATCGGGCTATCACAGTCAAGAACTTTTCTCATTGGTTGGGGTTCACCACTTCCAGCTTTATTCCTTTCATTCTGCACAGCTTCATAGCCTCCCAGAGGGATGGAACTGTGCCTTCAAGGTCCTTTATCTTTAAAAGTATATCCCATCTGTACTCCCCCTTCAAGCGGTGATAATAGGTTGCGTTTGGAGGCAGGATGGTGGCATCTTTCACAATTTCCTGAAGGGTCTCATGGCAGAACCTTGCCCACTTTTCCGCCTCGCCCTGTTCTTTGGAAGTGACAATCCACCAGAGCACCTGGGAGAAGGGAGGGTAAAATGATTCTTTCCTGTCCTCAAGTTCCTGCATAAGGAAAGTGCTGGCATCAGAAGCAACAAGCGATTTGATGAGCGGGTGGTGCGGCATGTATGTCTGGAGCAGGACCCTGCCGGATGAAAGCTTGCCGGCAAGGATGGCTACAAGCGAATAGGCCTTGTGGGACGCCGAAAAAACTGGCATCGACATCACACCATCAAGGCTTGCTATGCAGGCAAGCCTGACATTTGAAAAATCGGCCCTGTCCAGAACCATGGTTGTGCCGACAAGAACATCCCCTGGCAGACCAAAACTCCTTATGTTTGCAAAAGCATTTTTTGTGTTTGCATCGGCCCGCAGTATCCTGCACTGTGGCAGTCTCTCCTCGAGCTCTAAGTGAAGTCTCTCGGTACCACCTGCCTTGAACAGGACAGACACTCCACCACAGCTCGGACAGGTGCTTGGCGCCTTGGCTTCATAGCCGCAGAACCTGCATGAGACCTTTCCCGTGGCCATGCTGTATGTGAGCGGCACCTTGCATGTCGGGCAAGAAATGACCTCGTTGCATTCATCACAATAAACAAAATTTGAATAGCCTTTTCTGGCGATCAGGACCACAGAGGGTCTGCCAGCTTCGAGCTCCTTTTTAATCGCTGAAACCATGCCCTCCGAGACCAGCGGCTGGTTCTTGGCGTCTGTCTGGAAAAGCATATTGACAACCTCAATAGAGTTAGGAAGCGATACAGGGACAGTACCTTCTTTCAGGGCCTCCAGAGTGGACGGGGTACCAACCAGACTTAGACTGCATTTGCCAACTTTTGCCCTCACCCTTGCAAGGGCACCAAGCCTCAGTTTGCCAGGCTGGTCTTGCTCGTAATGTGGAGAAGCTGGCTCATCAACAATAATCCTTGAGAGATTTGCAAAAGGCAGAAACAGCGTCTGCCCCATGCCAATTGCCACGCATGGCAGGGAAGATCTGAGTGCATCCCAGAGCCTGCTGTCGTTGACCATCGAACCATCGCCTGTTGCAAGATAAACGCCATCATCAACAATTTTACTTATTTCCTTGTGTATCGCCCTGCAAAGCGATGCATCCGGGGCGGTTATTGCCATGCTCTGGCCAGAATTCATGTGCTTTCTGGCCCAATCAGCGTAAAGGGCAACCCTTTTTTCAAAAACAAGGCCCTCAAAAAATTCAACATCGAAACCAGGTTTTTCCTGTTTTGGGGCAGGGCCTGGTTTTGCACCTTCCACAAGCCTGAGCTTTCCGGAAAGCACCAGTTTTTTTATCTTGGAGAGCGACACCCCGCTTGCTTTCGAGAGCGAAGACATGGAAGAGCAGAAAGGCGCTTTTTCATTGACTGATGAGTCAACGTCCGGGTCGGCCTCGTACTGGAGCTTCGGTTTTGGTAATAATGGTGCAGAAACCACTTCCACAAGCCGTATGGCCCCCTTTTTGACAAGTCCCCTGAGGGCGTATGTGACCCTTGATTTGCCCAAAGTGTGATTGAGCCTGCCAAGCGTTGCGTCATCCCCAAGCTGGACAATCTTTTCAAACAGGGTTTTTTCTGATGGTGAAAACTCGCATTCAACCAAAATTTCAACCTTTGTCTCAATCCTAGGCGATGGTGGCATCCAGAGGTTATCGGAGAGCGTCGTGCCAGCTTTTGAAAACGCAAGTGAATCTGCAACAATGGTCGCCTCTATGCCCTCCTCATCAATAACAGGTGTGTCGTAAACAAGCGAGACCATCTCTTTCAATTCAATCCCGGCCTCTTCATCACCAATACCCACCACAACACCCTTTGCCGTCCTGTTCCTTAACGGGACAAGAACGAGGCAACCTGGTAACACTCTGCCTGAAAGAGACTCAGGGACTGAATAGGTCAGCTCAAGCCCCTCGACCATAACATGCACGTTCACACCTAAAGGCTAATGCCCCAAATTTCCCTTTTCAAGGCATTAATTTTCTATACAATTCGCCGTATGTTTTGTTTTGTAATTTCATCATGGCAAAGGTTCCTGGGGGCAACGTTCAGCCCTCCAGTGGACAAAATGAAGGGAAGCCTTGTGCTATTGTGCAGACTCTCCGAGAGCAGGCTTTCAGATGGGGCAGGACAGTCACTATCGCAGGAAACTGGTCCCGGATCAAACAGGGCCAACCCGTACAAAACAGTTGTTTCCGGCAAGATCGAGAAATCAATGTTGCTCGGGGAACTGTTCCTGGCCACCATAAACTGTGGCTTTCCAGTCAACATCGTGATCAAGCTCCCATGCGGAAAACCTGTGGCACCTTTTACAAATGGCGACACCATCGAAGCGAGTGGCGAACTCCAGATGCACCCGAACAGGGAGCTCCCTGATTTTGATGCAACCGAGGTTGTACTGGAAAACTGCTCCCTGGTACTCGACACTGAGGTATGGGACGAGACATGGTCTTGCGAGGGTGTTGCTTTACTGCCAGAAAGTGATATGAATATGGCAAAAGCAACCGGAAGGGGACAGCAGTAATGCCCACAAGCCTGAGCACGATACTTAGGCCATACGTCAAAAAGACAAACGAAAATCTCACACAGCTCCTGCCATCAAAAAAGCCCGAAAAACTCTTCTTGTATGTGGCATACCAGCTTGGACTGGTAAACGACAAGTTTGAGCCACTAAAAGAGCCAAAGGGCGGAAAGAGGCTCAGGGCCTCAATTCCGTTGATGACGGCAAAATATATTGGCGACGGGGAATTCTCCTCCAGCATCGCAATGGCGCTCGAACTGTTCCATAACTTCACCCTGATAATTGACGACATACAGGACGGTGATGAAACCAGAAGGGGAAGACCGACACTCTGGAAAGTCATTGGCACACCACAAGCGCTCAACGCGGCCCTCATTGCAGAGGCGCTCTCGTTTGAGTGCGCAAGAAATGCTTGCGTACACCTCTCCCCAAGAACGGCAATGAAGTGGTATGAATCGTTCCAGGAGATGACCCAGAGGGTCTTTGAAGGCCAGCACCTTGATATCCTGTATGAGAAGCAGGACATGGTCTATACAGCACAGTACCTCCAGATGGCAAGAGCAAAGACGGCCTGCCTCCTTGGTACAAGCTTTTCCTGTGGTTTCGCATTACAGGCAAAAGAAGAGATGAGGAACCTTGCGCCACAGATGAAGCAGGTTGGAGAATCCGCAGGCATGGCTTTCCAGATCCAGGACGATATTCTCGGTCTATGGGGTGACCCCAAAAAGACAGGCAAGCCAGTAGGATCTGATCTGTTGCGGCACAAAAAAACACTGCCAATATCATACGCAATGGAAAACGGGAGTAACTCTACCAAAAAACTGATCCAGGAAGCCTATTCCAGGGAAATGTCCCAGAAAGACGCCGAATCAATGCTCTCATGCCTTGAAGTTGTCGGTGCAAAGGAATATGCGATTTCCCAGGTGAGGGAATACACCGGAAAGGCATTGTCTCTCCTTGCGTCCATACCAACTGATGAAAAACTGAAAAAATCCCTTGGTGAACTCATAGAAGGGCTGGCCTACAGGGAGTCATGAGGGTCGTCCTGCCTGAAGCCTGCCAGGGTTTCTGCTTTGGCGTAAAGAGGGCCATCGATGAAGTCACATCCATTTCTAAAACTGGCGAAGTCCAGGTTTTGGGTCACCTCGTCCACAATCCGCAGGTAGTCGAACAGCTGGAACGTGACGGTGTGCATACTGTCGAGTCCCCGGAACAGATAACATCAGGCATAGTCGCCATAACAGCGCATGGCGCACCAAAAGAAATTTATGACGGATTTCCAAACATAAGAGTTGTGGACTGCACCTGTCCGTTCGTCAAAAGATTGCAGAAGAGGGTTGCAGAGCTTTCCGAAGAGGGATACAAGGTCATCATCGTTGGTGACTCACACCATCCGGAGGTCGTATCGGTTTCCAGCTTTGCAATAGAGCCAATTGTTGTTGGAAATATAAGCCAGGCAATGGAGATCGGCTTCTTCAAAAAAATCGCTGTGCTCTCCCAAACCACACAAGACACATCACTGCTCAGGGACATCGCTTGCGAATTGACGGGGCACACCGACCTTCTGCTATTTGAAAACACCATCTGTACTTCAACCAGGGAGAGGCAGGCCCAGCTCCTGGACCTTGCCAGTAGGTGCAAAGCCGTTGTTGTGGTTGGTGGCAGGGTTTCAGCCAACACAAAAAGGCTTTATCAGCTTTCAAAACAAAAAGGGGCCCAAACCTTCTGGATCGAGGGCCCCGAAGAGCTTTCATGCGATATGCTTGCCCGGATAAAAACGGTATCTGGCAACGGGTGTGTCGGCCTTGTTTCAGGGGCCTCCACACCACCATCTACCGTGCTGCAAGTCTTTTCAATACTCTCCTCATATTGAGGAACGGGTTGTTGTCCTCAAGCAGGCATTCCTTCATCTCGACTGTTTTGTCCTTGCTTGAGGTCACATTGCCTGTAATGATGATGTTCTGTTCCAGCCTGTAATCTTCCAGATTGATCCAGTCAGTTTTTATGTAGCAAGTGTATTCTTTAAGGTCTGTCCCGGTCACCTTGACGAGTTGTTTGTTGTGGTCAACCATTGTTATTTTGCCCTTTATCTGTGTGAAGGTGGCGATGATGTTTGCGCCAGTGACACGCCTTGAATTTGGAGGATTGACAGAACCTTCAAACTTTATGAACATGCCCTTCTTGTATGAGGAAACCCTGCTCACATCTGACAATGAAACAACCCACTTCATTTCAGGTTTCTTTATTTCGACAACTGTGAGTTCGTTTTTGGCATAGTTGGCCTCTGAAATAAAACCGATCATCGTCGCGGTGACTTTTTCGATATTGCTTCCAAAGCAGATTTTTTTGGCCCAGTCTTCCCTGCCGCCTTTTACCCTGACCCAGTCTCCAAGCATGAGATTGTTACAGTTGAAACCGTCAGGTACAGTCACTGTCCAGGTGGCATGTCCGGAGCGGACCTGTATATTGCCCTTCCTGCAATCGGTATTGATTACTTCACCAATAAAGTCCATTGGTATCATGCCAGTCTCGTTACCAAACTCTTCAACTTTTCCAAAATATATTGGTGAATCTATGTAAAGCATGTTCTGGAAACCACTTACCTGCACAATGTCACCCTTGGAGAACTTGTTTGCAATGCAATCGCCAAAAGAGGTTTCCATAACAACTTCCCAATAGGAATTTGCCTTGTCCACAACAACAAGCTTTCCTTCAGAGCAGGAGATATCATCGATTGTTCCATAAATAACTTTTGGTCTCATGAGGTCTAATATCTCGGCCTTGTGCATGAGGTGGTCTTGGGAAAGATCGAGTACACCCTTGAGTGTGATGTCCATGCCATTGTCCAGGAGATCACATGGCTGGTCTTCCCTGATATTGACCCTCCAGTATTCACCTGTCGAATCCATGAACCTGATGCCAGGACAAGTTGCGGTGTCAACTTTCCCCTGCAAGATCTTGAATGCGTCCTTGTCGTAGATCTTCTTCCATGTTGCATCATTGAGAACGTATTTTCTGAAGATTGAAACCTTTGCAGTCACTTCAATCGTGTCACCGGGAAATAGATCGGAACATC
Organism: Caldisericales bacterium; assembly: GCA_012517765.1. Classification (GTDB taxonomy): domain Bacteria; phylum Caldisericota; class Caldisericia; order JAAYUI01; family JAAYUI01; genus JAAYUI01. The sequence continues at coordinate 27,169 of JAAYUI010000031.1, read as the reverse complement.
TTGATTCCTGTGATGGGAGAACCCTGTAAAGCTTGCCGTCAGATTCAACTATCATGACATTGGAGGCACAGTTCAGGGTGCTGAGTTTTCCTGTTACCTTTAGCTCCTTTATCTCTTCACCTATCACCACAACTTTGCAGTCCTCAAGTTGGTATTGCTGGGAAGGCACCGGGTCACCTGTTGCGCTGATCCTGTCTCCAATCTTGAGCTTCTCGCACTCTGCGTCTTTTGCAAGACCCACTGTCCATATTGGACCCTGCCCGCCCTGGGCAAAATCTTCCCTCATTTTTATGACCCTGGAGGTGCAGGAAATCTCGGTTATTATGCCAACTATTGTCTTTGTTGCGCCTGACAGGCCGGACCTGGCAAGTTTTGCACCCTGCACAGTCTTGCCTCTGTCATGTGAAATCATCCCCGAGAACTGCACCCTCTCGCCCTGGGTAAACCCTTCACAGACACCAAGGTCCTCTGGGTAAATTTCATAGACTGTCCCATCATCAAGCTTTATCTTGAGCCTGTTGTTTCCGCATTCGGTTGAATCAACAATGCCCCAGGACATTATCTGGCTGGTCGGGGCATCGCCCCCAACCACAGTCAGCCTCGCAGAGGCGATTGTCCACCACCTGTTCGAATCGGCGGTCCCGACAACATAAACGCTGTCGCCCACTTTTGCGCCAAATGAGCCTTCTGCCCTCCATATTCCACCCTGCTTTGACTTCACTATCACTTCAGTGTCTGATGCCGCGATTACTTCGCCCTCAAGCTCGACTGCGACCCTCTCGGTGTCAATCGGGTTGACTGATTCGGCGAGGAATGCTCCGTCCTCTTCAAATTTGCCGGCCACCGAGAAGCTCTGGGACAGCCAGGCCGTCCAGGGGGAGATGCTCTTTGGGGTCCTGACCTTCAGGACCCTTCCTGATGACTCCTGGAGGTAGAAATCACTGCCATCAATGTAGACGATCCTACCAGCTGTCTGGTAGACAGGTTGTGAAACCGAATCGATCTGCTCGACCTTTAATGTGTCCGGTGATGTGGAAAGGAACCTTCCTTTTGCCTTGTAGAGACTACCAATCGAGAATTTTCCGGTCATCAACTCCGTATCAAATCCAAGCCTGTACGTTGATCCGTCAAAACCCTGCATGATTCCATATCTTTCTTTGGTGGACCTTGCTATTGCCCAGCCAGTGACCATCTGTATGTTGCATTTTCCAGTCGACGGTTTGACCTCTGCGACCTTAGTGAGGTTGGGTATATTGGCAAGCACCCTGCCCAAAACGGAGACGCACTCGCCAATGGTGAACGAGCCACAGAAACCGGCGTGCGGGAGCCTCAGTGAATGCATCATCAGAAGGTCGTCCCTGATTAAAAGTTTGTCCATGCCGCAAGAAACACCAAAAACAGTGCCAATGATGGAAGTTTTTGGCTCCTGCCATCCACCAACGTCTGTCCATGTAGCATGATCTATTGCAGAGAGCCCGTCAGGCGGAACATTGCCAACGCAAAGTACCCTCTGACCGGTGGCAGGCAAACCGTTGTCTGGTTTCACGTCCCATGACCTTCCGGTTGAATCTTCAAGCTTGAATGTGCCATTGCCGGATTCCACAACCTTGCCAATGACCGACCACCTGGAAGTCGGAAGAACCGCCTTCTTGAGGTATGCCTTGGCAATAATGCCTTGCTTTGCCTGGAGCTTTCCGCAGCACCTTACAGCCGTGCCGACCTTTAGCCCCGTGCAAAGATCAGGGCGCTCAAGGTAAGCAGTCCACTTCATGCCATCAATCGATTCGATCTGTGCCTGTTTGGAGGACGTATCCAGAAGGACAATCCTGCCCTCTATTGAAATCGGCTCAAAGCCACCCTGCTTGCAATCAATCCTGGCGATCGTTTTGCCAAGCAGCCTGGTTTCTGTTTCATCCATCAGGATTCCCGAAACGGCAACACAATTGCCAAGCGAGAGGCCCGTGAGCATCGAGACAGATTCTACTGTCACCTCATAGACGCCACCCTTGTCGGAATAGACATCTATGGTTTTTTCGGTCGAATTGACACCAACAATGACGCCAGTGAAATTTCTGCCAAGTGTTCCACCAAAACAGTCCGAAACAGTGAGTGTGGCCTTCTCGACAACCATTGAGCCCTTTTTGTAGCGGCCAACTGCATTTGCACAGTCACCTACCCTGACGATCTTCAGGGTTTCCGGGTCAGAAGGCATGACTGCGATGTTCTCTCCGCTTGAAACATGGAGGAGCGCGGCACCCTCAACCGGGTCTATTGCAAATATGACGCCTGTTACATTGGCCTGCGCAACGCCGCCTTCAGACGATTTGTAAAGTTCTGTGGCTATCATGCACCTTGTACCAAGGCCGGTGTCGTAGACCTGGACCTTCAGCGAGAGGTAATCGCCAACAGCAAAAGTCCTGTCGCCAGGGAAAACCATCACATAATTGTTGCCAAAAACGTCCTCGATCGTTCCTGCCCTTGTTTCTTCCCTGTAGCTTATGAGCTTCCCCGAAACTGGTTTTGTCTGGACACAGCCTATGTCATATGGGGTAAAGGTGGCCTGGAGAACTTTTCTGGATGACACCTGATGTCCCTGGACAATCACGACCGAACCAGCGGCAGGCGGCTTCTGCCCAACACACTCAAACCGATCAAGTGTGGCAAGATCAGTCCCATAGACTGTTTCTTTGTTGTTACCAATAACAAACATTGCAAAATGGGCCCTTTTGGTCTGCGGGCAATCAACTTTGTTGATGAGGGTCTTGCCGTCCTTGTGCCTCACAAAAACACAATCTCCAGGCAAAAATGTCTTGCAGTCGGCATCTTCTGGCAGGTTTATCTCCTGGGTGCCAGATTCTGTTGCAACCTCGATGGTTTTTTTGGCGCAATCAACAAGGGTTACTGACCCGCTGATGTTTTCAACACCACCGCAGGTGGTCTTTGCAACGATGTCTGCCCTGAATTGTGTCGTGCTGTCAGGGAGGTAGTTGCCAAGCGCAATAATGCAGTCTCCAAGGGAAAGGCCTTCCTTCCAGAGGAGCTGTATCTCATTCCCCTCCTTGGTCTGGACCGTGTATGATTCCTTTGCAGACTGTATGATTGTCCCTTCAAGGACAGACCCGAACTTGGAGCAGGGTATGGTTTTTATGTAATACGTCTTTGATTCGCCAACAATGCAAACCTGCGCACATGAGCCAACAGGAACGTCCTCGCACTCCTGGGTCTCCGGCATCTGGAGCTGTAGCTCTCCATCCTTGGTAGCAAACCTGAATGTGCCGTCCTTGCAGTTAGTGGAAACAATGAGCCCCTCGACAAGCTTGCCGGTGCAAACCGGTTCCCTGCAATCCTTAAAAGATATTTTCTGGGCAGTGATAACGCCGCCCTCAAGGTTTCCACAAATCTCGAGGCAAAGGCCTTTTTTGAGTGATGAACAGTCGAATCCCTGTGGCAGTTTGACTGATAAATAGTCTCCCGCAGGAGTCCTTATTTTTGTGGTACCAGCATGACAGTCTTTTTCGACGACGGTACCCTCGTAAGTCTCTCCCTGACAACCTTTTGGACACTCAGTTTTTTCAAGTGTGCAGGCAAGAAACTCTTTTTCTGTCTGCACTCCAAAGAAAGAATAGCACTCGCCAAACTGGATGTTCTCACAATTTGCGAGGTCCGAAAGCACAACCGTGGTCTTGCTCGAAATCTCGTTTACAAGCACAGACCTCTTTTCGCAAACAACGCCAACGATCTCTCCCTTGAGGTATTTTCCGGCATTTGGTGTAGAAACGATCCTCGGGCTTTTTATTGTCGAACCTGAAACTACCCCCCAGATATCAAGCCCGTCAGAAAGCTTCAGCTGGGTCTTGAAGTATTTTGGAAGCACAAGCGTAAATGTGTTTCCACCAGGAACAGTCACCTTGAGCGGACTTAATGAGGTGACAAAAACAAGCCTGTAGAATTTTTCGTCCTTTGGTGGCTGGACAATATTGGCCTCAGAAGCTACAAGTACGTTGCCCTCTTTTTTTGCAAAAACCTTGAGGCACTCGCCTGGCTGGATGTCACCGCAGGGAATATCATCTGGCACCTTGAGCACAAAACTGTTGCCAGAGATGTCCTGCACTTCGATCTGACCACCAGAGCAGGTGCTTTGGGTAAATAGGACCATTTCCTGGCCAACCCTGCATTGGACGACTTCAACGACTGTTGCATTTATCTGGGTCTGGTTTGACGGGTCGGGTCTTCCGTCGAACCTGATGCACTGGCCGGCGGAAAGCGAAGCACAATCAAAACCCTGCGGTAACCTGACTGTTATGGTGGTGCCGAGGGCGTTGACTGAAATAAGGCCGTCCTGGCACCTGACCAACTGTATCTGGCCTTCATAGCCCTTGCCAGGGCAAACGGACAGCTTGTAGGAAACAATCGTACCCTGCACAACACATGCCCTGATGCAGGAACCGGCAGAGGGTGTGGAAAGACCCGATGATAAACGGAACGACTGTCCAGAAACCACCACATTTGAACCGTCAACCTTGTCGACTGTTCCGGAGATTTCATTGCCTTCACAACTATTTGTTGAGCATGGAACCTTGGCATACCTTCCAACAACCACCTTTGAACCCGGCAGGTTTTCATACTGGATGCCAACACAGGAACCGTCTTTTATGCCTTCAACCTTGAGGGTTATCTGATCAAATGAGACCGAGCCATTTTTTACGGTGCCTTCTGCCCATTTGTCGGAGCCGACAGGAAAGGCCAGGACGGCGGTTTTAGTCTTCTGGTACCAGTCTATCTTGCCCCTTCCAAGCGACTCGACCGGAAAACGGAGGGGAACATAAGTCCTTCCACCTTCAATGAAGGGGGCAACCTTGGAATTTTTGGGGTCAATCGGCGTGTCTTTGCCATCAACTTTTGCAATGGGTTTCCCGACCCACATCTCAATTTTTTTGCCAAGAGCCTCTATTGTTACTTTCTTTGTTTTGGCTTCCCAGCCAATTGTTCCAAAAAGCGGCTCTACAACATGCTTGATTACAATATAGGTCCTGCCATCTCTGGAAAGTGGCGCTACGGCCATTGTCTTTATGGCGCCATTTTCGGTGTAGGACTTGCTGCCGATGGCAAAGCTGAGCACAACGTGGCACGGCTTGGAAAGTGTTGGCGTATTGAGATCAACAGATGCAGTCACCTCAGGAAGTGTGGAGACAACCTGCCCGGAGTTTGAAAGAGCACTTACCTCATAAGTATTTGGCGTGTCAGCTGAAGGCGATTCGTCCACCCAGCGGTTTTGGGCAACAGGTTTTGGAAAAAGGTCCTTCTTTGGGGAAACCCTCGTGATTTGGTAGAATGATGCTCCTGAAACAGCGTCCCAGGAAAGCTCTATGGCGCTGCTGAAAGATTTTGCAACCACCCCTTCCCTGGCAAAAACACCACCTCTTGCCGGAACATGGAGTGACATGACCAGTGTTGATATGATAATGGCAGATATTGTCTTTTTCATATTTGTTCCCCTTTCAATGCGTTATACCCGGCAGACTGGAAATCATTTCCAGCCTCTCAAGCCTGGGCTCCCACTCCTCATCACCAACCAGACATGTTGCAAAACCCATCTCTCTGGCAACCTTGAGATTTAATGAGTAGTCATCTATCAGCATTGCCTCGCCAGGCACTGTTGATGTCTGCTCAAGAAGATATTCATAACTGCTGCGGTTAGGTTTTCCTTCATAGCCAAAGCTCTCTATGGAGAATATTCTAAGCGGAATGTGGTCAATCCCCAATATCCCCAGGACACGCTCCACATGGAACCCGGGTGCATTGGAGGCAATATATACAGGGCAGACCAGTGATTCCAGGACAGTCCTCAGGGCAGGGTTTGGAGAAAGATATGACGTAAGATCTACATCATGAACAAAGTTGATAAACTTGCCTGGGTCGATCCCCTCATGGATCATGAGTCCGGCAAGTGTTGTGCCGTACTTCTTCAGGTATTCAGCCCTTATCCTGTTTACGACCTCGGCCTCCTCCCCAAAATGCTCCTGCATGAAAAGAACCATCCTTGATCTTATATGGTCCACAAGGCTGGCATTCCTGTATAACGTCTGGTCACAATCAAGAAACAACTTCATAAGGCAATGCTAAGCAAATTTTTCAGCAATTGACAGTAACAAATGATAAGATTATCTTTTAATATGGTTATGAACAGAAAACCCTATGTTGCAGGAAGGTTTTATCCTGATGACCCGCAAAAGCTCGTGGCCATGCTTGAGTCTTTTTTCGAGGCCACAGAGTCAAGAGTATTGGTGCCATCAATCATCGTTCCGCATGCCGGATACATATATTCAGGAAAGGTGGCAGGCGCAGTCTATTCAAAAATCGCTGTTCCTGAAATCGTTGTCATCATTGGCCCAAACCATACCGGTCTCGGGGCACCCATTTCAATTTGGCCTGATGGTAGTTGGGAAACACCGTTAGGTACAGTACCAGTTGATAACGAGATAACCATGGCCCTTCTAAGCAAGTCCGTGTATGCAAAACCAGACACCCAGGCCCATGTCAACGAGCACAGCATTGAAGTCCAGGTCCCTTTTCTCCAGCACTGCAGAAAAGATTTCAAGATAGTGCCGGTTGCCATGGGTGACTACAGCATCGAGGCAATAGAAGACCTGGCAAACGCACTCGACAAGGCAACTTCTGAAAAAGAAGTTCTCTTTGTTGCATCCTCAGACTTTTCCCATTATGAACCGGAATACACCGCCAAGGCCAGGGACAGGATGGCCATCGACGAGATAAAAAAGCTCGACTGGATGGCAATGCTCCGCGTGGTCGCTGAAAAAGAGATAACAATGTGTGGCGCTGGTCCGATAGCTGTGGCAACCGAGCTTGCAAAGCGCAGGGGTGCAACATCTGGCAAACTGCTGGCATACAGCAACAGCGGGGTCATGAGCCACGATTTTTCCAATGTTGTAACATACGCCGGCATGGCGTTCCGATGAGGCCGGGCAAAACAGCAATCGCTGTTCTGGCATCATTGTTGCTTTGTTTTCCTCAAACATCCACCACAGCAAAAACCGATTCCAGGATATCAGTTATTTTTGGCCAGGCATTTTCGGTTGGCGCGAGAGTTTTTGTCGCCACAGATACAATCTATTCAAAAACCACCCTCCCTTTTTCGCCTGAAATTATGGACTGTCCGGGGCTGGAAATGACCATCAAACCCTGGCTGGTACCGAGCGGAAAAACCGTTCTCGCACTTGGGAAGTTTGACGCAGTCTATTCATGTTTTGAACCGACACAGCTTATTGGTACGGGACTTGAAAAGGTCACCGGAAAGATGGGGGAAGGCAGTATAAATTCTTCGGGTCGTTTGGTAAAGGCCGATTTTTCAAAAAGCACCTTCCTCAAGAATGGCGAACCAGCAAAAATTGCTGATCTGAAGGACCTTGACCTAGAATGTTTTGGCGAATATTCTGGCGAAACATTCAGAGTTTTTCTGGCACTTGATGCAGACAGCACGATCCAGAGTTTCTCTGGTATCATAAAAGAGATTGGCGATGAAGAGGTTGTTTTTGAGGCCACAAAAAACTGGGGCAAACAAAAAGAGCTGACCAGTATTGTGGCAAAACCATCTGGAAGGTGCGTCTTCCTGAGGGGAAATGCCCCGGTAAAAAGTATGAAGGAGCTTTCAAAAGGAAGGCTCTCCGCACTACTTTTGAGAAAGGACTCCGCTGGTAAAGATGAAGCTATAGCAGTCCAGTCCGATCTCCTCGCAACCACATCGGGTGGAAGGATTTTGGGGCTTACCACCAGCACCGGTGATGGTTCCATCAAGATAAAAACCGTCTTTCAGGGCGGCATTCAGGCAACGCTAAATGCAAAAATAGGCACACTGACAAAAATCCTTGAGAATGGCAATTCCATCACGCAAGAAAAACTCTTTGGGTTTGTGGCCGCAAAACCGTTTCCGGTTGAAGTGATTGGCAGTTTCGAGCAAGACCAGTTTTCGGTGAAGGCTTCGCTTGTGCGGATCAACCCTCTTGGGCCAAGTGAGTATTTTTGTGGCACTGCAGAGGGGGACATTGCCACCAATTTTTTCGGCAAAACCAGAAAACTCGCGTTTTCCGATCAAACCAAATTCCTCTATGGCGCACCACCGCTGACAGATGGCAACCCAATCGAGTGCTGGTTTGAGGGCGACAAAATCATTGCCTTCGGCCTTCCTCAAATTGGCATCCTGGGGTTTCCGGTTGAAGGCAAGTTTCTTAGCTCTGATGGAGACAGCATTCTTCTGGATTGCTACGGCGGCTATGACCGGAGCCTCACAGGGCAAAAAATAAAACTCTACCTGAATAGGGCAACGAAATTCATAAGGGGTGGCGAGGGGGAGGTCTCCCCATCCGAAATTCCTTTTGGACAGAGGCTGTCATGTTTCGGCTTCTTTGATAAAGAAAAATTTGTAGTAATGATGGCCAGTCTTGTTGACGGCTAAGTGGACCCAAGCTTGTAAAAAGCGTGCCAATGATGTAAGGTTTCCCGTATGAAGTTCAGGATTTTTGCAGTGGTTTTGCTCCTTGTTTGCATTACCGGTCCAGCCCCGGATTCAATTGCCAAATTTGACCTCAACGGGCGTCCGTTATGGCCAATCGTGCCGACTTCTGAAGCAAACATTCTGATACTCGAGTATCATTCGATATCCCAGCCACCACAAAATGCACCGTTCCCTGATCTTTACGTTTCGATGGATTCGTTCAAGAAGCAAATTGATACACTCATGGAACTTGGAATGACTGGGACCTCCTTTATTGACTGCATATACCAGATGAAGGCAGGACATGTAAACCTTGCAAACATAGTTTTGACCTTTGATGACGGATATGCAGACAACTACTGGGTGGGCCAATATCTTTCAAGCCTCAAATATTCTGCCACTTTTTTCATACCAACGGCATACCCGGGGAGAAAATTCCCCGCCAAAGGCATATTCTACATGACCTGGGACGAGATAAGGGGCCTGTTCAAGATGGGTTTCGAGATAGGGGCCCATACGGTCGACCACATCCCACTGGCACTCGCATCCGAATCAAGGGCCGACTACGAAATAAAACAGTCCAGAAAAGATATTGAACAGCAGCTCAAAGAAATTCAGGACCCCAGGCCAAAAACACCACTCACATTTTCAATTCCGCTTGGTTCCTACAACACTTCAGTCATCCAGGACATCGAGAAGTATGGCTTTGACGGGTGTGTAACTTCCAATCCAGGATTGCTCACAGAGATGAACCTCCAGAAGTCCCCAAGAATAAAGATTTTTGATGACACCAAAATGGAGGACGTTGTGGCGAGGTATCTCCGCACAAACCTGAAGCAGGGCGGAGAGCTCAAAAAGGGTGACAAAGGATACAGAATACGCTCTCTTCGCACAATACTGACAAGACTCGGCCACCCTCTCGAGGACTCGGATTTTTTTGATGAGAAAATGGAGCTTGAAGTAAAAAAATATCAAAAATATTTCAGGCTTGAGGAGAGCGGGAAGCTCAACAAGACAACTATTGACAGGATAATATCGGACTTTATTGACCTGGTGGTGGCAAAACCATGAAAAAAACCATAATCCCGGTGATGCTGGCATTTTTCCTTTTTCTCACCTCGTGTGGGGGGAACAAAACGACAAGCTTGCCTGAGGAAAGTACCAGCAACCAGCCTGGAGCTGAACCCCCGACCCAAATAGAAAAACCTGTAGACAGACTAAAAAATATCAACTTGCCAGAAATAAGAATCGGACTGGTCGGACCATTGAAACAGAGCCAGTTAATGACTTCCATGTCACTGATTCCTGGTACCATTGTGCAAGTACCTGTTGGATACACAAAAGTGCTTTTTTACAACAACATCGGCCTTTCAAAAAAGACCTACGGCAAGAATTTCTGGCAAGAAAAACTTTCATTTGTTGCTCCATATTTTCTTGCGCCCCACACAGAACAGCCAGAGTATCCCCTGGAAGACTGCAACAACTGGTACTGGAGCGTCCAGGACCAGGCGCAAACCGTATGGTTTGCTGGCAATTTTTCCCTTGACCAGAAACTGCTTCCGGCTATCAGGAATGACGGCTATCAGAAAACCAGGCTGGAGAAGTCAGGGCTGAGCGTATATACCGCTCCAAAAACGGTCCTTTCTCCAAGATACAGCAGGATAATTGTCCCGATGGCAAAAGATTTTGGTGTTTTTCTTGGCAACGAAAACTCGCTTGTTGATGCGGACCAGACTGCCCTGGAGATATTCGGGAAGACTGGTGGTGTATTGTCAGGCCAGAACAATTCAAGTTTCTTTTCGTTTTGTGGCGAGCCAGAATCAATGGTGCTGGCAATTCCAAATGTCAGGGCCAGAGATACTAAAATCGCATACCAATATTTACAAAATGGTAATAATTCTAAAGCGCTTGAGGCAATAAATGGCTTTGAGAGGCCGGCTGGAATGGGAATGGTGGCGGTTAATTTCCTTAACAATGAGCCCTATAACCTGCGTTTCGTGATACAGTACGAGAATGAGAATCAGGCACGAGAGGACATGCCCTATCTGGCCTATATCTGGAACAATAATGATATCATGAAGGACCAATTGTGGCGGCAGGACCTTGATATTAAAGAAACCAGGTTTTCCAATACGCTCAACTGTGGCATCATAGAGTGCAAAGTGTCATCAAAAAAGCCCTATAATGTCCTCATGTCCTTCATTGCATCAGCATTCTCCGCAGGGCAGATGGTACAGTTCCTGAAAAAGTGACACTTAATAGATATTTAATATTTTTCCATTATAATGTCATTTGCAGGTTACCCCAGACCTGCTAGGGGTCTACCCCAGACCCCGTCCCTCCCAATATCCCCTCCCAAGGGGATTGCTCCCAGCCGGGCGACCCTCCCACGCCCGGCTTTTTTATTTTAATTTTAAGATGGGCACTAGCTGTCCCCAAAATAAAAACAGCCTGCAATTTTTCTGCAGGCTGTTTCCAAGCAAATTGACCTTGAAGTACTATTTTATGTAGGAAGACGGCATGGGGCACCGGAGATTGGCATAAGGATCTCCGCTGTTTCTGTTGATCCTTATCAGACCAGACATGATGGTGAGTTTGACGCCATTTTGTTCAAACCTGTCAAGAATTATGTTCATTCCAAGAGAATCAGAGGCCATATGCCCGACGTTGACGATATTGAGGTGGAATTTCTGGGCCATCTCCACATGGTCTTTCGGGATATGCATCATGACCATTGTTCCAACACCTGCGTCTGCAAGCGCCTCATACTGGTCTTTTGATCCTGTTGTGCCACCTGTCATGTCAATGACGATCTTTCCACATCTTTTTGATGGGGAACCGGCCTCAATCTTGGAGGGAAGCCCCCTTCTTTTTGCAACATCATATTCCGGTATTTCGGAAACCACTTTTAGAAGGTCCTCGATTGTATCCGGGTTCTTCTCCCTGAATGTCCTGTCCAGGAATGTCACAACGCAGTTGTCGGCCGGTGTGTGGAGTGAGAAGAGTGTTATGCCAAGCAGTTTTGCGGAATCTGCAGTTGCATAATGGTTTGCTGCAAATATTGCCTGGTCAACCTCTTTTTGTCTTGGTGAAACAATGTCCTCGGCAACATTTATTGGCACACCGGAAAGCGCAAGAATGTCCGCCTGCATGGACATTACTTTTGGCAGGCCAACAGTGCCCATCCCTCCAGGATGGTGGGAAAGAACAGCGTCAATCTTTGTTCCTTTTTCTATCAGCCTGTCAGCAAGCAGAAGCTCTGCTGTACCAATATCAATGCCAACCATCAATTCCCTTATATCGGCATCAGGATTTTTTACAGACTGGAGCCTCGAGTCGGGATAAGGGTTCCAGAGAGAAACAGGATCGAAATACTCCTTTTCGGTGTCCTTGAGTGATTCGTACGCCTTTTTGGATAGATCAAGGTCCCTCTGGACACCTTCCTTGCCCCTCGGATCATTTTCAATCCCGATGGCAACACCCAGCTTGAACAGCGATTCAAGATTCATTGTTCCTCCTTTTTATTTTTCCCGATATTACCACAAAAACCCAATGTTTTGTAGTGTTGAACTTGCCAACCTCCATGTGTAGAATCTCATCCGTGAGAAAAAAGACACTGGCACTTTTTGCCATCGTTGTTTTTATTGCACCACTTCTTTGTTGTTGCGGGGAAGTCGATGATGGCAGGCCGAAACCGATTGATTCTGCAAGAAAGTTCATATCTGAAGCGCTTGATGGCAAAACAGACGAGGCCTACAAATTACTCTCCAGGAGACAAAAAAAATTCATATCGCTGGAGGTTTTCAAGGGTATGACAAAAGAGCGCGCAACAGGCAAAACGCTTGGCGAATCAGGCCTCAGGATCGAGGCCCAAAGACAGGTTGTAGACGGAAACAAGGCCACTGTTTATGGGGATTCCGAATTCAATGGCAAAAAGACCCCCTTCATTCTTCCGTTTGTGTTCGAAGACGGGCAGTGGTTGCTCGACCACCCGTCAGTGCAACTTGAGAACTCGTCAGAAAAAGGCTTTTATTTCAACCTGAACCTCGCAAATGATGCCAAGACCTATTTTGACAAGCTCCTGGACGGGGACGCAAAATATCTTTGGGAAAATACAAGCTCTATGGCCAAGAACGGGATTTCTTTCGAGGTCTTTGCATCAATGACGGTGTCAACCCAGTCTGGCAAAAAGCCAAAAGAGGAAGGGTTTGCAATCACCACCAAACAGGCCTTCTCAAATGAGCAGGGTGAGGGGTTCGCCATAGGGATGCTGACAATAACAGGCAACCAGAGCCAGATAGCGCTGAGAGAAAAGTTCATATTTGAAGAAGGAAAGTGGGTCGCTGATTTCGTAAAGCTCGAAACAGAGATAGGAAAATAGTTTTCGGCATATTTTCGCAAATTGTAGCGGCAATTCACGATATAAAAACTTTACAATATAACCCCACAAAATTGCGGTTATTTTTGCTTTTCAAAACTTGTCATTGTAACAACTTCCTGGCAACAAATCCAAAAAAGATGACAATCATGCAGCGTGATCGACTTCTTATCGTGCCTGTATAAAAAGTATGCAAGGCTGGTTAAATCAAATATTATATAATCATATACTTATATGCATTACGCTTGCTTTTGCAATTTATATTGATAAATTCTTACAAGTCATCCCGATGAGAAAACTGTTGATTTTATTTATTATTGCAGCTTCCATTTTGCCTGCAACCGGCGCAGGGAAATCTTTTGCCATACCTGTTCCATTGAGGGGCTACATACAGGGAGTCGAGCTTTCCAGGCTCAGAGTTGTGGTTGATGGCAAGGAAGTTGGGTTATTGCCAAGTACACAGGTTTTCTACCTAAATGGCCAGAAGGCCTCGATAGTGGACCTCGCCCAGGGGCAATTCATAGAAGCAAAAGGCAACCTCCAGGATGGCAATTTTACAGCCGGCCTGCTCGAAATAGTTCCACCGGGCCAGATAAAGCAGATGACATGCTATGTTCAAAAAAACGAGAACGGTGTCTGGTCACTTTCAACCGGACTAAGGGTATCATTTGACCAGGGCGTCAACCTTGAAGGATCGGCCCCGCCCAGGGAGTCGTCTGTAATAAGGATAACCGGTTACATAAAACGGAACCTGTTTACACCGTACAGGGTCCAGAGGGTTTTCGAAGACGGGAAAACCTATCTGCTGAATGGAAAACTGACCTCAAAAGGTGAGAATCATCTCATCCTTGAAGGCAGATATTTTGTTTTTCTTAAAGATGGCGCAGCCTTTCTGGACGAGGAAGGAATGCCTGTCCCGGCATCCTCAATCGAAACAGGCAAAAAGGTCCGCATCTCCTGCGAATGCAGGGACGGAGTGCTGCACTCCTCAAGAGTGGAGCTTTTTGACACTGTGGAAATAACCCTTGCTCTCGGCTCGGACACGGCCTTCGTAAACAGACTCCCATGCGCCCTTTCCCAAAAGGTCACAAAATCCGAGAAACTCATCATGATCCCGTCTCTGGACATCTTCAGGGAATGCGGCATAAGGGCCATTTACAACAAGTCAAAAAACACGCTCACAACAGACTGCCATGGCATCTTCACTACATGCAGCCTGCAAACCGGCACTGTATCAAGGGACGGTTTTGAAATGAAAAATGAGGCTGTCCCACAATTGCAAAACGGCGATATCATACTCCCCCTGCCAGTCTTCCTTGCGATGATGTGCCGCACAGACCCTTTTCCCTACCCGACAAACGAAAACACTTTTTCAATTCTGTATTATTGACGCAGGGCACCGCAGGGCTTACATTCCTGTGTCATGAAAGCATCGATTGTTGCCGTTGGCTGGGAAGTCTTGATGGGTGAAGTCAAAAACACCAATACCGACTACATCTCTTCAAAGCTGAGAGGGCTTGGGGTTGAAACCATTTTTTCGGCAGTGGTCGGGGACGACCTTGAAGAGGCATCAAAAATAATTTCCTTCTGCATTGAAAACTCGGATGTTGTCTTCACAACAGGCGGGCTCGGGCCAACGCCAGATGACCTCACAAGACAGGCCATTGCAAAATCTCTTGGCATCGGCCTTGCAGAAAACGACCAGGCAAAGCAATGGATTGAAGGCTATTTCCAGAAAACAGGCATGTCCATGCCACAAATAAACTATGTCCAGGCAATGCTTCCTGACGGATCAGAGCCGGTCTGGAACGGTCTTGGAACAGCGCCAGGCGTGTACCTTGAAAAATCTGGCAAAAAAATAGTCCTGCTCCCCGGGCCACCAAGAGAGATGGCGCCAATGCTTGGGGCCATTCTGCCCAGGATTGCCTCCCCAACCCAAAAAATATACAGCAGGGATTTTCATGTATACGGCATCTCGGAGGCGGCGATGGCCGAAAGGATTGAGGGTCCGCTCGCACGCAAGGAAAAACCCCTCGTGGCGCCATACGCCAGCCTTGGCCACATCAGGCTGAGGGTGTGGGGTGAATACAAAAATGAGGAAGAATTCGGCAACGACCTTCTGGAAACTGAAAAAGAACTGAAAAACAAGCTCTCAACACACCTTTTTTCTGACACAATCGAGGTGGAGCTTGGCAAGATACTTGCGGGGAAAAAGTTGACCCTTTCATGCGCAGAGTCCTGCACGGGCGGCCTCGTCGCAAAAACCATAACAGATGTCCCGGGATCATCCGGATATTTCATGGGCGGCTGTGTGTCTTATTCCAACCAGGCAAAAATGGACATCCTCGGTGTGAAACCTGAAACGCTCGAGGCCCACGGCGCAGTCTCCGAGCAAACGGCAATCGAAATGGCCAAAGGGTGCGCAAGGGTGTTTGGAACAGACTGTGCAATTTCCACAACAGGCATCGCGGGCCCAGGCGGTGGGACGCCTGACAAGCCGGTTGGTCTGGTCTGGATGGGTTTTGTCTGGCCAGACGGGAGCAAGACCACAAAGAGGGTCTTTGGTGGCTCGAGGGATGACGTGAGGACAAGAACGCTCATGACAGTGCTTTTTGAGCTGGCAAAAGAAATCCGTTGACAATTTGGCAATATTTGGTCGGAACAATAACACCCGGAACACGCTAGGGATAATCGGGTGAAATGTCAGGCTGGAAGAGCAAACGTAAAAACGGAGAGGGGTATGCTATGAAAAAAATAGCTTTTATTGTTATTTTTGCAATGTTGGTGCCAGTTTGTGCTTCATGCGGGAAAACAATTGCAGATGAAAACAGCTGCTGGTTTGAAATACAACACCTTACGTCAAACCCGACACTTTTGAGCCCGCCTTGCGAGGTGCAGTTCAATGCCGGCTCAAGTGCAAAACCAAAATCCTGGGACTGGAAATTCAGCGATGGTGGCACTGCAACCGGCCAGAACCCAAAGCACACGTTTGAAAAAGAGGGTTCATACTCGGCAACAATGACTGCCACCTATGAGGATGGCTCAAATGCAACGCTGACAATGACTGGCATCGACATATACAAAGGGCTAGTCCAGCACAAAAGAGATGATTTCTCGCTTGAATATCGAATCATAAAACCGGACAAAAATGAATCCATCTCAGCCCCATACATCAAGTTCTCGGTAAGCTACCCGACAAACGGGATGATTCTGAGCTTGCACGACTTGCGCAATGGCAATGGACGGTAAGCTACCCGACAAACGGGATGATTACTATGAAAATACTTTCAGCTGATCAAAAAAATATGCAGGGTGCAGATGTGTATTCTGGCTTCAAAAATGATAAAAACAAAGAAACTGGTCTTTTTGACTGTTTCTACCAGACTGATAAATCATCGATATCAGATGTGCAAGGTGGTGGACAAGAATCATTTTTGGCAAAAGATTCGTTTGAAATATTTGGCGTGAATAAAGTCACTGTGCTGGATTTCTCCAGATTGCTTAATACAGGTGATAAGTGCGATGTGCAATTGGAGGAAGGAAAAACCTACAGGTTTATCTTGGAGACTTCTGGCAGTGGAGATGACGATCTCTTAACGGAGCCAATAAAAACTACAGAATTCTTGATCAAGCTTTGATGAGCATCTGATAACAAAAAGCCGAACAGCGTCTGCTGTTCGCCTTTTTGTTATTGGCGTTGTTCCTCAATACCCCTGCCAGAGGATGCCATAGTCCCTGCGCAAAAACTTGTCAGAGAGGTCAAAGAGCGCCCTGACCTCAAACCACAGATCTTTCTTTTCTGCCGGTGTCATGTTGCCTGATGCAAGCTTTTCTTTTGTCTTGCCATCAATATTGAACTCGGCCCAGATTTTTATGAATTTTCCGTCCCTTGTGATCTCTGGCTTGCCAAGGTGAAGATCCTCGCTCCACCAGTTTTTGCCTGTGAAGCGCCCCTTTGTTTCCAGAATGGCTTTTTCAAGAATGGGCAAATCTTTCCCAACTTCTTCCTCGTTGCTATACATGAGTTCCCACAGCAGGCCCTGGGTGCCTTTCCTGGCCACATGGGCAACAGAAAACCACGAAAGCGTCTTTGGTCTTCCATTTTCAAAAAAATAGGCTGTCTGGGAACTGGTGAGTGGCACACCTGACATGCCGGTGTCGTCACCGCCTGTTATGTGATTGTAGTCAGAAACGGATGAATCCAGCTTGCACACAAAGCCAGTAAACAGACCCTCAGGCATCCTGCCGGTCATCTCCCTTATTTCATCCACATCGAGCAGGGAAGGTTCATTGTCGTCATACATGCCAAAGGCGGCCTCAAGCGTCCCGTCTCCTGGCACCTCGCGACAGATGAACGCCGCACCGTCTTCACCAACCACAACACCTGAGCCAAAAACAACCGAGTCCCTGTGGAACCCGCTCTGTGCAAGATAAAGGGCAGGCTGGGTGGCCACCGTCGCATAGTTGTGCCTCTCCATCCATACCTTGAAATCCGGGATGCTGGCTTCTGTCTTTATCAGCTCATGGTCTCTGGAAATGTCATAGCAGTTGTAAAGCCAGGTACTGGGATTGAGGAATTCGGTGTGCCTCCACGTGCCAAGGTCAACTGCCGAATCTGTCGAGGAGGAGGCATTGTGGCCCATGGAAAGGAGCCAGTCCTTGAGGTCTTCTGTCGCAAGCAGCTGGTGCGTGGCAAGCCCCCTCGACTTGGCAGTTGCCCTTATATCATTGAACACAAAACCCTTCATCCAGAGTTTTCGCGTTTGTACTTCCATTATTTTTTTTGGCATCCTGGAGAGTACTACCTGAAAAGGATTTTGTGGCACATGGGACGAACCAGCCCCGCATGATGCCGCCAAAAAAGCAAAAATAACAACAAGAATATATTTTCTCATTTTTTCCAGAACACTCCGTAATCACCTATCCTGAAGGCAACATCAAGCGCCTGCGGGAACCGGTATCCACTCCGGCCTCCCCTGTCAAGCGGGAACGTCGCTTCAATCATTTTTCCGTCGCGCGTGACCATTGCCCTGCCAAGGCCCATTTTTGCCGCCCACGGCGTGCCATCAATCACACTCCTGGCATTAAGGCAGGCATTTTTGAGGTCTTCGAGGTCGCCTTCAGCGGCCTCTTCATCCTTATACAAGAACACTATTTTGACGGTTTCTGTCAAACCCTCAACCTTTGAACCGACACCCATCATCTTTATCTTGTCCGGTCTTCCCCATGATTTGTAGCTGCCTGCCATTTCAGACAGTTCGTCCGGCCTCAGCCCAGAAATGATGAGCCTTGTGTCCTGCTTTCCGGAGAACGATTCAAAGGGAAAAATAAGGGCAATTGCCGGAAAATCATCAAGGTTGGCGACAACTTCCTGCACCGCGCTGTAGCCCGTGACAGGGTTGTCTTCACCGTCAAGAAGGTATTTTGCATAATCTGCAACTGATTTGTTTTCTGTTGTTACCTGGATTGCGCCATTGCCCGAAACAAGCTGGTATGGGGGCAATTCAACTGTTTCGCCAGGCATGTATTTTCTTGAGTAGGTCTTCAGTCTGCCATCTTCTTCCGAAATATAGCCATTTTTGGAGAGAAAATCTGCCAGACCTTCGGTGTTTGTCATTGCCTGAAGGTCGTACTGAGGGCAAATGGCAAGCCCCTCCATCTTCATCGGGTCAAGCGATAGTGGGTAGTCCTTGCCAGAAGGCGCTTTTGACAGGACAAGCCCGATCTGCTCTGCAACAACCTTTGGCTGTCTGGAAGTCACCTTTGCCGTTTCCCTCATGGCCTTTACGTCAAACGAAAAAACCACCATGTTGTTCTGGGTTTCCTCAGACTTTTGCACGAGGTGGGACGGGACAAGGGAAAGATTTTTGGTATGCTGACCCTGCGCACCGCAGGAGAGCATAAAAACTGCCGACCCGAAAAGTGCTAAAATAATTTTGAACCTGTTTGCCATGTATGATAGTTTTATGTGTAGAGACCCAAAGGTCAATGATGTGCAAACTTTTGCCGGAGGTTTTTATGAAAGCCCTCAGCTTTTCTGTGTGCCTTGCTCTTGTGCTCCAGGTGCTTGCTGTGCCGCAAGCCCTCTGCGCCGATATTTCATCACAAGTGACCATTTCTGCGCTTGGCGAGGCGAGAAAAGCAAGGGTGGAGTTTGGTTTTGAATCAGATTCAGACGCTTCCGTATATTTTGATCGCGAAACAAAAGACTACGAAACAATTTTCACCTCCGATGCCGATAGTACCAAACCGGTTGATGTGAAGAGCCTGGAGATGAAACATGACAGCCTGTATGTATGGGCAAGAATAATGTTATACAAACCAGTTGATGGCGATGTTTTCATCTCCATCGCAATGGACGTGGATGGCAACCCAAAAACCGGCATGCCAAAAGCAAACGACAGGTCATACAACCAGGGTGGGGAGGATTTTTTTGCCAGGTATTCGAGGGAACATGGCGCTGATAAGTTTGTTCTGGACAGATGGGTCGGGCCAGATACTGTCGAGACAGGCGGGTTGGGGTTTGGAACAGTAAAAGGTGATACCATCTCTTTTGCCATCCCGAGAAGGGCGATTGGCGAGCCATCAAATATTGATTTTAAGCTTGTTGCAAGAACGTTCCAGGACACCAACCCGGACCTTTCGCCGGACCACCTCAAGTACACGATGGTAGGCGCAAAAGCCTCCATTGAAGCAAAAACGGAAAAGGCCAAAGGCAAAACCTTTGCATATTTCGACTTTCCGGCACAGGTTTCGGTGGGCATCCACAGGGTGCATGTCGGGCTCTCCGGAAAGTTTGCCTGCGTGGCAAACTACGTCGAGGCCGAACAGAAAGTCACACCACCCTGGCAGCTGCTTGCGAGAAACCCGCCAACACTCTTTAAAAGAATGTGCATCAAAAACATCTTTCTGATGCAAGACCAGGAGAGGGTGCACTTCAGGATAGACTTCTGGGACGGGCTTTCCGGAATGGGCAATTACGACAAGAAAATACTAATTTTGGCTGACACTGACCCAAAAACCGGCGGATTTTCAAATGAGAGGTTTTGCAAAGGCAACGAGGACTACATATTTGAGATTGCAACAGAATCTGGCAGGCTTGTTTCAAACGTGTGGAACTACAAAGAAGGCATCGGGGGGTTCAGGAATTCACCGCTGACTGACCTTACATGTAATGCAGAAAGCGGCACAGTCCAGTTCTCTGTAGGACTAAAGAGGATCGGAATGCCAAAAAACGTTTCGTTCCGTGTGGCATGTGGCGGGTGGAAGGCGCCTGAGGTGGACTGGGACATCGCAGGCCCCGTTTCCTCAAGTCTTGTCCAGTCGGACACTCCGGTTTTCACAACCATTTTCGAGGACAATGAAGATCCAAGCTTCCCGGTCGACATGAAAACAATAGAGTGTGCAAACAACCCTTCAAAAGGTAATGTTCTCTTCAAGGTCGGATTTTACAAAGACCCGACTGCCTCCGGAAATGATGTCCAGGTCTCAATATTTATCAACTCCGACCAGGACGCGTCAACAGGGATGCTTCCAGAGAACGGCAGCCCGGGCGGAGAAGATTTCATCGTCAATATTTACATGAAAGGCGAGAACATCATCTGCAGGCTCCTCTCTGCACAAAACGGCCCGATCTCTGAAGTGGCAGAGCTTGAAGGGGCAATATTCGCAGACGGGAAGCTCCTTGTGTCTGTTCCGCTGGAGATGATCGGAAATCCGAAATCAATATCTTTTTATGTTGTCTGCATGTCGTCAGTCAATCCGATGGCGCAGGACAAAAGCCCATTTGACCTGGCGTTTACGATAACGGGTGAAATGGTGGAAAAAACCTGCTCCACGACGGTCAAGGTTTCAGTCAAACCGGGGGATTCGGCGACCACAGTCATGTGGAGCGAGCCATCAACCCAGGCCAATGGCTTTCTTGTATACAGGATTGAGGGCAACAATGCACCAAAGCTCCTGACGCCCATACCTCTCCCCGCAAATGCCAGGCAGTTTGAAGACACAGGCCTGACAAATGGCATGTCATATTCTTACTATGTCAGGGTCACATGCCCCGATGGCTCGCTTGGGCCATCATCAGCGCTGGCGACAACAGTGCCCAGAAAACAGGAACAGCCCTATCCGAAAATTGAAATAACACCAACATCAATCAACCTTGGTTCCATGCAAAACACAAAGGGCGCATACACCACCTTCAAAGTAAAGAATTCCGGCCCTGGCGATTTCTCTTGTGAAATAAAACCCGAACCGGACTACCTTGCAGCTTTGCCAGACAAGCTGGTGCTCCAGCAGGGAAAATCTGCAGACATCAGAATTGAAGTGACAAAAGATCTGGCAACAGGTCAGCATTTTGGCAGGATAATGGTCAAATCGGCAATCGGGATTTTCTACGTCGAAATCTCGCTGAATGTTCCAGAGATTGGGCCACAATTCAAGTTTGTGTCTAATCTGATTGCAGAGCCAATGCCTTTTGCAATCAAACTTTCATGGCTACCTCCAACATACAGAGGCGAGGAGCTCAAGGGCTACAGGATTGACAGAACTGAGTACTACAGGGGAAAACTCCTGCCAGAGAAAAAAATTTTTGAGTCCCCGCCAGGAAAAAATGAATTTCTGGACAGTGACCTTGATCCACAGTCTGTCTATAACTACAAATTGGTCCCGGTCTGGCCGTCTGGCGATGGCATCCCAAGAATGGCCGAATCGTCACCTTCTGTCCCGCAAGTAGTCATCATGATGAAAGTAGGAGTGAAAACGGCCGTTGTGAATGATGGGGCAGTAGAACTGGATGCGCCGCCCTACATCACAAAAGGAAAGGCGATGGTGCCTTTCAGGTTTATCGGGGAGAACCTCTTTGCAAAGGTCGATTATGACAACTATACAAAAACAGTCACATTCAAAAGGGGCAGGACAACAATCAGGATAAAGATTGGCGAGTCAAAGGCCGAAGTGAACGGGACACTCATGACAATGGACCCGCCAGCAACGATAAAAGACGGCCGAACATTTATTCCGGTGAGGTTTGTCTCCGACGCACTCGGCGCAAAGACGCTCTGGGAGGCTTCTGCCAGGCAGGTTGTAATAACGTATCCGTAAGAAAAAACAGTTAAAATATAGACATTTTGTTCATATTTTTGAAAATGCTTTCTATAAAATGTGTCATTGGGGATACCTGCCCAAAAGGAGGAAAATATGTTGGCATGGGGTGAAAAGTTTAAGGTATCATCTTTACTTGTTTTGATAGTCGTCGCTGCCTGTTTTCTCTGCCCTGGCGCAAGAGCTTCTTCTATGAATATTTCTCTTGGTGATGAATTTGCAATAGCGCGGAGCTCGTCAGATGAGTATTCGCCATTTATCAACTCAGATTTTGCCATTTTCAGCGAAAAGAGTGGCGGCATCACCAGCGCAAAGTCATTCGACCTCTCAAACGCATCACTTTCAACGATATTTGATGGCGGAAATGGTACGCCTTCCTTTCCATCCGACGAGTTGTGCTATGTCGGCCAGGATTATTGCGTAACTTTGAAAAATTCAAATTGCTCTTCCAGCTCCAGTCAGATTTTCGCATACAATTTTAAGAGCAAGACCACAACTACCATCTCGGACGCCCCAGCAACCAGAGATTGTGTTTCAATCTGGGACAAATATGCTGTATGGACTGAAACAGATGTTTCAAATCCTGGAATCTATATCGCCGATATTACAAACCCGTCCAGCAAAACACGCATATACGACTTTATTGTCAACGATCAGTGGTGTTGGCCCCTGATTCACAATGGCAAGGTAGTATACCAGTCTTTTGATGGCACAGATTCAGACATAAAGTTGTATGACATAGAAACAAAAATAACCTACAGTATTGGAGATCCTGCGGTTTTTGAGAAAAATCCTGTGATACAGGGTGACTATGTATACTATACCTCCCATTCCCCAAGTCTGAACTCATTCGGGAAAATAAAAGGCCACAAGATCTCGACTGGTGAAACTTTTGATGTATGGAACAATCCTGATGATTATTTCCTCACGCTTATGTTTAGCCCTGAGTCAGAGATTCTTGTTGTGAAAGTTTTTAATTTTGACAACGGCAAAGAAAAGCTAATGGGTTTTGAATCAGTAAAATCAATGCTTTTTGACATCACTCCGTGGCTTCAGGAAGGTTGCATCAGCGTTGTAAGCGAGTGCAGTTTTGGAAGGAGAATCGTCTGGATCGAGAATCGTCGCTTTGCAAATGAGCTATGGTACAAAACACCCGGTGCAAGATTGGCGATCATGGATAGCAGTGGTAACCTGAAAACTTTTGACATCACAGGCCAAAATGACAGGGAACCAATCAAAAGATGCTGGGCTAGAATTTTCGGGGACAACATTGTCTGGGCGGAAGACAACGGCCTGGACTGGGACATCTACGGGTTCCGCATAAAAACTCAGGATTGAGGAGAAAATCTACTTTTTCAATACATAAACAATTCGATCAATGTTCAGCTATTGATATTATTCTTTTTGAAGCATCATAATTACACCATCTTCCGTATAGCCATGGTTGCCGCCATCACCGGGAAGCAGGTAAAGATATTTGAAGTTTAAACCAGACAAGGCAGAAACTGCATCTTTAAGATATGAGTTGATTTTATCAACATGTTTTCCTGCCTCTTGAAACATTTTTTCTTCAACTATGCTTGTAAAATTACTATCTTCTTTTGTTTCCTGATCATACATATCAACATGTGCTTTCAATTTATGATTCATATCTATATAAGGATAAATCCAATATATGATATTCGAATGATAAATTTGAGTTCCACTGCAATTGAAAAATCCACCAGCATGATAATGAATTTTTGTTTCTATTGGTATTTCTATTTTTATCATTTTGTAATCATCAAGTGCGTATATATGAGGATTCCACATATCCCATGTTATAACTGGTTTTTTCTCTAATCCGCTATAAACATTCACATCAACATCTTCAATTGTTACACCAAATACTTTTACAACGTCCTTGTGCATATGTTCTGTGTGTTTCTTTATTGAGAACATCTCCTCAATTAGATCTTTAATTTTTTTATGTTTTATCTTTATATCCGTTAAACTAACTTCCATCTCATTGTCTCTATGTTTAACTATCAAAAGAGAGGATGTTCTATTGTTCATAAAATCGCCAATGTAGTTATATGTGGCATCAGCAAAACTACCATCTCCTTTGCAATGAAAACGCTTGAAACGGCCTTTATAATTCTTGTTTTGAAACAGAATTACCTCATATGGACTCGAAGAAAAATTCATAATATGCAATCCTGTTGTTTCATTATTAAAGTTGGGTAAACTAGGATGTCTATAATATGTATAATCATCATAAGTTATAGTGTACCAATTGCCTTCTGAAACCCCTTCGCTATAATATCCTCCATATAAATCAACAAATATTGGTGATAAGACTGTTCCTCCACTTAGTGGTACATGTCCATGTAAATTATATTGCTTCAAACGACCAACAATATCGACTTCTTTCAATACATCATTTATTCTTTTATATCCTTTTTTTATGGATATAAAATTATAAACATCAATTGCTTGTTTAAGACTTTCTATATCTCCATTTTCATCGAATTCTTTTAATTTTTTTTCTACCATTTTACTACTTATCAAATTATCAGTTGTTTCATCTTTAAATTGCATTAGTAGTGCACTGATATAGTCTTGATCGCAACAATCATGGCGCTCTAACTCAGTAATATAATTGCGATCTTCATTGCTTATGGATTGAGGAAGGTTTTTTTTCTGATCGCAATCCAACTCTTCCATCATAAATTTCTTAGCAATCTTTATCAATTCTTCTTTAATGTTCATTTTATTTCTCCTCCTTTTTTGGAAGCATCCATTAATGGATTTTTTTTAAAAAAACAAATTCATTTTTTTGCATAATCAGTTTTTTATCGTCTGATATATTTTTCATCCCTGCACCACCTACCTCCTAGGCAAAAACTACGAATCAGGCAGAGCTATGAAAGCAAGTTTTTTTGATTTTGTCTTTTTGTTTGCCCAAATAAAACTCGTTTCTTAAATTGACAAGGTGGAATTTTTCATATTTGGTTTCAATAAAATTCTGGGCAACCAAGTTCTCTTCTTGCTTCGTTTGTGAATTCTCCGTTGCTTCAATGATCAGCCTGTTCTCAATCAACTTTTCACACAATTCTTTTTTCTGATTATCTTCATCGATTCTCTCACTGAGACGCTTTGAGTGTTTCATCAAGACTTCTTCCGGGGGGGATTGCCTTCTCTTGCAGATTCAAGTACCATCAAAGTTTCTTTCAGGAGCACATCGATACTTATTAGCTTCGCAATCAAAAGGCCAAGGGCAATCTGGTTCTCTTTGTAATATCTGTAGAGATTGTTTCCAACACAATCCGGGAAAAGCAACCCAATTCCTTTATAATGTCGAAGCATTCTTGTGTTTGTCCCGATTATCCTAGAAAATTCTCCTATTGCATATCTAATCATTACGGTAGAATTTTGAACATTATCATTATGGCAAGGTCAATAGAAAAATAATTTATATTTTTTATTGTTTAAGAACCACAAAAAAGATTCCAGATCAAGTAATCCGGCTATCTGTTTCTTGTTTTTCCAGTATTTCTCGGGTGCTCGATTGCGGACGTCTCCAGCGACCTGACCACATCTTTTGGTATCTGGTAATCGCCTTTTGTTATGTCCTGGACCTTTTTTGCAATCTGGCTTATCCGCTCGGGCACAATGGCATAGTAGGCCCACTGTCCCTCACGTTCGACCTTCACAATACCCTGGTACCTCAATACCCTCAGGTGCTGGGACACTCCGGCCTGCGGCAGACCAAGGGCATCGACAAGCTGCCCAACACAAAGCTGGTCATACCTTGAGAGAAGGGCAAGGATGGTGAGTCTTGTCGGTTCTGCGAGCGCTTTTAGTCCGCCCTCTAGACTGAAATTATTTCCGGTTGTTCTCATCTTCGCATTATGTTAGAATCACCGGTAACAATGAGTAGCAGAGAAATGATTAAAAATGTAAACAAATATTTACAAACAGTCAGTTTGGGTTTAGCAATAATAGTTTTTGTCTTTTCAACAGAAACTCTATTTGCTGAGCTAAAACTGCACATAGAGGTACCAGTTTCCGGCCTTCACACAAGAAGCAAAACAATCGACATTGTCGGCACGATTTCTGACCCATCGATTGCCCAGGTCAAAGTAATACTCGATGGTGCAACAATTGGCGAAACAAATCTCCAGTGCAGGAATGGAAGGTTCGAGACCCAAAAAGAACTTGGCTCCGGCAAAACAGTTGTGAGTGTGTTTGCCAAAGACAGGGCCGGAAACCAGACAGAATCGGGGGTTGTGGTTTTCAGGGACTGCACTGTCAACACAGTCCTTGGCTCCAACACTGCCTATGTGAATGCAGACGAGGAACAACTCCTTAACCCCACACAGCTCATTTCAAACAGGTCCATGGTGCCCTTGAGGGACTACTGCCAGTTTTTTGGCGCCCAGCTGACCTGGGAGGCATCAGCCAGAAAGCTGACGCTAACCCTTGGCAGAAGAAAAACCCAATTCCAGATTGGGTCATCCAAAGCAATAGTCGATGGGAAATCTGCAGCAGTTGACCCTGTGTCTCAGATCATTTTTGGTTCTACCTATGTTCCGGCAAGATTTTTTGCCCAGGCAATTGGTGGCGGTGTCGGGTGGCACAAGGAATCAAAGACTCTTTCGGTGTCTGTGCCATAGTTTTTTGGATAACCTTACGTCGAAAATGTGATATTATTTTGTCACACCATGCTCATCAAAATATTTGAGCTGCTCAAAGGTGTTGGCAATGATTACCGTGTCCATCAGATCATAGACTTTGTTTTCGGTAATGGCATAGATATATTTCCTATTTTTTTCATCGTCAAAACTCACAATTACATTGGTGATTTTCTCAGGGATAGGCTCAAAATCGACAATGTAATTGCGAAAATGCAGGTCCATAAAACAGAGGGCCACTTTCAGGTAATACTGGCCTTTCTCCCATTTACCAAAGTAGGCTCTGATATTTTCTTCTATCGAATCATCATAAAGCATTTCTCCTGCAAGTGGCTCAAGATATTCATCGGATAATTTCTTCAACGAATTATAATTCGGCATTATATACTTGACAATTACAGTAAACCTGTTATCATACAATCATGAACCTGATAGAACTTGGACAACTTACCGAAGAAGAGACCAGAAACTACCTCGAAACAATCATCTGGCCAAATGGCCCTGTTT
>JAAYUI010000117.1 GCA_012517765.1 Caldisericales bacterium | reverse complement strand
TGGTGCATCGTATCTCATCTAGTGTCACCTTCCGCGGATACGAGTGGTTTGCGAATATTATTCGTTGACGACTAAAGCGGGACAAATATACGCATTTGATCCTGCTATGATGCCCGAAAAAGTGAATGCTTTCCGCTCAAAGACAGCGTTAGAAAAGACGTGGTGCAGGGGAAGGGATTTGAACCCTCGGACAACTAAGGACAAGACCCTCAATCTTGCGCCGTTGGCCAAGCTTGGCTACCCCTGCTTATAGCCCACCCAATAATGGGAATGAATATTAACCTTTCCTCTGCTAGGCCCCATTATGCCCCGCCTCGGGGATGTTTTCTCACACTGTCAAACCGAACATCCGTTCTCAAAGATCTGTGCAAAGCTCATCAGTGATCAAACAACCGGAGGAGGTTGATGAATCCATGGCAGCCACAGGCGGTGGCTATTGCAGTAGTGCTCTCGTTCCCCATCCGATCTAGGGAAGAAAGCATGGCCACCAGCTCTCGACCGGACACAGAGGCAACATCGTCAGAGTGGATGGTCTTCAGGACAATGGGCAGATCGACCTTGTCATCCACAGCTCGATGTATGGCAGCGTGCATAGGTACAGAAATATCCCGACCTGTCACCGGGCAAACAGGCGGTTGCATGCATCCCTCGGTGCATTGAAGCGAGGACGGCATGTAGCTTGTCACCACCACCGCCTGATCCAGGTCGTTGATGATTACCGACCCCGAGGGAAGGCCTTCGATTACATAGGGTACGAGATCCGTTGATGGCAGGAGCTCATTTCCCCGCCGCATAACATGCTCCACCGCGAGATGTGCCGCGAGATGGCCGCGGGAGGCAGCAACGACCAGGTCGGGCACCCACCTATCAAGGATGTCCAGTAAAGCTCGTGTTCCATCATCGACCAGGAGATAGATGCTCCCTGGATGGGAGTCCAGGATAGTATTCGGATCAACAACGATCCTGTCCGCATACGGTCTTGCGCGACATTGAGCATCGATATCTATGACCAAGGTCCTGTCCGCCTGGGCGCGGCCCTGCAATGCTGCGAGAGTTCCAAATGACCCCCCTCCCACGCAGATCCTGATGCTCATGCTATCGCCGCTCAGAAGGCACGTCCTTAGGTCCAGAGCATCAGAGGAGCTTCTTTCCAGCGTCCTTGCCTGAGGTGCACTCGAATACCCCTGTGATCTTCAGGACCAGGAGGGAACGGCATTTCAGGTCCGCCCTTTTTGCGCTCACCATCTCCCTCATCTTCTCGTAGTCCTCGCCTTCTTCCATGACCGTAACGTCGGCCTTTATCTTGAGGCAACCTTTGACGCCCTGGGTCCACACATAGACAGAGGCCCGGGGGTTCTCCTTGAGGTTCTTGATGGTGGCATCCATGAACTGGTTGCCGATCCATATGGTCTCAGGATCGATGAGGAACACCGAGCCCACAGGCACCACGTTGGGATCGCCGTCCGCGGAGGCGGTGGCCAGGGGGAAGTAGCGGGTGCTCCGTATGAGCTCCATCATTTCTGGGGTTAGACTTACCATGCTCGTGAATGAGCGACTTCCCTATAAGACAGTTAAGTAGGGAGGATTTCGGTCAAAAGATTGGACATTAATGTTCTTAGAACGGAAGAATCACAATATGTTGAAGGTAAAAATAAAAAAAGGATGGATCAGGTTTAGAACCTGTCCCTGGGCTTGTGCTTCTGGAAGCAGTCCCTGCAGTACACAGGCCTGCCTTCCGTCGGCTTGAATGGTACCTGGGTCTGAGCTCCGCAGTCGGAGCAAGTTGCGTCATGCATTTCGCGGGGTTCGCGGCTGTAGCCGCCCTGTCTGTTGTTTCCGTACATTATTATACCTGCTTTGTATCAAAAAAATCCCTAGAGATCTCAGATACGAACTTCCCCTACGGTCTTTTACTATTTAAATGAGACTAATTTAAGGGTAAGGTCTCGTTCTGCCCTAAATA
>JAAYUI010000217.1 GCA_012517765.1 Caldisericales bacterium | reverse complement strand
TGGGATTTCGATTGCGCCGTCATTGTCAACTACAACAAGATTGAAGTCTACTTCATCGGGATGTAGCCATGACCACTTTTGAAGTCTACCGCGCATCCGTCACCGTGGCGCTCGCTGACTACCAGCAGCGCCACGGCTGCCAGCCACCGGCGGCGCTGGCGGTCGGAGCGGCGGTCGCGGAGCTGCAAGCGGCGGGCATTGACGCAGCGCAGGCCACCGGCGGCGTTATGCCGGGCGAGGTGTGGTTGGAGGTGAATGAATGAACCGCAAACTGGATTCACTGGATTACGAGCATCGCTATGTGATCGCCTACCGCAACGACAGCACCGGCGGCGAGTGGCTGGCTATCTCACGCTTCACTGATAGCGACGCCCGCCAGCGCGCCCACGATTGCTTCGAGATGCTCAAGTGGGACTTCCCACAAAGCGACCTCGCCATCTTCCATTACATCTATCACCCGCAAGTAGGCGGCGATTGGCACGCTGGCAATATCCGGCGCGCCGTGTATAACTGGGAGAATGACCGCCCGATACCGGCGGCGCTGGGCGGGATCATCAACGCCGCTGACCCAGGGCTACTGGGGAGACGGTAAAGCGCAAGGAGGCGCAAGATGGAGTATATTGAGTTGAAGCGCTCCTACTTCGATGTGGCGGTAAACAACCTGCGTCATGCCAGTATCCAGAATCGCACCCCGTCACTGTTTGATTTGCTTGACGAAAACCAGGATTCTGTGGTATAATAGAGTTAGTTAGCGGGTGAGGCTGGCAACCTCCGGCGCAAGCCGATCAGCCCGCGAAAAAGGGTATAGCAATGGTAGCACATTTGTCACAAACCAAAGACGGTTTTCCTGTAAGCGTCCCCCCCTACCCAGGGGGCACGCCAAAGCCCTCCCCATTGCGGGGGGTGGCGCTTACTGGAAAGCCGTTTTTTGTTACCCCGAAAGGAGTTCCACATGAAATACCGAATTTGCATCAAGGCCGCCAGTATACTGTTACGATTTTCAGAGTGGCTCAGTGATGTGACAGAATGGCTTATTGTGCAAGCAACAAGCGACTTTTAACATGGACACCTACCACATCGCCATTGGGCCATTGCTGACCGGCAAAATTCCGCCGGGCGATCCCTATTGGCGCGAGTTTAACGGCGCATTCAGGGCAACGCAACTACCAGCGGACATCATCGCCGCCGAGATTTACGACGGGCACGCCTTCACCACCGTGTGCGAACCGGCATGGCGCAAGGCGGAAAACTACAAACTAGGGCAGCACCTCGCGCTGGACTTAGACACTGAAGACCAGCGCAGCACCATCCCGGTGCTACTCAAGGATCCGTTTATTTCCCGCTACGGCTCAATCATCTACACCACGCCGAGCCACCCACCCGACAAGCCACGTGCGCGGGTAGTGTTCCTGTTGGATGCGCCCATTCACCAGGCGGTGAACTACACCAAAGCCGCCGCCGCGCTGCTGTGGATTTTCGGCGCGGCGGATCGGCAATGCAAAGACCCGGTGCGCTTTTTCTATGGCGGTAAGCCGGGTGCGTGCGAAATGGAGTGGCTGCCGGGCGTTTTGCCGCTGGACGTGGTGAAAGACCTCATCAAACGCTATGAGTCCACCGGCGCGGCTGAGCGGCGCAAATTGCAACGCGCCCCCTTCCAGCCACGCGAGGCTGATGAACGCGAGATCGCCGCCGCCCTGCAAGCCATCCCGCCGTGGGGCATTGACTACGACGAATGGCTTGCCGTGCTTATGGCACTACATAGCGAGTTAGGCGACGGCGGCTTGACGCTAGCGGAAGCCTGGGCCGACGGGCAACCGGGCGAGGTCGAGCGCAAGTGGCGCGGC
>JAAYUI010000030.1 GCA_012517765.1 Caldisericales bacterium | reverse complement strand
GCTTGGGATCGTTTTTTGTGGGTTGTTGACACAAAACGCCTCCAGACTTTAACAGTGAAAATTAGTTTCGTATTGTCAGTGCGCCATTATCATTGTTCTTATGGAAAATATTTTCTGGGTGTTTGAAAAAAGGCTGGCCGGGAGACCAGGCCCTGATGAGGTGCCGTGGGATTTGGGGGAGATATATGGGGCTGGTTTCAGGGCAATACTCTCCCTGGAAAACAATGTTGATCCGGCAGAGATCAAAAATTTTGGTTTTGAATATCTCCTTGCCCCAATGCCTGACGAGATACCGCCTGACGACAACAGTATTTCTGCATACAAAAGACTCCTTCCTGGTGCTATTGATTTTATTGACGTACAGATTTCAAAAGGGCTTCCCGTGCTTGTTCACTGTCATGCCGGAATGGACAGGACGGGGATGGCAATCGCTTGTTTTTTGGTGCGGCATCGTGGCATGGCCCCTAAGGAGGCCCTTTCCAAAGTGAGAATGACGAGACCTGTTGCACTTACCAGCGCGGGTTACGAGGCAGCTTATTTTGCTGTTGCCTCATCCCTGGTCTGATTGTGTTTTGGTTTACTATCGGTATTTACTCCAATGAGGATTACCAGTGACGGGAACATTAGATTTGTTCGCCAAGATTTATTTTCATCTACAGGATTACTCCTTAGAAGATATAATAAAAATCAATTGTTCTGATAAATTGGAAACAGATTTTTTTGGCGAAAAATTTATTTGTTATTGTTTCTTGGTTTGTTGTTGAATTTCCCGTATTTGTTGTAATTTGTCCTGGCGATTGGTGGAAGATCGACCTCCATTTTTATTGGTTTGAGGTCTTGTTTTTGTTGGTGGTGCTGATGGTGTTGCTGGGGTTTTTGTTGCTGACCCTGGTGTTGTTGTCCACCCTGTTTCCCCTTGAAGTATTTTTTGTTTTGGTTGCCATACCTGTTTTGTTGGGGCCTGTCTTGTGGTGGTCGCCATTCTTCGCGCTGTGGCGATGAGATACCAGGCCTCCAGCTGAGCATGTCCTCGTTTCCGCCGGAACGCCTTTGCCTGTCATCTGACATTGGTAGTCTTCGCCTGCCTGGCTGGAAATTTTTTTGATACCATGTGAAGGTGGTTTCAGACTCAAGGTAGTCTTCCGCGATCGCTCCCTCATCTCTTCCGATTTCGAGATCAAAGTAGTAAGGAGCGCCTTGGAGTGCCTCAATGCCCTTCTCAGTGAGCGAGACTTCATTGTCATCGAAATCCTCTATGATTCCCTGAGACATACAATATTCCGCAAAGAGCTTTCCCAAATCAGCGATACTTATTTTAAGTTCCGGTTTCATCGCCAGAAATTATATTTGTTTTGTGCCTTTTGACAACATAATAAATTTTGTGGAATATGCTGCAATACCATAAGAACCAGCAAAGTACGATTTAAAACAACTGTCATGTGAAAATTGGACCATTAAAAATGTTGTTTTCATGCGCTTTGCTAGTGGCAATCGAGCTATTTCTTGTCTTGGGGTATTGACAAACCAGCAAAAATGTATAAATACAAACTTGTGCTTGAAAACATATCTTTTGCCACAAGAAATTCAATAAGAACTCAAAACAATCACAAAACATCAAAGAACAGCTCTGGGGAATCCATAAAACACACTTTTATATTGCAAATCTATTGTTTTTTGGCAATCTGCCCAGGAGCAGCTGATTGAAGAAGTTTTGCCAAGAACTCCCTTCCGGGAGATCTCAATTGAGGATTGGCCTGTCATTTTTACCACCCCGACTCATGGTTAAAACCAACAACCCCAAAATTTGCCTCATATCAGTTTTTGATTATGAGCTTTCCCATGTACGAATAAATATAGCCACAGAGAGTGTTTTAAAACATCGAAATATATCGAGGGAGGCATGCCTATAAGGGTATCAAAAGTTTAAACCTGATGATCTGGGACAAAACCAGGTAACCTATAAAATAACGATAAATACTAACTCCTCTAGCTGTCATTGTCTCCCTTAATCAAAGGGGTTGACAGGGGGGAGTTTTTTGCTAATATAGGATTTCGTTACGACTCAGTTGAGTCTGTGACGGCAAGATCAGCACTTTGAAAACTATGTAGGAATGCAGGTAGCTAAGCGAACAAGAGCGCACAGCGGATGCCTTGGCACTTGAGATCGAAGAAGGACGCAGCAAGCCCGCGAAAGTGATCGGTGAGGAGCAAACATCCATAGACCCGATCGTGTCCGAATGGGGCAACCCAGCAACCTTTCAGGTTGTTATCCCACGATGAATAAATAGTCGTGAGGAAGGTAAGCCGGCCAACTGAAACATCTTAGTAACCGGTATAGAAAAAAGCAAATAGCGATTCCCCCAGTAGCGGCGAGCGAAAAGGGAACAGCCTAAACCGTTTATGCATGCGGTTTGCAGACTTAGTATAAGCGGTGTAGTGAGGCAACAATTTTGGCACTGCAATGCCAAAGAGAAGTTACAAAGGTTCTGATTAATCGAATGGCGTGGAAAAGCCAACCACAGAAGGTGACAGTCCTGTAGGTGAAAGTCAGACTCTTCTCTGTTGTCCTCGAGTACCACGGGGCACGTGAAATCCTGTGGGAATCCGGGAGGACCATCTCCTAAGGCTAAACATCTCAGTGACCGATAGTGAACAAAGTACCGCGAGGGAAAGGTGAAAAGAACCCCGGAAGGGGAGTGAAATAGAATCTGAAACTGTGTGCTTACAAGCAGTGGGAGCACCATGTCAGAGCAATCTGACGGTGTGACCGCGTGCCTATTGAAGAATGAGCCAGCGAGTTATTTTATCCAGCAAGGTTAAGGGATCACCCGGAGCCGAAGGGAAACCGAGTCTTAATAGGGCGTGAGTTGGATAGAATAGACCCGAAGCCGTAGTGACCTACCCTTGGTCAGGTTGAAGTGGGGCTAACCCCCCATGGAGGACCGAACGGGTTGTGGGAAAAAACACATCCGATGAACTGTGGGTAGCGGAGAAATTCCAATCGAACACGGCGATAGCTGGTTCTCCCCGAAATGCATTTAGGTGCAGCCTCGACTAAATTGATACATGGGGGTAGAGCACTGGAAAGGCTAGGGCCCTCACCAGGGTACCAACCCTTACCAAACTTCGAATACCATGTATTTTACGTCGGGAGTGACTCTGCGATAGATAACTACCGTAGGGGAAAGGGAAACACCCCGGACCGCCTGCTAAGGTCCCTAATACAAGCTAAGTGATATTAAGGAAGTGGGATTACTGAGACAGCTAGGATGTTGGCCCAGAAGCAGCCACCATTTAAAGAGTGCGTAACAGCTCACTAGTCAAGTGATTCTGCGCCAAAGATGTACGGGTCTTAAGCTTGTAACCGAAGCAGCGGATTCAGTAATGAGTGGTAGGGGAGCGTTCCTGTTGGAGTGAAGGTATACCGTAAGGAGTGCTGGACTGACAGGAAGTGAGTATGCTGGCTTGAGTAGCGCAAAGCAAAGCGAGAATCTTTGCCGCCGAAAATCTAAGGTTTCCTGGGGAAGGCTCGTCCGCCCAGGGTTAGTCGATCCTAAGCCCAGGCCGAAAGGCGTAAGTGAAGGACAAGCAGGTTAATATTCCTGCACCACAGGTTGTCGTTATGAGCGATGGAGTAGCGGAGAAAGGTAAGTCAACCGAGGTATTGGTTATCCCTCGGCCTGCGCCGTAGGTTGTCCAGGCAGGAAAATCCACTTGGATATAACTGAGGGCGTGAGGGGAGCCGCAAGGTGAAGTGACCCAACTATGCTTCCTAGAAAAACTTCTAGCCAGACAGCTGGTGATCGTACCGCAATCCAACACAGGTAGATAGGGAGAAGACTCCCAAGGCGTTCGAAAGAACTCTGGTCAAGGAACTAGGCAAAAAAGCCCCGTAACTTCGGAAGAAGGGGTACCCCAGGGGTGTGGAAAGGTCTCTTTCCATATCTAGCATGGGGTCACAGGAAATAGAGTCAGGCGACTGTTTAACAAAAACACAGGTCTGTGCTTAAGTAGGAATACCACGTATACAGGCTGACGCCTGCCCAGTGCTGGAAGGTTAAGAGGAGAGGTTAGCGCAAGCGAAGCTTTGAATCGAAGCCCCAGTGAACGGCGGCCGTAACTCTAACGGTCCTAAGGTAGCGAAATACCTTGTCGGGTAAGTTCCGACGCGCATGAATGGCGTAACGATCTGACTGCTGTCTCGACCAGAGATTCGGTGAAATAGCAGTGCCCGTGAAGATGCGGGCTACCTGCGGCAGGACGGAGAGACCCCGTAGAGCTTTACTGTACCCTGACATTGGAATTTGATTTGATCTGTGCAGGATAGGTGGGAGGCTTTGAAGCCGGAGCGCTAGCTTCGGTGGAGCCAACGTTGAGATACCACTCTCTTCAAATTAGGTTTCTAACTGACAGCCTTGAATCAGGCGTCAGGACAATGCCAGGCGGGCAGTTTGACTGGGGCGGTCGCCTCCTAAAAGGTAACGGAGGCGCCCAAAGGTCTGCTCAGCGTGTTTGGAAATCACGCAAAGAGTGCAAAGGCATAAGCAGGCTTAACTGCATAGGTTGACGGACCAAGCAGATGGGAAACCAGGGCTTAGTGACCCGACGGTTGCGTATGGAAGCGCCGGAGCTCAACGGATAAAAGTTACCTCGGGGATAACAGGCTTATTGCTCCCAAGCGTCCACAGCGACGGGGCAGTTTGGCACCTCGATGTCGGCTCGTCTCATCCTGGGGCTGTATAAGGTCCCAAGGGTTGGGCTGTTCGCCCATTAAAGAGGCACGCGAGCTGGGTTCAGAACGTCGTGAGACAGTTCGGTCCTTATCCGCCGCAGGCGTTGGAGAATTGATGGATGCTGCCCCTAGTACGAGAGGACCAGGGCAGAGGAACCTCTGATGTACCAGTTATCACACCAGTGGTAGGCGCTGGGTAGTCATGTTCCGTTGGATAAACACTGAAGGCATCTAAGTGTGAAGCCATTCCAAAGATGAGTTCTCCCGCCTCTAGAAGGCATAAGACCTCCGGAAGAACACCGGGTTGATAGGCACAAGCTGTAAGCGCAGCAATGCGTTGAGGTGATGTGTACTAATAGGTCGAAGGCTTAGCTATTTAAAAAAAATTCCTACATAGTTTTCTTGGTGTTGACCCCAAGCTTTTGAAAAATGTTTTTTTAAAAAAAGATCTTGGTGATAATGCCGCAGGGGAAACACCCGTTCCCATTCCGAACACGGAAGTTAAGACCTGCAGGGCTGATGGTACTCGAGGCGCAGGCCTCCGGAAGAGTAAGACGTTGCCAAGGTCTTTTTTTTATTTTCAGGGTTTTTTCAAAAAGACAACCTTGCCAGCCCAGGTGTTTTTCCTTTTTTTATCAAAATACATTCCTACATAGTCATTTAATAATCCTAT
The DNA here is from genome assembly GCA_012517765.1 of Caldisericales bacterium. Lineage (GTDB taxonomy): Bacteria > Caldisericota > Caldisericia > JAAYUI01 > JAAYUI01 > JAAYUI01. Next base: position 15,300 of record JAAYUI010000030.1, on the reverse strand, counting down.
CTTATTCTTCAGTTTCCATAACAATTGTAGAATATCCACATGAAAATTGTTTGGGGCAAACTACTATGTCCATAGAGTGCGATAAACAGACAATTGGTTTTATGGTGAGAGTTTATTGTCGCGGAAAACACAAAAGACATGATGCTCTTTGCCATGAATGTGAACAGCTACTCGATTACGCCAATAAAAGACTTTCCAAATGCCCTTTTGGTGATTCAAAAACCTCCTGTAAGAAGTGTAAGGTCCATTGTTATGAGAAGGGAATGAGGGAAAAGGTACGCAAAGTAATGAAATATGCTGGGCCAAGAATGTTTTTGCACCATCCGATTCTTGCAATTCTGCATCTATTCAAGTAACCAGACAATTTTTCAAGGAGTCTTATTGGGTAGCAAGCATTATTATTGAAGTCGATTATGGCAATCTTTGAAAGTGAAAACAGGGAGGCAAAAATGGAAATGGCAACTGTTGAACCAAAAAGAAAATCCCTTTCAGGACTTAAAATTTGGTTTATGGAGGCAAGACCTCAATATCTGCTTTTACCAGTGGTGCTTGTTTTTGTTGGCACGGCGGTGGCCTGGCAAAATGATGGCATACTTCATATGGGCAATGCCGTTCTTGCGCTTCTTGGCCTCATTTTGTGCCATGTCAGCGTGAATGTCATAAACGATTATTTTGATTACAAAAGTGGTGTTGATCTCAAAACCATCAAGACGCCTTTTAGTGGAGGGAGCGGGATACTCCCAGCCGGTTTGCTGAAACCAAAACAAGTCCTTTGGTATGGTTTGAGCTGTTTTGCGCTTGCAGTGCCAATAGGTGTGTATTTTTCAATTGTAAAAGGCTGGCAGCTTGTCCCATTGCTTGCTCTCGGTGCAATTTGCGTCCTGCTTTATACACAAGTCATTTTGAAGATTGACTTCCCGGAGTGGTCACCTGGGTTGGGTCTTGGCATTCTTCCGGTTTTGGGCGCCTATTTTGTCCAGACAGGATTTTATTCATGGCATGCGCTTGTCGCATCTGTTCCATCTGGCATCCTTGTCCTGAACCTACTTCTGCTCAACGAGTTTCTGGACATTGAGGCTGACAAGATCGCCAACAAGAGAACCCTCCCGATCAGAATTGGTGGGAAAAATGCCGCAATGGTGTATTCTGTATTCGAAATTCTCGTTTACTTTTGGGTCATAGGAGCAGTCGTGTTTGGGCAGATGCCGGTTTATTGCCTGATTGCCCTGCTGACACTGCCATTTGCCATACATGCCATCAGGGGCTCCTTTAATTACAAGGACCTAAGCAAGATACTTCCTGCAATGGGGAGCAATGTAATAGCGGTTTTGCTCACCCAGGCGCTCATCGGAGCTGGCTACATACTCGCAGCAGTGCTGTAATCATTTGATGCAAGAAAGCAAGGGCAAATTTGGCTGAAAAAGAAAAGAAACAAAACGCGAGAAAACCTCTGCACAAGATATTTACCGATATCCCGCGCCACTACGATTTGATAAATGGCCTTATCACATGGGGACTGGACAAAAGATGGCGCAAGGCCGCGGTATTAAAGTGTTTGTCAAAAAAACCGCAGAAAATGCTTGACTTGTGCTGTGGAACTGGTGATCTGGCCCTGACAATTGCCAGACTGGCAGATTACCCCATAGAGATCAGGGGGCTCGATTTCAGTCGGCCAATGCTTGAGATTGCTGCCCAGAAGGCCTCTTCCCTGAAAGGCAAGGTCATTGTTTTTGACCAGGGTGATGCTTCAAAAATGCCTTATGAAGAAGGTTATTTTGATTGCGTGGGCAATTCGTTTGGCTTCCGCAACCTGACATACAACAATCCCCTTTCAAAAGAGCACCTTTCAGAAATATTGAGAGTTCTTAAGCCAGGCGGCAGGCTTGTTGTTGTTGAGTCAAGCCAGCCAAGCTCGTCATTTGTCCGCTTCTTCTACCACCTGTACATGCGATATTATGTTTACTGGGTAGGTGTGATTGTGTCCGGGAACAGGCCGGCCTACAGGTATCTTTCGGAGTCTACAATAAAATACTATTCCCCTTCTGAACTCGAAAGATTGTTGGTCAGTGCAGGTTTCAGAGAGGTCAATTACCACCCGATGCTTTGTGGTGCTTCGGGCATATACGAAGCAATCAAGTAATTTACTAGTTCTTTTTGTTTCTGTGACAATTTCCATTCGTCTTGCGTATCATCTGTTAAAAGGCGGTGGAAAAATGAAAACAAAGGGAATCGTTTTTTTGTGCGTTCTTCTTGTTGTATCGCCAATCTTGCAGGGTTTTCCTGTGACCTCGGTTGCAAAAGGTCAGTACATGTTGGGCAACAGATCTGTACCTGGCCCGCTCCCGCCAGATCCAAAAGAATCTACCCCTGAATCCGACAGACAGATTGATATTGTTTACGGCAAGGTTGGTGATGTCGAACTCAAGCTTGATTTTGCAAAGCCAAAGCTGTGCCGTAGTCAGAAGGTGCCTCTTGTTGTTCATGTGCATGGTGGTGCCTGGAGGGCCGGAGACAAAAAGGGTGGCATAGATTCCGCCGAGTCTAGGATGTTTCTCCAGCTTGGGTTTGCCGTTGCGTCGATCAATTACAGGCTTGCGCCAAAGTATGTTTTTCCAGCCCAGATAAATGATTGCAAGCTGGCAATAAGGTTCCTCAGGGCAAATGCGGAGAAATTTGGGATTGATCCGGACAGGATTGGAATACATGGTGGTTCGGCCGGTGGCCATCTGGTTGCGCTGATAGGACTTGCAAATGATGGCGATGGGCTCGAAGGACCTGGACTTGAAGGAGTTTCGAGCAGGGTGTCTTGCGTTGTTGACTATTTTGGCCCGTCTGACCTGACTTTTATGACAAAAGAAATCAATGACAAAAAACTTCCAGGCGTGGAGCTCATAAAGGATTTTCTTGGGTGTTATCCCTCTGATTGTCCAGACAAGGCAACCCAGGCATCACCAGTTGCCTATGCTGATAAAAACGATCCACCAATACTAATCCAGCATGGAAACAAAGATCTTACCGTTCCATACTCACAATCGGTCGTGCTTGCCAAAAAGCTTTATGAAAAAGATGTTTCTTGTGCGCTGATAAAGGTCAAAAATGGTGGCCATGGTTTCTCTGGCAAAAATATCCGGCCATCAAGAGATGAGATAACACTCAAGACTGTCTCCCATATTGCTAGGTTCCTTGAGCCTGCTGTATTTGCCGACCTTGATCTTAACGGGGACATTGATTATGCCGATGCTATAGAAATGGCCACATGCTTTGGCGCAGAAGGTACAAATGCCGAAGGCAAAGAAGCGCCAGATTTCTGGAATCCGCTTGCTGACCTTGTCCCCGACGGGAAAATCGACATGGCAGACTGGGATGCTTTCTGGGACGCATGGCTTGGCAAGTGATTTTTGCTTGAGTAGAGCTAGAACCTTGACAAAGGAGACCACAACATGAGTTGCTACCTGAGACACCTCGACCATCTTTTTGTGGAGACTGATCTTGACCCATTGAACAAGCAGGACAGAAAAAAGCTGGATATGGCTGTAAGGTTGTCCATCGGCCTTGTTGACAGTCCGTGCAACAAGGTGTGGATGAAGATAAAAGAAATTGGCCCTGAAAACAAAGATTTGTTTGCAAGGGTGAAACAGGAACTGGCCAAATGATTTTTTGGGCGTTTCCCTTAAAAACACCAGAAGTTTTCTTGTGATTTTGCCTTCAAAACCTTAAAATCCGGTTTTTGGAGGTATACATGAACTACGACGATCTTGATTACTACCAAGGCCTGGGTTTCAAGTCAGGACTTGAGATTCATCAGCAGCTCAACACTCAAAAAAAGCTGTTTTGCCACTGCCCGGTTGGTTACCAGAAGGTGGAGCCGGATGCCAGGATTGTTCGTCACATGAGGCCAACGCTCTCCGAGATGGGCACATATGATGGCACGGCACTGATGGAGTTCAAGACTCACAAAGAAGTCGTGTACCTTCTTTATCGTGATTACGTCTGCACATACGAGATGGACGATACACCACCGTTCCCGATAAACCAGCAGGCACTTGATTATGCAATCGAGATTGCTCTCATGCTCAACTGCCAGCTGGTGGACGAAGTCCATATCACGAGGAAGCAGTATCTGGATGGCTCCATACCGACCGGCTTCCAGAGGACTGCCATCATCGGTGTTGATGGCTGGGTGCCATACAAGGGCAGAAAAATAAGGATACAGCAATTAGCACTTGAAGAGGACTCCTGCAGGGAAGTCTCCGATATTGGCCACAGGATAGTTTTCAAAACTGACAGGCTCTCAACCCCACTCATTGAGATAGTCACCTATCCCGACATGAGAACACCCCAGGAATGTGCAGAGGTTGACGAGCTCCTTGGCAGGCTTCTGAGGGCCTCCGGACTTGTCAGGAGAGGTATTGGATCGGTCAGGCAGGATGTCAATAGTTCAATCAATGGCGCACCGAGAATTGAAATAAAAGGTGTTCCAAAAACGTGGTATATCCCCAAAATGCTCGACACTGAAGTGAAGAGACAAAGAAAACTCCTTGAGATAAAGGAAAAACTTGCCTCTTACGGCCTTGTCCCAAACCAGAAGCTGGACTCTTCGCTAAGGGAGCAGGAGCGCCAGGCAGAACTTGAAAAGATTAGAAATTCAAATACGGCAGATGTGACAGATATGCTCCTGAAATCCTCATTTCCGCAGGTCAAAAACGCGATCTCGAGGGGTGACAGAATTTGGGCGGTCAAACTCCCACAGTTCCATGAGGTGCTTTCGACAGAGCTCCAGCCTGGCTGGCAATTTGCCGATGAATTTGGTGCAAGGGTCAGGGTAATTGCCTGTATCGACAAGATGCCAAATCTTACCTTCAGATCGGGCAAGCTCCTTTATCCTGGTGACTGGGAGCCCATCGCACAAAAATTGAATGTTTACCCGACTGACGAAGTAGTGCTTGTCTGGGGCCTGGAGGCTGATCTGAAAACTGCCGTCAATGAAATAATCCTTAGAGCAGATGAAGCAGTCAGGGGAATACCAGAAGAAACAAGGCAACACATGCAGGATGGCTACAGGACCGATTTTGAAAGGGTCTTGCCTGGACCAGACCGTATGTATCCGGACACTGATTCTCCGCCGGTCAAGCTGACCAAAGAGAGGGTCGAGCGCATAAAGGCAAACATGGCCCAGCGCCCGTGGGAGCGCGAAGAGAAATACGCAAAACTGGGGCTTTCCAGGAGTGTTTCTGACAAGCTGGCCACCCACCAGAGAGCAAGACTGTTTGATAAGCTTGTTGATATGGGTATTTCGCCAAAGCTTGCCGCAGAGCTTATTGTGAATTGGCTTACTGACCTGAAAAGGCAAAAGCTGGTTGTTTCCAGACTCACCGATGACACAATCACAAAGCTGCTTGTTGAAGCCAAAGAAAAGGGTCTGCCAAAAGAGGCCATCAAGAACGAACTCAAGGCTTTTGCTTCTGATTCCAACTACATTGCAAAGACCCAGTCAATGGCAACGGACTCGGTGATAAAATTCATCGTTGAGGGTGTCGTAGACAGATCAGTGCAACTTAAGTTCTCTTCAAAAGAGGCCCAGACAAGGTGGGCAAAAGGCCAGGCAATGCAATCCCTTTATGGCAGGGCCCATGGTTCGAAGGTGGCGAAGGTCATCGAAGAGGCACTTTCATAACCCGATTGTTTTTTAATATCAGAATAAACAAAAAGGTCGCAGAGATTTTTTGCGACCTTTTTCAATTTTTGCTGGATTTGTGGAGCAACGAGTTTTTATCTTTTGTCTAGGACCTTTTCCATCTGGCACTGGATTGTTTTGAAACCCAATTTTTCATAGAGGGTTTTTGCCTTCTGATTGAACTCCCAAACGTTCAATTGGACAATATTGATGCCATTTTCCAGCGCCCAGTCCTCAACCCTCTTCATCAGGGCAGTCCCAATCCCAAAACCCTGGAATTCCTTGCCCACAGCCAATTCATTGATACTTACATACGGAATATTGATTAGATCGTCCGGTTCTTCGACTACCATTGCCAGGGCAAAACCGGCCAGATTTCCGTTCTCTCTTGCCACAAAAAAACCAATGTCTGGGTCTTCAAGCCATTCCATGAAATCGCCCTTGAGTTGTTCATCTGTGATGATTATCGGGTCTGTCAGAAACTGTGAACGGTTGGCTTCAAGCAGCTCTTCGCCATATCTATGGAGCTTTATGAGTTCAGGAATGTCTTCCAGTTTTGCGCCATGCTCTATGTCCATTTTGCCCCCAGATTTTGTGCGATAGGTTTTGTTACGGTAATCTCTCCAGGAAAAATATCCTGTAGTGGTCGTCAATTTTTATATGTCGGGTGGCTTTTAGTCTTGCCTCTGCAATCTCTTTTGCAAACATGTGAAGGTCGGCGAAAAATCTTGTATTTGCCTTGTTTACGAAGGTAACAGGATTGAACTCGTCTCTGTATTTTTCTGGCACACCAAGCATTGTTGCCACTACAATCGTGCCGGTGGTTGTAAGGTTCTCGCGCATTCTTTTGAGGAGAAAAACCCTATCTCCACCTATGATGTTTTGCAGGACCTGGTTCGTTATGATCCAGTCATAGGGAGGGTTTGGGTATCCCTTATGCGTCATGGCGTTTGCTACAAAAAAAGTCAGGTTTTCTGGATGGTTTTTGGACTGACATATTTTTATTGCGGTCTCGGACAGGTCGCAGGCCTCGATTTTTATTCCCCGTTTTGCCAGCTCGATTGCAAGCTCCCCACCACCACAGCCTATTTCCAGGATGGTGGCATATTCTGGAAAATCCTGCTCCCTGGCCCATTTGAGAAGGAACCTCTGGGACACCTCAGATTCAATTGGCCATCCTGTACCACCCTCGCAACAAATCTTTGCGTAGTATGGCTCGTGGTCGTAGTAGTATCTTTTCTGGTCTTTTTTTCTGGCCACAACACACCTTTTCTTTGTGCAAAAATCCCCTAATACAATTGTATCAATTTGATTCAACAAATGCAAACTTTTCGGTATTTTGTGGTTACAAATCTTTATTGGGACGCTTTTTAGCTATAAAGCAAAAAAGTCTTTGTTTAATTAAACCCTCACACCATGGTGGTCAATGACCGATAAATTCAATCCTGGATTTATGTTATATTTACGGGGTATTTCTCTTGCCCAGTTTTTTGTCTGTTTTCCCAAAATCTTTTCCCAGCATGTCCTTTTCTGCCAGTTCCTCAATCAGGTCGGTCTGGACGATTTGTATCTCAAGGAGTCTTTGCCATTCTTTCATAATGAAATGGTCAAGTCTTTCTTGGAGGTGCCTTATCTCGATCTCGGCCTTCAGGTTGATTGCATATTCATTCTCGTCCCTCATCCTGTCCCTGGCCTCCTGCCTGTTCTGGCTCATCATGATTATGGGTGCCTGGACAGCTGCCAGGCATGAAAGAACGAGGTTGAGCAGTATAAACGGGTATGGATCAAACGGATTTTTCAAAGCGACAATGTTGATGATCATCCAGACAAGGATCGATGCAAAAAAAGTTATGACAAAAGTCCAGCTCCCGCCAAAATCAGCCACCTTGTCGGCAATTTTTTCACCAAAAGTTACCTTTCTGCTGATTTGTTCACCTAGGTTTTTTGTGATGTTTTCCTGGTCTTCAATGCTTTTTACAACCTGTTTTTCGAGACTGGAGAGCTCGCCCTTCTCTTCTTCCAGGAGGCTGGAAATATATTTGGCCCTGTATTTGTTTAAGTCTTCGGTGCAAATATAGCCATTTTCATCAATCTCTGGATGGTCCTTTTTTATAATCTCGATGATTGGTTTCCTGAGCATTGCCATGGGCATCATGTGGTTTTCGGATATGGAACATACAATACAGGTCTTTTGCTTCATTTAAGTCCTCCTGAAGAAATCCTCAGGTCCTTTGATACGTTTTCCTTTTGCTTTTGTCAACGCTTCGGGCTAGCCCTTTTGAATGGGAAAGACCAGATTAAGGAAAAACTCGTTTGTGATGCTACCCAACAGTTGTGGTTGGGATATCATAAATTGTATGGATGACAGGGAAGTTGGAAAATATTGGGATGAAAACGCCAGGGCGTGGACAGACCTTTCCAGACTTGGCTATGACATTTGTCGTGACCAGTTCAACACGCCGGGTTTTGTAGCCATGCTTCCAGAGGTCAAGGGACTTGAGGGATTGGACATAGGCTGTGGCGAGGGCAGCAACACGAGGATTTTTGCCTCGCTGGGTGCCTCCATGATTGCCCTGGACATATCGCCAACTTTTATTGGGGCCGCAAAAGCGATGGAGCAGGAAAAACCTCTTGGCATAAAATATGTTTTGGGGAGTGCTCTCGATCTCCCATTTGAGGACAGTTCCTTTGACTTCTGTGTTGCAACAATGAGCTTTATGGACATTCCAGGACCAGAAAAGGCCCTTGTAGAGGCATTCAGGGTCTTAAAGCCAGGAGGATTCCTTCAGTTTTCAATAACACACCCATGTTTTGACACGCCTGTCAGGTTCTGGGTGTTTGATGAAGATGGCAACAAAAAGGCACTTGCCGTTGGTGGTTATTTTGATGAGCTGGGTGGCGATATCCTTGAATGGATATTCGCTGTCACGCCACAGGAACTGAAAGACAAATATCCAAAATTCAAAACTCCGTGTTTCAGAAAAACGCTTGGCTCATGGATCAACATGATTGTTGATACGGGGTTTATTGTGGAAAGGCTCGGGGAACCAAGGCCAACAGAGGAAGTTTGCGAAAAATATCCTTCTCTTGCTGACGCGAGGCTTGTGAGCCTCTTCCTTCACATCAGAGCAAGAAAGCCCGGATAAATGAAGAACCTTCTCGTGTCCGACATGACGTATTTTGAGGAAAGACTGCCAGCAATAAAACAGGCCGGCACTGGAATTGAAATACAATCATTTTTCCTCTCGATTGCGCTGGACAATTCCCAAGTGATGCTGGAATCGCACAAGGCCGCACTCTCGGGTTTTTCTGGAGAAAAGTGCCTGCATGGGCCATTTGTTGGTCTCATGCCTGGCTGCATGGATGCCCAGATAAAACAGGTAACAGCAAAGAGAATGGCGCAGGCGCTTTTTGTTGCCCAGGAGCTTGGCTGTTCAAGGATGGTGGCCCATTTCGGGATGAACTGCAAGGCCCAGAGAAGATGGGACTATGTGGACAGGTCAGCTGAATTCTGGACAGAATTTGCCAAGATCTGCCCGGACGGGTTCTCGGTTCACGTTGAGAACGTTTATGACGACAGGCCGGACGACATTCTGTCGCTCAACAGAAAACTTGAAAACACAAAGATCGGGATAACGCTGGACATCGGTCATGCAAACATCTTTTCAAAAATACCAGTCTGGGAATGGATTGAAGCGTATGGGAACAGGCTGACCCACGTCCATCTCCATGACAACAATGGCGAGGAAGACGAGCATCTTCCACTTGGTCAGGGGAGCATTGATCTGGACAGGGTCATTGTTGCACTTGAGGAGAATGCGCCAATGGCTGTCTGGTCAATAGAGGCTGAACCCACAGCTTCGCTTGCATGGTTGAAATCCAGGGGCATCTGGGCTGGCTAGCGAATTTTGATGATGCGCAAATCTCCTTTTCTGTCCTGATTTTTGACGTCGTTGTTATGATTGTAGACTAGATATGGGAAAGATAACCATTCGATTTTGTCTCTGCCGTTGGTATTTGTGAGCTGAATTTCAGTTCTGGAACTGATTCTGTAACCATAAATATTCGTTTTGCCGAGCTTGTACTGTCTCATGTCCATCCAGACAACCAGGTCTCCATCAATCAGAGGAGGGTACTTGTGCGAAATCTCGCTGCTGGCTGGTATTGGGGTGATTTCTGGTGCAGAGAGATCTGCCACCATGATTGTGGCCAATTCACCCACGGAGCCTTTTTTAGACATGTGCCATGTTGCGATGCTGCCTGAAATTTGAGGGTACATCGAAGAATCGTTTGTGTTTTCAACCGGGAATATTTCGCCTGTTGAAGTTCTGTATGCGTATATGTCTCCAGAATTGGTGCCATCCTTTTTCGATTGTGTTTTGCCATAATCGTGATAATCATTTCTATGGTCGCACCATACAATGTAATCACCGGAAATGTCAGGATATTCCTGATTGGAAGGATCATCACATATTGTTGATGTCTGGCCAGTTGCTATATCATACATGAATATGTCACTGTTGCCATTTTTTTCCTCGCCCCAGACAATCTTGTTTCCATTGATTTCCATGCCATGCACTGTGTTCGTAGTATCGAGAAAGGTTGTAAGCGCGTTGTCGCTAGTTTTATATATTGAATACTTATTATGTTTTGGACCAGCATTTGGAGTTAAATCGGTTACATCAAGCAATACATGTTCATTTGTGTATCCGATTATTATTTCAGAATGGTTTTCGGAGTTGGCGATATTAGTTAACTGCTGATTTAACAGATCATACGAATACAGATCATATAGCTTGTTTTCGCTGGTATATTTTGAGAGATAAACTTTGTTTTCACCTGGATATGCAATTTTATGGATGCTGGAATCACTGTTTGTGAGGTTTGTCAGTTGTTTTGATAGAATGTCGTATTTTTTCAAAACAAAAGTAGCATTGTTTCCCTCCCATTCTGCATAAAAAAGCTTTTCTGTATCTTGGATGTTTTGATACATTACAAAGCTGAATTTGTCGCTGTCAATAAGGTCATCTGCAATTTCAGGTATTGCTGTTTTGGAGTTTATGAGTAGATGGTTGCCATTTGATTGAGGTACCAATTTGCCATTTTGGGTCAATCTGGCAGCAAGTAGCGCTGCTATAACAGCGATAATGATTACTATACACCCAATGACAATGATTTTTTGTTTAGCCATAGACTTATCCCTCCAGCGTTTAATGTAACATTATACCCAAAATTTGCAGATTTGTTTTCCAAAACAAAAAAAGCGCCCCCAATAAAAAGAGGGCGCTTTGGTCGATCTGTTCCTTAAAAAGTTTACATCCAGTATGGGTATGCAGGTTTGCGCGATGACGGGAACTCTCCGCCAGGGGGTGGTTCTCCGCCGCCACCAGAAAGGTCAACAACAACGTCCGAGGGTGGACCCGTCATGGAACCCTTGAAAGCGTACACCGTGTAGACGTTCCTTTCCCGTGGTGGGTTGTGGTCAGTAAAGGAGTTGTCATATGTTGTGCCGATCATCATGCCGTTTAGCTCAATCCTGAAGCCAACCCTTGAGTTGTCTCGAGAACTGTATTGCCAGGTTAAGACGACCGATGCGCTACCCAGCCCCATGACCCTTGCGGTAAGGTTGTTGATTGGGCCGAGTTCAACAGGTGCCGGTGTCAAGTCGACCTCTACAGAGCTTCCCGGGCCAGTGGTCCCACTCTGGGTTGGGTAAACCGTATATCTAAGCTTTGTCGGGCCAGGGTTGTGGTCTGTAAAACTGTTGTCCATTGTGGTGCCAATGACCATGCCGTTCAATTCTATCCTGAACATTGCTGACTGGTCATATTCCCAGCTCAGGACAACCTGTGCATTGCCGAAGCCCATAACCCTTGCGGTAAGGTTTCTGACTGGCGGGAGATCGACCGGGATTGTTACAGTCACGACATTTGATGGATCCGAATATTTCCCGTTCCTGCCAACTGCAACAACATAATAGGCATAGGTCATTCCGTGCTGTACTGAATAATCATCATAAGAATACCTTGTTACCTGGGGGCCTGTTGGTGACCCGCTATCTGTGAGAGTGTTCACATATCTGTAGATTATGTATCCAATGATTTCCGTAGGGCTTCTTTGTGGCGCGCTCCAGCTGATGCGAACGTGGTCGCTGGCCCATGTGGCCTGGGTGTTGTAAGGAGGATAAGGAGGCACGTCCTGCTGTCTGATGGTTATGTCTGCAGAAATCAGGCCAAGCTGTTTCTCGCCATAATTCGGATCATTGTTGATGACGTTGAGCAGTCCGTGGTATTTGCCCGGATTTTGCGAGCCGGCATTTACAAGCACGTTTAGGTCATAGTGTTGGCCTGGCCTCAGGGAGATTCTTGAGACATTTGGCGAAAGGTATGGATCAGACGAGAAGTGCAGGTCAAGTTGTGTTTGTCCACAGTTGTACAGTGAAACGGACTCATAGACCGTTCCGCCAGAGGGGAGCTCCACATTGAAATAGTTGTTGTCCAGAGAAAGCTGTGGCTCCGGCGGTTTTTCCTTGATGGTTATGGTGGCAGTTATAATTCCAAGCTGTTGGCTTCCCAGTTTAGAATCAGTGTTTGTGATGGTTATCTGCCCACTATAGCTGCCAGGCCTGTTGTTGCCGGCACTGACAAGGATTGTTAGTGTAAACCTCTCACCAGGCCTCAGCGAGACCTGGTTGATTGTGGTGGAGAGGAACGGGTCGCTTGAGAATGTCATCATGAGGTCGATCTTGCCGGTGTTGTAGATGTTCACAAGCTTGTAGATGCTGCTCTTGTACGGGACTTCTGCCGTAAAGTTGTTGTTTTCCATCCTGATTTGCGGAACATCCACAGGGTCCGGCGGTCTTCCATAGCAGGAGAGAGTTCTTTTCTTGAAATCGATGTTGTCGCCATATTCTACAAACAGACGGTTCCATGCAACAACCGGCTGGAAGACATATTTTGCATCAAGCGGGATGCTCTTGATTATTTCGCCCGTAGATGCCTTGATGATGTAAATGCCAGAGGTGTTCTGGTTGTCAAGGCTCCCGACCGGCACCAGGACAACTTCACCCATCACTGTGCAGCCTGCTGTTATCGGACCTGGCATGGTTTTGTCCCAGATAATGGCCCCGGTTTCGTCAAATTTTACCAGCCTGCCTGACTCGCTGCCAAGGATGAGCGTGTCGCCGTCAACTGCTGGTGGGTAGTTTGTCACTCCGCCCATCTGGAGGATTTTTGCGTTGCTTACCTGGGAGGGTTTTGGCAGCACGATGACTTCGCCGGTCTGCATTGTGAAGACGCAGTATTTCTTGAATGCGACAGTTGAAGCAAACGTCTGGGCCTGGATTGCAAAGGAGTCTGTCGTTTTGCCGTCTACATCTCCCACAAGGTCTATCTTGTTGTGGGCGGCCACTCCGACCCTTCCGGTGTCAACATTTATTGCCGTTCCGCCAACGCATGCGCTGTCGGTCTGGTGCCTCCAGACCTCTGCTTTGAGGTCGAGGTTGAACTTGTAGGCCAAACCGGAAACCTGCGAGCTTGTCAGGTATAGCCAGTTGCTGCCTTTTTCATCGACCATGACTGTTGGTGAGGAAATGTTCTGTCCGGTCACAGGACTTTTCCACTTCAGATCGCCATTTGCAAGAGAAAGGCCAATCAGGTTTGATTTTGTAGGGACAAGAACCATGTCGCCGCTTATTGCGCAACTTGAGGCGACTTCATCGTCCATGGCTTTTGTCCATAGCGCCTTGCCGCTTGAGACATCTATGCAGTAGGTGTTGTCAGCATCTCCTATTACAAGCTTGCCCTGGTCAACAGCCGGGTTTCTTGACCAGCCCTTTGCCCCGCGCATGGTGAAGTTCCATGCCTCACTGTCGTATTTATCGTAGTCCCAGACGTCTGCGGCAACCGAGCTGTGGGCCGGATCACAAGCGTATTGGGGCCATGATTTTGGGGTCACCGATTTGGCATTGCTCCCGAAAGGGACAGTTGCAAATAAAACAGAAAAAGAAATAAGAAAAACCAGAACCTTGTTCCTCATCAAACCCTCCTTTTTTAACTGGTGCTCTCACATGATATCCCCTCTGCTACTGCTTGGCAATAGATGCCGACAAGAACAGCGGTGTCACAGGTCAAAATATTTAAGTTATCTAATAAAAAACGACGGGTTCAATTTTGTTTTATCATCAAGCCCGGTTTTCTCCAGTTTATCCAGGTTTTTACCCACGACTCTGCAGAAAAAGAATGCCCAATCATCAACTTCTTTTTTCTGGCAAATGATTGGATCTGGCAATCAAAACAACAACAATCGCAAGTAACACCGCCATGCTATTCCTTGTTTTCATCTGTTGCCTCCTTATGGGCAAAAGCAGTTTAAAAATGTCTTTTGCCCATCTGGCTTGGCCCTAAAGCTTGCCCGATGATACCCTAAACTCATCTTGGCCTCCCTCGGTGATTTCAAAATGAATTCAGCGTTAATATTGAAACATCATCTAATAAACTCTTGTTTAAACATCATGGGAATAGGAATTCCCACCTTCTCAAGCTTGTCTGGTTTGGAACCACGTGCCAGGAAGTAAAATTCTTCCCCCGGATCTAACCGCATGCCATTTTCATCAAAGTGTGTTGCGACGTAAAAAAATAAAAACATCGGCCCAGACTCTTTTGTAAAACCATCAAGAACATATGGAGCTACTGTAATCAGATCGCCAGTCTTAATTGGAAGTTTGGCATACTTCTGTGCCTCGGAGTTTATCTTGTCAGTGTCCATGCACTTCTCTATCTTGCCTGTGTCAAAGTCAAGCCCAAATATGATATATTCTCTTCTGGGTATGGGGGGATAGCTTTCTCTCCAGACAGGGTCATTGGGTTTGTATTTGAGGATTTCTTTTGGGTATCCTTGCATGCAGTAGTAGCACATTCTTCTGCCATCCTTGTCAATCATTGCACCACAGAAACTGGAATCTCCCAATACATAATCCTTGGGGAGGGCTTCTTTGGCCAGTTCATAAAGGTCATAGGTTTTTTCACCTTTGAAGTCTGTCAGGGTGGTGACAGCTGAACCATACTTTGGGTAATCGATAAAAAGGGACCTTTTGAATGGGTAGAAAGGATCAAAGTAACCAACTATGCCTGTATTTGTGTCAGAATATGAAGTCCAGGGTTTCAGAGGTTTGAACTTGTCTGTTGGGGAAAGTGTGAAGTCCTTTAGGGAAAAGGACACTGCCTTTGCAGTGGCGTATGGGACTTCAATAATGCTTTCACTGACCTTCACTGCAGCATCCTGGTCCTCTGTGTATATCTTTTCATCCTTGGTGGTTTCCACAAGCAGGAGCTCATCATCCAGCCAGCCAGCAGGGTAGTATTTGTGGCCGATTTCCTTGATGGTTTGTGGTGGATAAATATTAAATTCATATTTGCACAAAGCACCAATGTAGTGGAACTCTTTTGTTGAGGGCTCATAAATGGAATATTCATTTACTTCAATGCCTTCAACTTTTTTGCCATCAACAAGGTAAGTTTCGCCGTTTTCGACATTCAAACTTTTGGCAAATTCTGTTGAAAAAAGGATGAACTTTTTGTTTTTGGAGATGGAAACAATATTCACATATGGATAAAACACAAAACCAG
>JAAYUI010000123.1 GCA_012517765.1 Caldisericales bacterium | reverse complement strand
TGTCGCGGCCATTATGGCGCTAGACCGCTCGATACGGAATAAAGGCGATGCCAGCGTGTATGACGGGAGAGGAATTTTATTTGTGTAGTTTTCAAATGAATGGAATCGTTGATTGTGGGGTATAATTGTGGTACAATTAAGCCACAAAAGGAGGCTGATAATTATGCCGCAAATCATTCCGATCCGGGATTTGAAAAATACCAGTGAGATTTCTCAACGGTGTCACGCATCCAATGAACCAATTTTTGTTACGAAAAACGGTTATGGAGATATGGTAATCATGAGCATGAAAATGTACGAAGAGCAGATGTCTATGCTCGACGTCTATAGCAAGCTGATTGCAGCCGAAGAGCAACTGGCAGAGGGAAAAGTGCTTGACGGCGACGCTTCGCTAAAAAGCCTAAGAGAGAAATATAATGTATAAGCTGGTCATCACGGAACTTGCGCATCAGGACTTGGACAGTATCGTTTCGTACATCGCCGTACAACTGTCCAACGCCAAAGCAGCCGGAGATTTTCTTGACGAAGTGACCGTTTGTTATGGCTTTCTAAAAAGTAACCCGATGATGTACGAACGTTGCCAAGATAGGCGGTTGGGAGAAGAAGGATACCGGAAAGCGGTAATCAAGAATTACGTGCTTGTGTACAAAATCAATGAAGAATCTAAAATTGTCAGTATTATGCGCTTTTTCTACGGCGCTCAGGATTATACGAAGTTAATATGATTTGCTATACGCTTTAAGGCATCTGTTACTGACAGGTGCTTTTTTTGCGCCCATTTTCAGGAGGTGACTCATGAAAATCCCCTTTTTATCGAGATTTTTTCAAACAAGAGCCAGCCCGCAAAACAGCTTCTGGGGCAGCGCCTACAGCTTTTTCTTCGGCACAAGCTCCAGCGGCAAGACGGTCAATGAGCGAACGGCGCTGCAGACCACGGCGGTCTACGCCTGCGTCAGAATTCTGGCAGAAACCATCGCTTCGCTACCGATGCACACTTATCGTTATACAGCCAACGGCAAAGAAAAAGCCATCGACCATCCAAACTATTATTTGCTCCATAGCGAGCCAAATTCGGAGATGACCTCATTCGTGTTTCGCGAAACACTGATGGGGCATCTTTTGTTATGGGGCAATGCCTATGCCCAGATCATCCGGGACGGGCGGGGCAGAGTGGTCGGCTTGTATCCGTTGCTGCCCAATAAGATGTTGGTCAACCGGAACGATCAGGGAATTCTGTACTACCAATACGAAAAAGATGGGCAGACATTTTTATTGCGCAATTACGAAGTCCTCCACATTCCCGGACTTGGCTTTGACGGCCTTATCGGCTACTCGCCGATCGCTATGGCCAAAAACGCGATCGGAATGGCCATCGCCACTGAGGAATATGGCGCTAAGTTCTTTGCCAATGGGGCAAATCCCGGAGGAGTACTCGAGCATCCCGGCGTGGTCAAAGATCCGGCGCGTATCCGGGAAAGCTGGAATGCCGTGTACCAGGGAAGTAGCAACGCTCACCGGGTAGCGGTGCTGGAAGAGGGTATGAAGTTTCAAAGCATCGGCATACCGCCGGAGCAGGCGCAATTTTTAGAAACTCGCAAGTTCCAAATTAACGAGATTGCCCGCATCTTTCGCATTCCGCCCCACATGATCGGCGATCTGGAAAAATCCAGCTTCTCCAACATTGAGCAGCAGTCGTTGGAATTTGTCATGTACACGCTGGACCCATGGGTGGTGCGCTGGGAGCAAGCCATACAGCGGGCCTTGTTCAGCGAAACCGAGAAACGGCAGTACTTCGCAAAGTTCAACGTGGACGGGCTTTTACGCGGCGACTACCAGAGCCGGATGAATGGCTACGCCGTAGGCAGGCAAAACGGCTGGCTATCCAGCAATGACATCCGCGAACTGGAAAATCTCAACCGGATACCAGCAGAATTGGGCGGAGACTTGTATCTCATCAACGGCAACATGACCAAGCTGGCTGACGCGGGGGCATTTGCCCAAAAGAATGCAAAGGGAATGGAGGGAAGCAAATGAAGAAATTTTGGAACTGGGTAAAAAACGAGGACGGCCGCACCTTGTATTTTGACGGCTACATCGCACAAGACAGCTGGTTTGACGATGATATCACACCAAAGAAATTCAAGGCTGAGCTTACGGCAGCAACCGGCGATATCGCGGTTTGGCTTAACTCGCCGGGGGGCGATGTGTTCGCGGCCAGCCAGATCTACACCATGCTCAAGGAGTATGAGGGCAAGGTCACTGTCAAGATTGACGGCATTGCGGCCAGCGCCGCATCCGTGATCGCCATGGCCGGCGATGAAATCGTGATGTCGCCAGTAGCCATGATGATGATCCACAATCCAGCCACGGTTGTCTTCGGTGAAGCGGCTGATCTCGCAAGCGGCATTAAGCTGCTAAACGAGGTCAAGGAAAGCATCATCAACGCCTATGAGCAGCGGACCGGCCTGCCCCGCGGCAAAATCTCAAATATGATGGACGCGGAAACTTGGTTCAGCGCGCAAAAAGCGGTGGAACTGGGCTTTGCCGATAAAATCCTCTACGCGCCTGATGCACAGGATGCGGCAGAGGGTTTTATTTTTGACCGCTTGACTGTCACCAACGCTTTTTTGCGGAAGCTTCCCAGGGAAAAAGAAAAGCCGCAGCCTGCATTGGCAGGGACGCCGCACAAAGAACTGCTGACAAGACTGGAACTCTTGAAATAAAAAAACAGGGAGGAACTCACTATGAATAAAATATTGGAACTGCGCGAGAAGCGCGCCAAGCTTTGGGATAGCACCAAAGCTTTTTTAGATTCCCGTCGCAATGAAAATGGTCTGCTGTCAGCCGAAGACACGGCCACCTATGAAAAGATGGAAGCCGATGTTGTGAGCTTGGGTAAAGAAATCGACCGCCTGGAGCGCCAAGCGGTGCTGGAACTCGAACTGTCCAAGCCTACCACCGCTGCCATTACGAACAAACCCAGCCAGCATCAGGAGACAGAGAAAACCGGCCGGGCGTCCAGCGAATACAAAGCGGCCTTTTGGAAGGCAATGAAGAACAAAAACAGCTTTGATGTGCAAAATGCCCTGCAAGTTGGAACCGACTCTGAAGGCGGCTACCTGGTGCCGGATGAATTTGAGCGCACTCTCGTAGAAGCACTGCAGGAAGAAAACATTTTCCGGCAACTGGCTACGATCATTACCACTTCCTCTGGGGATCGTAAAATTCCTGTAGTCGCCACCAAGGGAACCGCTTCCTGGGTGGACGAGGAAGGCGCGATTCCCGAGTCGGACGATGCCTTTGGTCAGGTTTCCATAGGAGCCTACAAGCTGGCTACTATGATCAAGGTGTCGGAGGAACTCTTAAGCGACAGTGTATTTAATCTGGAGCAATACATTGCCAAGGAGTTTGGCCGGCGCATTGGGGCGAAAGAGGAGGAAGCCTTCTTTATCGGCGATGGAACCGGAAAACCTACCGGTATTTTCAACGCCACCGGCGGTGCCGGCGTGGGAATCACTACTGCCAGCGCGACCGCCATCACTATCGACGAAATCATGGACCTGTTCTATTCTCTGAAATCGCCGTATCGCAAGAATGCCGTATTCGTCACCAATGACGCGACCGTCAAGTCCATCCGCAAGCTAAAAGACGGAAACGGTCAGTATCTCTGGCAGCCTTCGGTGACCGCAGGCCAGCCGGATACCATTTTGAATCGTCCGCTGAAGACCTCAACTTATGTTCCGGGTATCGCGGCGGCGGCAAAAACTATCGCCTTTGGCGATTTCAGCTACTACTGGGTGGCGGATCGCCAGGGCAGAGCCTTCCAACGGCTTAACGAACTCTATGCGGCAACCGGGCAGGTGGGCTTCAAGGCCACTCAGCGTGTCGACGGCAAGCTGATTCTTGCCGAAGCCGTTAAAGTGCTGCAAATGAAAGCGTAGGTGATAAACGATGAGCAGCGTCAAAAACTATACGGAGCAAGGCGGGGAGAGAACTGTAATTGGCGGTACCCTTGAGATTGTGGCAGGCGGGCAGGTGGTGGGACTTTTTACGCCAGCCGCGTTTCAGGCTGACAGTACGGCTACTACCATAGCGGGGCTGGTGACGGACTTCAATTCGCTTCTGGCCAAGCTAAAAGCCGCAGGTCTCATGGAACCAACCAATGGCTGAGCCGCTGACACTGACGGAAATAAAGGAATACCTGCGCATTGACGGTGAGGAGGAAAATTCCCTTCTCACCGCCTTGCTTTCCGCGGCGATATCTCACTCAGAAAACTATCTGCAAGCGCCGCTGCCGAGTGAAACGCCAACTCCCGTTAAACAAGCCTTGCTGATTTTAATCGGACATTTTTATGAACAGCGCGCGGGCGAGGATATTCCCAATGTGGTGTATGTCCTTCTTTCCCCATATCGCGCGCATCTCTGGTAGGTGATGATATGAACCCAGGAGAACTGAACTGCCGCTGCATTTTGCTAAAGGAGACCCAGGTGCCGGACGATCAGGGCGGCTATGAAACGATTTATATGACGCGAGCTACTGTTTGGGCAAAGCTTATGGCGGTAACTGCCAAGACGGTAGACCAATATGAGCAGCTGACACCTGAGATTTTACACCGCATCATTATTCGCTATCGCCGCGATGTGGCGGTGTCGGACCGGATTCAATACGGCGGCCGTATCTTTGAGCAGATCGGGCCGCCTGTTGATGTGGAAGAAAAACATGCGTTTTTAAGACTGGAATGCCGGGAGGTGGTGGCCGATGCGGCCGGCAATTAGGGTAACCGGGATTGATCAATGCGTTTCCTTCGGCGATCTCATTTCTACCAATGTCAGTCAGGCGATTGAAAAAGAAACCGAGCTGGGGGCTAAGGAAGTTCGAAAGCGCGAGCGCTCGCTGGCTCCGGTCAAAAGCGGCCTTTTGCGCAAAAGTATCGTGAACCGCAAGGGCAAATACGGTATCTCCCGCATGGTCAGGGCCAAAGCGCCGCATGCGCCGCTGCAGGAATATGGCACCAAACGGGGCGTGAAGGGCAAGCATTTTGCCGAGCGCGCGCGCCGTGAGCTGATGCCGGGCATCCAAGAGAAGATTCGGACAGCGGTGCGAAATGAGGTGAGACGATGAAGCGATCCCCAGTGTCGCCGCTAAACAAGGCGCTCTTTGAGCGTTTAAAAAGTCAGATGGCCGCTCCGGTTTATGACTATGTGCCGGCAGGCAAAAAAGCACCCTATGTGGTGCTGACCAACACAACGGCAGAGAGTTGGAGCACCAAAACGGTATGCGGCGCGGACGTCATGGCCACCCTCAAAGTTTATAGCGAGTACCAGGGTGACAAGGAAGTGGCGGAACTTTGCGACAGGGCCATTTCGGTGATACAAAGCGAGCCGCTGGCTTTAACCGACGAGTGGCAGGTCGTACTTTCAAGCGTAGACAATCATTCGGTGGAACGCCTGGAAACGCACCGCGAAGCAACGGTAACCTTCAAATTTACGATTATTGATACTAAGGAGTGATGAAAGATGCCTTTGATTCCAAGCGATGGCGTGGATTTTCTGTTAAAAGTGAATACCGGGACGGCCGAAACGCCGGTCTGGACGGTGATTGGCGGCCAGCGGGGTGCGACCTTGAGTCTGACAGCGGAACAGATCGATGCGTCCAATAAACAGTCGGGAGCATGGAAAACCAGCGTACCTGGCATGATGTCCTGGAGCATTGACGCCGATGCGGTGATGCTAACTGACGCATCAGGCCTAAGTATTGACGCGGGCCGTGCCAAGCTGCTCACGGTTTTTGCCAACCGCGAGCTGGTGCATGTGCGGTATGTCCGCAAGGATGGCTCGAAATTCCAAGGCTATGCGGCCATTACCGATTTGAGCGAGGAGTCTCCGCATGACGGGGTAGCGACATATAAAATTACCTTGGCCGGAGCGGGTGCGCCGGAAGAGGTAAACGGTACCAAACAGGTGGAAACGGCTGAGGTTGTCGGTGCCGTTACGACCGCCGGCAATGCCATCTTCACAGTGACTGCCGCCGGGATGACCGGCTCGCCGAAAGCTATCAGCGTAGCCGTGGCGCTCAACGATTCGGCGGCTGTGGTGGCGCAAAAAGCCAGAGAAGCTTTGGCAGCAGACAGCGCGGTGACCGCCAAATTCAGCGTGGGCGGCTATGGGACTATCGTGGAACTGACGGCTTTGACCGCTACGGCTAATGACAGCACGCTCAACATTGCCATAGCCAACGGGACATGCGCCGGCTTGACGGCGGCTCCGGTTTCAGCGAATACAACTCCGGGCGTTGCGCCCGCGGCATAACGGATGGGGTGTGCAGTTTGGACTGTGCACCCTGTTTTCTTGAAAATGGAGGAATGAACGATGACAGGACCGGTGTTTATTACGATTGGCGGGAAGGAGCGCCGCCTTCGCTACGATATTAACTCAGCCGCCGAGATGGAAGAGCTGATGGGAGGAAAATCCCTGCTCTATGTGATGAGCAATCCCATGGCGGCTGGCTTTTCGGCGATTCGCATACTGCTGTGGGGCGGCTTAAAGCATGCGGAAAAAGGGATTACCTTGCAGCGCGTGGGGCTAATGATGCAGGAATACATGGAAGCCGGCGGAAACTTCGGGGAACTGGCCGGCAAGATCGGGGAAGCCATCAAGGCATCGAAGATCATGGGCGAAAGTCTGGCCGATGAAGAAGGAGCGCAAGAGGAGATCGACGAGGGAAACGAGTGACCACCGTAGCCCAGTGGATTGAAAAAGCCGCGCCGGTGGCTTACGGCCCTTTGGGCTTAAAGCCATGGGAATTTGGCCGGCTGACCTTCGGTGAGTTTTACGAACTGGCGGAAGGCTATCACTGGCGAACCAGGCAGGAACAAATAATGACAGCGGGTTTTGTCGCTTCCATTATCAACACCTGCACGTCACGCGATCTGAAAAAGCCGGTTACGGTGGATATGCTGCTCGGCCGTGAGCCGAAAGAAAAACAAAAAGTAACGCAAGATGAAGCCAAGATGGCAATAAAAGACTTGCTGTCGAAAGTGGGGTGAGACTATGGCCGGGAACGCTTCGATGACGATTTTTATCGGCGGGGACAACAGCGATTTCTTAAAAAAATGGGAGAGCACAAAGCGCGCACTCCGCAAAGGGCTTGGCTCGGAAGCGATGGCAGCGTCGGAGAGCATTGCCACCGGCCTAGCCGCCGCGACGGCAGCTCTCGCCGCTTTCGGGGTTGCCAGCATCAAACTGGCAGGCGACATGGATGCCAGCCGCAAAGCATTAACCACACTGCTGGGCGACGCCAAGGCAGCGGAAAAAATGCTCGCCGATCTGGCAACCTTTGCGGCGGATACTCCTTTTGAACTGCCGGGGCTTTTAACTGCATCGAAAAAATTGTTGGCCTTCGGCTTTGCGTCGCAAGACATCATTCCGATGCTGGCAGCAATCGGCGACGCGGCGGCCATGCTGGGCATCGGCGAGGAAGGCATCAGCCGCTTGACCAACGCAATAGGCCAGATGCAAGCCAAAGGGAAAGTGTCCGCCGAAGAGATGATGCAGCTGGCCGAAGCCGGAGTGCCGGCGTGGAAGTTCCTGGTGGACGCCATTGGAAAAGATATTCCCACAGCCATGAAAATGGCGGAGCAAGGGGCGATTGACAGCACTACCGGAATCAACGCGCTTTTAATGGGCATGCAGTCCAAATTCCAGGGCGGCATGGGAGCCATGAGCAAGACCATCCCCGGACTCATGTCGACTATCAAGGATAATGTGAGCATGGTCATGGTGGAAATTGGCGACAGCATTGCGAAAAACCTAAACCTAGTGGAAAAGCTGCAAGGCGTTGCCGACTGGCTGTCGCAATTTGGTGCGGCGGTGAAGGCTCTCGGGTTGAAAGAAGCGTTGCAAGGCATGATCCCGCCGGAAGTAATCGCTTCGGTGTTCGTCCTTTCCGGAGCACTTTTAGGAGCGGCGGTTCCGGCAATGGTGGCGCTTGGAATCGCGACTTGGACGGCGCTCGCACCGCTTCTGTCTTTCATCGCGATTGGCGCGGCGGTTGGCTTGCTGGCCTACGAGATTTGGGTCAACTGGGAACCGCTGTCCGAACTCTTCAGCACTTTATGGAGTACGATCACGGATATTTTCACGGACGCCTGGAATGCAATTACTACGGTCGTAGACAATGCTGTGACCACAGTGACTACAGCCATTTCCAACGCCTGGAATGCCATCGTAGGTTTTACGGTTGGCATTTGGAACAGCATTGTAACGGCCATATCAGAAGCCTGGAATTGGATCACCAGCCTTGTTGAAGATGCGCTGAGTGCGATGACTCAGTTTATTGGCGATGGCTGGAACGCGGCGGGTGAAGCCACCTCAAGTGTATGGAACGGCATCGTAGATTTCATCGACGGCGCTTGGGCCAGCATTAAAGAAGTGATTGCGCAGGGGATCAACTGGATTGTAGACAAACTCAGCCCGCTGAAAAGCTTTTTTGCCCAGTTTATTCCCGATTCAGTGGGGAACTGGTTTAACAAGGTCACTGAGGGAATCGGCAAAATCGGTGCTGCGGCGGGCAAGTTCAGTTTTGGCTTTAGCCGCAAGGAAATATCCGCTCTGCTTCCCCAAATGACGAAGCCCAACACAAAATTCACGGGACTCACGAATGCCGCTCCAAGCACCGGTCCGCCAGCAAGCGGCAGCGGAACAGACAAAGCGGCAAAAGATTTTGAGAAACTGCAGAAAAAAGCTGAGCAGGCAAGCAAGGCGATTGAAAAAGAATGGCTGCAGCTTACCGCTACCCAGATGGACGCCCTTGATGCCTGGTATGCCGATGAACTGGATACGTTAAACGAATCCAAAGAAGCCAATGAAAATTATGAGCGGGATGTTCTGCGCCTTAATGAGATTTACGCCGCGAAAAAGAAAAAGATTTTGATGGATGAGCAAAAGGAAAACAACCGGATTGCCGATCAGGCGGCTGAATTGGCCCGAAGTCTTTCCGATAAGCTAGGCGGGATTGGCCTGACTGGCGTCGATAAGCAGAAGTTTGACATCGCAACCGATGCGGCGCGGCAAATTGATGAAGTGCGGAAAAAATACAGAGATCTTGCTTTGGAATATTCTGCCGGCACAGCCGCCCAGCAGGAGCAGTTCCGGAAAGCGTGGGAAACCAATGGAATCCAGTTCGCCCTTACGGAAACTGGCATGGTGGATTTTAGCCGCCAGGCGGCCGCCGAACAGGTCGCCATTGAAGCGGAGAAAAACCAAAAAATTAAAGACTTGCACTATGAGCGCGTCAAGTTTCAGGAGGAGCTAGACCGGGCGCGTGAAGATGGCGACTTAGCGCGTTTTCAGGAACTGCTCAATAAAGAAGAAGCCATGCAGGAACGGGATCTGTCCGGGCGGCAGCAAATGATCGATTCCTATTATAAAATCTGGCAGGAAGCGCACCGGACCTCCATGTCGTATATGGCAGAACTTACAGACGGCCTTTATAGCGGCTTTTCGACCTTCTTTTCCGATGTCTTGAACGGCACCAAATCGATTGGCGACGCCTTTCAAGACCTAGCCAAGAGTGTGCTGAAGATGATCAATGACATGATTGCCAAATGGCTTGCCGCCAGGATCATGATGGGGCTGTTCGGCAGCAGTTTTTTTAGTAATAACAATATTCCTGGATTTGCTTCCGGAGGCAATTATTCCGGCGGATATGCGCTGGTGGGTGAAAAAGGCCCGGAACTGATCAACTTCAACCGCGGCGGTTACGTCTACAATGCGCAGGACACCAAGCGGCTCATGCAAAGCGGCGACACCTATCATCAAATCAGCGTGCCGGTGAGTGTTGCCGGCGAAACCAATCCAAGGCTGGCCGGACGGCTTCGCTCTGAAATCACCGAGTTGGTGCAGCGAATCATCTACGAGGAGGCGAGGGCATGATCATTGGCGGCATCACCTTGCCGGAACAGTACACTCCGCTTGACTGCACCAAACCGAGAGCGATGAGAACGACCGCCGTGATAAGCACCTACGGCGGCGTTGCTGTCTTTGACTGGGGCAGCATCCTTGCCGGCAAGGAAATCAAGCTGATCTGGAAGTCCATGACGGTCGCCCTGTTTGAAACGCTGGATGCTTTGTACCAGGCGGGGAATGTGGTTGTATGGGACAGCGGCATCGGCTGCAAGGTCTACCATGTGAAAATCACCGCCTTCGACGGCTCGCTGCTCTTTGACAAGAACAACGAGTACATGCTTAATGTCGCCATGACCCTGATAGTTTTAGACGAGGTGGTGACGTAATGGCCAATGTGTTAAGCGCCGCGCTTTTGGCCGCTCAGGATAACGCGAGCCGCTATCCTATCGTGGAAATCAAGGCTGGGCAGTTCGCCGACGATCTGCCGCTGGCCGGCCAACGCCTGAATGCGGAAACCCTTGACCAGACCGGGGCTGTGAGCATTATCCATTCCAGCGGGCGATTGATCGCTGTCTATACGCAGGATGAATTTGATACCATCAATTATCCGGCAAGGTCAGTCAAGCTGGTCTATACCGATCCACAAAGAGTGGAGTTTCACTATGCGGATTTGTTTTCAACCACTGGAAGCGGGAAGCTTTACGACCTATCGCTGACGGAAATGGCAGACGGCAAACTGGTACTGGCCTATGTGTTAAAGGACAGCAGCGGAAAGTACAATCTGAAAGTTGCCGTCTTTGCGTATGACGGTTCTGGCGTCATTCAATACAATATCAAGTCAACGCAGACACTGCCTATCTATTCGCCGTCCATTTGCTGGACCGGAACAGGATATTTGGTAACCTACATCCAGGATATAACAATATCGGCGACGCGAAGCGGAACCTACACCGGAACCGATGACAGCACCGTCTATATTGAGGTTGCGGCGGACGGCACACAAACAACGGCGAAATTCAAATGGAAAAAGGGCGAGGGTGCTTGGTCAAGCGAGATTACCATGACCGGATCGGCTCAGGCCGTCACCGAGGGAACGAGTATCACCTTTGCTGCCGGCACCTATTGGACTGGGCAGAAGTTTTGGTATACGGTGAAAGCGGCCCGGTTTGCCACAGGCACAATCACCGTTGAAGGAATGCCGCTGGACGGAGACACGGTGGTGATTGGCGACAAAACTTACACCTGGCGCACGACGCTATCCACGCCGGCGGTCGCCAATGAGGTCAAAATCGACACACTGGGCCGCGAGATTTGCGCCGAGAATCTGCGCTGCGCGATTACGGCGGGAACCTACGAAGGAACAGGCGAAGGAGTGCGCTACAGCACCGGCACCGTTGCTAGCACCAAGGCGAGCGCGACCAGAAATGACAGAACGCTTACACTGACCGCACTGACAGCGGGAACGGCAAGCAATAGCCTGACACTGACCGTTGACGGAACACGCCTGAAGAAGACCGCTTTCAGCGGCGGCGCGGCTTCGGTTGTGGGAACACTGTACTGGACGCCGGGCAGCAAGCTGTATAAAACAACGGCTTCTATTCCGGGCGGCAGCTGGGGTACGGCTGCAGAACTTGCAATTTCCGGAATTCTGGCAAGCCGGAAGAAACTCGATACCTGCTTGCTTCGGCAGGCGGACGGGAGCATCTGGTTGTTCTTCACCTACATGAGTGCCGGGGATACGGATACCACAGCTGTTTATAACCTGTATTATAGCAAGAGTACCGATGACGGGGCGACCTGGAGCGCGGCGGTTGAGTTAACGAGCTTTGACACACCGTCGGAAATCGCTAGACGGCCGGTGGCAGCGCAAAAGTTGGCAACTGAAATTGTGCTGGCCTATGACTCTGTCCGAACCTCGCTTACGATGGACAAGTCCAATCCCTACTGGACGGATGAAAACCGGCAGGGGATTCGGCACCTGCATTTCAATTCAGCAACCAGAAAACTGTATATCGCTTACGGCTACCAATATGTCGGTACCAAATCATTGTTCGGCATTCTGCGGATTGACGTAGATACCTGGATGCTGGACAGATATTGGAATGGAAATACAGTACCCCAGATTCCACTGGCATTTCGGGAACAGCATGTGTTTGAATTCTGCGGCGGCGGGAAAACAGTCATCTGTGCGGGCAATGGGAATAACGCGTATACGCAGCAGATCCTGTGGCTTAATGACGAGAGCAACACGATAAACGTGATTTCTCTGATTGATGATACGAAATACGGGTATACGAAAAACGTCACCGACTTGCCGGAAGGGCATTTTGGCACACCGAAGTACGATGATATCAGCAAAACCTTATATTTTTCCTGCAACGACGATTATTACTGGCATCCCCGGATCAACCTTTGCAGTATTGATCTTAGCGCTCCGAAAAGCACATATGCTGTAACGCTGGTTGCCACGCAGGTTCCTGTTGACCCCGGCGGCACGAGCGAAAAAACAATGGCGCTTGACCGGGCGAACGGTTATCTAATTTACAGCAATGGGCCTCTGAGCAGTTATGATTGCTCGACCTGGATCTTTGATATCAACGGTGCGGGATTGATCAAGCACTACAATTATCAGGCGGACACCATGCCGAAATTCCCGCGCTACGGCGGTCGGGATGCGGTGATTCATAACAATAAACTCTACATGTGCCAATGCCAGTACACCGCGGACTATAGTCAACCCAGCTACTGGGGACTATTTTCCGTGAACCTGGCGAGCGATGGCGTGGAGTGGTATTCGCCCGTTTCAGTGCTTGGCGGAGTGCCGCGGGATGTAAACTTAAACAACATCAAGGTCGCGGGCGATTTGCTCATTATCGGGGTTGGCGAAAGCGCTTCCGTATTGATCTTCGATACCGCGACCGGTATTTGGTCACTCTACAACAACACAACCATGCCGGGGCTTTTTCCGTCAGTGCTGACTACTGGCTGGGCGATCTTTGATTATGACGAAGCGGCGGAGATGGTGTACATGGGGGCCTCCGATCCCTTGAATTGGACAGGCGTTGTCGCATTTCCGCTGCAGGGAAAAATCGAGCAGACGCAGTACAGCCGGTCGCTGTATTCCGGAGGTTCCTGGGTGTTTGGCTCACCGTCGCCCCTGGTGCGAGGTACAAGGGACTATTCTGCCGCCCTTGCGTCGGAGCCGGATACAAATGCGCTGTATGCCTTTTGGACTCGCTGGAACAGCAGCGCAGGAGAACAGCTATATTGGGACAAGGAAGCCGGGATGCTGGACTTGTCCGCCGGATTGGTGCGCGGGCAGGCGATTGAGCAGACGCGGAGCATCGACGGACAGCCGGGCAAACTGACTTTCGCACTGGACAAAGGCCACCTCTACGATCCGCACAACCAGGCGTCGTTGCTGTCGCGCTATCTGAAGAAGGGGAAGAAAATCACCCTGCGCTGGGGCGAGAAAATCAATGGCGTGGATACCTGGCAGGAAGGAACCAGCGTGTATGTGCTGACGGGAGTCAAGCTGTCATATAAGCGAGGAAACTATCCGATCATATCCGTGGAGTGTGAGGACCGGAGAACGCTGTGGGAGAACTTAGGCGTTGTCGCCAGCGTGTATTACAGCGGGATTACGCCGGATGCGGCGCTTAGCAATCTTTTGCAGAACTATGCGGGGATAGCTCAGACAGACATGGATCTAAGCGCCATGAGCAGCGAAAATGTGTTGTATTATCAATGGCTGGATACGACGGTCAAAGCGGCGGTGGAGAGTATCACCAACCGGTATGGCTACTATATGGATGTGTCGCTGGCGGACGATAGAATCCGGGCGCGTCGCATTTCTCCTTACAACAGCATCGATCATATCTACAGTACAGCGGCCAATCTGCTGGAGTTTTCGCCGGACGATAGTTACAGCAACCTGACGAACCGGGTTACCATTATCGGTGAGGGGCGTACGCCCATCGATGTGGAAACGGCTGAGGAGAGTATCGGCAGCGAATCGGGAACGCTTGGCTTTTTTCAGCACAAGCAGGTTCACCGGATCTACTACAGCGATGACCATCAAAAACGGGCGGTGCGGCCGAGACTGGAAATTACGCAGAACGTATCGTCCATCGGCTTTAAGATGGGCGGCAAGATGAAACAGTGGATTTCTGCGGTGGACCCAACTGGGCATTGGGTGGAGGTGACTTCCGAGGGGCCGAACCTGATGCCGGTGCTGGTAGGGGCTATCGCCCTGTTTGTAACGGGCAAAAGCCAGCCGCCTTCCGTGGGGATGATCAGCGAACCGGCGGAAAGCAAGCGAGGGAGTTGGATGAAGGACGCTGGACTGTATATCGCCCTCCAGTGCTTGGCGGCTGTCGGGAACTATGCCTTTACCATCCATGCCTGTCCGATGGGAGAGATGTATCAAACCTTTGAATCGTCAGCGAATGACACAGAATTGCAGAATGACCTGCGGGGGAGCATTATCGAAACCCGTCTTGAAGATCCGTTGGTCTATGATGTTAATCAAGCGCAGCAGGTGGCGCAGCGGGAACTTTGGATTCTGCAAGCGCAGCGACGGAGGGTGAAATTCTCCAAAACAGCCCATTTGCAGGATGACGCAGGAGACACCTTGCAGGTTCCCCATCCCTACACCGGTGCGCCGCTTAAATTGTTTGTGACCAATCTGACCAGAAAGATGACCATTCCCGGCAATAGCAGAAGCGGCGAATATACAGACAGCATCGAGGGGTGGGTGTTATGAGAACCTATGGCAAGCGCTTGATTCGCGGGGCTGCGGATAAGGCGACAAAACAGGCGGCTGAAAGCCGTGACGCAGTGCTGTGGGATATCTTGCTGCCGGAGAAGGTTTGCCGCTGCAAGATTCAAGGCTCGAGTGAACTGATTATCGCCCGTTTTCCGCAGAATTGGGCTACCGTTCCGGAGTGGGCCAAGCCGGGGCAAGCGGTGCGGATTGCCCACCGCGGCGGCATCCGGGGATACATTGAAGTGGTGGGTTTCGGCAGGGCTATCCCAATGCCGGTAAGCGGCAGTGCTACACCGACGCCCGACACGCCGGAAAACGCTATCTTGGTTGGCTGTTTGATAAAGGCAATTCCCCAGACTCCTGGAATGAGCGTTTATGTAACTACGGGTCGAGCCAGGTTCAGCGGTGTGGAATATGCGATTCCGGCGGTGGCTATGACGGCTGGAAGCGCCTTTAAAATGAATATGGGTATGGCTATGGGGGACGTAGCTGGGGTGTTAAACATTTCAGCGCCGAGTGCGGGACAGTTTCGTTATGACCTGTTCAGCCTTTCGCCTTCTCTGATTGTCACCAAGACTGCCGGAGCGGCGTTCACTACGGCTGAAAGCAAGCCTGTGCTTCCCAGCGGTCATTTGCCGATCGGCTACTTGCTGGTGCGCGGGGGACAGACGGTCATTACTGCAGCCGATATTGGCCAGATCTGGTCAGCGCCGGTGCCGGCGTCGATTGCCCCAACCGCCACAGACAACGGCACTACCTGGAGCATCTTGGCCAGCGTGAAAGACCAGTACGGCAACGCAATTACCACTTCCTTGGGCTGGAATATTACAGCAACTATCGCCAGCGGCGACGGCAGCATAGTGCCGGCCAGCGGCAATACGGGAAGCGGCAGCAGTTTCACCTTCACCTACACCGAAGGCACTGCCGGGACGCTGGTCAACATTGAATTCACGGTGTCCCAGGGGGAGTACTATGCATACGGGCAGGCGTTACTGCAATTATAGGGAGGGAATGAAATGGGGGCTAACTTTCATACGGCCTATGCGGATGGAACGACAATCTTTGCGGCATCCTCGATGGAAGCGCCGCTGTCGGACTTGGACCGGGCTATTTCTTATACTAAGAACGTCATTGTCCATTGTGACGGGGTTATCAACTATTCTTCGACCAGCGGGCAGCTCACCTGGAGCGGCACCTTGCGGATTTTATTTGTCCGCGTTGACGGCCAGCTGATTCAAAATACGGTTGCTGCGGGCGGTGTCACGCTCAGCGATAACCAGATGGCATATGTAGACCTATCGGAAACAAACGATGCGGCGGTTACCGTGTATGCGGCATCCTTGACGACGGCTGCGGCCAGCACGACGAAAGCCTATAATCGGCTGGTGCTGGGGTATCGAAATACAGCCAGCGATGCCTTTTATCCTGTGAATGTGAGACTGCCGGTCAACTCTTCCGCAGTTGGCTTCTTTGGCTCGGCTCCGGTCACTAAAGCGACGGTTACCTTGGGCAATACGGACAATGAAATCGGCGGGCTTGCCATCAGCGCGACTTATTCGCAGGCGGAGGTGCAGGCGCTGCGGGATAAATGCGAGGAACTGGCTGATGATGTGCGGGCGCTAAAAGCGGCGCTGAGTAGCTATGGCTTGGTATAGAGAGGGGGATGAGAAATGATTGAATACACACAAATAGAGCTGCGCATCATGGCCTTGTTTTCAGCCATAGGCGCAGCTTTTTCCTTTCTTGTCGGCGGTGTCGACAAGCTGATTACGGCGCTTTTGGTTTTTGTTGTGATTGATTATGTGACCGGATTGATCGCTGCATGGAAGACGGCAACGCTCGACAGCAAGAAGGGCTTTGAGGGGATAAAGCGCAAGGTCGTAATGCTGCTGATCGTCATCATGGCCCATTGGATCGATGCGAGTATTTTTGGCATCAGCACCTGCCGGTCCATGGTGATTTTTGCTTATCTGGGCAATGAGGGCTTGAGTATTATTGAGAACTTGGACCGCATGGGGTATGGCGAGTATATTCCCGCTCTTATCCGGGAGAAGCTGGCGCAATTGAGAAGTGAAAAGGAGTCTCTACGAAAAGAGCCATAGCAGCCGATTGAATAGGGCGTTTTATCTGTCCAACGATTTTACTTTCTGCATAAAATGACGCTGAAAATATGCAGAAAGGTTAGCAGACAAGTGAATGAAGGGGGATACTGAATATGAGAGTGGTAATCGATCCTGGCCATGCGGGCCGAAATATTGATCCTGGTGCGGTAAATGGAACAACAGGCCTGCAGGAAGCGGATGTTGCGCTGGTGATTTCGCGGCTAGTTAAAAAATATTTGCTTGCGGTAGGATATGAGGTGAAACTAACCCGAACCGAATGGGAACAAGCAGAAACTGATGACCTAAGCTATCGGACAGCTCTGGCGAATGACTGGGGCGCCGATATTTTTATTTCTCTTCATTGCAATAGCGCGGCAAACGAGAGTGCGGAAGGTTATGAGGTTTGGACCTCGCCGGGACAGACAGAAGGGGACAGGCTGGCGACTCGCATCTATGGGCAAATAGACGCCGAGTTTCCCGATCGGGTAGGAAGGACGGATTACTCTGACGGCGATCCTGATAAAGAGTCGCGTTTCTATGTCTTGGTTCATACCGACGCTCCTGCCTGCTTGGTGGAAATGGCCTTCATTTCTAATGATGCGGAAGCAGCCTTATTGGCTGACACTGCATGGCAGGATCGGTATGCGAGAGCGATTGCGCGGGGAGTGACTGATTATTTTGCAGCGATGGAGGGATGAGGTATGATCCAGGTGTTCCAAACGTGGATAACTGCCTTTAAGCAAAACAGGTGGCTGATGGTACTGGCTCTTTTCTTCCTATTGATATGCGCAATGCTTTTCTGGTTTTGGCAGCGTACACAGCAAGCGGAAGAAAAGTATCGGCAGGCGGTGGTGCTGCAGCAGGAACAGCTGGAGCAATCGCAGGCGCTTGGCAAAGCTCTTCATATCTCACAGATGAACGCTAAGGAACTGCATGTGGCGTATGATGCACTGAAAGCTAAGCCGCCTGTTGCCAGTTTTACCGTAAACGCGCCATCGCTGGAGGTTGCAGCTGAGCAGGTGGCGGAGAGGATCAATAAGCTGGATGCAACTTTGCCGCCTGCCGCACTGGAAAAGACAGACCGGACGGCGGTGGTCAAAAACGATTCGGAATATAAGGTGGATGTACTGAAAATTAATCTGGACAAAGCTTGGGAAGTTTCCGCAGGGGTAGGAAGCCACCGCGGTGATGCCTATATGCCGCTTGGGGTGCAACGAAACTATGCCCCGCATAAGGCTGTGGCGGCGGAAGTGCATCTGGTGCCAGAGGAACTGGTAAGGGGAAAAATAAAGACCTCCGGCTGGGAGGTCAAGCATGTTTGGCGGTATTAAAGCTGAGTCTGATTTACTAAGCTGGCCAATTGGTGCCAATAGTCAGGCTCCCAATGCCGTTTAGCCGCCCCTGAAGTGGAGGGCGCTACAAAAATGGAGAACGTGCTATTTTTCAGGGGGTTAAGACCATAATCGATTTGCTTGGTTTTCAACTTGCGCTGATATTGCCAACTGTAAAATAGGGCAGCTGATGCTTTGCCGTTGAAACAGATTATTTTAGGGCGGAAAAGAGCCATCTTTTGAGTGAAAGCTTCCAGGTCATAGTCCTTTTGCGAAATTTTAGCATCCACACCGGCTGCTTTTTTCGCGATATCTGTTAATCCAATTCCATAGCTTAGCAAATCCAAGTATTCAGAAGTGTGCAGCAGGCGGTCTGTTAATCCTGTTTCGTAAAGTATCCTCCAAAACATGTTGTTTTCGCCTGCGTAATAGGAACCAAGCTTGGCCGAATGATCAGCAACAGCTGTTCCGCAAATAATTAGTTTAAGATTTGGCAGTAAGACATCTTGCAGTATATCGTTATTAGACAAATTCATCACCTCTACCATTAAATATTTCTTAAACTAAATGTGCTTTTCCTCTATTAAGTTGACTTTACGGTGCTTAAGAGTGATGTATAGTAATGAAATTTGATAGAAAGGAGCAGGCTTATGAGAGTTAGAATCATTGAACCAGTGAATTTTATACAATCAAAACGCAGACGGGTTTGTGCTTACGCCAGAGTATCTTCTGGTAGCGAAGCCCAAGAGGAATCCTTAGAAAACCAAACCACCTACTACCGCAATTTAATTGAAGCCAATCCGGAATATAAGTATATTGGTGTCTTTGCCGACCAAGGAATAACCGGAACCAAAGATGAGCGACCAGAGTTTCAGAAGATGCTGGCTTTGGCCAGAGAGGGAGAAATCGACCTAATTTTAACAAAATCCATCTCGCGTTTTGCCAGAAATACGACTATCGTACTAGAAATGGTGAGAGAATTGAAAGAAGTGGGCGTCGAGGTATTTTTTGAAAAAGAAAATATATCCAGTACCAGCGGGGACGGTGAGGTAATGCTTACCGTCCTTTCTTCTTTTGCCCAGGAAGAAAGCAAAAGTGCAAGCGAAAATTTAAAGTGGCGTTATCGGCGAAAGTTTGAAGAGGGCAAAGTTGTTATTAATACCACTCGCTTTATGGGGTATGACAAAAACCAGCAGGGAGACTTGGTGATTAATCCGGACCAAGCTGAAATTGTGCGGCGGATCTTCCGCGACTATGTAGGCGGCAAGGGAAGCTTTGTTATTGCAAAATCATTGAACGCCGAGGGGGTTGACACTGTAGCCGGGGGCAAATGGCACTCTGATACGGTGCTGGGCATACTCAAAAATGAAAAGTACAAAGGCGACGTCAAACTGCAAAAGACCTACAGCAAGGATCATATAAGCAAAAAGAAGTGCATAAATCGCGGAGAGATCGACAGTTATTATATTGAGAATAATCATCCGCCAATTGTAAGCAGAGAAATATGGGATGAAGCACAAAGACTGATTGCTTTGCGCGCTAAGGCCAAAGGTAATGTAGAGGAAACAAAAAATAAGTACCAAAACCGCTACTCACTGACGGGGATGCTGCTGTGCAGTAAGTGCGGGGCGCCTTTGCGCCGGAGAATTTGGAACAGCAAATATTACTGCAAAAAAGTTGTATGGCAATGCAGCACTTATGTTAAAAATGGGAAAAACGCCTGCCATGGTACAGCGATTGAAGATGATGTAATTGGCAGAATGAATATACAAACCAAAACCGTGGTCGAGGAGGTTATGAAAAATGGCAAAAAACATTACCGTTATACCAGCAAAGGCGAATCGGACAAGCCTTGCGGAAAATCTGGAGTTAAAGAAAAAACGAGTGGCCGCATACTGCCGGGTATCGACCGATCAGGAAGAGCAGTTATCAAGCTACGAAGCCCAGGTTAACTACTACACGAACTATATAGAAAAGCACCCGGATTATGAATTTGCCGGCATTTATGCCGATGAAGGCATCAGCGGCACCACCACCAAAAAGCGCGAGCAGTTTAACAGGATGATCGAAGACTGCAAAGCCGGAAAAATCGATATGATCATCACAAAATCCATCTCACGGTTTGCCAGAAACACCCTCGATTGTCTCAATTATGTCCGCCAGCTCAAAGACCTTGGAATCGGGGTGACGTTCGAAAAAGAAAACATTTTCACACTCGACAGCAAGGGGGAGGTGCTTTTATCCATTTTAAGTTCGCTGGCGCAAGACGAGTCGCGGTCAATCTCGGAGAACTCGACCTGGGGTATCCGCCGGCGTTTTGAACAGGGCAAGCTGCATGTTAATCACACTAAGTTTTTGGGATATGACAAAGATAAAAACGGGAATCTGGTCGTCAATGAAAAGCAGGCCAAAATTGTCAGGCGTATCTATAAGGAATTCCTAGACGGCAAAGGAGCCAACCGGATTGCGAGGGACTTGGAGTTGAGCGGCGTACCAAACTGGAATGGCAAGGCAAAATGGTATGAAGGCAGCATCCGGAAGATGCTTACTAACGAAAAATATAAGGGTGACGCGCTCCTTCAGAAAACCTACACGGTCGATTTTCTGAGCAAAAAACGGGCCGACAACAATGGGGAGGTGCCGCAGTATTATGTGGAAGATAGCCATCCTGCCATTATTGATAAAGAAATGTGGGAAGCAGTCCAGCTTGAAATGGAACGCAGGCGGAATTTCGCCCTGCAGTACGGCATTCAGAAGCTTGAGTATGCGACAACCAGCAATCCCTTTGCTGGTAGGGTCATCTGCGGTTCTTGTGGCCAAATTTTTGGCAGGAAGGTATGGAACTCTACCGATGACCGGTTCAGGCGGATTATCTGGCGCTGCAATGGCAAATATCCAGCAAAGGGCGAAAAGGGCTGTGAAAGCAGGCATATCGATGATGTAGTTTTATATCAGACATTTGTAAATGTGTTCAATATGATGGCCGAAAACAAGGATTATTTTCTCGACAAATGGAAAGGAATGCGGGAAAGTGATAGTTCGCTTCAACGCTACAAAGCAAAGCAGTTTGCAAAAATCATAGCGGATAGAGGACGGATCAAGGAATTTGATGTTGAACTGTACTTTGCGCTGACGGAAAAAGTAGTAGTTCATGGTGAAGGCAGATTGATGGTGGTTTTGCTTGACGGCACAGAGGTAGAATGCACAGTTGAATAGGAAGCAAACAGGCCGGTTGGGGTGAGCTGTAATCACCTTGACCGGCCTGTTTGCTATTACTTAGCTATGTTATAATTATTTTGTTGTGATAATTAATATGAAAGAACAAATGGATTAGGGAATTTGGCGATTTATTGCCGTCAAATATAAATATGATAAAACCATGAGGTGGAGTATGGTGGAAAAACATCCTAATGATATTTCGGAAGAAAAGGTTCGTCTCCTAAGAGCGGGATTTAAACAATATTTAAATTCAGAATATGCTCATCGAAAGGATAAAAGCACTATTCTTAGTGATGCGTTTTATCCGCTTCGACATGATATTGGCGTAGACTTTTGGAATATATTGAGCAGTGAAGAAGCAATTAAACGTTGCCGAGAACGCCTTGAATCATTCTTTAGGAACGAACGTCAGAAAAAATCACCAGCGAATGACGCTGGAGTATATATGAATTCGATAAAAATATTGAAAGGTTTTATTGACGATAAATTTGGCGGAGTTGATAAATTTATAAAACTTTCTGAAGACGAATTTTGTAATAAAGTAGCAGTCAACTCTAGTCTAAGTCAGCCAAGACAGAGTGAAATTGTTCGTTCGTCTGTTGCGTCTGTTCCCCGGCCGTGTTGTGGGGAGGTTAAAAAATATTTGTTGCGATGGGATGGTCTGGAAAACTATTCTTTGCAAGAGAGTGCATTAAATAAGCTCTTTTTTCAAACTTACCCTAATAACACGAATATCGACGACGTCCTGATAAAAGTATCGTCTTTAAACGACTTTTACAGTACAAACATATTCTCACCTTTTCAGGTAGCAAAGCACATCATTAGCTTAAACATTGATGCTAGACTCGTCGCAGGCGATGTTACGCTGGTCAATGATATTGCAAAAGTGACAATGGACAATGGAACGGTGAGAAACTTCTACTCTTTTGCAACAAAATACTGTAGCCATCACATGCCGCTAGAATTTCCTATTTATGATAGTTATGTAGACCGATTGCTTCGTTATTTTAGGGATACAGATCGTTTTTCTCGTTTCAGTAGTGATGATCTAAAGGATTATGAGAAGTTCAAAAATATCTTGATTCAGTTTACGAGCTATTACAGACTTGAACCATACAATTTAAAAGAAATTGATAAGTATCTGTGGCAACTTGGCAAAGAAAAATTTCCTAGAACGTATTAAGCGCGGCAAGGCGTGCGGAACGGCTTTAATTCAATAAGTACATCATATAGTCGCCTTGACCTCGGTTTAGGCGATTTTTTACAATGGAGCGGCTTCTACATAATAATATGGAAGAATTTGTAGATGATTGTTTGCCTGAAATATATAATGAATTTAATGCGGGAAAGTGAGGGGCAAAAAGCGTGGGCAAGTACTCAGATGATGAAATAAGAAACTGCAAGAAAATCACCTTAAAAATCGCGGCGGACTACTTGGGGATTTCTCCTTTGGCTGTAGGCCTTGGCATGAGAAATGATTTGTTGCCGATAGGCTTTGCGATTAAACATGAAGATCGATATTCCGAAAGCTGGGGCTATCACATTATCGATGAACGGCTGATAGCGTATAAGCATGGGAAGATAACGAACATTCAGGTGCAAAACATTGAGAAAAACCTGGAAACGATTATTTCTAAGTTTGAGGAGATGAAAAAAGACCTGCTTTTTATATTAAGCGAAAGCGCGGAGTAGGCGATATACGACTTTTTGAATACGCGTTTTCGCTTTCATGGGATAATGACTACGTTCATGGTGACTTGCAGCAGTACCTACACTCCATACTGGACAAAAGGGGGAAGGATATTGACTGAGGAACAAGCTTCTAAAATAACCAGGGAGCAGCTTTATAATGAGATTTGGGAAATATCTGTAACTGGCGTCGCGAAAAAGTATAACGCTGACTATAATGATCTGTTGAAATTGTGCAAAGAAGCAGATATTCCGGTTCCGCCCTCGGGATATTGGGTAAAATTAAAGTTTGGCAAGACAGTTGAGCAACTTCCATTACCGGAGTCCACTATCGCTGAAGTTACGCTTCCTGGCAACGACAAGC
This sequence comes from Caldisericales bacterium, assembly GCA_012517765.1. Lineage (GTDB taxonomy): Bacteria > Caldisericota > Caldisericia > JAAYUI01 > JAAYUI01 > JAAYUI01. The sequence continues at coordinate 4,742 of JAAYUI010000123.1, read as the reverse complement.
CGAAACGCATACGCAAGGCCGTTGCAGAAAAAAGTGTTGAAAAAGATTTGGATCATGAAGACGGTACGGAAAAAACGCCGGAAGATGAGAGTGACGACAACACTGGCGATGAAAATGGGGAGAATCTAGACGATGATGCTGCTGAAGACGAGTGTGTTCCTTATTGGGGCGGCAAGCACAATACCTATAACCGAGAAAAATTGTACAAAGAGGTTTGGGCCAATCCGGTTGTTAAAGTTGCTGCGCAATATGGAGTGTCAGACGTTGCGATCCATAAAATTTGCAAAAAGTTAAATGTTCCTACCCCTCCGTTAGGATATTGGGCAAAAGTTAGCGCTGGGGCGAAAGTGCCAAAAACTCCCTTGCCCAAAACTAATGGACCTACTCAGATTACTGGCGCAAAAACTTTTGAGGGAGTCAGGGAAAAGAGTAGTGATCCTGCCAAACAGCCGCTCGAATTTCTATCAGATACCGAAAGGGAAATGGTGTTAAGCGCTGTCAAGGAAATCGAGATGCCTGTTGAAAATGCTCAGCTGCATAAGAAAATAGCTGCCTACAGAAGTGTCGTTAAAAGTTGGAATCAAAAGGACAGAAAAGAAGAAGGAGCACAAAGGAAAAAAGATTATTATTATAACCCGCCTTTTTTGGCCGGAGTGATTTCTAATGAGTCGCTTCCACGAGTGTACCGAATACTTGACGCTTTATTTCGCCAGGTTGAAAGGCTGGGTGGCTCGGTCAATGATGACCTTACGCTTCGTGTCAGAAATGAACATGTACGTATTGAAATTGCTGAGGGCCAGGATAAGGTCGAGCATGTAATTACAAAACAGGAAGCGCAAGCCCTTATTAAGTATAGAGATGAGAAACGTCGTAGCTCATGGGCATCAGAGCCACAGATCCGTAAGTATGATTACGTGTTTAACAGAAGGCTTAGAATAAGCATTCGGCAGGGCCGATATTTCAGAGACACGGATAAAATTAATATTGAATCTCGGCTTGGCGAAATGTTGATAGAACTTTATGAGGAATCTGAAGTGATTCGCCTTGACCGAGAAGTAAGAGAAGAGGAAGCTCGTAAAAAGGCAGAAGCTGAACGCCGGAAGGAAGAACGGCGAAAAAAATATAATAAGGAAGTTGAGCGAGCAATAGAACTGGAAAATGCCGCACTCGACTATGAGACTGCGTGTAGAATCCGCGCTTATGTCAAGGCTATAGAGGCTTCCAGTGGACACGATGGCTTGAATGAGGAAACGGCTGCATGGGTTGACTGGGCGACGAAAAAAGCTGATTGGTTTGATCCAACGGTGGCCAGAGATGACGAATTGTTTGGAGAACGTAAACACGAAAAAAGTTCTAGTGAGAAGGCACTTAAAGAAATTTGGCGTTGGTGAGCGGGTCTACTATGCTAAATAGGACTGACTAGTGCCCCTTTGCATATGGGCGGTCAATAATAAAATAGAAATGTTGAAAAAATTACTGAAAGCTTCCGGTTTAAGATCGACAATTAGCTGATTTGTGTTTTGACGACGGGTCTCGTCAGAATTATGTTTCCGGTTAGGCTTAACTTGGTAACGGTAGAATGCCTTGTTATATAGTCATATGTTTGACGATTGACTGTTGAAAAACGGTATGATACGATAATTATAATTAAAAATATAGGAGTGGAAAAGATGATTAATCTTTCTTGCTAATTAACATAGCATAATAAAAATCTGGGAGCGGCAAATACCGCCTGTTTTGTTATGCTTGTGCAAGAAAGATATTAATTCTTTTCTCTCAACTAATATGATTATGTCATGCCCGTTAGGCGGTCGTGGCTTTGTTGTATTTTTATGAGTTGCAAGAATTGACTTTCTTGCAACTCATAATTTTTACACAGGAGGATAACCATGTCATTAATAAACGTAGTTAATCTGACTTTTGCCCATGAAGGCAGTTATGATAATATTTTTGAAAACGTTAGCTTTCAAATAGATACAAATTGGAAATTAGGCTTTACAGGAAGAAATGGTAGAGGAAAAACTACATTTCTCAAGCTGCTACTTGGTAAATATGAATACAGTGGCACTATCTCAGCCAATGTAAACTTTGAATATTTCCCTTTCGATGTAACTGACTCCGAGAATAATACTATTGATGTAATTGAGAGCATCTATCCAACGTGCCTTCAGTGGCAGGTTATGCGTGAGCTTTCGCTATTGCAAGTCTCCGAGGACGTTTTATATCGTCCATTTGCTACACTTTCGAACGGTGAGCAGACAAAGATATTGCTTGCTACTTTATTTCTTAAAGAGAATAGCTTCTTGCTGATTGATGAACCCACGAATCACCTTGATATGAAGGCGAGAAAACTTGTCAGTGACTATCTCCAATCTAAACGTGGCTTTATTTTGGTGTCTCATGACAGAGCTTTTCTTGATAACTGTGTTGACCACATCCTTTCTATTAACAAAACAAATATCGAAATTCAAAAAGGAAATTTTTCAACTTGGTGGGCCAACAAAGAAAGGCAGGATAACTTTGAATTAGTAGAAAACGAAAAACTGCGAAAAGAAATCACACACCTACAGTCCGCTGCAAAACGTACGGCTGTCTGGTCGGACAAAGTGGAAAAAACCAAGGTAGGTACCAAGGATTCAGTTGATAGGGGTTATATAGGCCACAAGTCGGCAAAGATGATGAAACGTTCTAAGGGAATTGAGACAAGGCAACAAGCAGCGATTGATAAAAAGTCTAAGCTTCTCAAAAATATTGAGAACTCTGAAAAACTAAAAATTTCGCAAATGAACTTTCATACAGACCGCTTGGTAGAATTTGATAAAGTATCGATATTCTATGGCAGTAAGGCCGCATGTGAAAGCATAAACTTCACCATTGAACAGGGGGACAGGATAGCACTTTGCGGTAGAAATGGCTCCGGTAAGTCGAGCATTATTAGGCTTATCTGTGGAGAAGCTATAAACTATACAGGTACTTTTCGAAAAGCAAGTCAGCTTAAAATTTCTTATGTATCACAGGATACTTCTTATCTGCAGGGCAACTTAACCGACTACGCTATAGCTAACGGTATCGATGAAAGTATTTTTAAAGCAATTTTGCGAAAATTGGATTTTTCAAGACTTCAGTTTGAAAAGGACATATCTGATTTTAGCGGTGGACAAAAGAAAAAGGTACTGCTTGCCAGGAGCCTTTGCGAGAAAGCGCATCTCCATATTTGGGATGAACCGCTTAATTTTATTGATGTTATTTCGCGAATGCAAATAGAAGAATTACTGCTTGAATACTTGCCAACTATGTTATTTGTCGAACATGACAGTGAATTTTGTAATAATATTGCAACAAAGATTGTTGAACTCTAACTTTGTTGTAAGAGACTTTATTCTGTGCTGTTTAGTCCGAACCAATGTATATGCCTTTCTCGTAATAAATGATAGCCAGTTATGTGTAATTTTACATCGCCGTCATTGGCAAAATTAAGCCGCTGATGACAAATGAAAATATAGTTGTTTTTTACCCATCCTATTTGTGAAATGGTGGTATCTTAGTGTCAGTACGGTCAGTTATTTGATTTGTAATATAATAAATAGTTGAGGTGAGTTATATGAATGAAATCAAAGCCATTCTGGATAAAGTTGTGGCTGTTTTATCAACCGTGCCGGGCATCCAAGCAATTGTACTTGGCGGTTCGCGCGCCAGAGGTACGCATTCCCTTTCTTCGGATATTGACATAGGCATCTATTACGATAGTCCGACGCTCGACATTGGTATCCTGAACAAGGCAACCCAAGCGGTCGATGATGAACACCGGGAAAATCTTATTGCGTCACCAGGAGGATGGGGCAATTGGGTTAACGGTGGCGGCTGGCTTATCATTGACGAATGTCCTGTGGATTTTATCTTACGTGATATAGCGAGAGTGGAAAAGGCTATCGAGGAAGGCCGGAACGGGGTTGTTTCCTCGCATTACCAACCAGGGCACCCCCATGCTTATATCAATGTCATGTATATGGGTGAATTAGCTATTAGTAAAGTATTATGGGAGAAGGGCAACAATGTATCTGCCATGAAGCTAATGTCTGAGCAGTATCCGGTCGAACTGCAAAAAGCGCTTATTCACTTATTTTCATTTGAAGCCGAATTTTCTCTATGGCTGGCGGAAAACAGTATCGATAAAGACGATATTTATTATGTGACCGCTCATATTGTACGGTCAATATCGGCTCTCAATCAGGTTCTATTTGCGTTGAATAAGGAATATTGTCTGAATGAAAAAAAAGCGGTTAAAATGATAGAGAAATTTGATATTCACCCTGCAGGCTACAAAAGTAAAATAGACGACATATTTGCAGCGGTTGGAACCGATAATAAAAATGCTTGCGCACAACTTAGGCGCTTGGTGAGCGGAGTAAAAGAGTATCTTACAGCAGAACAAACAGAGCACGTTACAGCAAGCCTTGATATTCTATCAAGTAGTAAAGATAAGATTTTGTGATATTACGCAAATGATGATGCAATTCAAACTATATAGAAGATATGGGGCTTCATCTAAAAGCCATAAATGCCAATATCCTTTGGGACATATAACCAAACCGCAAAAGGTTTTACACGGCATTTGGTTTCTCGCATCCGATGCAGCATCTTCAAAATACCCCGGGGTAAACCTTCTCGCGAATCTCCAATTTCGCGTATTTGTATCACCTTTCTATCAAATGGCACGTTGAGTGCGTGGCACTGATAGAAAG
>JAAYUI010000161.1 GCA_012517765.1 Caldisericales bacterium | reverse complement strand
CCGCCTGGGAGCAGATGCCCTGCGGCGCCTGGCGGACCTGGAGCCGTTGCACAAAACCTACCCGGATAAAGAAACTTACCTGAAAGACGTGCCGCGCCTGATCATCGAGCGCAACATCCACGGCGTGGATATTGACCCGCGCGCGGTGCAAATCGCCGGGCTGAGCCTGTGGCTGCGTGCCCAGAAAAGCTGGCAGGCGCAGGGGCTGCGCCCCGGCGAACGGCCGCAGATCCGTAAATCGAACGTGGTGTGCGCCGAACCCATGCCCGGCGACCGCCAGATGCTGGAAGAATTTTTGGAGACGCTGCGCGGCGAGAAATTGGAAGCCTTGATGCGCAAAGCCTGGCACGTGCCCGCCGACCAGAAAGTGCGCGCCACGCCGCAGATGGCGGATGCCCTGGCGAAACTGGTGCGCACCGTCTGGCAGGAAATGGAACTGGCGGGCGAAGCCGGCAGCCTGTTGAAAATTGAAGAGACCCTGCGCGAAGCGATTGCCACAGCTCGTAAGGAATCCGAGGAAAAATCACCGCTCTTCCGTGTTTTGGAATATGGGTTGAATGAACCCCCGAAAGAGAAGTATGTGCAGGTGGTAGCGGGTGAAGACCAGGATTTCTTCGATCGGTCTGAAGTGCTAGTGCTGGCTGCGCTTAAAGACTACGCAGAACAAGCGATAAACGGCGAGAGTTACCAGCGTCGTTTATTTGCTGGGGATGCTATCCAAGGTTTTGATTTTATTGATCTTTGTAGAAAATCATTTGATGTAGTATTGATGAACCCACCATTTGGCGCATCCAGTTTAGGCAGTAAAGATTACATAACAAATGAATACCCCCGTACAAAAAATGATTTATATTCAGCTTTTGTTGAACGGGGTTTAAACTCAATTGGACATCGTGGCAGATTGGGTGCAATTTCCAGCCGTACGGGTTTTTTTCTAAAATCGTTTCAAATATGGCGTGAAGAAATTCTATTAAAGGAAGCACGTGTAATGGTCATGACTGATCTTGGTTATGGTGTCTTGGATACTGCAATGGTGGAGACGGCCGCATATGTACTTCAAAGGAGTAACCTTTGATTATTATGTCCATAATACCTCTAAACGACTTTCCTAGTAAAAAGGACCGAACGGTATATGCGAGTAATTCCTTTTCTATCAAGCAGCAAATTAGGAAGAACAATAAATGAAAAATAGAGATTCTGCCTTCTTTAGATTGATTACCACTCCTGTTCATACAAAGGGAGACGAGCTTCTAATTAAGATCTCAGAGCTAAACCAAGGCAGAAAAACAGATGATGTTTTTCTGTCCGATCCGAATTATTTCTCTGCCGTGCCTGGTTCACCATTTGCTTATTGGATAGATATTAATGTTTATACCTTATTTAAATCTTGCCCAAAATTCCCTGACTTGAGTATTGTATGTCGGCAAGGATTAATTAGTGCTGATGACACTCGGTTCCTTCGTTTAGTATGGGAAGCACCCTTTATAAGAGCGACATCTAAACTGGATACGACATCAAGAAGCCAATGGGCATTTTTTGCAAAAGGTGGAGAGTATTCAAAATATTACAGTGATGTTCATTTACTAGTAAATTGCAGTGAAGATTTTATAGAAATAATTGAGAATGCAAATAAGAAATACCCATACTTACAAGGTACTGCAAAAGGCATCCTACATGCAGATAAAGAAATCTTTTTCCGCCCAGGATTGACCTGGCCTCGTCGCACAAATCGGTTTAGTGTACGATGTTTACCCTCAAATGGGATTTTCGCCGATAAAGGACCGGCAGCTTTTTCCCCAACTGATAATCCTGAAGATTTACTTGCGTTATTGGCAATAATGAATTCATCTTCTTTCCATAATTTAGTAAGAATTATGGTCGCTGGGACAGAACTCGCTCAATCGTTTGAAGTTGGTTTGATCCAACAAATCCCTATCCCTTTGAACCTTTCAACCGCGAAATATGAACTTGCTCAATATGCTTATCAAGCGTTTGAAATTACACGCCAACCTTATTTGGATGATGAGACAACAAATATATTTTGCTTTCCGGGATTAATTAGAACAGTTCATATTGGGAGTTCACTTAATGACCAAATGAAAGTTATACAGCAACAAGAAAATGAAGCCAGAACAAAATTGTTGAAATTACAACAGCGAATAAATACGCTTGTTGAAGATCTTTATGGGATTCCAAACCTTAGTGGGGATGGCGGAATTATAAATGACCCAAGTGACGAAAATGCCGATGGAGAAAGCGAAACAACCTTCTCTGCATCTAAACCCACTTCATTGGTTTCTGATTTGGTGATGTGGTGTATCGGAGTAGCTTTTGGACGATGGGATGTTCGTCTTTCACATAATAAAGAGCTATTACCAAAAATCCCGGGGCCATTTGATCCATTGCCTGAATTATCTCCAGGTATGTTGCAAACAATAGAGAATAAAAACATATCATCTAGGAATGGACCTAAAGAATACCCTTTGCGGATTCCATGGTTAGGTATCTTAGTGGATGATAAAGGACATGTTGATGATATTGAACAGCGAATTAGAGAGGTCTTGCTATATGTTTGGCAGAAAAATCATGAATCTATTGAACAAGAAATTTGTCAATTTTTAGAAGTTCGTTCATTACGTCTGTTTATTCAAAAACCAAATTTGTTCTTTGCATTCCATTTAAAACGTTATTCCAAAAGCCGCCGCGTGGCGCCCATCTACTGGCCGCTGTCCACGCCGTCCGGCTCCTATACCCTTTGGCTATACTATCATCGTCTGAACGATCAGACCCTCTATACCTGCGTGAACGACTTTGTCGATCCCAAACTCAAGCAGGTATCCGAAGAGGCTGCCCGCCTGCGCCTGAAGAAGGGCCGCAGCGCTGCGGATGAAAAAGAGCTGGAGCGCCTGACGGATTTCGAGCGCGAACTGAGAGATTTCCGTGAGGAATTGCTGCGCGTGGCAAAATTCTGGAAGCCGAATCTTAACGACGGCGTCGAAATCACCGCTGCGCCGCTGTGGAAACTCTTCCAGCACAAACCCTGGCAGAAGCGCCTGAAAGAAACCTGGCAGAAGTTGGAAGCCGGCGAATACGACTGGGCGCACCTGGCTTACTCCATCTGGCCGGAGCGCGTTCGCGAAAAGTGCAAGACCGATAAATCGCTGGCGATTGCGCACGATTTAGAAGAATTGTATGTAGAGCCGCCGGCATCCGCTAAAAAGAAAAAAGCCAAAAAGCCAGTAATTGATGAAGAGACAGAGGGTTGGTTCAATGAAGATTAAAAACTTCATCCAGAATGAAATCCTTTTACCGCGCCTCAAACAAAATGGGGTGTTGGTTGTGTATGACCCCGACCAACGTTATCGCGAGTTGTGTTTGGAGCTGAATTCGGAAAAACTGTGCGTCATCGATGCCTCCGAAAGCAGCATCACCAGCCGCTTTGCCGCACTGGAAGCACTCAATGAGTTTGGCCAACCCAACCCATCCCTTGAGGGTATTCTGGTGTACGTTCCCGCCAAGCCGCCGATTACAGACGAAGAAAAACAACGCGACCCCTTTGCCATTTACGGCGCTTGCGGCTCTGTATTTCCAGAGGGCGATGGAGATGAATTCTTAAGCCTTTGCCTGAAAGCACGCCCAGATTATGCTACGGAAATCCGCCGGATTTTTAAGGACAACCCCAATCCCGGTTTTGCGGTCATTGATGCTGTTGGCGGGGGAGCCGGCTGGCCGAACCTGCAGGCGATGTTGAAAGTTGAATCCGCTCGCGATATATTGTTCGCCCTGCTAACCCCCTCCGAGGCACAAAAAGAGGCGCTCAAAGCCCAAACCGGCTGGGTATCCGAAGCCACAGCTTTATTCCAGAGCGCTCTGGGGCTGAACCTGAAAACTAAAATCAAATCTTGGACCGCAGTTGCCGATGAATTGTGGCGATTCCTGCTGTTCAGCGAATTCGTTTTTGATCTGCCAGGTGACCTGCCGGCAGCCCTGACGGCTGTGCCTTGTGCCCCGCACGAAGCGCGTCACCTGGTGGAAGATCTGTGCGACCGGTTACGCAATGATCGGCGCACCCAGGCTTTTTACATAGAACGCGCCGAGGGAATTGAAAAAGAGTTAAACCTGCCAGCCATATGCGATAAAATTGATGATTTCGGTGTTCGAGACACCTTCCCATTTGAAGAGCGAGCCTGCTTCAACCAGGCAGTCGATGCGTTGAAACGCGATAATGTCGACAGACTGCGCAGTGTTCTCAACCGCCATGAACAAACGGTCTGGGTCAGCCGGGGTGAAAATCAAGCGCAGTGGGCGTTACTCCATTCGGCTGCCAGCCTGACTCAGGCCTGCGAAGACATTGACCGCCAGCTATCCGAGCACACCCGCACAATGGATGCTTTGTTGGACTTTTACACCAGCACTATCCGCGAAGTAGATCGCCTCCAGCGTGAATTTGAACAGGCTGCTGGAGATTTCCTCGATTCGGGCGGCGCATCCATCGAGGTGATCAATCAATCGCGCTCAACGTACCGTAAATTAATGGACAAGATCCATGGAGTTTTCATACGCCATATCGAAAAATCCGGCTGGCCGATAACGGGACGCTTATCAAATGCGGATGTATTTGATAAATTGGTCGCACCGAAATTGCTGGAAAGCGGTCGGCGCATGGCTTATCTGTTGATTGACGCCATGCGTTATGAGCTCGGTGTTGAATTAGCAAAGCACTTGAACGAAGCCGGGCAAATTGATGTTCAGATGGCTTGCGCTCAGATGCCTACGGTCACACCCGTAGGGATGGCAGCACTGTTACCCGGGGCCGGTCAAAACCTGAAAATCACGAATAAGGATAATCAGTTGTTGGTCGTTTTCGATGACCAGCCCTTAGCCACCGTCACGCAACGCATGGATGTGCTGCGTAAAAAGTACGGGCAGCGTTTTGCAGAAATGGAACTGGTCCGGTTTGTCCGTGATCATCCCAAGATTGAAAGCACCGTTGAACTTCTGGTCATTCGTAGTAATGATATGGATAATGATTTTGAGGCCAATCCAGAAGCAGCCCCAGGATTAATCAGTCGTACCTTCCAGAAAATCAGGTCGGCTATTTATAAATTGCGAGATTTGGGATTTCAAGATGTCATCATTGCCACCGATCATGGCTTTTTCCTGAATACAGCCATTGAACCAGGCGATGTGTGCGTGAAACCATCCGGGAAATGGATCAATGTCCATGAGCGAATTCTCCTCGGTGATGGGGTAGGCGATGCAGCTAACCTGGTTCTGCCCGCAGAAATGTTAGGGATTCAGGGGGATTATAGCCAGGTCGCAATTCCACGAGCATTGATAGCGTATCGCGCCGGGCAATGGTATTTCCACGGCGGGCTTTCTCTTCAAGAAGCGATTGTGCCCGTCATCGCAGTGAAGATTCGCGCCGCAGAGACTGGAATTGGTAGCAAACTATCCGTGATGTTAAATTACAAGCGAGGCTCCAAAAAGATCACCACCCGATTACCGGTCATAGAGGTTGAAGCCGGAGCTTCGGATCTCTTTGCCCAGGAAACAGACTTGTTGATTGAAGCGTATGATGCAAAGGGGCATGTTGTCGGCGAAGCGAAGCCTGGGGGGCCTGTGAACCCGGCGACCCGAATCATAACGTTAAAACCAGGGGACACCATTCCAATTACACTAAAAATGGATATGGATTTTGAAGGCAAATTTGTTGTAAAAGTGCTCGATCCTATTACGCAAACCGCCCTGGGAAAACCACTCGAATTAGAAACGGACTATACGGTGTAATGATGGATACTTTAGACGAGAAACTGCTTGGAGTATTTGAAGGAAAAGTTGTCCGCAAGGACTTGGTACATCGTATTAAAAAGGGCACGAATGTGCCAACGTTTGTATTGGAATTTCTATTGGCGCGTTATTGCGCCAGTGAAGATCCCAAAGAAATCCAGGAAGGATTAGAAGCTGTCCTGGCAACCCTTCAGGATAACTATGTGCGCGCCGACGAAGCGAACGCTGCCCAATCGAAGGTAGCAACCAAGGGAAAACACCGCTTCATCGATAAGGTCCATGTCAACTACATTGAAAAAGAGAAACGCCATTGGGCTGCCCTTGAAAACTTTAATTCGCAGCGGGTGGCTATCAATGAAAAGTTTTACCGCGATAACGATCGTTTGTTAGAAGGTGGTATTTGGGCTGAAATCACCATCGGATACAACGAAATCGAAGATGATGATTACACGTTCTATGTTGAAGATCTGCGGCCAATTCAATTGAGCCGGTTTGATTTCGATGGGTATGCTGCCGGTCGAAGCAAGTTTTCGCGAGATGAATGGTTGGATATCGTATTGCGCTCAGTCGGATTAGAGCCAACGAAGCTCTCTACGCGGCTGAAATTTCACTTTATACTCCGTTTGTCTTGTTTAGTGGAACCTAACTACAATTTTATCGAGCTAGGTCCTAGAGGAACTGGAAAATCGTACTTCTTTAGCGAATTTTCTCCCTATTCGACGCTGGTCAGCGGCGGACAGGCTACAACCCCAATATTGTTCTACAACAATGCCCGAAAACGAACGGGCCTGGTTGGTTTCTGGGATGTTGTTGCTTTTGATGAGGTTGCCGGCATTCAAATCAAAGACCCCACAACCATCCAGATCATGAAAGATTTCATGGCAAACGGACGGTTTTCGCGGGGAGCCGAAGTGATTGCGGACGCGAGTCTGGCATTCAATGGAAATATCGATCATTCCATCGAACAATTAGTTAATTCAACCGAACATGATCTCTTTATTCCCATGCCAAGAGAGTTTGATCTGGCAATAATGGATCGGTTTGCTGCCTATTTACCCGGTTGGGAAATGCCCAAAAACAGCAGTGATTTTTTGACAGGAAATTATGGCTTCATTACGGATTACCTGGCAGAAGCATTTCATCATCAATTCTCTCACACCAATCGGTACGAGGAAGTCAACAAGCGAATTCGATTGGGACAGAACGTCGAAGGTCGCGATGAAAAGGGCATCAAAAAGACTGTATGTGCTTTTCTAAAAATACTGCATCCCGATGGTCCACCTAGCGATTCGGAATTTGACGAATATGTAGCTTATGCAGTTGAAGCCAGGCGGCGTGTAAAAGAACAAATGAACAAACGCAAACCGGATGATGAGTTTGCACGGATTAACCTTTCTTATTTTGCTTCAGATGGAAAAGAAGTCGTGGTTTTTTGTCCGGAATCGCGTAACGCAACTGCTACACAGCATCCATTCCGGCATTCATTGAATTCAGGAACAAAAGAGGATCCGGAAGCAAAAACGAGGAAAGCTCAAACTAGAACAGTGGTCGAGCAACCTTCAGAAGTGGCAGTAATGGTTCAACCAGAAATTGTTTCACCGAAAGAGTTAGAACTTAGTGAAAAGCATTACACAATTTTTTATGGTG
>JAAYUI010000001.1 GCA_012517765.1 Caldisericales bacterium | reverse complement strand
CATCAAAAAGAGGTCTTGGGTCTTTATCAAAATCTGAAAGAATGGAGTTTTTTGTGTCTAGCAGTCCATTAGACTCAACAACAAGAGCAAAATACTTCCCTTCACCTTTCTGATTGTTCTCAAGTAAAGGTGGTTCAGGAACCTTAAATGTAATTTCTTGTGACATCCCTGGAAGCAGAGGCCCTAACTTGTGTCTTGGTTCATTTAGCTTGGCAAACACTGGTGCTTTCCCGTCATCTCCCCAAGAAACCAGATAAACCTCCCCTTTCAACACGAGATCTCTTCCATCCTCCCTTGTGTTCTTAAACTCAAAACTCACTTCATTATCACCGCTTGTGGTTTTACCATTCCTTTTGACCGAGAATGACGGGCAAGGAGAGAGCTTGACAGTTTTCCCCAAATCAGTAAGCCATATCTCATCGTGGGCAATGAATGGCATGGTGAAACTACCATTGCTTTCAAAAGATCTTTGGATGATAACTTTTTTGTTTAAATCAATAGCACCAGCATTTGATATAGCGTAGCCTGGTAGATGGAGCCATTTGAAAGATGATATGATATTTCCTCCAAATGCGTTGTAAAAATACCAACCTTCAATTATGCATCTTGGCTCCTCCCCAGGCACCAGCAGATTAAACCCTTTGTCAGAAATAAAATAACCGACGTCTGTCGCCCCCAAAATACCAGGTCTAATTTTAACAAGTTCTCCAGTTTCAAGATTTATGATGTACCAGTCCAGTGAAAACCACTCTCCAACGAATAAATGGTTAGTCCAATATCTTAGGTAAAAACCAGATGTAGATGATGGCTCAAATTTTCTAAGGAAAACTTTTTTTACAATATCAAAACAGACGATATTTCTTTTTGCATCTTGTGTGACAACATATTGATTGCTGGCAAACAATGGGACTGATTCAAAACTACTTGATCCACTGCTTGTTGCCCCAGGGATTTCTATATACTCTATCTTGCCTGATTCAAGATCAACAAGATTTATACCTAGACCATCATGGTTTACTATTACTGTATCTCCAACCAGTGCATACGATGGGATGTTTTGTTCCGACCAACATTCTATCTGGTAGGTTTTTAATATTTTTGAAGTGCCGGGTGCTATGATTGAAGGCCCTGCAGACTCCTTCTTGTAATATGGTAGCCACAAGATCCCATATCTTGTTGGCCTCAAAGAGAGTCCATCGGTCGGAATCAAAGTTCGCCAAGCATCCCAGAAGGGTACTCTTGCCAGTTCTCTCCATGAACCATTCTCAAGAATTGAAAGTGATTCGGTGTAGGTTTTCTCTCCATCTTTCTCATTTTCAAAATGAAAGGTATTTTTATAAATTTTGTCGTCGAATTTTTGGTAAGAAACATTGTAACTGTCTTCTTTTATCCATAGCGTTTTTCCTGTTTTTGTATCTATACATTCAGTGCCGGCAATGTCTTCCCAAAAAAGATATTCCTTATCACCCCATAAGAAATATTGCCATCCTGTGAACATGCCTCTAGCGATATTGCATTTTTTCCTGGTCAAAATAGTTCCCGACTCGATATCTACCACATAGCCAGATCGGCAACAGACTGATTTCCCCACAATAAGGCCTGGCTCCCCCGCATACTCCCATGGTTTAACGAGCGGCTTAAATTTAAATGACCTTAAAACCTTTCCTGATGCTGCATCGTAATATCTCACCAAGGACGTTTTTCTATTAATGGTAATCAGGATATCCCCATAAAAACCTTTTGCTGTAGAATATTTTTCTTCTGGGATTGTCCACAGAATGGCTGGTTCGTTTATATCAATCATTAGAGAGTCGTCTATTAGAGCAAATTTGTCTTGTGTTGCAAAATGTGATAAATCGTATTTTTTGTCCAGTTCCAGTAATACCTTACCCGTCTCTATATCAATTATGTTTGTTCCATAAAATATATTTTTTGACCCAAGAAGGGAGAGATGCCAACTTATTGCGCTGTTCAAACGGACGTTCCATTTTATGCCATTTTGGTCAAACATTATAAGATGTTCTGTGTGATTTTCCTGTCTTGTAGCGCAAAACCTGGTTTCATCAATCTGGATAATTTCTGACAGATCGGATATCATAAAACTGTTTCGGAAAAACTTGAGATTCTTCCAGCCAGCATTAATTATTTTTTCTGATAATAGATGCGTTGGCACTTCGTAACCGGAGCGCTTGTCTATACATGAAAAACCAAATCCTGAATATTTTATGTAGTAATTGCCACGAACGGGAGGATACAAACCTTCATCGTTTATTGTATTATATAAGGTCTGATTGTCTCCAGAATACGGCAAAAGCGGGAAAGCAACCCCCTGGTCCTGCGAGTTTGTGGAGAGATTGTTTGTGGTTTTTTCGCAGCTGTCCTGGTTTCCAGTTATTGCGCTGACACCTTGTCCAAAAACAAGAATCAATGACAAAGCAATGCATTGGCAAACCAACCCCAATTTTCTTTTTCTTGTCCTGTATTGTCCCATATCAAAAACCTCCTTTATTATCCATGGATGCAACCCATATCAGTACACCCAGAGTCATCTACAACCAGACTCCTGCAACTGCCGTCTGTCTCAGTTGATATGCATGAAATAGCAGATGTTCCAATATCCACACAATACTCATTGCTGCATCCATCATCTGAGCAAGGCAACCTATCTCCCCCACACAGTCACGGCAATGGTCTTCTGCTGGTCAAGAGCAACAGGAGTACCATCAAAAAGAGGCCTTGGGTCTTTATCATACTCAGACAAAACAGACTTCTCCCTATCCATCAATCCATTGGATTCAACAACAAGAGCAAAATACTTCAAAGTAGAGGAGTCTTTCACTTGTGGTATGTTCTGTATGCTTGAATCCTTGTCAGGAAACTTGAATGTAATCTCCTGTGACATCCCCGGAAGCAGAGGCCCTAATTTATGCCTTGGTTCATTTAGCTTGGCAAACACAGGTGCCTTCCCATCATCCCCCCAAGAAACCAGATATACCTCACCCTTCAACACGAGATCTCTTCCATCCTCCCTTGTGTTCTTGAACTCAAAGCTTACCTCGTTCCCTTTGTTGTTGCCATCGTCACTCCCCTTTGTTTTTTTGACAGAGAATGATGGGCAAGGGGAGAGCTTCCCAATTAAACCATTTGGGATTTCAGCGACAGTGGATGGAACGTATGCAGTTGCAGAAGGCTGGACATATTTTTCAGTTATGCCAAGAATTGGGTAAAAAGCTTGCCCATGCCTTGGGAGAGTAAGCCAGGACCCAAGGCCGTTCTGGACAAGATCTCCCCCAAGCGTGCAAAGTTTGCCGCCAAAAAGAAAGTAATCATCAAATTTTGCTTGCGGCTGATATGCCCCTTCAGGAAATGGAATGGTTTTTCTATTTTTTGTTTTCACATCAAACAATAGCAATTTTTTACCATCCTCCCCACTGTAATTATGGCAATACAGGTACAACAAATCATTCTCGAAAGTAATGAAGCTGCTGTCTTTGATAACATCTGGCTGTGACCCATCAAAATAATTGATAAAGGTGTCGGAAGAATTGTTCAATACAATCATGCTGGAATCAAAGTAGTCTACTTTTATTCTTGGTCTGCTTGCTTTTTCTTGCGCACTTGTATAAGCCTCGTAAAGACGGATCATTTTTTCCACATCAATACAGGTGATGTAGGCCAGCAAACCTTTTTGGGTTCCATAATGGACAATTGTCAAAACGTTATTTTCCAGAAGCAATTCCGTTCTTGTTGTTTCCCAGCCGGCAGTTTTTATGCCTTCCAGATTTGCGACCAGTTTGCCATCATTCAAATCATAACATTCTATGATGCCAAATCCTGTGCAAACATATATTTTCCCGTCATAGATTTTAAATTGACCTGTATTTTCCATAAAAGACTCTGTATTGATAGTCAATTCTTTGTAGTAATCACCCTTGGAGCCTACTTTGTAACATCTCTTTTTTATCTCCGTGTCAAACGTCCCCTTTTCGTTCCTTTTTGAGGCAAGGCTAACACCCACTATATCACCATCATCAATTACATACTCGTCCATTGTGGACACAATGGTGTTAGTGAATATCTCTGGTGAGTAATTATCATCCAGTCTATAGAATTGTGATTGTCCGTCTCCCATGTTATAGCCAAAGAATATCTTGTCCCCAGCATCCAGAAATATTGGCTTTTTTGGGAAATGTATCACTTTCACAAGTTTGACCGGGTCTGTGCCCCAGATTTTTATCAGATTTGAGGTTGTGGCCGCGCGAGTAGAATTTGAAACTGCAACTGCATAGTTGTTTACGGTGAAAACATCCTCGTCAATCTGGAATTCGTGCTTTATTTCAAACGTATCGATATCGCGTATTGAGTAGCGCAATATGTGAGATTCTTCCGTTCTGCCCACTATCAGAAGGTTTTTCTCAAAAGTGTCATTGATTGTCACTGGAACCTTGAAATCAAATTCTTTTCTAAACAACAGCTTGCCGTCGAAAGAAACTCTTGTAAGAGATGGTTTTGGGTCCTTTACCTGGGTTGGATACACCGGGTTGAATATGTAGTCGACATAGTCATCTTTTATCTTGGTTATGCTTGCCTTGATTCCAAGCCTGGAGAGATTGGCTGTAATCTTTCTCTCCCTTATACTGTAAATCTCCTGTGTTGAGGCCATATATTCGTCATTGAATGCTACAGGAGGGCCATACAAGGGGGAATATATCACTTTCATGGTTTTGACATCCACAAGCCCTGATAACTTGCCAACTTCACCCCAAAAGATGTCTTTTGAAACGCTGGTTATGGAACTGACTGCAGGCGTTTTTAAGCTGGAGACTATGTTGCCAGTGTTCATATCAATGAAGCCAAGATTGATCTGACCATCACCCAATGGTTCTTGTCGGATGGCATACCCCAATTTTGGGTTATAGCCACACCATTCTCCAATCAGGAACGATTTGTGTTGTAGCTTTATTATCTGTGGATTACTGGAAAAGAATGTGTCCCAGGAAAAATCTCTGTGCAGCATATTGTAAGGATACGGAGTGTTTGAAGGTTTTTTCACTGGAAGATCAATGATTTGTGTTTGACCGTAGTATCTGTCATAATATTCCATCATTGCCTGATTCAGTGTCTCTTTTATGTTGGCAACTTCACTAAGTTGGCGGTCCATTACCAGGCCAGATGGATATTTGTCCCTGCCAATGATAGAAAAATTGCCGCCAAGAGCATTGCAATCTGATGGCAGGAATGGAGGCAGGATTTGCTGGTTTGGTTCATCCAGGCGTCTGGCCGTTGCATTTTGGCTACCATACGAGAATGGTATGAAAAATATCACCAGCGCAAGAATTATTGATGTTACCCTTGACGAAGAAAAGACCAATTTACGCATTTCCCCTCTCCATTTTCAAGATGACCAAAAGCCTGTTTGCCCTTGGCGCAACTCATACCATTATGATTTTATTCCTGTTTCTAATACCCTTCGGGCTTTTTTCTGGTTTACATGAGTGCAACCGTTCTTGTGCTTTATGGTTTTCAAAAACTTGCGATTGATTCCGTCCTGTTTTTCAAAAATCCTGCAAATATTGTATAATGCCTGCCGAAGGAGGCATAAAAAATGCTAAAATTTGATTTTTCGCAGATAAACTATCTGGCCGTTCTCGTGGCCTCGGTTGCCGCTTTTGTTGCGGGCTTTATTTATTACATGCCAGGAGTCATGGGCAACCTGTGGGTTAAAGCGCTTGGCAAAGACCCTCATGAATTCACCAACAGCCCAATGCTCTCCATGCTCTTGAACTTTCTGCTCACGATCATCACGGCAATTGCGCTTGACCTGATCTTTATTTCCATGGGGACGCAAACGATCGCCGACGGGCTTGTGATTTCTGCGGTCATCGGGGTTTTCATCATGGCAGCAAACATGCTTGGTGATTATCTCTTCTCAAATGCCAAGTTTTCGCTTTTCCTCATCCAGGGCACCTACAGGCTTATCACCATGCTGATTCTTGCGGCCGTTCTTATGATGTGGAGATAGTTATTAGAGAATATCTGTCTGTATGGCTCTGTTAAAAAGTTTTGCCGTGTGAAAAATAGATTGGTTTTGTTAGTCCCAAGACTTCAGGAAAGGGTTACTTGCCCTTCCCTGAAGCTGAAGTTTCTGTGAGCGTCTCGCCGTCGGTGCGCAAGACCATGCCGGGGGCAAGCAGTGTCCCCTGGGTTGCGGGTTTTGCGTCCTTGTTTGCAACAATAAACACTTTTTCCGGAGACAGGGCCTGCATGAAGCCCTCAATCATGCTTCCTTCCGGTGCGCCATTGGTTGCGATGATTGCCGAGACTTTTTTGAGCTTTCCCCTTTGAATGAGCTTTTTTTCTGCCGTGCCGTCAATCTGGCCGGTCAAAAGGAACGAGACCTTGCCCTTTGTGACAAGCACGACCGATGTCCTATCATGCACCCTTCCGCTTGCAAGGTCGTCCTGCATTGGATAGAGGACGTCAAAAGAAACGCCATTCAGGTACCAGATTGCGCCTGCGGCCAGAAGCTCGACCACGGATTTGCCCATGATGGCCCTTTCGAGCCGGACAAAATTTTCATCGGCTACCATCCGTTCCAGGTTGCCGATCTGTATTTCACCGATGAGGCCCATTGCGCCCATGTAGCTTGCAGGATCAGAAGACGGCTGGATGAGGTAATCAATGTATTTGATGCCTTTGCTTTTGAGAATCTTTGCGAGGTTTTTGCCTTCCTGCTCCGGCCCTGCGCCATAAAGCACCGCAAAGGTCTTGTCACTTATGAGAATAGGGTTCCCTTTTACAGGGAGCACTTCTATCGTTAGCTCTGAGGGGGTTTCCGGCATGCCCTTTCCCGGGGCAAACCTGTCGTCCCTTGTTGCTGGCGAAGTTTCGGTTACAGGATTCTCGACTGGTTTTGACCATTCACCTTTCCTGGGTGTGGCGCTTCCGCACCCAGCCAGGACGATGGCAACAGAAACAAACAAAAGGACAAGTGTTTTTTTCATTATACTACAGGAGTTTTTCTGCAAGCTTTGGCGCCAGCTCGTTTGTGTTCTCCCAGGTGATTTCCGGGATTTCCTTGCCAAAATGGCCGTAGTTTGTTGTGAGCCTGTAAATCGGGCGCCTCAGGTTTAGCCTCTCGATGATGGCTTTTGGGCGGAGGTCGACAAGGTCGGTCACAGCTTTGGCCATTATTTCATCGCTGACTTTGCCGGTACCGAAAGTGCGGATTGCAAAATGGGTCGGCTCTGCCTTGCCAATAACATATGAGATCTCGGCCTGACAGATGTTGGCCAGCCCTGCGGCAACGATGTTTTTTGCAATAAAGCGTGTTATGTAGGAAGCGGAGCGGTCAACTTTTGTCGGGTCCTTGCCGGAGAAAGCACCACCACCGTGTGGACATGCACCACCATATGTGTCCACTATTATCTTGCGGCCTGTCATTCCAGTGTCAGAGACCGGCCCACCAACAACAAATTTCCCTGTCTGGTTGATGTAGAACTTTGTCTTCTCGTCGAAAAGGCCCGAGGGGATGACTGGCACGACGACGGTTTCAATTATCTGCTTGCGTGCCGCTTCGGTTATTGTGCTTGGGTCAGTAGAATCAAGGATGTCTGTCGAGTGCTGTGCACCAACAACAATCGAGTCAATCCTTTTTGCAACGCCATCAACATATTCCACAACCACCTGTGTCTTGCCATCCGGGCCAAGCCAGGGGAGCACCTTTTCCTTGCGAACCTGAGCGAGGCGCCTGGCAAGCAGGTGGGCGTAGTGGATTGGCATCGGCATCAATTCCGGTGTTTCGTTGCAGGCATATCCGTACATCATGCCCTGGTCGCCGGCACCGCCTGTATCAACACCCTGTGCTATGTCGGGGGACTGTTTTCCGATTGCGTTGAGGACTCCAACGGTGTTGTATGTGAATCCCGTCCAGTCTTCGGTGTAGCCAATGTCCTTGATGACTTCTCTGACCAGGTTGGACAGGTCCACATAGGTCCTCGTGGTGATTTCACCACCGACAATGACCATTCCCAGAGTCACGAAGGTCTCGCAGGCAACGCGGCCCATCGGGTCGTCCCTGAGAATCGAATCAAGAACGGCGTCACTGATCTGGTCGGCAACCTTGTCTGGGTGCCCCTCGCAAACAGATTCTGATGCAACAAACCTTTTTTCCATCTCATCCCCCTTTATTACAAATTGACTGCAATTTATAGCATAAACGGTCAGGGTGTCAATCTCGTTAAAAACAGCCTGCCAAGGAAAAGGTTGCGGTCCTGGGGTGGCTTGTAATAATCATTTTCAAAAACAAGTGCCACCTCACAGTCGCCAGAAGGTGCAACCAGTTCCAGCCTGTAAAGCTGTTCCGTGGTGGATTTCACCTCTATTGACCCAATTTTAACCCCGGAAATTAAGACTGTTAGCTTTGCGTTCTCGTTACCAGCTTTTTGCTGGTAAAGTGCAAGGTTGAGCTGGAATTTTGCCCCAGATTCCAGTTTTGCCTGGAATTTTGCCCTGCCATTGGCCAGGAAGGCAATTTCTTCCTGGCTGTACCTGGCACCACCCTCAAGCCTGAGCGACGAGAGCGGGACTTCGACCTTGCTGGCATTGAAACTCTTTTTGCATCCGAGGTTCTGGAGCAGGAGCGAGAGTGGCATGTTGGAGGGGCCTTTGTCCCAGTCAGTCGTGTTGATGAAGACTGTTTGCGGGTAGAGGCCTTCTACCTTGCAGAAATAGCCTTTTACGCCCCATATCAGCTTTGCATCTTTTGGGAGCGTGAGTTTTTCTATTATGATTCTGCCAAGCGGCGCAAAATTTTTTCTCCATTTGTCGTAAACAAAGCCTGTTGCTTCGATGAATGAAAACCTTGCCACACCGTCAAGCTCCTTCATACCCTGAAGGTCAACTGCAGGCTCCGGTTTTGCCTGGGACACCTTTATGTCAACTCCATCCTGTTTCGGCAGGAAAGCAAACCCTTTCCTGTCAAACAGGATGGTTTTAATGGCGCCGAGTTTTTCAATGTCTTTCAGCGTGATCGTATCGGCTTCGCCAACATACAGGACACCATTTGTAGCACTGTTTTTTGTGGTTGTGAACCCAAGTGAAGACAGATACGAAGATGATTTGTCCGAAAGGGCGACAAGCTGGGCCTGCAGGAACTGTTTTTCTTCTGATAGCTGACTGAGCATGGAGCAGAGAATTTCGTGGCACCTTGGCTCGGTCGATATTTTTGATGCCAGCTCAATGCACGTTACAAAACCCTTCTGCTCCACTTCAAACCCGACACATGCAAGGCCGTTTCCCGTTCCTGCGCTGGCAAATGGAACGCATGGCGCATCGCTGTACGGCCTTAATGCGCCTGATGCAATTATGTTGTCGCCTGCAAAGTATTTTATTAGCGAGTCTTTTTTGAAAGGCCCAGTGTCTTTTGAGAACGATACATGCGTGAACCTGAAGGACTGGGCTTTGCCCCTTTCAATTTCACGCTCCGCAGGAACAATCGAACAATAGGGGATGGAGCCTTCTGGCTGTGGGCCAAGGACAATGTATTTGATGCCCTTTTCCTCAAGGATCTGTAGTGTGTTGTTGCCCCCATCAAATGTTTGCTGCTTCAGGAAATTTGGGGCAATAACGGCGATGCTGTCCGTGACCTCCTCTACTTTTTGCGCCCTGCTGTGGAAAAGCCTGGCGTTTGAAAGATCTTTCGAGAGTTGGTCGCTCCCACCTAGAAGGGTAAATTTTGCTGGCTGTTTTGATGGCATCGAGTATGAGTGTATCTGGTGTTCTTCCTCATGCACAGGCACATTCCCGTCAAAAAGCGCCATTTTTAGGGGAACGTCTTCCCATGAGCCCTGCTTGCCAAAAACCAGTCCGCCTGGCAGTTCGAGTGTTATTGTGACCGTTTTTGTTTCATCAGGGCCAAGCCTGAGTGAGAGTTCACCTGATTTCGAGGAGTCCAGCTCTTTGCCGAAACTCCACGCCAGCTTGAGATCTTTTGGCTGCTCTGACCAGTTCTGGATGGTCACTGTCCTGAAGATTTTTGACCCTGCATAGTGCCAGTTGTCCTTTTGTCTTATAAAAAACCTCACTGGTTTGTAATAGTTGCTGGCGACACTTTGCAATTCGGTCAGCTGGCTTGCAGAAGCTGTCCTCTCGTTCTCGTCCTCAAAAGGGTTCCATGGGCAAAAACCTGGAATCTCCAGCTCCCTGAATGCCTGGATATAATCTGCAAAAAGTTCCTTTTTTGATTCATAATAACCCCTTTTCAGATCCTGGTATGCGTAATCGCCACCTATTACCGCATACTCGTGGAACGGGCCGGGCATCCACAGGCATTCCCCGATATACATGGGTTTTGATTTGTCCCATTCGATTTCCCTGGACGGGTAGATGTCAGTGAAGAATGATCCATCTAAGAAGTAGGCGTCATTCGGGTAGGCATAATGCGAGTGTGGTTCCCATGGATAATGGAGATTTATTGCATCTGCACTGCCATTTGGGTCGTAATCGCCTTCGAACATGACCGGTCTGCCGGAGGACTCTCTGACATATTTGCCAAGCTTTTGCAGGTTTTCCTGTATATTTTTCCTTTTTGCGCCGCCTGTCAGCATCAGCTCGTTTTCTGCGGAGGCAAGCACAAATGAAGGGTGGTTATAATCTCTTTTGACGTGGTCGTCCCACTGCCTGTAGAGGGTTTTCCAGAACAAGTCGTTTTCAAGTGCATAGGCGCTGCCAAAGGTCCATGCGGCCGACTCATCGATTATCATGATTCCCTGGATATCAGCCTCTTCAAGGAAAGCCTCTGGATAAGGGTTGGCATGCAGCCTGAGGACGTTGGAATTAAATGCTTTGGCTTTTGAAATGACCTGTTTTGCCATCTCCTCCATGTCAATATCGGCCCATCGCTGGCTGAACAGGTGTCTTGAGGTGCCCCTCAGATGGATCTTCTTACCGTTAAGGAAGAAGTTTCCGCCCTGCACCCAGAACTCCCTGAAGCCAAAGCGTGTTTTGTCCCTGTGGATCTCCTTGCTGTTTTGCAAGAGGACGGAAACCAGGAAATACAGGTTTGGGTTTTCCGGGCTCCACAGCTTCGGATTGCTCCAGTTTGCTCTGAATTCTTGTGGTGGCATGTCTTTGCCTGTGTCAACATTTTTATTGCCAAGAGAAAGCAGTTTTGTGCCCTGCATGTCTTCCACCCACAATGATATGGAAAGGCCTTTTTTGCCTTCTGTCAGGCCGCCAAGCATTACCCTTGCCTTCAGGGTTTTTTGTCTCACTGACGTGTCAATCAGGACCTTTTCGATAAAGCTGGATGGCAGTTTTTTGATTGAGGAAGGGAGCCACATTCCTCCAATCATGAAAGCCGACCCGATTGGAAGTGTTACTGAATTTTCCTTCAATGCTCTTGGATCTTTTGCGCCAATTTCTGGCACAACGCCAAGAATTCCCTGTGCTCCGAGCACAAGCTCGTTTTTCCCTTTTTTCAGTAGTCCGGTGATGTCAAATTCAAACGGCAGATACCCGCCAAGATGTGATCCAGCCTCTTTGGAATTGACCCACAGCTTGCAAAAGAAATTGACTGCGCCGAATTTTATTTTGATCGTTCCCATACCGTCCCAGTCAAATTTCCCCCTGTAGTAGGATGCTATGGCAGTGTTTGTGGTGTGTGGGAAGAAAAATGGCTTGAATCCTTTTTTGGGAATGTTTTTTAGCGACAACTCTTTCTGGGTTGACGCCGTCCACTCATAAAAAATTGGGTCTTTTTTTGGTTCAGCATTCCTGGCTGTGCCATGGGAAAACTGGAGCACCATTGCAAAACACAAAATCAGGGTGACAAACTTGTTCATTGAAGCACCCCTTTCATTTGGTTATTTGGAATATAATACGCCATCTGAAAGGGATTGGTCGCTTTCTAGAAAGATTCCAGGAACATCTTTACAATATCGGGATCAAACGCCCTTCCTGCCTGCCTTGAAAGCCATACCCTCTCGCTCTCCATTTGCATAAAATCTTTTAGGTCCATTGAATGCTGTGAAATCCTTGACGAAAGCGCCTGAACAAAAGCAAGGACCCTCGAAAGCTTTGGTATCTCGTCTCCCTTGAGCCCCATAGGATAGCCGTAGCCGTCCCACCTTTCGTGGTGTGTGCGGATGACAGGGACGCACCCGGAAAGTGATTCTACGGGCTGGATGAGTTCTGCCGACCTGATCGGGTGTTCCATTATGGCCCTCATTGTTTCAGGCCCGGCAACAGTTGTGCCTTTTACAAGGTATTCTTCAAGCGTCCTGTGGTCCATGTATGCAAGCGAAACATCAACAAGCATGGAGGACTTCTCAACAATGTTCCTTTCGCCTGCATCCAGTCCGAGCGATCTTGAGAGCATTGAAATGAGCTTGCCGGTATTTTCCTTTAACAGATTTGTCTGCGGGCTGGTCAATCCAATCATTGAAGACATTGATGCCAGTGTTGAAGCATACGCTTCCTGGAGTAGCATGTTCAGACATCTTCTTCTGAGTGCTTCTTTTGTGGCCAGCCCTGCAACTTTATGCAGTTTGCCAGCTTCTTCCGGCAGTGGAGTTCTTTCAATCGTTTCTATAATGGTTGAGAACTGGTTTCCTCTTTCATCTTCGTGGTGTTTGATGGAAAACACTTTCCCGTCCACATATAAACTGTCTTCGTCACTACAATATCCCAGTACTGAAATGATTCCGTTTGGCAGGATGTCACTGGCAGATGTTCCATTTTTTCCAGGTACAGAGGAGAAAAACACGTTGCCTTTGCTTATACCGAAGAGTTTTGTTCCTTCCGGTAGCAGGATATTGCATATTTCAGATTCGGAGGAACCAAGTTTTCCTGACTCGGGAAACATTTCCCCATATCCTTCAAGGTTTTTGATTACAAGAGTTCCAAATTCATTGTTTCTTTCCTGGGATCTTGATGAAAGGCTTGCATAATCCATCAATAATGATATTTCATGGGTGGCATTGGAAAGCAGGACTGTTTCGGCCCTGCCATATGGCAATCCAGGTCTTGCAAAAACGAATGCACCACTTAGCTTTTTTTCTTTTTTCCATGGTATGGCAAGCATGTGGTGTTCGTCCCCGGAAAGCACGAATTTGATTGTTGTTTTGGCACCATGTGAAAGTCTTTCCCTGGTGTCCGGAAGCGAGTTTCTGAAATGCTCCAGAAAAAGCCGGACATCATCAAATCCTGGCGAATAGGAGGCAATAATGCCTGCCTCACTTCCTCTGCCGAGTTTTATTGCCATGCCGCATGATGAACCAGTTGATTTTGTCAGCCTGCAAATGATTTTCTGTAACTGTCTTTCGCCGCCGGCGATGTCGATGATCTGGCTGTCCCAATCATAGAATATTGACAGTTGTTCCCAGGCGAGTGCCAGCTCTCTCAGGATGTTTTCTTCATCGTTCATTGTGCGCTGCTTGAAAATATGTTCTTGAGCATTGCCACAAGCCCTGTTGGAGAAAATGGTTTTGTGACGTATTCTATGGCACCCAATCTGAAGGCCCTGTCTTTGTCCTCGTCCTGCCCCCTGCAGGTTAACACCACTATTGGGACCCTGGACAGCGACGCCTCTTCCTTTATCCTGGAAAGCAGCTCGAAACCTGACATCGTTGGCAGCATCAAGTCGAGCAGTATCAAATCAGGGGGATCATTTTTTATTTTTTCGAGGGCCTCGCCTCCATCAAAGATTGTCCTTACATGGAAACCAGCATTTTCCAGAACATAAGCAATAAGCTTCGAGATTGCAACTTCATCTTCCACGACAGCGATGCTCTTTTTTGGCTCCATCTGCCTAGATGATAGTTTTCTGTTCCCTCCAAGTCAAACGCCAGTCTGTATGGAATCATTCCACCTCTTGCCGGAATAGGCATGAGAGGTTTGCTGAAATTGCTGCATTGCATCCGATTGTCAGGTCCAGTTGACAAAAAATTTACAAACCCCATGGCAGGTCATTTTGGGTCCACGGGAGTTTTCTGGATGGCTATTGTCTGTTCCAGGGCCTCAGCGGATACTTTACAAGCACATAAGAAGCAAGCGGAATCGATTTCCCGGTCCTCTCGTCAAAGAGTGGGGTTCCGCCCGCATACATCATGTCTCCAGAGTCACCATACTGGTTTAGCCCCTGCTTTTGCGCCCACTGCCTGAAGAGTGCTTCCTCGCCAGTTGCGAACTCTGTGAGCCATGCCGGATCAATATCGTTCCACGGCCTGTCGCGGTGGTTTGAGCGGATGTATTCATACCTGTCCCTTGCCTCGCCGTTTGCTTCGTCAAACAAGGGAGAACCGCCAGGATAAACCATGTCTTTTGGGTCTCCAACGTAATTGAGCCCCTTGTGTGCAATCCAGGCCTCAATCCTTGGCTTCTCTTCCTCAAGCGTTGGCCCTACTGGTTTGTCTCCAAAAATCCATACTGCCACCAGGATGCCTGCAATCAGCATTATAGCGGCCACCACAATGGCGACCGGAACTGGTCTTCTTGTCATTTGCGCCTCCTTGAAAACCAAACAGTCCAAATACCCCTATTGTTCAATATGATATTTAATCCCCTTTGCCTTATTTGGCAATTCTGTTATAAGGAAAGTGTGAAGAAAGTTGCTGTAATATTTGGCCCGACTGCAAGCGGGAAGACAAACCTTGCCGTCAGGCTGGCAAAAGAGTTTGGAGGAGAAGTTATTTCCTGTGATTCACAACAGATATACCGCGAGCTTTTCATTGGTACTGCCAGGCCGACAGACAAAGAAATGGATGGAATTCCGCACCACCTCCTGGGGCATGTAAGCGTAAGGGAAAAATACAATGTTGCCAGATACCTTGATGATGTGAGCATTGCAATAAACGAGGTTCTCTCAAGAGGAAAATTGCCGATAGTTTGTGGCGGTTCCTATATGTGGCTAATGATGATGATTGATGGTATTTCGAAAACCCCGGAGGGTGATCCAGATTTACGCAGAAAACTTGAAAATGAGGCCAAAGAGGACGGACTGGCGGCCATATATGCCAGACTCCAGACAGTTGACCCGGTCACGGCGTCAAAGATAAAACCGACTGATTTGAAAAGGATTGTAAGGGCGCTGGAGATTTACGAGCTTTCCGGCAAGACCCAGTCGGAGCTTTTTTCCGAAAGAGAGCCCCTTCTTTACGATTTTATAAAGATTGCCATCACAAGGCCAATGGAAGAACTCTACGGGAGAATAAACAGGCGCACCGATGAAATGGTCAGCGCCGGCCTGCTTGACGAGATAAAAACAGTGATTGAAAATGGCCTTGAAGCTGATGTCCTCAGGGTGATGTCCCATGGGTACCCTTTCCTGATTGATTACTTTCATGGCAGGACAACGTTTGAAAAGGCGCTCTCGGACATGAAGCTTGTGACCAGGCACTATGCAAAGAGGCAGATGACTTTCATCAGGTCAAGGCAGGATTTTAATGTGTTTGATGCGAGTGATTTTGAGGAGATTTGTTCTTTTGTCCATACAAAGCTTCTTGACAAATGACAGCGGCCAGAGACATTTAACAGGACAAAAAAGGAGGACACAAAATGGACCCTACAAGGAATGAACGACACCAGGCAATAGAAAGGATCGAAGCCGAGAGGAATTCGAAAGTCATATCCTACATTCTTCATCCGGAGGGCGCCTCGATTGCTGATGATGTCGTCCCTCCGCTCTATCACCAGCTCATGACGATGGGCAGAACAGACAGGCTCGATGTGATACTCGCATCCAGGGGAGGCTCGCCAGAGAGCGCCTGGAGGATACTGACCATTTTGAGGGAGTTTACAGACCACCTGTCGGTTATTGTTGGCTTCAAAGCTTTCAGCGCGGCGGCATTCATTGCTCTTGGTGCCGACGAAATTGTCATGTCGCCACTCTCCGAGTTAGGCCCGGTGCACATCCAGACCGCAAGCCCGCTTGCGCCGATTGGTGCTGACGGGAACCCTGCATGGGTCAGCCCCTATGACATCATGACTTATGTGGAATATGCAAAAACAAATGGCGCCAATCCGGAGATGATATTCGGCGATATTGACCTCCACCCGCTTGTGCTTGGCTCTGCAATGAGAGCGTACAATCTCGCCAAAATGGTCGCCACAAAATGCCTTGGTCTTTCTAACAAGACCAGGGGGCAGAGCGAGCTGGACAGGATCGTTGACGCATTTATTGGCGGCACGCACTCCAGCAGCATGCCTTTCACAAGGCATGATTGCCTTGAGGAGCTGAAACTGCCTGTGACCTATGCATCACCACAGCTTGAAGCTGGCATTGGCATGCTTGTTTCAGTTTATAACCAGAATGTTTCATACAGCTCGGAACCAGAGACCGATCCGGTTTCAAAGAGGGAGTACAGAACAATAACTCCGGCAATCTTGGAGAGCCTTGGTCTGACCCAGGTTTACAAGCGGAGGATTGAAAGGATCGTCACACCAGAAGGCAACGTCACCGAGGTGCCTGGCTGGGGTGGGTGGATGAACGAAACTGTCCAGGAGGCGATGTAGAAAGTTTCGCTTCCGATAAATAAAAGATAAATAAAAAAGCCCGGGGAAACCCGGGCTTTTTTATATGGAGAGAGCATATTTTTATTTATATTTTACAGTAAACTTGACCACCTTTGTCGTGCCACAATCTGCTTTTATTACTATCTCAAATGTCTTTTCCTTTTCGTTGTTCTGTTTTCCAGGCATTGTTATTGTGACCTTCATCTTTTTCTCGTGGCCATTTGGAACTTCAAGTCTGTCAGGGCTGAACTTTATTGCAGATGAGCCTGAGGATGCGGCAAACTTCATGTTCTTGCCAGTCTTGTTCTTGATGAGCAGGTTGAATGATTCTCTCTGTCCGGCCTTGAGGGGTGTATTTGCCGGGTTCTTCTCCCATCTTACCTCAAATTCACAATTGTTTGCTGGTGGTGTCTTGTAGAAAATCCTGAAGGAAATCTGGACCTTCTGGCCGCATGAGGCAACAATCACAAACGAGAACTTTGTGGAGGGTTCTTTGCCTACTGGCGGCTGTTTTACTGTCACTTTCAGAACAAACTTTGCGCCTGGTTCCAGCTCAAACTCTCTGACTGAAAACTTTAAGAACTCACCGGAATATTCGATTTTGATTGTGGTTTTTTGTGTGCCCTTGTTTGTGACCTCAAGCGGGAATTCGGCCTCCTGGCCGGGATCAAGCTTTACGGATTCAGGGGGCTTCTGCCACCTGAAGGCAAATTTGCATGACGGTTGTTCTGTTGCCTTAAAGAACACCCTGAAAACGATTTCTTTTTGCTCGCCACAGTCAGTTGCAATCACAAAGGCCCATTTTGAGAAAATCTCCTGGCCTCTTGCAGTCTGTTTTATTATTACCTTGAGGACAAATTTCTGCCCGGCCTCGACAGAGAATTCGTTTATCGAGAAGCGAAGCCCTTCGGTTTTCGAGGTCACCTTGAAATTTATCTTTGTGGTGCCGATGTTTGTGACTACAAGACCATATTCGCCCTCTTGCCCTGGATCAAGCTTTCCAAGTGTTGGGTCCTTCTCCCACTTTACCGTGTATCTGCATTCCTGGGTGATCTTGTACCTTGTTATGAATTTGAATTCCAGCTGCTTTCCATATTGCGATACGAGCTTTATCATCCAGTGGATTTCATTTGAAGTTCCGGATTTTGGTGGTTGCTTGATTTTGACTGTCAGCCTGAAGGTGCCCTTTGGCGCGACCTCAAACTCAGCATTTCCCAGTTCCAGCCCGGCGTTCTCCGAAGAAGCCTTTATCTTGAGCTGTTCCATACCGCAATTGTTTGTGACCAGCAAAATAAAAGTCTCTTCCTGGCCAGCTTCCATTCCTATCGTTGCGGGCTCTTTCTCAAACCTTGCTGTAAAGTTGCATTTTTCTTCTTTTCCACCATTTCCGCCACCCTTGTCACCCTCTTTTGCAAACAAAACGGGTGAGAAAGCAAACAATGGGATTGCCATGAGAATGGTCAATAAAACCGCCAGCAGTTTCTTCATTTTAAACCTCCTTGGTCTTTTCTGAAATATAATATAATATGCCCCGCACACATAAAAAGTTTGCACTTTAATGAAAGCCTCTCTTGAAAACGGAAAATTGAATATTATATCGAAATCCGATAATGGAAAGCGATATATGTTTTGAGGAAAAATTTACCAAGGAATTTTTTCTTGGGTTTATCAAACTGCATGTATTGCACCACTCGACGAAAGGGCCGGTATATGGACTCTGGTTTATCGAAGAGTTGTCGCACCATGGCTATAAGATGAGCCCCGGCACACTCTACCCAGTCCTCCACCAGCTTGAAAAGGGTGGCTATCTCGAATCATTCAGGGAAAAGGTTGCCGGAAGGCTGAGGGTCTACTATGAGGCCACAGAAAATGGCAAGAAAGCTCTTGAAGAGGCAAGGAGCAAGATAAAGCATCTTATAAAGGAGGTTCTCTATGACAGGGAATGATCTTGGACTGACTTCTGCAAAAGCAAAGGAGCTTCTTGCAAAATTTGGACCTAACAGGATTTTTAAACCCTATACGGTGAATTTTATCGGTATTTTCATCGAAGAAGTCACGGAGCCAATGATTCTCTTGCTTTTCGTTGTTGGCATCATCTACAGTTTTCTGGGCGAGCTTGGCGATTCGATAACGATATTCTCGATCATAACCCTCCTCACGCTTGCCGAGGTGTTTAACGAATACAGGGCCAAAAAAGCCGTTGCAAGCCTTGGTGAGATTGCTACCCCAAAAAGCAGGGTGATAAGAGACGGCAATGTTGCAGAGGTTGACTCGCTTGAGGTCGTGCCTGGCGATGTTCTTGCCCTCTCTCAGGGGGCAAAGGTCGCTGCCGATGCAAAAATAATCAGGTCAGTTGGGCTCCAGCTGGATGAATCGGCACTCACTGGAGAGTCGTTCCCACAGGACAGGGACACCGGTGAGGCAATATTTGCCGGAACTGCCGTTGTTTTTGGCGAGGGCGAGGCAGTTGTCGAAAAAACTGGCGCAAACACGAGGCTTGGCGAGATAGCGGCAAAAACAAAGGCCGTAAAGCCGCCAAAGACCGCCCTCCAGCGCGCAATGAAATCACTCTCCGGCCAGCTTGTGTGGGTGGCACTTTTCTTCTCGATAATGATACCGCTTATCGGGTTTCTCAGGGGCGGGGACTGGAAGGCCATGATACTGACGGGCCTGACGCTCTCTTTTGCCACAATTCCGGAGGAACTGCCAATTATCATCACAATGGTGCTTGGGATCGGCTCCTACAGGCTGTCCAAAAAGAATTTCCTGATAAAAAAGCTCAAGGCGGCTGAAACGCTTGGCAACACCACAGTCATTGTCACTGACAAGACGGGGACAATCACGCAGGCAAAGATGTCTGTTGCCGCCACTTTTCCGAAGGACGCAAAAGAGTCCCTCTCTCTTGCACTCCTTTCAACCACCGACTATTCAAGCAATCCGCTGGAAATCTCGATAAAACAGAAGGCGCTCGAACTCGGTGCATCGACAACATTGCCGGAAATTTTCAGACAGAGGTCGGTTGGTGATGGCAAAAAGTCCAAATCTGTGATCAGAAAAAATGACTCGATTTATACGCTCTACAAGAGTGGAGCGCCGGAGGACGTGCTTGCCAGCTGCGCCAGTGTCCCCAAAGAAGTCCTGGAGGAGCTTGAAAAGCAGGCAGAGAATGGCAGAAGGGTCATCGCCATTGCAACAAAAAACCTCACCCAGGGCGAGGCCAAAGAAGATTTTGACAAGCTTGAGAAACAGATGGCATTTGAATCGCTGATCGCCTTTGAAGACCCGCCAAGGGACGGCGTCAGGGAAACAATAGCAAGAGCAAAAGGTGCCGGAATCAGGACCATAATGGTCACGGGAGACCACCCGAAGACGGCCGCATTCATAGCAAACCAGGTTGGAATCGACACTGCAAATATTGTGACTGGCGACAAGCTCGACCTGATAAGCGATTCAGAGCTGAAAGAAACTGTCAGGACGGCGTCTGTTTTTGCCAGGACAGTTCCAGAGCACAAATACAGAATTGTAAAGGCGCTCCAGGAAAACAGCGAGGTCGTGGCCGTGACTGGCGACGGAATCAACGATGTTCTGGCGCTCAAGGGTGCAGACATCGGCATCGCAATGGGCAAAAGGGGAACCGATGTTGCCAGGGACGCGGCCGAGGTCGTGCTCTCCGATGACAACTACAACACAATTGCAAGCGGGATCTTTGAGGGCAGGGCGTTCTTTGACAACCTGCAAAAGGGCCTCAAATACTACCTTTCGGTCAAAATAGCCCTCGTGCTGACGTTCCTCCTGCCGGTCATCCTTGGTGTGCCGATGCCGTTTGCCCCAATCCAGATAATCGCCCTCGAGCTGTTCATGGACCTTGCCGCCTCCGCCGCTTTTGTCGCAGAGCCGAAGGAAAGCTCCATCTACACAAGAAAGCCCAGAAACCCGAAAGAGAACGTCCTTGGGCCAAGGGTGCTTGCAGACATAGCCATCAAGGGTTTTGCCCTGTTTGCAACCGTCTGGATCACATACGGCCTCGCTCTCTGGCTGAGCATTGGCAGTGCTGATATTGCAAAGACGCTGGCATTTGCGGCGTGGATGTTCGGCCATGTGGCCATGGCCTTTGCCTCCAGGTCGGACAGAAAACTGCTTGTACAGATGAACCCGTTTGGCAACGTGGTCATGGACCTGTGGGGGCTTGGCGCCATCGCGTTTTTACTGCTTGGCGCCTATGTGCCGTACCTCAATGAGAGGCTAGGGCTGTTCCCGGTTTCACCGTCACTCCTCTTGTGGCCGCTTGGGATTGCGGTTGTGGTCATGCTCCTTCTTGAGGTGAGGAAGCTGTTCAAGGCAAGGGAGCAATAAGGCAAATTGTAATTTATACTATTTTTGTCTGCCATTAGAAGAAATCCAGATGAGTTGAGAACCATCTGGATTTTATAATTGAAGTTATAGATCCTTCAAAGTCTCCTCGATCTTTTTGATCATCCAGATGTTATTTTTCTTTTTTGCAATCGCAAGCGCTTCTTCAAGGTATTTTCTGGCCTCTTCCTTTTTGCCTTCCTCACGGCAGATCAGGCCTGCAACGTATTTTTTGTACATGTCGTCATCAAACAACTCAAATGCTCGTTTAAAGTCCTCTAGCGCTTCATCATGTTTGCCAATTTTTGATTCTGCATTGCCGCGATTCATGTATGCAGGAGCGATTTCCAGATCCAGCCCTATGGCTTTTGTATAATCCTCAATTGCGAGATCAAGATCACCTTTTTTACCTCTGGCAATACCACGATTGAAATATGCAGAAGCAAATTTTGGATCCAGCTCTAAAGCTTTGTTATAATCCTTAATTGCCCCAGTAAAATCATTTTTGTTTTCTCTGGCATTACCACGATTGTTGTAAAAGTGGGCATTTTTTGGATCCAGCTCTATGGCTTTTGTATGATCCTCAATTGCGAGATCAAGATCACCCTTTCTATTTCTGGAAATACCACGGTTATAATATGCAAGAGCATTTTTTGGATCCAGCTCTATGGCTTTTGTATGATCCTCAATTGCGAGATCGAATTCACTTTTTTTTCCTCTTACATTGCCGCGATTCATGTATGCAAGATCATTTTTTGGATCCAGCTCTATGGCCTTGTTGTAATCCTCGATTGCCCCGCCAAGATCGCCTTTCCTGTTTTTAGCACTGGCACGATAATAGTAAGAAATAATATTTTTTGGATTTCTGATTATTTCTTGTGTGAAGTATTCAATTGCTTTATCAAAATTCTTTCTTTCAAGTTCGTAAAGACCCATCTCATAAGGATCTTGGGCAATATACTCTATTTTCTTTTTATCTTGTGGTTTTTTCAGCAGAGATTCTATTCTGTTGGCCCAAGCAAAACCATAGAAATCATCGAACAATGCCATGTCGGATATATTATGAACTTTAGTAAGCTCTTCTCTGATCCCTCTTTTTCTGTCACCAGAAATAACGATTTTTGATAATTTTTCATTCAGTATCGATGAATCGCCAAAAACAAAAACTGAGCATTGGGAGAAAACGCGTTGACTTATGCGGCCTGGTTCCCAATAGAATATTTTTTGTTTTATTGGTTCCAAGATAGTTTCCTTCGGTTTTTCAGATTCAAAGGTTGTCTCTTCTTTGCCATCAGTATTTTGCTTGATTGTAATAATTTCCTCAAATGTCGATTCAGCATTTATATCTTTAATGATTTGAGGGTCACTTGTATCAAACAGATAAACAACTCCATTTGGTTCAATACCATCTTTTTCTTTTGGTTGTTTATTGTCCTTTTTATCCAATGATTCTGGTTCACAAGCAAACCAAAGAGCATTAAGCGCGTTTTTTGTAAAATCAATCAGCAATGTTGCTCCACCGTAATGTTGAATCTCTGCAAGGATTTCCATTTCCTTAAGTTCAAGCTCTGGCCTGTCCGTGCTAAAATGGCGTAATGATTTTTTTATTTGGAAGATTATTTCCTTCTGGTTTTCTATTATTATCTCCCATGTTATCTTTTCAGGTTCATAACCACTTTTCTCAAATCGTCTTTCAACACAAGAGCTTACTTTCTCCCATGATTCATTTTTTTGCCCCCTGAAAATAAATCCGCCACCTTTTTTGTTGATGATTTCCTTTACAGCCTTGAGATATCCAGCAACAGAATCAACGGCTTTATTGTCTTTTTTACTTTCTTTTTTTGCCACCTATACCTCCCAACCAAAGCAATCGATCATTTGTTTGGATTATAACCACTATGTCAAATTCAAACCACCTCACCCCTACCCTCTCCTAAAAGGAGAGGGAAAAGGCATGCCATTTATATTCACCTATTTTGGGAGGGGAGAAACCTTTTGCTCACGCCACTCCTAAAAGGAGAGGGAAAAGACACGCCATTTATTCACCCTATATACTGGGAGGAGAGGGAGAAAACACAAATTTGGGTTGCGCCTGCTGTTGCCTGCCGCCATTTGCCATAATTCAGGCAATATTTTTATAAATCTCAGACAAAAATCACCGGCAACCGTTATCGTCTTTTATTTGTGCCATAATTTCTCATTCCAGCCCAATTGTTGCCAAAAAGTAAGATAACAGGGGGGTTGGCAGAACTGGGAGTGTTGGCTATAATGTGCTTGCTTTTAAAAACATATCAATCACAAAAAAGGAGGATTCTAATTATGTATCCAGTGAAACTTGATGTTGATTATCCAGAAAAACTGTCCAGGGGTGTCCTGCTCCTCAGAACGTTCTTTGGTGTTATTTATGTCATGATTCCTCATGGCTTCTGCCTTTTCTTCTACGGAATTGCCGCAATGTTTGTCCAGTTCATTGCATGGTGGGCAATCCTTTTCACCGGCAGGTATCCAAAGGGCATGTTTGATTTTGTGGTCGGCTACTACAGGTGGTCAATGAGGGTCAACGGCTACATGGGATATATGACCGACGAGTATCCGCCATTCAACGGAAGACCGTAAGAGATTATTCTATCAGATTGAAATGCCCCGCCTTTTGGCGGGGCATTTTTTATTTTTTGCCACTGGCTGGTGACTGTCAGGCTGGCCACCATTTGATGTCCACCCTTCTTTCCTTGGAGTTCCATTCGACGTCGGCGCCAAGGACTTCGGAGACAAACCGCAGTGGCACCATTGTTGTTCCGTTTATGATGACTGGCGCAACGGGGAGCTCAAATGTCTGGAATGCCGGCAGCATCGAGCCAAAATCGGATGTTGCCTCTTTTTTCCCGACCCAGAGCGTCACTTTTTTGGTGTAACTCCCGTCAGGCTTCAGACCGAATGTTAGGGTTATTTCCTTTGTTTTCTGGTCATAGTCCACCTTGGCCCCGAACGTCTCGGAAATAAACCTCACCGGCACAACTGTGTAACCCTGTATGATTGTTGGCGGTTCTGCAAGCTGTTTTTTCTGCCCACCCACCTGTGCTTCTTTTTTGCCTATCCAGAGCGAAATCTCCACTGGCATCTTATTGGAAACCTCGATCTGGAGGAGGGTTTCGGCAGTCCCCTGGCCCGTTGTTGCAGAAATTGCAACAGTGTATTGCTGGCCGGCGCTTGCAACCAGCGTGGAGACTGTTAGTGTTGCCTCCTGGCCCGGCCTCACTTTTTCCGGGCTGATTGTTGTCCCGAGGGTTTTTGTGCTTGGGGCGGAGAGGATTGCCTCGCCCTCAAACCCCGTCACGGTTATTGTTGCCGTGTCTTTTTGTCCGGGGTTGACCATCATGACTGCCGGGTCAATCTTTATCTCTATTTTGGGAGCAGTCGCGTTTGAAGGCCTGATTATGAAGGGTTCCAGCCTGTCCACCGGTATCCTGAATTCACCGTCCTGCCTGAAAACGGTGACTTTTTTGAATGCAGGATTGCCGCCAGTTTCTTTTCCGCTTTTCTGGTCAGGCACCAGATACTCGAGCTCAAGCGCCTGCGTGACCGGAAAATCAAAGTCCACATAGGAGAA
The DNA here is from genome assembly GCA_012517765.1 of Caldisericales bacterium. GTDB lineage: Bacteria > Caldisericota > Caldisericia > JAAYUI01 > JAAYUI01 > JAAYUI01. Next base: position 32,389 of record JAAYUI010000001.1, on the reverse strand, counting down.
GGTGGGCGGTTTTGATCCGTTTACCCAGGCGATGATGAACGGGTCATTTATCCCAAACCTCATCCCCCAGAGGCTGTTGTGCTCTGGCGCAATCCATTTGCCGATCGTTGTCTTGCCGCCGGGGAGGTCGTATGGGAGGACTTGCACTTTTGAAGTTTCAAGCAGGAGCTTCTGCATTGAATAGTAGGAAAGCCTTGGGTTTCCGTTCAGGTCGAGCAGTCCGCACGAGCCAAAAATGTTGCTTGAAACATCCTTTTCCATGCCCCAGCAGGCGGTCTGGCACCCGTTCCCAAGCATGGTCATGGTGCGCTTTACCAGCTCGTTTGCCTGGTCCCTTTCGGTCTGTTCCGGGTAGTCTTTTGCCGCGCCAACATAGTTCATGGCTGACAGGCATGTTATCGGTATTCTCTGGAGGCTATTTTCATCGAGCAATTTTCTGGTGCTCCTCGAGATGCGGTTTATGAAATTGTAGTTTTCGGAGTCGGTCCTTGAGGAGCCAAAGTTGTTTGAAATGGCCATTATGTCAAAGAATGGATAGCCACCCTCGGCCTCAAGTTTCCGCAGTTCGTTTAAGATTGTCTGCCAGATGTGCGTCTTGTTGTCGCTGAATCCACCCACAATCAGTTTTGCACTTGCGCTTGCCGAGGCAACTGCCCTGCCCGCCATTTTTATCATTTGCGCATAGCATTTTGAGGACTCGGAGATATACGAAGTATCGCTGATCCTTGCATCGAGGTGGAACTTTGTGCAGAGGGTGCCTGGTGCATCCAGAATGCCGTCCCCATCATATCTTTCCACTACCCCCGCAATAAATTTCGAGAACCTGGCAAATTCGATTGGCTTCGAGAAGCATTCGGCCTCTACATTTACTGCGAGTATTACAGATTTTCCGGCCTTTGTCAGTTTTGTAATTGCCAGGTCGGTTTTTGAAAAATCCGGCTTCCCACCATCCGTCCACTTTATGGCATTTTCCCTTGTCAGGTATATTTCACCCACCGGCAGGTCAATATCTGTCGATGCCGAAAGCTTTGCAATGCCTATTTTTTCCGAGAGCGTTCTGGACGGCAGTGGCTCCACTGCGATTGGTCCACGGGCAAGCATGGCATAAATGCCGTTCAGGTCAGTCGGGTCGACTATTTTTGTTTCTATGGCGCCCTCAAGCCTGTCGTACTCGTCACCGCTTTCGCCAATCGGCACAAGCGAGGCCACCCTCATCTTCTCAGTAACTGGAAGCGGTACTTTTCTTGCCGTTCCCTGGTCTGAAAGGAAAACGAAGTAAACAGGCTGAAGGCCAGGTCTGTTGAACCTGAAGGCCCTTATGCCGACACCAAGCGTCACCTCCAGCACATCATCAAAAGTGGCTTGCGAAAGATAGAGCGAAAGGAGCTTGTAGGTCCAGAAAATCTTTCTTTTGTGCCATGGGCCGTTGCCAAACTTTGTAATGCCGCCATGGATCAGCCCCATCTGGCTGAAGAATCCTTCCCCATTTTCGTCCCACACGCCATCCACGCAGCTTATGTAGCATGCGCCCTTTATTCCGTTTGCGAGGGCAAGTATTGTCCTCTCGGCGAACGTCTTTGCTTGCAAAGATTCATTCGAGTCGCCCATTTTTGGCACTTTGCCGCAGTAGGTGCCGTATTCAGTCATAAACATCGGCGTGTTCGGATCATATCCTGCATCAAGGAGGCGCTCCCTGAAGCTTTTCGAGCACCTTTCAACCATGAGCGAATCTGTTGCCTGCCCGTAAACGTGTATGTCGACTGCATCAAATGCTGGCTGGCCACCAAGTTCGCGCAAGATGTCTGCATATACTTCATTTTCAACATCGGAGGCTTCACCAGCCATCACGACAACACATGATGGGTCAGAATTCTTTGCCTCGTTGTAGCAGCCAAGGAGGTGTTTTGCGTATTCTGGTGGTGTTCCCTTCCAGAAAATGTCCTTCATGTTGATTTCGTTCTCGATCTGCCAGATTTTTACAACGGCACCAAAGGGATTGTCGCCTTTTCCATCGCCATCATAATATTCAACAATGTCTCCGACAGTCCTTGCGTTGTTCGGCAAAAAGCTCCTGAAATTCAGAGTAATTATATGCTCGATGCCCTTTGAGCTCTCAAGTGCAATTTTCTTTGCTGCCCCTTTCCAGTCAAAGCCAGGTGCCCACATGAAAAAGTCTTGCCTGTAGAAGGTTGGAGCAAGTCCGTCAAGGCGCTTGGTGAGCTCGTCCTTGTATTCGTCAAAATCTCTTACTCCAAGGGAATCAAAGAACAGTTTTGTGAGTTTCGTGGAGAACTTTGGGTATCCATAGGGATCAAGAAAACCCAGCCTTGTCCTGCCAAGGAGCTCGTTGCCCAAAGCTTGGTCTTCGCCGGGTATCGGACTGGCCATTTGGTTTTTTGCATTGGACAGTCCCAATGCTGGAAAAATCTGGGCCAACAAGAACAGGCAGACCGCAAAAATGATAATTTTCTTCATCCTGACCTCCATGCTCTACATTATAAGCATAGTATTCTTGACTTTACAGCACCGTCCAAACATAATCCTAAATTAAATGGGCCAGTCAATTTCAGGACAACTCCAGTATTTAAGCCTGCCCGATGTCGTTAGCCTCATAAACCAGAGCTCGATGAACGGGAGCCTTCAGGTAACTACTGAAGACGGCGTAAAGGGCACCCTCATTTTTATGGGGGGCAAGCTTGTGCATGCTGTTTACGGCAACATCTTCGGCGATGAGGCGGCAAACCACATCATGACCTGGACAAATGGCACTTTCAGCTTCACACCAGGCAATTGGGACGGCGAGCCAACAATCACTCTCAGCATCGAGAAATTCATCCTTGACCACACACTACGGCAAGACGAGGACATTGCAGAAATTGGGCAGTCCATCTCCGGGACCCACCAGATAAGGCTTGCCAGGGACACTTCCCAGCCAGACGGCATAGTGCTTGAGCCAGTTGAATGGTCCTTCCTTTCCTGCATCCAGGACGGTGTGTCCATTGCCCAGGTCACAAGCGAGCTTGAAATAACCACCGATGAAGCGCGCAGGATAGTGGCAAAGCTTACAAAACTCGGTTTTGTAAAGATAGTGACCGAATAAGCTTTAGGGTCTTTTCGGATAGTAAACTACGGCGGTTTTTTTCTGCTCAATCCATTCGACATCGCAGCCAAGTGCTTCGGCAACAAATCTCACCGGAACATAGGTTGATCCACTTGCGAGTATTACTGCTGGCGGGTCGATGTTTACCTGGTTGCCGTTCACCTTTGCCTGCGGCTTGTTTATCCAGATCTCGACAGTTCCGCCATCAAGAGAGTATGTGACTTTTCTTTCGCTGGCGTTCCAGTTTACTTCGGCCCCCAGCGCTTCGCCAAGCGCCCTGAGGGGAACTAGGGTCCTGCCTTTTATGATTACCCCTGTTTTTCCAGCATCATATTTTTCCTCATCGCCGTCGGTCTGTATCAGGAATGACGTTGAGAGGAGCGATATCGAGACTTTCTTCCCGGTCACCTGCACTGATACAGGCACATTGGCCGATCCGCCATTTGTCTGGATCTTTATTTCACCCTTGAATGATTCCCAGGCATCGTCCCTTCCCGGGTCAACAGTCACTTTTATCGCTTTTGTATCTGGGTCAATCTTTTCCGGGGAAACCGTAAACATTCTGGATGAGCTTGTTACATTGCCCTCGAGCTCTTCCTCGCCCAGGTTGGAGATGCCAATTTCCAGTGTTTTGGCCGGTTTTTCGTAATAAATTTTGCCAAAATCGAGTAAGACCTTGTCAACAGATAGCTTCGCGGGTTTCTTTTCGGGTGGCGGGGGTTCAACTTCCCTGAATGAAATGTTCAGCGCCCTTGAATTGCCGATATCGAGCACGGTCAGTGTCCCATCCTGGTTTGATCTTATCCTTGAGGGATATGCCAGCATGTCCGGCTCTTTTTTATAGTCCTGTATGGTATCGGTTTGTGCAAGCCACCCTTTTTTGCCGTATGCTGCAATATTTTTGCCATTCTCTGAAAATTCGATTATTTGCCCTATTGCTGGGTCGGTGATGATTATTTCTCCCGAAGGCCTTGTGCAGATTGAGGACGGCATCTCGACCGCTTCGAGTGCAAATTCAAACTTTTTTGCACCTGTTTCAGAGAATGCCTTTATCTTCTTTTCTTCAGGGAAGAGCAGGAGAATATTGCCGTCTCTGTCAAAAGTTACATCAACAGGCTTGCCCTCTACCTTAAATGTCGATGGTAACCCACCTGTCATGAATATCACCTGACCTTGCCGGTCGAGTGCCGCTATCCTGTTTCCAGACGATGCCAGGGCGATTATGATATCGGGCAAGTCGACATTTCTCTGGAGATCATAAGAGCCCTTTAGTTCAAACGTAAGATTGTCGTACCTGAGGATTTCCCATCCAGAGGCCACCAGTAGCTCGTTTTGGACAATTGCCATGTCTGAAAGAACACCAAGCGAATCTCCTTCTGGGCCCTTGGATTTTGGGCCAGACAGGGTTACTGTTTTTTGCGGTGTGCCATCAGGGCCAAAAATGTGGAGTTTCCTGTTCAGTCCTTCGAGAACGGCCGTTTTCCCTTGTGGAAGTTTCATTGCAGAAACGGGATTTTGAAGTGTGCCATCAAGGACTTTTCCCAGTTCCTGTGAGGTGCCATTTGCGTCCAGTACTGCTTTTGAAAGGAACGGCATGGCAAGGGCTATCTTCCCGTCACCATCCACAAAAAATGACGATATGTAGCCACTCACAAAGTCATCAGATTGCCTGAGTTCTATCTTTTCCTCAAAGTCCCCGCTTGTTTTGTACTTTCTAATAACCCATGCCGGTTTTCCTGAAAATCCGACATCAAGAACAAAGATTTCCTGGCCCTTCGAAAAACCCACAAAACCAACCTGTATCTGGCTGTCATCGCCACCCATCAGGCCAAGCTGGCCAAATTCCCTGATGAATTTCCCTTCTCCTGAAAAAATCATTATTCCCTTCTCATCAGACGAGACCTGCTCTGAAGTTTCCTCGTTCCAGGTGTCCAGAAGTGCTATGCTTCCGTCCCCAAGCACCATCACCGAGTATGGATTGATGGCTTTTCCCTTCCCTTTCCCCATCTCACCGATTTTTGCAACTTCTTTCCCGCTGCTGTCATATTTTGTAATGCACCTTTCGTGGTCAAGTGTGAGGATGTTGCCTTGGTCATCAATTGCTATTGAAACAGGAATAAACTGTTTCTCAAGCCCTATTCTTCTAGAGGTCTCGCCAGTCAGGACGTTTATTTGGTATATGGCGTCCTTGCCAATGTAGTAAAGGCTGTTTTTCCCGTCAGAGGTCAATTTTATTTGCGCAAACGAGAACGGCACGGAGTCTGACATGTCGGGAGGCAGTGCCGGGACTGTTTCCCTGTCTATTGGATAGTAGTTTTTCATAACTCCGTCCGGGCCAAAAAAGTTGATCCGGGACGTTCTGCCATCGAGGACCGCCACATCCCCGCCAGAGAGCGGAAGGATTGCAACCGGAACAGCAATCTCGCCAGCAGTTGGTCCGTTGCCAACTGTCTCGATTACAACCTGTTCTGCTGCTATGGATGCGAATGGAAAGCAAGTTACAAGGACCAAAAAAATCGCGGCAAGGCGTTTCATCAATTACCTCCTGCACAAATTTTATTTCTGGAGTGCTACACGTCAATGCCCGGAAAGGTTCACAGTCTCACCAAAAAATAATTGTGAGTATACTATATAAATCAGAAAAAATCATATTAGCCAGCTATACTCTAAATGTCGGTATTTGACAACCTGACCATCCAGGACTACAATCCCCTATCGTTGGGGACCCACGGGAGGGAGGAGCATTTGGGAGCACCACAAACCCTTTCTGAAACAGCATTTAATGTATGTAAAAAATTGCACTTTGATCTTCCTGCCCATCAAAAAAAATGGATAAAATGTTTTGATGATCCGTGGAGTAGGAGGGTCCAGCTTGCACCACGTTGTCATGGTAAATCTACAATATGGACGGTGATATTTTCACAAGCTTTCCTCTTGTTAAATCCTGGAGCAAGGATACTGGTTGTTTCAAAAACAGAGCAACTTGCATCAAGGCTTTTGAGGCAGATTGAATCGGTTTGCATCAGGCTCTGGCAGGCAGGTTATGCGCCGAAACTGTCCAGTGCAACAGCAACCGAAATGAGACTGGATGGCTGTGACTCGAAAGAGCCCAGTGTTTCTTGTTCGGGGGTCCTTGGATCACTCACCGGCGGTCATTACGACCTGATCATCTGCGATGACGTGCTTGATGACCGCAATACACAGACACCACAGGCAAGAGAGGAAGTTGAGGAGTGGTTTTACGGGTCACTGCTCCAGCTCTGTTTGCCGGAGACGAGGCTCCTTGTTGTGGGAACAAGGAAACATCCGGAAGACCTGTATGGGAAACTGGGGAAAAATCCTGCCTGGGAATTTATTTCAGAGAAGGCAATCATCAGATGGCCATCAAATTTCACCGAGGCGCTGGAAAAGGGGATGCCAGTATCAGGATTTTTCAACTTTGGTGACAGGGGTCAACTGCTTGGTGTGAAGAAAGAGGGCAAGTGGCAGGTGTTGTGGCCCAAAATGTGGGGGATAGACAGGCTGCTTCTGGACAGGCTGATGACGGGCCAGGCGATGTTTGACAGGGAAAAGCAGAACGATGTGAGCTTCTATCTTGGCAGGATTTTCAGGAGGGAATGGCTCCTGTTCTATGATCTGCTCCCTGAGAGGTCATCGTTGTCGGTTTATACGGCCTGTGATCTGGCCATATCCGAGAGGGAGGGCTCGGACTGGTTTGCGATGGTAACAGTTGGTGTTGATTCTGCTGGTACCATATATCTTATCGACTGCATCAGGGGACATTTCGGTTTCTCAAGACAGGCAGAGGCCGCGAGGGACTCTTGTGAATTCCACAAACCACTTCTTTTGGGGATAGAGGATGTAGCATACCAGAGGGCATTAATAGAACACCTTTCAGGCAATCTGGCAGTTCCTGTCAGACCAATTACCCCGCTTGCGCCGAAGCAGTCGAGGATAAGGGCGCTCCAGCCGCTGTTTGAGTCAGGGAAAGTCCGCGTTGCGCCCTGTCACGAGCTTTTTGTCAGGGAGTTGCTGGAGTTTCCGGGAGGGGAGCATGATGACATGATAGATGCTTTTGAAATGGCAGTTTCACTTGCGAGGCAGGGAACATCGCCGAGGGTCGACATTCTGGAGGTTTTATGAAGCAGGCAAAGCTTGATTTTCTTTCATGCGAGACAAGACAGGTCAGAGAAAAACCGCTAGGTGTATCTGGGGTGGTGGAACCACCCCCGTACCTGGACTTTGAGAAGCTGCTTGAGCTTTACCAGAGCAATGAAATCTACTACAGGGCAGTGCAGGTAAAAGCCCAGTTCACGATTGGACAGGGCTGGAGGCTTGTGGATGAGGGTGGTGGAGAAGAGGCCAGAAATAGATTGTTCCAGTTCCTTGAGGATTGTAATCCCAACCAGACTTTTGACGAGTTGCTGTTCCAAGTGATGGTTGACCTGGAATGCCTTGGGAATGGATACCTTGAGGCCACAAGGGACCAGTTTGGCAGGATCAAGAGGCTGTACCATGTTTCTGCCAGGAACATAAAACTGCTCAGGGACGGCGGTTTTGTGCAAACGATAGGCACCCAGAAGAGGAAATTTGCCAGTTTTGGCGGTGGCGAAACTTTTGAGGGTGATGCCAGCAGTCCATCCGAGATCGTGCATTTCAGGAAATACAATCCTTCTTCGCAATTCTACGGCCTTCCTGATTCGGTGGCCGCGATAGGCTCCACAATGGGCGATATCCTGGCCAGAGACTACAACATCCAGTTCTTTGAGAACAATGCTACGCCGAGGTTTTGCCTTGTCATATCCGGTGGCTCGCTCTCCCCAAAGGATAAGGAGGAGCTCCAGAATTACATGTCAAACCTCAAGGGCAACCCGCATAAGACAATGGTCTTGCAGTTTCCCCAGGGTGTCACCGGAGAGATAAAACCGATCCAGACAACGCCGCAGGAGGCCTCTTTTGCCGACTACAGGAAGATGAACCGTGACCTGATGGTTGTTGCGCACGGTGTGCCACCGCACCTGCTTGGCATAATCGAGAGCGGCAATCTTGGCGGGGGCACCGGCCAGTCGCAATTGCAAAACTTCAAAAATCTTGTCATTGCACCCAGGCAGAGGTTTCTGGAAGAAAGAATCAACAGGACAATCATCAGGGAGGGACTGGGGATTTCGGGGTGGAGATTCCGCTTCAACGAAATGGATGCCGAAGACGAACTTTGCAGGGCTCAGACAGACAAAATACTCATCGACTCTGGGATGATTTCAGCCGATGAGGCCAGGGCGAGAATGGGCCTGCCGGCCAGGGAGGTTGAAGGAGCCGGTAAAAACCGGTAACATGTGCCCATGTCACTGAGATTCTCAAAAATTGACAGAAAATTCTACTTCGACTCAAAGCTGGACTTCATCTGGGCAGTGCCGGTAGGGCTACTGCTTTGTGCCGGGTGGTTTTATGGCCTCGGCTACGTCGTTTCATGGCTCTGGAACATAACCATATACAGACTTTTTACACCAGCCCCGCCACTGGATGTCTACACGGCATGGGGAGCAATGATTGTGGTCTGGCTTATATTCAATGCACCTTTTGCACCACTCAGGCTGGCCAGGTTCTTCAAAAAGAAGCCAGACTAATCGCTGTTTGGCATAGATAAAAACACTGGGCCCTCTTTTGTTGGAGGGCCTTTTCATTTGGAGGGGACAATGGCAGGCAAAAATGGGGACGCTTTGGGGACCGTATGGGGCTGGGCCTCCACAGAAGCACTGGATTCACAGGGGGACATCATAAGCACAGGGGCTGTAAAGGAAGCCCTTGGCGCCTATTCGAGGTGGAGAAATGTCAGGGAGATGCATGAACCAAGGGCAATAGGTGTTGCATCGCACCTCTCGCTCATGCCAAAAGGTCTCCTGGTTGGTGCCGACATCTACGACAAGAAGTGCTGGGACAAGATAAAAAGGGGAATCTACAAGGGATTTTCTGTTGGGGGTGTGGTCACATCGAAAAGACCGAGAAACTTTGAGGGGAAAACCGTTGATGTCATTACCGGGATGACGATTGCCGAAATTTCTGTGGTGGATCAGCCGGCAAACCCGGAAGCCGGGTTCATTCTTGTTTGCGAAAGAAAGGAGTAAGTGATGCTGGGAAGGTTTTTTAAAAAAGGGGAAGAAAAAAAAGACGATTTTGAATGTATGCCGGAGCAGCTCCTTGAGAGCCTGTCCGCAAGGATAAAGGAGATGGAGGAGAGGATGGATTCGATGTCCGAGGCTTTGTCATCGCTCGAGGAGAAATTTGATGACGTCGCTCTCAGGCTTGGGGCGATGGAGAAGGGACTCCTCAAGACAAAAGCAATTGTGGCCGACGAAAAGGCCGAGCCAAAAATGTGGGCGTCCGTTGTGGCGCTCCTTTCATGACGGGAGGAAACATGATAGGAAATGAAAAATTGCTTTCAAAAGCCGCGATAACTTCCGGGTCCTTTGCCCAGAGGATTGGCCTTGAAACGGAAGACGCAAACCGTTTTATTGACTACATTGTTGATGCCTCATTCCTCAAGAACAATGCAAGGGTCGAGAGGATGAGAGGGAGCACAAAAAAACTTGTGAGGCTGGGCGTTGGCGAGGAGGTCCTCAGACCTGGAAATTACGGCTCTTCAGGGGACGGCTTTTCCGATGTCTCGACATCGGCTGTAACGCTCACCTCGAAGGCCATGAAGGCTGTTGTGCCGATTGCGGATGATGCACTCATGGACAATATTGAAGGCGAATCGTTTGCCGACCACCTCATGAGGGTGGTTGCAAACCAGATAGGCAACCAGCTTGAATATGCTTACCTCATGGGGCAAGACACCGGAGCACTGCCAAAAAACCACATCTGGGAGATGGTTGAAGGGTGGTATCCGAGGGCCATTTCCGAAGGCCATGTCATAGATGCCAAGACCGTTTTCACCGACAGGGACATTAGCGCGGAAAAACTCTCGAGAACCCTGAAGACCCTGTCGAGCAAATACAGGGGTAAGAGGGAAAACCTCAGGTTTATAATGAGTGATGATCTGTACCAGGACTATGTTGATGTGCTTGGAAGCAGAACAACTCCCCTTGGAGATGACGCAATAACCGGAGACTCGCTCATGAGCTTTGGCAAGGTGCCGATCTCGCCATGCGCTCTTGTTCCCACAAATCTTCCGGTGCCTGTTTCTGGCGGAGGAAATACCACCCTGTCATCGGCCTCTGTTGCTGGAGACACAACAATAGAAGTCGCATCCGCAACAAACGTCCAGCAGGGCGACACGTTGTCCATTGGCGAAGGGGCGACCCGTGAAATCAGGAAAGTGGCCTCTGTTGTGGCAACCGATGTCACGCTGGATAGCGCTCTGGTGTTCCCGCACCAGTCAGGCGATAAGGTTGTCGAATGCACACTGGACGGAACTTTTGTCATGCTTTGCGACACAAGCAATCTCGTACTGGGTATCCAGCAGGACGTGACCATCGAGACAGAGCGCAGGGCAACAGAGGGTGTGACTTACTTTGTTGTGACAATCAGGTGCGATTGTGCCCTTGAAAATCCTGATGCTGTAGTGGTTTTGAGCAACCTGAAGGTGAAATAGATGTACGCTGGCATTCAGGATGTCAGAAAAGCACTCAGGGGAATTGGCGAGGAAGTCATACCAGACACTTCCGAGAGCAGGTTTTCCATTGAACAGGCGATCTTGAAGGCCAGCAGAATGGTTGACCTTGTTGTTTCGTGCAACTTCCAGGTGCCAGACCTTGTACCTCTGCCGATCAGGGAAATAACAGTTGATCTGGCCTGCTCGTTTTGCCTCGAGTACGTTTTTCAGGAGCAGGGTGATTCATGGTGCCAGCAGGTACAAAACCTTTACAAGAGGTCGCTGGACATGCTCCGCGAGATAAGGGACGGCAGGATCTCGGCAGATCTCCTGCCACGGTCTGGCGTCCCGTCGGGGCTCTGGGTGGCTTCGTGATCCAGATAAAACACGATTTGGGGAAAGCGGTTTTTGCAGATAAGGTTCAGGATGTTGCAAAAAGCATCAGGAAAAAGCTTGAATCTTTGGCCAGCCATGGGAGTGGCAAAAAGGTATCGGGAGGGCGAAAATGACGCCATACAGGGAGGTTCTGCTACAGGCGAAAGATGCCCTGGAGATGAAGTTTCCGGGTGTCGAGATAGTTCTGGGGCCAAGACAGCTGGCAAGGCAGTTTCCATGCCTTGCCCTGTCGATTGCACCTTCGGAGGGAAGGGCAACAACAATAGGTGGTGGCAGGGAATCCATCATTGGCCTCACAATCAGCGTGCTCTCAAGGGACTATCAGGGCAGGGAGCAGGGATACCTTGCTCTTGCCGACATCATTTCGAGGATCGAAGAAGAGGCAACCGAACCGACATTCCTGCCGTCATATCTGGTCAGGCATGTCGAAACAAATTTTTCACTGGAGCCATTTTACCATGAAAACCAGTTTGTCCTTCAGGGTGCTGTTGGCCTCCAGGTAGAGGTTGAAAATTAGGGAGGGAAAATGCCAAAAGGCGAATCCAGCTATTTCGGTTTTGGGAGGGAGACGCAGTTTGCAGAGCCTGTGGCACCGGACAATTTCTGGAAGGTGCTATCATGCAATGTCAGCTGGGGCAGGGACATGTCAAAAAGGTTCCTGATAGGCAATTCTGCCCAGCAATCGGAGATGGTCCAGAAGGGCTGGACACAAAAAGGGGACATAACGCTTGATGCAAACCCTGTTGCCGTGGGGCAAATCCTGTATTGGCTCTTTGGCCAGGACAGCGTCGTGGCTGTACCGGAAGCAAAATCTGGAGGAGCATCAACAACACTGTCCTCGCAGGCACCGGCTGGTGCCACGACAATAGAGGTTGCTTCGGCAGATGGTCTGGCAGTAAACGACTGGGTGGCCATCGGCACCGGTCAGGTTTGCGAGTTTGCAAAGATTGTTTCTGTGAACGGGGCAATGCTTGGCATCGAGGCAAAGGGAATTTCTGGCGGGCTGGTTTTTGCCCATGATCTCGGGTCGACGGTCGTGGAGAACGTTTCAGATATTGCCTACAAGCATACTTTCAGCCAATCGGGAACTGTGTCCAGCCAGACATGGGAGCTCGACCTTGGCGCTCCTGACGGGCACTCTGCCGCCAGGTTCTCTGGCATGATGGCAGAAAACTTCTCTATTTCAATGTTACCTGCAGAACCAGTCTCTATTTCTGCTTCGTTTGTCGGATCAAGGATGTCTGCCCACAACACGAGGGCGACACCGGCTTATCAGGAATGCGAGTCTTTCAAACCCGCTGGCTCATCAATCACGATTGAGGGCACACCCAAAACGTCTCTGATCAAGAGTCTGAAACTCTCAGTTTCAAACGGACTGGAGGCATCGGAGCGGACGCTTTCCAGCGGAGCATTTATCTCAAAGGGTAGTGCAGGGACAATATCGGCAGAACTGGATGCCGAAGCGCTCTTTGAAGATGATGCCGAACTGCAGAGGTTCCTGGGTGGAGATAGGGCAGACTATGCGGCAAAGAATGAGACAAAGCCTTTCGCCTGTGTGGTTGAAATGCAGGGTTCGCTGATTGGCCCGTCATCTGTAATTCCAGGCTCGCTCAAGGTAACATTGCCAAAATGCTACATGACTGCGTGCTCCGTGCCAGTCCAGGTCGGCAGAAAAACTGCCCAGAGCTGGAAGACCAGCGCAACATTCAGCCAGAGCGACGGTTTTGCTGTGAAAGCGGAGCTTGTTTGCGGAAAGTACAGCTTCCTGTGAGCTATCTCAGGGAAGAGTCGTTTTGTTTTGCCGATTTTGATGCAAGAGCAGGAAAGGATGACAGGGCAAAGATCCACGGGGTCTCTGTCGGTGAGTTCCTGGAGGTCCAGAGATTGCTTGCTGCTACCGAAGGAAGCAGGTCGGAAAATGTTTTTAGGGCAAACCTCAAGCTCGTTGCCTTTTCGTGCCACGAACTACAAATGGATGGCAAGACACTAAAACCGACCGAGGACGATATAGAGGCACTCGATGCACTCTATTATCAGGTCCTGCTTTCAAGAGTACTGTCTTTCCACGATTTTTCGGAGCAGGCAAAAAACTGACCGAGGAGGCGCTCTTTGGGATTGACACCGGGGTGCCTCCCCATATAAGACAGGTTTTGCCTCTATTGTCGAGAACGCTTGGTCTTGGCTTGTGGCCATCATCCGGGGGGATGCTTGAGCAGGACTGGATTTTTGTGGAGCTGGCCTGCCTGGTTGGGGAAACCAGGAACAAAAAAGCCAGGCTTTCTGAAAGAAGCACCAGATTGGAACAGGAGCAAGGGGGGACATGCAGGAAAAGGCAACCATAACAATTGAGGCAAAGGACCTCGCCACCAGCGAGATCGAAAAGGCAAAAAAATCCCTGAACCTGCTTGCTTCCTCAGCCGAGGAGGCAAGCGAAAAGGCCCGGGAGGCCCAAAAGGCCTGGGAAGAGGCAGGGGAATCACTGGACAAACTTTCCGAGACCTTTGGAAAACTTGATGAGAACCTGAAAAGACAGGGCGACAGGCTCCTTGGGACAGCGCAGGAGATCGGATCAAATTTTGGAAGAAACTTTTGCAATTCTGTAGCCCTGTCCACTTCGCCCATTCCGGCAATGATGGCAGGGCTTGGGGTAAACTCTGCAAAGATGTTTGCACAGGGGCTGCTTTCCGGGTTATCAGAGGTCGAGAGCGCCGCAAGCTCCATAGCTTCGGTGATCTCCGATTTTCTCGAGTTGCATTCCCCAGCCAGACTTGGACCACTTTCAAAAGAAGACCCGACCAACTGGACAAAGCGTCTTGCAAAGATGCTGGAGCAGGGCCTTTTGAGCGGGGAAGATTTCCTTCGCGGGTCATCAGAGAGGGTGGCCCAGGCGCTTTTTGACGGGTTTTCTTCTCTCCCTTCAAGGCTTGCTGGCATTGCAGAGGGGATCACCAGCTCATTTTCTGTCCTGAGGTCTGCACCGCAAGGCGAAAAATTTGGCGGCCTCTTTCCAGACGGGCTAAACACGTCTATCGACGACATTAAAGAAAGTCTTTCCAGGGCGGTATCATCATACAGGAATGCCAGCGAGTTTGATGCCATGTTCTCGGTGCTGACAACGTCTCTGGGCGGAGGAGGTAAGCAAAGCGCTTTCCCTGCCTGGGCGACCAAATACCTTTCAAGATCGGGGCAGGTCACCGATGCGGAGATTTCCGAGCTGGGTTCAAAATGGCGCGATTATGGCTGGTTTGGTGAGGGAACAATCCTTCCCGAAACAAGGGAAGAATGGGAAAAAGCAGGGCAGAAAGAAGGTCTTCAGGGGCCTCCGCTTGATCCGTTTGGTGCCGGGGAGCTTGGGGCAAAAAACATGCTTGACTGGCTCTGGGAGGGCAAAAGCGGCTCAAGAAACTGGGACCTTTCACTCAAAAAGCCGTGGTTTGCGATGCTCAACTACATCAAGTATCTGTCGGGCTTCAAGGAGAGTGATTCATACCAAGTTCCTGATGACCTGAAGGGTACCGATCTTGGCAAGTTGCTTGAAGGTTCTTCTGCCGATGTTTCCGGTCTTCCATCAAACATAGTTGAAAGCGGCCTCTTCAAGGCCCTGGCGCCAAAGATGATGCTTGCCGATCTGGAAAAGCTTTATTGGGGCTCACCAATCGGACTGGGGCTGACGCAAGGCCCGGTGGAGCAGGCAGACAAGCTCCTCCCCATACGAGATTTCCTTGAGAAATACAATGGAAAAATCAACACTTCGGCGTTAGACAGGGCCCAGAAAGAGCTTGGGATCGGGTTTGATTACAACCTTGGGTTTTTGAAGGAAATCCTGTTTGACCAGAATGGCTCACCAAACACCACTATTGACCCTGTCTCCGAAGGATCATTGAGACTGAAGTCGGCCTATGAGATAGGTCAGAGGCTGTATGGCATGCTCTCCAACGCCGAAGGGATAAGCGCATGGCAGTATGATGTGTCAAAGAAAAACGCATACCTGAAAGAGCTGTTTGATTCACTTGGCATAAAAAAAGATGGAAAGACCTGGTCGCAGATGGCGCCAAGGGAAGGTGAAGGGCTCTGGGGCGGTGCCAGCCTTGAACAGGTAAATCTTGTCAATTCCCTTGTCAGTTCAGGGTCATCATTTGAAGAAGCCGTTTCGGAGGCTGCAAATGAACTGTTTAGGCAGGCTGTGTCGGCCAGGCAGGAGGAGCTTGGCAAGGACAAGGCCAATCCTTCGCTTTATGGCGGATGGGCAGGTACTGACTACTGGAAGCTGGTTGATCCGGCATGGATTGCGACCCATGGTTCCGAGGCCTCGACCCTGACAACAAAATACCTTGATGATGTCGTATTGCCAAAGCTCTTTTATCAGACGGGAGATATTGACCTGACAAACACCCTGGGTGAGGGGAAGCTGTGGCAATCAGGTGGTGGCTATGGAGTGGGTATGCAAACTGGTGCCGGGAAGATTGAAATCAACCAGACATTCAATCTTGACCTTGGTGGCTACGAAGGGGACATATCATCACTTGCCAGGGAGATTGCCCAGCAAACAGTCATTGAAGCCCAGAAAGCCCTTCTGGAGCTCGTGAATTTCAGGGGGTAGGCGATGTTCTGCGGCATATCAAGGGTTGAAACGGGCAATCAGGACATAACAGACATTGTTGCCTTGATAAAAATCACCGAGGCTTGCGGCGAACCATCATCTTGCACAATTGAGACTGTCCTGCTTCAGGCAGGCCAAATCCCCCAGTATCTGCCTTTTTGCCAGGTCAGCATTTTTGGCGAGGGCGGAGAGGTGGTTTTTGGCGGTAGGTGCGACGGGGTGCCCAAAAAAGAGGAAACACCCCTTGGCACAAAGCTGGTTTTTGAGGCAAGGGACTGGTCTGCCGAGTGCAAACATCGAATGGTAAACGAGCACTACATGGAGTGGAGGGCGTCTGACATCTACAGGTCTCTTGTGGCCAAATATCTTCCCGAACATACGACTGATCTGGTCAGGGACTGTGATGACACCGTTTCGGTGAAGTTTGGCGGGCAGAGCGTGGAGCAGTGCCTCAAAACACTCTGCGATTTTACAGGATGGGTGTTTCGCGTTTCACCGCAAAAAATCCACTATTTTGGCCCAGCATTTCTGGAGCACCTCCAGGTCACGATAAGAGACCCGCACTGCGACATGTCAAAAGGGCAGACAACACCTTTCGAGCCCGACTACACAACGCTTGCAAACAGGGTCTGGGTCGAGGGTGGAGAAGGGGATGCGGAGAACTTCACAAAGCAGTACATCCTTTCCTCCGAGTTGTCAGACACGCCTGACCCGAATATCTGCACGCTTTATCCATTTGCCTTTCCGATATGGTACAAATGTTCCAGTCTTTCAGTCTATGCCGTCTTTGATTCTGGTGACAGCTTGCTTGAAAGGGGCAGCCTTGTTCTGCTTGATTGTGATACGGACGGTCTTTCCGTGAAGAATTCTGTTGTAAAGACCAACGAGCCACTGGACACAAAACCGGCCCTGTCGTCCCTTATTTTGCATGATGAGGCCGACACCAATCTTCCCGGGACATTCTCCTCGGACCACAAGATTACAGTCAATTTCGATGCCCTATATTGTCCAGATGCGACAGCAGAAGCCCTGGGTGGATGGGTATACCTGGGCAGGAGCGTCAAGGAAGCCAAGGGGCTCCTAGGCTTCATGGCCAAATACAAAAGAAAGCTCAAAATAAGCTATGTTTCCGAGGCAGACGAGGAGTCTGTCGGAAAGTATGGCGTCCAGATAGACCTGCCAAAAGTCACCAAGCCTGCAATAAAAGACTGGGCGATACTTTACAAATATGCCGACTACCTTCTTTCATCCCACAAAGACCCGCCGAGGAAGGGCAAGGCCACCGTGTATCGGTACAAGGGCGGGCAAATGGTCTATCCAGTTCCTATAAGAGCCGGCGTTGCTGCCGATTTTGAGTTTGAGAGGTTTGGGGCATGTGAAGGGGCCAGGATTTCGAGGGTCACACACGAAATCACGCCGATGCAATGGAGGATGGTTTGCGAGTCCAGCCTCGACCCCAATCTCTATGCCAGCCTGCTTGCCGATGTCATCAAGAGGCTTGCCCAGCTTGAGCAGGAGGCATCTGAAGGGGACATCATCAATGCGGCATCGGGGCTTTCTTCTGGGGTTGGGGTGATGGATTTTATGCCGTCAATAAAGAGCTTGTTGCCCCAAAACGACTACGGTTTTGGTGAGTCGCTTTTTGGGGCATGCGAATGGGAGGGACAATGAAAGAATGGCTGGAAAATATCAGGCAGGCCATTGGGGAGATCTCTGGAGAGGCAGGTGCATATTTTGCGCTGAAGGGGAGGCTCCACGGGAGAGTGACGATTGGCGACCAGACAATGGAAAATACTGTAACAGATGCCGGAATAAGGGCCATCGCAAGGGCGCTTTGCTCTCCAGTCAGGCAATCGGGCAGGACGCTCTCCCCGGTTTTCAGGATCGAGTGGTTTGCGGCCTCGACTTCTGCAACAACGCCAACGCCAAAGGACACAACACTTGGCGGCAGTGTTTCGTTGAGGAGCGTGGAGCAGATTGACGCATTGGAAAAGAAACTTGTGGTGACCAATTTTATTGGCCAGCCGGAGTTCAATTTCACATGGCGCAAGGCCGGACTGCTCCTTACTGATAGCACAGTGTTTGCGCTCTGCGGCGTTTATGAGCCAAAGACCGACCAGGTGAGCAAGACTGTTGTCTGGGAAATAGAGTTTTCATGAGGGAGGAAAAATGTTGCCTTCAAGACCAAAAATACAGCCGGTAAAGGGTGGGGCAAACAGGGACCCGGTGAGTGCAGGCTGGGGGAATGGCATTTTATCGGAACTCCACCTGCCACAGGAGAGGGTCTATTTTGACTACCAGGAGGTTGGGCCCATTGAGGTGGATGGCAGAAAAGTGACTTTTGAGAGCGTCTTTGCAAAATCATATTCTGATTTTGGCCCGAACTCCTTTCATGCGTCAGGGTCGGTCATGGAACAGGGTCAGGCTTCAGAGCCGCTCCTCTCGTGCGACTCTTTCTATTCCTATCTGGTAAACGAAGAGCAGCTCTCGACTGAGGACTGGACGACCCTCAAGTCGGTGCATGGCGACTGGCTCCGGGAGCCTGTGCCCGTTGTGACGGTCAATGGTGCCATCATCAGTGAATCTGGGTACTCGGTTGATTTTGGCAATGGCTCCATCATCTTTCCGCAAAAGATCAGGGGAAGTGCATATCTGGTTTCACAGGCACAAGCCGGTGCAATGTCAATTGTTGTCGATGATGTTGCCGGGTTTTCTCCTGGGGACATGGCTATCCTTAAGGGTGAGACGACCTCGCAGGATGAAGCGGTCATTGTCCAGTCAGTTGTTTTGCCGAACACGATAACGCTTTCTGGGGCACTATCGTTTTCACATGCCACAGGCAAGCAGGTTGAGGAGATGGCGCCGGTTGTCAGGGCGACGTACCGCTACATCGAGCAGCACCTCTCACTCTATGAGTTCAATCCTCCAAGTCCAGCGGGGCCACAGGCCATGATGCCTGCAATGTCTCATGAATTCTGCGAGACAGGCGACACCGGGCTTGGTATTCTCCGACTCAAAAACCCGATCTTTGACTCCTGGACTGGAAGCATGCCGGACGGATGGGCAACTGGTGGCCTTGGTGCCTTGCAGACAGCGAAGGGTCAGGGAATCCTGGGTGATTTTTCCCTGAGATTGACAGCGACCCCAAACACTGGCTGGAGCTATTGCCAACAGACACATCCGGGCACGCATTCTGGAAACATCACATTTTCCTGCTGGGTGCGCACTGACCAGGCGGCAAGGATTGAAATAGTGCCATCTGGAGCACCTGCAGTTTCAACATACCTTGACTGCAGGGCAGGGCAAACTGCCGAAGCATTCAAAGACAAATGGGTCAGGCTCTCGGTTTCTGTCCAGGGGCAGGGCCCCTTTGAAGTCAGGCTTTATGCCCAGTTGTCGCAAAATGATGGTGGAACAGCGAGCTTTGATGGCTGTTGCCTGCTTGTCAAATAGGGAGGGAAAATGAACCTGTTTTATGTCACAGTATTTCTGTCAGCCATTTTCTGCCTGTCAGGGATTTTCATCATGCCGGGGGGTGTCTGATGGCACTGCCGCCTGCGATATGCCAGATAATTTCCGAGGCGCAGAGACTGTACAACAATGCCTTTTCCCAGATGGACGAGACAGATGACGACAGTCTTGCCGTCGACCTTGAAAGGAAATTCGAAGACTTCGCACTTTCACTTGACGCGCTCCTTGCCGACCTCTCCCAGACGCTCCAGGCGACATCAAGAGAAATCAGCGATCTGGTAAATCCAAACCAGTTACCCATGTATCTGCACCTTGATGCGCACCTCCCGGCAAGATCGGCTGGCTATCCGGAACAGGCACTGCCTGATTCTGGCCCGATTGCCAGTTTCTATAAGGGAAAAGGCAGGATCCACTGCCTGGGGCTTGCAGGGTCGTATGTTCCTCAGTCAGTGAAACTCATCATGAGGCAGTACGATGAAGAGATGAATCAGACGAGAGAAAAAACCATCTGCCAGGTGCCAATCTGTCACAATGATTCACCGCCGCCTGCATCTTTGCATGTCATTCCTTCTCCATTCTGGGCCCCATATTGCTGGATGAACACCCCGGAAATGCCCCACATGGTCTCGCATGCCTCGTGCACACTGCCATATTTTGAGCTGTTTGGCTACACCAGTCCGACCACATACACGCAATTTCTGGTCGAGGCGACACCGGCAAATGTCTTCTGGTCGGCGGGGATTGCATTTGAGTCCCAGCACCAGCATGGCAGCGCATACTTTGGGGAGGGCCTGTGAGGGGATACGAAATAGTGGCATGGGCGCAGTGCAGGAGGGCAAATGGCGCCGTCAGCAACCTGGTTGGCTACACAAAGGAAAAAGTTGGCGAAACACTCCTCGAAGCTGGCGCAAAAACTGTTCTGTGGTCATACAGCCTGAAGGAGCTTTTTGGTTCGGCAAAATCTGATATCACCTCGTCGATGCTCCTGCTCTCGGGCTCTGGCGACCAGAATGGCGAATACATACCATTGCCAAACCTCGAAGGCTACCTGACCCAAAACATGCAGTGGCAAAAAATCATTACACTGACAGGTTTTGCAAATGTCTATGGCATCAGCATCTCGGCGGCGCCTGACTGGATCATTCCGCCGTCTCCGCCTTATTCTAGCGAGGTCCTGCAAGGTTCGGTGGCAATCCTTACGGCAACCCAAAACCCCGGCACCGGGCTTGTGAACCTGACAGACATCAAAAAACCGAGGTTTGATTTTCCAAAAGTTGTCAGCCAGGGCTGGAGCGACAAGCCGGTCCCGCCAATGGCGGTGCCCTGGGACATCAACCCGGACACATACTGCACGCCACCCCAGCTTGAGGCCGCGAACTACAACATCAACATCCCGATAGCCAAGCACAGGGTGCCCTCTTCAGGGCTGGCGGTCTGGGCGTACTGGGCAACAGCATCCAATCCGAGGCTGAGGGTGACGCTGGTGACAGCGCCGGAGAGGTGAACAGTGGAATACACCCTTGATGACCCGAAATATCTTGTGCTCCACCACTTTGTGAACGGAAAAATTGGTATGGCAAAGGAAAAGGCCCTTGTTACGGCGACAAAAAAGCTCAACCCCAGGGAATACCATTATGTGGTCTACTCTGACGGCTCGTGGGAGGGCTGGCAAGAGGAGGGTCTGGTTGCGGCGCATTGCGGGGCTGACAATCAAGCCCAGAGCAGGTGTGGAGCGCACAATTTCAACTCAATCGGGGTCTGTTGCATGGGCAATTTTGAAAAAGGACCCATGGAAGAAAAGCAACTCTCAGGCCTCCTTGCCCTTGTCAGGGACATTGCCACAAGATATGGCATTGTACCAGAGAACATTTTGCCGCACAGCGCAATTGCGCCCACGGCTTGCCCGGGAAAATATTTCCCACTTTTGGAGGCAAGACAGGCGGCGGACGTCCCGCTTGTGAGGGTGGCGATAAACTCTGACCAGGCGCTTGTCATGGGCAAGCCGAACAAAATGCCGTTAAAGCTGGCACTGGACAGAGGACATGCCGTTGCCCCCCTGCGCTGGCTTTGCGAGGCGCTTGGGCTCAGGGTTGTTTTTCTCAGGGACGGTGGGATTGTGGAGGTGAGGAAGAAGTTTGTGTAGGCTTTGAGCTGTAATTTCACGGATCAGCTGGCCTGGGTATCCTGGAGATGCCCAGGCCAGTTTTTTTGTTTCTACCGTTTGACAAAACATGTTGATTTGGATATCAATTTTATAAAGCCTTTTTTTTGGGGGTAATATGAAAATTAAAAAGATATCCATAAAAAATTTTAGGGGCATCAAATCACTCGAAGATCTGGAGCTCAGCGATTTTACAACAATTGTTGGGAAGAATGACGCAGGAAAATCAACAATACTGTATGCCATAAGAGCTTTTATTGATGAAAAAGTTGAAGAAACAGATTTTTATTGCAATATGCCTACAGATGAAGATATGGAAATAAAAATATCTTTTCAGATTTTCGATAGTCAAATGATAAAAAATTACGCATTATTAGATAAAGAACAGTTGCTTACTATTAAAAAATATTTTGATTTTAACAAAAAAGCATTACGTAAAACAACCTATTTTGTTTATGAGACTGATTGTGAAAAGTACCAGGATTTATGGAAAAAAGATGATACTAAAGAATTAGACAATATTATTAATGAACTTGGGTTGAGCCCAAAACCAAAAAGCTTAAAGTGTAAAAAAATCGATAGAATAGCGCACATTTATGATCATCTTGAAAAAGATGATATAAACTTTATGGATCATGAGCACGAAATTGATAAAAATCTTATGAAAGAAATTAAAGCTTCCTTTAATATGGAACCACCTATTTTATTCTTTGTTAGTGCTGACCAGAAACTGGATGTTAATGGGACAGAATTTTCTTCATATTACAAGCAGTTATTTAATAAAATAATCAATGACAATAAAGAGCTGATTAATGAAATCAATTCAAAAGTAAACACTCAAATTGATCATTTCACCAATAAGTTATTTGAAAATCTTCACAACAAAATACCACAATTAAAAAATATTAATCCAGAGATGACATTTGAAATTGCAAAAGCTTACTCAAAAGTCAGCTTAGAATTACAAACAGAAAATGACAGTAAACCAATACCAATTGAAAATAAAGGTGCTGGTGTAAGAAGGTTGGTTATCATTGCTTTATTGGAAACCATCAGAGACGTAGGTGTTAATGAAAATACCATTTACGCCATTGAAGAGCCTGAGACTTATTTGCACCCGTCTGCTCAAAAAGATTTATTGGTAGTATTAAATGATTTATCAGAAACATCACAAGTTATTGTTACAACACATTCCCCATTTGTAGCGGGAGAAACCCCAATTCAGTCCTTAATTTTAGTTGAAAAACATGATTTCTGTCAAAATTACAAAGGTTATTCTAAAGAGTATGATTTATATACTAAAATTGCTAATGATCTTGGAGTAAAACCACATATGTTACAAAAAAATGCTGATTTTATCTTATTTGTAGAAGGCAAAGATGATATAAAATTTGTTGAGCATTCTTTTATGAGATTGACAGGGTATAATTTAAAAGATAAAAATATTGAAGTGATCCCAGGTTCAGGTGATAATTTAAAAAGTTTTGTACTAATCGATTATTTTAAACAGTTTAAAACTCACTTTTCGTTTTCAGTAATCGTAGATGGTGATAAAAAAAATAATGAAAAATTGATCAATTTCTTATACGAGTTTTGCAATGACAATAATGGTTTACATCCACTTATTTTGCCAAAATGTGAGATTGAAAATTATTGTCATCCTACATTAATAAAAAGGTATATTTCAACAGTAGCTATCGATTATTCAATCATTGTTGGATTGGATGACCAGAAACCAATTGATGATCAGATAGGATTATATTTACCAGGATACCCCTATCGTGGGAAAAACGTAAAAAAGGTAAATACTGATATTTTTGAGGCAATGTCAAAAGAACAATGGGAAGAAATGGACAAAGATGGAAAACTTAAAGAATTCTATTTAGAAATCATTAGAACAGTTGATTGTTATCAAAGAGATATGAGAAACACAATAACACAATAACACTACATCTTTGCTTGTGCTTTGTTAGATCGCGGACACACGAAAGATGACAAATACTTTATGCTAGTACTAAAGCCTCCTACAATTGAATCATAATTTCTTAATAAACCAATAATCATAGAAATAACAAAAAGATGGTATATCAATTTTTAATTATAAAAGATCATGTATTACCTCGGATATTTGCGGGAGTATATTTTTGATAACTATTATTTATAATAATATATAGACAAAAATGTTGTATTCATGAGACATCTCAATTATTTATTAAGTAATAATTACTTTTAGCATATTGACAAAGACATGCACATAAATTAATCCTAATCTGATATTGTGATTATAAAAGTTAAAAAAAGAGGTGGGTAGTTATGCTCATGAAAACAACAGTGGGCCTTCTTTTGGCAATTGGGTTGGTTCTTTATCCTGTTGCTCCGTCAACATTTGTGCAGGGGAGTGACAACAGGAAAATTATAGAAGATGCTCCCATCGTCACCCCACAGACTGTCATCACTTATCCTGACTGGGTTTTTCCTGCCGCATCGTTTACAACGTATCATTATAATGACGTCTACAACCTAACCCAGAGCGACGTTGTTCTGAAATATACGCTTGATACTGCCAGTCTGTCCCTTCCTTCAAGTTCATGGAGCTATTGGCAGCAAATCGGCATTCGTGTGTCAGGGGCAGGGTCTGATTTTAACCCGCCCATTGGTTCGGGTTGCTGGATGTCGTACGGTGCAAAAGACACTGTGCCTACCCCAGGAGTCCAAAATTCCCAAGACAAATTCAATCTCCAGTACCAGGGTGGCCGTGACGAGAGATACTACGATTCGTACAGCCCGATCACGGTAAACTCGCAGGTGGGCACGCCAACGGCATGGAACAATTATGGATTGTGGTTTGATCGTGACACAGTCGATCCCTGGCAAGATGACATGTGGGGTTGCCTTGATGGGTGGACATACAATACTGGCGGCATATACAATGTCGAGATTGCATATCATGCAATCACCCCAACGCAGGGCACTGCTTTTGCGACAGTCAACGGTGTGCCGGTTGGTTTTTATACAGCTTGGTCGGCAAATGGCCCCAATCATTCCTACAACATCGGCATGAGCTTCACCGGAGACATGACCCAAATGCAGATTTTTGGCGGATGTTGGTCAGGAACAGGTTCGGGTCAAAGTGTTGCAAGGAATATCCAGGTTATAACAAACCAGTCTGTGTGCGGTCCTGGCACCCAGTCTGCAGGGAACCGTTACTATTATTATGACCAGGGAGGTGACAGGGGCACAATAAACATGTCAGATGGCCAGATTTATGTGGCAACACTGAGAGATATAGACATGTCCATGTCTGGCAATGCAATGCCCCCGCAAACATCAATAAAGAAATTCAGGATGCTGATTGAAGACTGGGGACTGGGTTCTGGAAACGAGCAGATTCCCCTCCAGATGTACTGGAACATAAACCACCCTAACCCGCCAAATATTTTTTGGAGCCCTGGGATGAGTGCGCCCAGGCTTGAAAGTATCGATGAAACAAACACTGTTCAAAGGACAATGGATTTTGCACCAGGCACAATGGGATCTGGCGCGACATCTGCCAACACACCTTCACAGGTCCCGGGGACTTTTGATGTCAGGTTGGTGATGGGCCAAATCGAATCCGGGCCAGATATTGGCAGGTGGAATGTAATCCCTTATTATAGATTACCTTCAGGGGGCTGGACACCCTTCCCCGGTGGCGTGTGGATGACGCCAACAGCATTTGACCTTACACAGGCACGTTTGACTTTGCAGATAAACAGTGATTCGGATGGGTGGACAATTTTTACGCCGCCTACAGTCAATGCAATAGATCCCTTTGAATCCTATGTTGATGATGACTGGGTTGGTTTGCCGTACATGGCAGAGGTCAATTTCCCGTGTGATCTAGGCAACATACATTACATTGGTGTGGATGCCTTCCCGTCCATAAACCAGGCATACTCGGCCGCCATTCCTGGCGCGAACATAAATGTTGCACCTGGTGACTATCAGGAGACAGTTGCGATCAACCAAGCAAAAGATGATATAACCATCAAGGGTGTGTGCTGGACAGACCCGGGACTTCTCCCAATAAGTGTTACGAGACCACACATCTCCGGCCCTAATGGAAGTTTGATTTTTGCCAACAGCGCACAAATAAACAACAACAGGTTTGAAGATTTGATTATTACAAATGGCATTCAATTCGTAAATTATGCCCCAATAAATGGTGTGTCCTTTGATTTTGTGTATTTTATGGGAACGTTCCCCGGTCAAGTTCCAATATTTGCCATGAACCAGCCCCCGACAGGAATCGTGAGTAATTTTTACATGGAAAACTGTGCCATTGATGGTGAGAACAATATCAACAGGGCTGGTATAGGTGGCAACCGCTTTGCGGGTGATTTTACAATCCTGTCAACGGAATTTACCAGGATTCTGAATTGGGGAGCCGTGATGGACATTGACATTGCATCCGACTACTCGCCATATGGTGGCAACGGGTTCCCGCTGGATGTTGTTACCTTCTCTGACAACTACATTCATCATTGTAATGGGTCCGTCTCTTTAAGGGGCCATTATATTCAAAAAACGACGCAGGTTTTTGCATCAAATAATCGATGGGAAACCATTGGCGGCAACCAGGGCCTGCAGGGTGAACAGTGGGCAGCTCTGGAGGTCAACCATGCAAGCTATGCTAGGATTGACAATAATTTTGTGAATGGTGTTGTCTTGGGCATGTGGGGAGAGGGCCAGGCATTCCAGCTCTGGGACATTGCCATTCTGGATTGTTTTAGGAATACGATCATAAACAACTATCAGGGGATCTGGATATTTGGAGGCGAAGCCCAGGGAAGCTATGGCGGACCGTGGGCAATCCCTGGAGGGTCGATCCATCACAATATCATCTGCGGCAACCAGGAGTATGGCCTGTCTGTTGATCCAAATTGCACAGGGGCAAACCCGTTGTTGGCAGAAAACAACTGGTGGGGTGCAAATGATGGCCCAGAAAAAGACGGTCATGGCGATGAGGTGATCGGGCAGGCCGATTTCAATCCATGGCTTGTGCTCAAAGCATTTGCCTTGCCAGCCAGAATTTTGATTGGTGGATCTGAATCAACCATTACCGGCGACATGAGAATAAACAGCAACGATGTGGACACCTCGGCCCAGGGATTCTTGCCAGACAACCAGATACTGGTGAATTTCAAGACGAATTTTGGCAACCTGAATGGAAGTGGTGTTAATGCCTCGGCGTATGTCATAGGTGGCGTTGCAACTGTAATTCTCAGGTCTTCAAATGTTGAGCAGATAGCAACCGTTTGCGCCAGTGCCGAGTGCAAGTCTGATTATTCCGAGGCTTGCGTTAAGGTGGAGTTCTATGGCAGGGTGGAATTCAAGATAACAAAGAACGCCGGAAAATCTGTCTATGGTGAGAAAGACAAGTTCACATATACCATCTTTGTCCACAATGTTGGCAGCGGAGATGCTGTGGACGTCATCCTTACTGATGTGTTCCCGAGGGAGCTTGAATTTGTGTCCTCCAGACCCTCTGCAACAGCTTCCAATACTTCTGTAAGATTCTCCGTCGGCTCTTTGAGGGTTGGAGGGGCATTTACGGCCACGCTCACATTCAAACTCTCCGAGAAAATAGAGATCCCGGAAAATGGCCTGACACTCACAAATCTTGCAACTGTTCAGGGCAAGCACCACACATCCGGACAACAGGACTCAAAAACAGATTATGCCTCCATATTTATTCCAAGACAACAATCCGTGGAAGTCCTCCAGTTTGAGGTCAACTGGAAGGGGATTGATCTGAGAACGGGGAATGCAAGACTCGGCAACGAAGTAGAATTGCGGGTCAGGGCAAAAGGTGGCTCCTCGCCTTACAAATTGACATGCTCGTTTGGCGACAACAGTGCTGACCAGAGTGCCGATCTAAAAAATTCTGATAGCGAAGCTGTATTCAAGCATACTTTTAGCCAGGCTGGAGACTATAATGTTATTATCACTTGCACTGACACCTATGGCACAGCGAAGAGGGTTGAGAGGATAATACATTTGAAGTAGCCAGTTAAGGTTATTCCGGCTGCACATGTGTTTTGGCTTGTCTTTCTCAGATGTTGTGTGAAATGGATATTTCTCGTTGTTTCTAGTTTGAAAGGAAGGCCTTGGCCTCCCTTTCGTCAATTTCAAGCTATTTCTTCGAATATATTGGCGAACAAAGAACCTGTTTTTATACTAGATGATATTGCCTGATCATTATGGTTACGCTTGGGGATATTTAAGAAGATTCAAGTAATACTTTCCATCGATTTCTTCGCCATAGAGGGTAATTGAAAACACATTTTCTTTTTCAAAATTGAAAGATATCACCCTTTCCATCTGTGACTCCGGCTCTTTCAGGACTTTTTTAACTTGCTCATCCACCCAATTTATTGACTCATCGATCTTCTTTTGACCCTCAAGCGAAAGAAGACCCTCACTACTTTTTTCCAATAATTCCGCCAGGTTCGTTTCTAAAGTGTATCTTTCCTGCAGTTTTTCTCTGAGTTTTCCCCATTCTTCTTTGGAAATCTCTTTCCCTGACAGGTCCCTGTAGATTGTTTTTGTGACCCTGGTATATTCATAAATATTGATATTGAAGTCCATAGTGTTGCTAATTTCTTTGCGGTTGATGATCTTGCTCCATTGGTTAATCAATGCTTGATAATTGCCTGCCCCGTCTTTAGTGTTTGTGTTTATCCTGGTAGAGAGAGCTTCTTTTATTGACTCTAGGGTTGACTGGTCTGCATCTATCACAAAATGCGCCAGATCATAGCCAAGTGTACAAACAGAGTCCCTGCCAGGGACCAAAGCGGCTTTTTGGGTAGGGACCCTGTAAAAGACAACAAACAAAACAATTGCCAAGCTAGCAATAATTGCAGCGCCAACAGTCAAACCCCTTTTTAAGGACATTTTCATCCACCCCCTTATCTGATAAAGAGTCTGTTTATGATTTTCATGGTTTTTTCGCCTTTGCTTACTTCTACTTTGCCATTTGTGATTTTTACCTGGTTGAACCTCTCTGGGTCCCAGGAATCGGATGACGAAATATAGCCGTATCTAAAACCATAGAAACCTGAGAACGATGGATCTGAATAGCCCAGTGTCAGCATCTCTATGCTGTTCTTGTTGTCATCTGGAGTATTCATACCATATTTATGCTCATTTACGTATATGTGTGTCAAATCCTTGAATTCAGTCCCTTTTCCAGTTTTTAGGTTGAATGCAACAACCTTTTTTTGATAAGTCGTTGCAACACACTCGCCAAATACCTTGGGTTTGATTTCATTGTAGATGATGTTTGCAAATACTACTTTTTCTCCATCAAGATATCCTGGAGAAAAACCATTATATCCAAAAGGGTAATAACCGGCAGGTGAATGATTGGCTGCAATTACATCCAGCTCAAGCGGTGCTTGGCCTGAAAGATCAGAAATAATGCATGGGGTAAAATCACCCCGCCCAGCAGAAGAATACGAGTGTTTTTTGGTTGATTTGTAAAAGGGATCAGAGTATGCGATGATCCCTGTTGACAGATCGGCAAAATGCACCCATGGTGTTGCAGGCTTGAATTTGTCTGTAGGAGAGAGTGTAAAATCGCTCATGGACAATGACACCGCTTTTGCTTTGGCATACGGAACTTCAATCTGCTGCCATGAATCATCATTAAGTCTGGGATCTTTGTATGGCCCACCATAAAATCTGTTTTCTTTGGTTTGCTCCAGCAGTATCAATTCGTTGTCGTCCCAAAAAACAGGAAAATAATATGGGCCAAATTCCTTGATCAGATCGCCGGGCTCTGCATACTTGTAGTATTTTGTGTAGCGTGGCTCCCCTATGGTCTTAATCTTGCCTGCTTCCAGTTCATAGAACAGGAGATATGAAGCAGAAACACTATCTAGTTTTCTGCCGTCCTCCATGTAATCTTTGTCAATGGAAACACCAGTTACTGTTCTTACGAGGAGCCACTTCTTGTCTTTTGAAATGCTTTCCAGGTGGGCAATCCCGGGACCTATTTTCGTTCTCTTTGAGTATTTGAGGTATCCTTCCATGTATTTGTCTGAAATAGACAACATCTTGATTGAGTATTCCTTTATGATGTCTTTGAAGTCCAATGGAGCCGAGAAAATTGTTGCATCATTGTACTCCCCTGAGCTATTTGTTCTATATTCTGTCATGAAATAGACCCTTTTGGTATTTGGGCCAATCATATACAATGTTATCTCTTCTGAAAAGCCGTAATCATCAGACGAAATTACCTTGTACATGCCTTTTTCTGGGTCGGGCAATGTTGCCTCTATTTCAAACAGATTGTCATTGATCCTGGTAAAGGGTTTTTGGGTGCCATCAGGGGCTTCTAGGAAGGCATGATGGAGAGGATGCCCTGATTGCACCCTAATAGTTTGTGGCTGGTTTATCTTCTTTCTGTCATAGCTGTAGTATGGCACTGGCGTAGGGACTGTGTAAAAATCGGCCACATAACCGACCGAGGGGGATCCGTCTCTTGGCTTGGCCATAACAAAAATCTCGAATTTGACTGGCTTGTCGATTGGCAGATAATTTCTTTTTGGGTCCCTGGGTGCAATGAAGGTGTCTGTCCACAAAGTTCCCTTTGGTTTGTTCTTTGAAGGAACGAAGTTAAATGTCTTGTACTCATCTTTTAAGGCACTGGCACCTGATAGCCTTGTGGCATAGCTAACATCAAGGGGTTCGAAAGGGAAGTTGACTGATATTTCCACCGGCAAGTTTTCATGGACCTTTGTCTTGGAGAGTTTGATCGCACCCCTGATGAGACCATCAGGGCCTTCCTGGAGCTGGGATGTGCTTTGGTTTGTTTTACCACCAGAGTTGTCCTTTGGGCTTGAAACGCAACCCGTGGCTAACAGGCAAATTGACAGAAGTATCGTTAGAAAAATGTTCCTCATGTTCACCTCACAAAGATCCCAGTATACTCTGAAGCTATACTTGGTTCTCCAACTTGTTTGGCCACCTTGTTCCCATTGACGGTGATGATAAAGAATTTTCCTACTTCAAAATTCATAATTTCTGCAATAGCTTTGGATGCTATTATCAAAATCTCGCCATTGCCTGTTCCGCATTCTATGGAAATAGGGGTAAATTCCATGTCTTCAAAATCAGGCAAGGTCTCAATTTCGCCGGTGTAGAGGTTGAGTTTGAACACGAGGCGTTTTCGCTTCGGTGGATTGTTGGGATCAATCTCCCTTATTTTTCCAAATCCTGGTATATCTTCGCTAAAAGAAGCAAAAATTATTGCGGATGGTTGATTATTGTCTAGGGTTGTGGAATATATGACACAACGGGTAAGCCTGAATTTATCAGGTGTATGAGGGGCCAAAACATCGTTTAATTCATATGAATGCTTCCCAGACAAATCTGATACTAGATTTAAGGATGGTTTTTTTAATGTTGAGTTACTTTTTTGTTGTACAAATGGGCTTTTATAGCACACTACTCCTGTTGCCTGGTCAGCGTAAGTCACCCATGGTGTCAACGGGTTGAACTTTTCAGTTGGTGAAAGTGTGAAATCTTTCATGGAAACAGACACACCTCTGGCTTTCGCATAGGGGACTTCATGAAATCCTTTGTAAATGATATTTGGATCTGAGGTGGATTCTGCATAGAATTTATTTTCTTTTGTCTGTTCCAGCAAGATCAATTCGTTGTCGTCCCAAAAAACAGGAAAATAGTATGGGCCAAACTCCTTGATCAGATCGCCGGGCTCTGCGTGCTTATAGTATTTTGTGTAATGTGACTCCCCTATGGTTTTTATCTTGCCCGTTTCCAGCTCATAGAGCAGGAGATATGAAGCAGAAACATAGTCAAGTTTTCTCCCATCCTCCATGTAGTCTTTTTCAAAAGATATACCATTGCCAGCATTAATAAGCAGCCAGTGCTTGTCTGGTGAAATGCCTTTTAAGGAACAGTCTGGGGCCCCAAGCTTTTTCTTTTCTGAGTATTTAAGAAGGCTTTCCAGATAAGGATCTGCAAGTATTGGTATTCTTACATAAAATGACACAGCAACATCCTTGCCATCAAGCCTGGCCGAATAGATTGGTTCTTCATGAAGAGTTTCAGAATCGTTTGGTCCTCTGGCACCATCTTTGATAAAATACATCCTTTTCTGGCTTGGGTCATCCACATAGATGGTCTTATCAAACGAGAGACCTTTCTCATCCTCTGCATGCACTACTGCAAAGCCGTTTTTTGCATCATGCAAGACTGTTTCGAGCTTGAACAATTTTTTGTCGGTGGTAGAGAATATGGTTTTATTACCACCAGGGTCGGTCATCCACACGCTCGAGATAGGTTCCGATGCCTGAAGCTCGATGGTTTGTGGTTGTCCGATCTTCATGCGGTCGTATTTTACTTCAATTTTTGGTTTTGGTACGATGGTCAATTGGGCCACACAACTGATTGATTCTGAACCATTTTTTGGACTTGCCACAACGATAACATCAAATACAGTTGGTTTGACAATCAACCCATTTCTGGTCTGGTCAGGCGATTTGAATGAATCTGACCATTTGGTCCCAACAGGTGCTTTCGTGGATGGTTTTAGAACCAGATTATATAATCTTAGTCCGAAACTCACCTGCGCAGGCTCAAACGGGAAATCTGCAGAAACCTCCACTTCTACCCCACCATAGGCCACTGGTCTTGATAGTTTTATCAAACCTGTTATGCGCCCTTCAAAATCCGTTTCAAATTGCTTCGCACCAGTTTGAGTGTTATCATTGGGGGTTGTATCTGTTTGTTTGGAAGCACCACACCCTGTAAATAACATGCACATACTTAGAAGCACAATTATTGTTGTTCTGGTTTTCATTGCAATCTCCTTTCTTTTACGGACACGGGAAACAGGAAAGCGGGTATTCGCTTACATGGTGCTGTGGGAAAACAAAACCATCTCCCCACCCACATCGGGCAGATATCTGGCAACTTGTCGCAATATGATAACCTCTAAATGGTTTCCTCATTGGCGTTTTGCAAATCATCCTGCCCTCCTTTTGTGAACCCCCTTAGCCT
>JAAYUI010000033.1 GCA_012517765.1 Caldisericales bacterium | reverse complement strand
CCGGTATCCTGTCATGGTACTTTTAAGTTTTATTGCGAGCAGGGTTAAGTCATGCAAAAACCGTGACAAGCTTATTACCCCAACCGTCCGTGTTAGTGTTTAGTAAGGTTAAGCGGACGGGATCTGTCGTGGTACAGTAATCCAGGTTTGCGAAGCGTCGGGAAAGCTTGCAGATGGTGCTCATCGTCCGGTTTTGTATATTTCATAAAACAAAACCGTGAATTGCCATATGCAAGCGCGGGGTAGGAGCAAACCGGTCTCGGGGGTTCAAAGTTTCATCCTGAATAAGAACCACAGACCTTCTTTAAACAGAACCTCAAAAGTATCTAACAAGTTCAATATCATGATTTTCGGATGCCTTATTAACACTAACGGCCCGGCAATAAAGTGCGTTTGTGTTTGTTTGAGAATGTGGAGGTTGTGACCACAAATTTTTCTTCGGGGTAGAGTCCCGGCACACAACCGGAATGAACAAACCATGGCGCATTTTTTGCCGTCCGGGTACAAATTTTCTGAGTTTTACGAGTGTCGCGATACAAGGCTAATCGGAGCCGGTAACAAGTCATGGTGCACAAAGCTTAAAATGGCCACTGGCGCGGTCGCGTTACCCTTATTACAAATCTGTCAAGGGAGCAGGAATTAATTGCAAAAAGTGTGACAAACAAATGAACTTTATTGTCCGTGTTAGGTGTTGTAGTTTTGTTTTTCTATTTAATTGATTTCTTTTCGTAATTAAAGATTCAATTAATACAGATTCTTACCAATTACTGTTTTTCAAGTTGGATTCCAAATACTATATAATGCGGCATTACATCAAATGCTCTATCTGAAAAATCATTATTCAAATCCTTAAGTTCCCAACAGAATCGTTGAGTTTTCATTTTGCCATCTTTAGATGTGGAATCCCAGTAGGAGCCAATTAATAGCAAGGGAAATTTGTCTCCAATATTATATTTTGTTGGTAGCTTAAATGGTTTACAATCATGAGGATTGGAGTAGATTGAATCATACTTAATTGTATAATTAGCAAGTTCAAAATCACCCATTCTAATAAACAAGACAAAATTATCGTTATCCTTCTTTGATATTATTCTTATCTGATCAAGAGCCTTTTCAACCTCAACACCATTTTCTAAGGTTCGAAAAGGATTTGATGTTCCCCAGATAATGGTTTCATTTATCAGATTCCTTTTTTCATATTCTTGACGATATAAAACTGCGGAGCATTTTTGTTCGATGGGTAATCCTATATTGAACTTGAAAATGTTAATGTGTAGTACCTCAAGAATCGCTTGTAGATCTTCTTGAGATAGCGGGTTAGTACTTGGGTCATTTAAATAACCATTAGATTGTCCAACAACCTTATTAAAGAGGCTATTAATCAGAAGAATAGTTACCAAAGCAAACAAAATAGATCTTAGGTTTTTCATTTGACTAGATTTTAAGTTGTAGCAAAATGTTCGAATAGATGTTTTTCTAATGTACTGGGGTCTAATCTATAACACCTAACGGTCGGCGGTATGAAACGTTGGGGATTTCGGAGCTGCGAACCTATCAACCGATAAGAACCTTGCCAGCGAGCGATGCACTTGGCATACCACTTAAACCCCAATGTTTTATGACCGCGTGTTAGGCAACGTTAATTTTTTCTTTTTTCTTGTCTAAAACTGTAAATATTATCATTAGTATAGT
>JAAYUI010000170.1 GCA_012517765.1 Caldisericales bacterium | reverse complement strand
TGCGAAAATCTCGCCGGCGGGCGTCGCTTTGGGGTCAGGGACGAGGTCGTGTACCATCTACGGGTACCGCAAAAACGGTCCTGGGGCATTGGCGCAGTTGGTAGCGCGTCTCGTTCGCAATGAGAAGGTCAGGGGTTCGAATCCCCTATGCTCCACCCAAAGTGTCTTACGGGAACACGCGACATCGGAAGATGGCGAGTGTTCCCGTTTGGCTTCCTTGCCTGCCGCGGCGCTCATCGCCTCGGTGACGATGGTGGCGAACGGCTCGGCGAGGCGTGGGCG
This sequence comes from Caldisericales bacterium, assembly GCA_012517765.1. GTDB lineage: Bacteria > Caldisericota > Caldisericia > JAAYUI01 > JAAYUI01 > JAAYUI01. Next base: position 5,713 of record JAAYUI010000170.1, on the reverse strand, counting down.
TAGTTGCCCGTCGTCGGTGATCTCCAGGCGCGTGTAGAACGCCTGGTTCGCGAGCCTTCGGTTCCCGCCGTCGGAGTGCGCGTAGGCGCGGTGCGCGTCGGTGAGCAGTCGTAGCGAGTCGTGGAGGAACGCCCGTGCCCCGGAGTGGTGTTCGTCGTGCAGGGCGAGGCGTTGCTCGATGTCGGCGAGGCCCGCGCGGATGCGGTCTTGGTGCCGCTTCAACGTTGGCAGGTCGATGGCGTCGGCGAAGTGCGCCGCCAGGGCCTTGTCGCTCTCGGCTTCGAGTCTGGCGCGGTTGGCGGTGAGGTCAGCAAACTCCTGATCCCGCCCAGCGCTCTGCTCATCGAACGCGGCGTCGACTTCGGCGGCGAGGTGTCGGTAGTCGGCCTCGCTGATCGTGATGTCGCGGTATGAGTCCTCCACCAGCTGCTCAGCAACGTGGACGGGCACGGCGCGTCGGGTGCAGGTGGTCTTCTTCGCTGCGCGGCCGGAACAGATGAAGTAGGCGTAGGTCGTGCCGCGCGGGTTGGTGGCGAAGTCCAGCAGCATCCGCGACCCACAGGAGCCGCAGTGCAGCAGGCCTTTCAGGTGGTGGGCGTGCGTGACGTGCCGTGTCATCTTGGCGTTGCGGGCCTTCAGCAGCGATTGCACCTGGTCGAACAGCGCGGGTTCGATCAGTGGCTCGTGCGCGCCGGGGTGCAGGGCTCCCTTGTAGCGGACCACTCCGGCGTAGTACGGGTTCGTGAACAGCTTGTAGAGGGTGTTCTTCCCGAGCGGCTTCGGCGGGCGCTTCGGCGATGGCACGGTGGTCAGGCCTCGCGCGGTGAGGTCGCGCAGCAGCCCGGTGACCGAGGTCTCGCCCTTGGCGTAGGTCTCGAACGCCCACCGGATCAGCGGCGCACGTTCGGGATCGATCTCGACGGTGCGAATCTCACGGCCCTGGGCGTCGGTGCGGCGGACGTTGAGGTAGCCGACCGGGGCGCGCATCGGCGTGCCGCCCTGCACGAGCTTCTGCGTCAACCCTTTGGTGACTTCGGTGGCGAGGTTGCGGGAGTAGAACTCTGCGATGGACGACATGATCCCGTGGACGAGCATCCCGGAGGGCGTTTGGTCGATGGACTCGGTAGCCGACACGAGCGTCACCCCAGCGGCGAGCAGAGCCTCGTGAATCTTCACGTCATCGGAACGGTTGCGAGCGAGCCGGTCGAGCTTGTGCACGATGCAGAACGTCACCCTGGTGGCGGTGATGAACGAGAGCATGTCCTTGAGCCCGTCGCGATCCGCCGACCTGGCCGACTCTCCGGCGTCGATGAACTCGCGCACGACCTTCGCACCCAGTTCGTCGGCCTTCCTCGCGTTCGCCTCACGCTGCGCGGGGATGGAGAAGCCCTCGTCGGTGCCGCCGCGTTCGGCCTGCTCGCGGGTGGAGACACGGAGGTAGGACGCCGCGAGCAGTACAGGAGCGTCTGTCTCAACGATGACGCCAGTAGTGATCGTGGTGCTCATGGTGGGCCTCCTTGCGGGAGCGATACTTGCTCTCGATTCTCTCGCGCACCCCTGACAGTCCGAAGGGCTGGAGGTGCCTCGGCGAACTCGTTGGGCAGCTGGAGCCCGTAGGGATCGGGTTCGCCAGCGACCCAGGCCCGGTGCCGCGCCTCGGCGATGCCGAGCACCCACTCGATGAGCTTGCCCAGGTCAGCCTCATCCCGCCGCGTCACCCGCAGCCTCAGACTCCTCGCCTCACCAGCCATGACGAACAGGTGCACGCCCGCACGCACGATGTACGAACTCTGTTCCAAGATCGTTCCTCACAGAGGCGACACGCCTCTTGCAGATCAAGGATCAGCCACTTACGTCGGTGACGAAACCGACGTACCGTAGAACATGGCCCGCAAACGCTACGACCCCGACAAGGCGGAGTTCGACGCCCGCTACCAGCGCTGGCTCGCCGCGCTCGAATCCGGCGACGAAGCCGAACTCGTCGAAGCCACCGCGGCGATCCCCACACTGAACAGCCGAGTGCTCGACAGGTTCTTCGCCGTCGAGAGCGACGAGCTCGGAAGGCCTCGACAGAGGGCGATGGAGCAACGCCTGATCGTCCTCCTCAGCGAGCTTCGCCCCCACGAAACGGCCCGCATCCGTGAACTACACAAGGCCAGGCAACGGCGTCTCGACCGCACGACCCGGATCGGACGGACCGTGGAACTGCCCACCAAGTGCGCTCGCTGCGGTAGCAAGCTCCGAGAGGTCAAGCCGACGGGTAGACCGCGTATCTACTGCTCCCCGGCCTGCCGCAAAGCCGCGTATGAAGACCGCCGAGCCCACCGCGACGGAGCCGTCAAGGTGCAGGTCGTCGAGCGACGCGTCACCGAGGTCAGAGAGCGCCGCATCGATGTGCCCCACCCGCGAATCGACTGCATCAAGTCGGTACTGGCCGACGACGACGCGATGATCCGAGTGATCTGGACACTCGCTGTCCTTGTGCAAGACCACAGCCGCAAGGAGTACGACCCGAGCCAACCGAAGTTCGAGAGGCTCCGCCAACACACCAAGAGTCTGTATGAAGCTCTCGAACATCGCATGGGCAACGACCAGTCGTAGGACTGCTCGCATAGTCTGCGTGTTCCCCGTGGCGTCAGTGGCCCCAGATACCTGCGCGCTACCGAGGCGCCGCCTGGCATCCGCTTGACAACTGTGGATACAGTCGTATTCTAGATACAAGCGTATTCCGAAAGGGAGTCATGCAGACCGAACTTGCACAGATTGAGGTATCCCCTCACGTCCGTCCCATGGCGACCTGGGAGGTGCGGCTGCCGTGGTTCTGTGCGATCGTCGTCGGCCTGGGAGGTGTCGTCCTGACCGCGTTTGGGACCGGCTTCAGCCAGGCTCGAGGACTCGACGAACCCACAGCCACCTATGCTCAGGCCGCCTTTGTCGGGGCGTCGGCACTGATCGGGTTGGTGATCATGTGGCGAACCCGGCCGACCCTCGCCGGGTATGGGTTTCGCCGCCCGCGAGCGATGGCGGACGCGCTGTGGGCGATTCCCTTGGCGGCCCTGCCGGTGATCCTCGTTGCCTCCGCGCCTATCGCCGTGGCGGCCAGCCAAGCACTCGCCTACGTGGTGCTCGCCATCGCAGTGAGCTTCAGCGAGGAGATCTGGTTCCGAGGATTGCTGCTCGCGTCGTTGCGGAGTCTCGGTCGGAGGCGGGCGGTCGTCGGGGCGTCTATGGTGTTTGGCACCTTGCACCTGACGAACCTCTTCGCTGGTGGTGAACCGACCTTTGTTGGGCTGCAGTTCGCGTTCGCGTGCCTGGTTGGGTTCGTCCTCGCCGAACTCGTGGAGGTGACGGGAAGCCTGTGGATCGGCATCGTGTGGCACATCTTGTACGACGCTGTAGCGTTTAGCATCGGCGACTCGCTGAGTCGTGTGACGCTGGTCGCAGTAGCGGCCATGACGGCTGTGCTGGTCGGCTACGCCGTCTACCTCTGGCGTCGGCTGCCCAACGATACTCAGTTCGGGCAGGCCTGAGCCGTGGACCTCAGCCCGCGTCAGGCGGAGTTCGCTGATGCTGCCTTGCGCCTGGTGGCACGTGACGGGCTTTCGGCGGTCACCTTCCGCTCCTTGGCTGCGGAAGCGGGCATGTCGCTTGGTGCGGTGCAGAAAGCATTCCCCAGCAAGGAACAACTGCTCCGTGCCATGTTCGGGCGGCTGCGCGAGACGGCTTCCCTGCCTGCTCTCGGCGAACCCGGGCGTCCTACTTTGCGCGACTGGTTCGTAGCGCTCATGGTGACAGTTCTGCCCCTGGACGCACCCCGCCGAGCGGCCGAGTTGCAGGGCGCGGCCTTCGTCGAACGGGCTCCGTTCGACGCGGAGATCGGGATGGCGGTCGCGGCATCAGATCAGGAACTTCGAGCCGCATTCGCGTCGCTAGTACGCCGCGCCCAAGCAGAGGCCGAGGTTCCCGCGTCCATCGACCCGGATGCCACGGCCTGGGCGGTGCTCGCCTTCATGCAGGGAATGGCAAGTCAGCTAACGTATGATCCGGTGGCCGAGGAAGCAGTTCGAGACCAGTGCCGATTGATCGTCGACGCCCTGCTGCATGGGAGCCAGGCCGGCGAGCACGATGAACCTGCGTCGCCGTGACTCCGGCGGGATGCCCATGGCCCCTGCACCCACACCTTGCGGCGATCGCTGCGGGCCTGCTTGGCGTGCCTGGCGAGGACTGCCCACTCGGGCGACGAGCTCGGAGTTCCCGACCCTGGAGCGGGCTTCGCAGTAGGCTTGCTGTGTGTCCCCTTCAGTGACAAATCAGCGTCAGGCAGGGTGGCGTTGCCTGAGGGAGAACGACACCCGTGGATGATCGGACTACCGCAGCGGGAACGGGTGCAGAACATTGGCGCGGCGTTTTGCTCACCGGTGCCGGTGCTGCTGCCGGCTCGGTCGTCTTCATCGTTGTACAGATCGCCGTTTTCGCCTTGCACCCGCCGCCGGCGTCGGTGGATGGCTTCTTCGTCCTCATGGATGAGAACCCGCTACTCGGCATGCTCAGCCTGGACCTGCTGCTCAGCGTGAACAACGTGCTCGTGGCCTTGGTCTATCTCGCACTGATAGTCGTGCTCTGGGATCGGGCGAGGTCGACCGCCGCGATCGCCGGGTTGCTCATGGTCCTCGGGATGGCGGCCTACCTCTCCTCAAACCCGGCCGTCGACATGCTGCTGCTCTCACAACAGCACGCAAGTGCCACTCCCGCCGATCAGCCAGCACTTGTGGCAGCCGGGGAGGTGCTGTTGGCGTCGTGGCGTGGGACCGCATTCCTGACGTACTACGTCTTGAACGGCATCGCCCTGCTACTCGTCGCCATTGCCCTGCTACGCACCAAGGCACTTGGGCGCGCCCTCGGATGGTGGGCGCTCGCATCCGGGGTGTTGATGCTCGTCCCATCGACCTTTGGGTTGATTGGGCTCGTGATGTCGGTCCTGTCGCTTCTGCCCTGGTGCGTCATGTGCGTGATCGCGGCCGCGCGTCTCCGCGCGCTGGCCGCAGGGGGGCTTGAGCCTTCCCAAGCCCACGGACTGTCGGCCTCCGGGAGTCCATTGCAGTAGGTTGAATTGGTGCTCGGCCCGCTTGTGGTAGCCCGGTGACCCACGCAAAGACCCGATGCGGTCCGCCGTCTTCGAGGCGACCTCCGACCGGAGGAACGGGGTACGAGTCGGCCAACCTGTCGTCGCTACCGCCCACCAGGTCAGCTGACACGATGCCGACTTCGCCTCCGGACCTTCGGCGTGATTGGGATCGCACCCTCGCGTCACCGCCACTGGACCGCGTCCCAATGAGCTTCAGGGTTGCCGCGTCTTCGCCCACACCGTGCCCCGGTGAACGCCGAACTGCTTTGCCAAGATGTTCACGCTGACACCGTTGGCGCGGGCTGTTCGCATAGCGTCCACTTCCTCCCCCGTCAGCGGTGTTCGAGTGCGTCTCCTTGGCTCTGCCGACGTGTCGATGAGCGGGTCATCCGGCTCACCAATGAACTCAGCGGCGCCACCAGACCCCTGATTCCACGTGGAAATCAGCTGCTCGACCCGCTGTCGCGTGTTCCCATAGTGGTCGATGGAGTCCACCCAGTTGCTCTTATCAGAATTGCAGCCGACGCTTGCGGGGCCGTCCGAGAGGGCGGCCTCAGTCGTCTCCGAGCCTGCCTTGGTCGGTGATGC
>JAAYUI010000137.1 GCA_012517765.1 Caldisericales bacterium | reverse complement strand
TTCCTTTGTGTTGATGTTAGGGATGGCTGCTGTTGCTGAGCCAATGGTGATTACGCTTGTGGGTGAGCAATGGCGACCCTCGATAGACTATTTGCAACTGCTTTGTTTTGTGGGGATGTTCTATCCGCTGCACGCGATTAACCTTAACATGTTGCAGGTTCAAGGGCGCAGTGATTTATTCTTAAGGTTGGAAGTGATCAAGAAGGTGTTGGCTGCGCCGGTGATTGTAATTGGGGTGTTTTTTGGTCTTAAAGTGATGATTATGGGTATGTTTGTGAATACCCTTGTGAGTTATTACTTGAATGCTTATTGGTCGGGAAAATTTATCGGGTATTCCATGGCTCAACAGATTAAAGACATACTGCCCTCTTTTATAGTGGCATCTTCGGTTGCGATAATTGTGTATATCTTTGGTCATGTGCTCGAAGTGTCTGTTTTTCTCAGTCTTATCCTTCAGGTGGTTCTTGGTGGAGCGTTGACGGTTTTAATTTGTGAGATGGCACATTTTGATAATTATATTTTTATAAAAAAAACACTATTCGAGAGAATGCCTAAATTTCGCTAAAAAGAATCTGGTGTTTAAATAACGACCTAAACCTCCATTTCTTGTGTAATAAAAAACTCCTGCGATCATTGAGATTAATTTAATTATATGTCTAAACAAACACCACTTGTCATCTGGGGGGCGGGTGGCCATGCTATGGTCGTGGCTGATATTGTCAGGCTACAGGAATCGTACAGAATTATTGGATTTTTGGATAACGTAAATCTTCAACGCCATGGTACGGAGTTTTGTGGAGCCTCGATTCTTGGCGGAGATGAACAGCTGGACAGGCTATTGGATGAAGGCATAGATCACATTTTATTGGGTTTCGGAGACTGCAAGGTACGCCTGGAGCTGACATCGTTTTTGGAGACCAAGGGTTTCAGGCTGCCAACAGTGATTCACCCTCGGGCAGTAGTAGCACAGGATGTAATCCTGGGTCCTGGTACTGTAGTGGCTGCTGGTGCAGTGATAAATCCCGGGACCTGGGTTGGGAAAAGCGTCATTATTAATACAGCTGCCAGTGTAGACCATGAATGCATGATAGCAGACGCGGCGCACATTTGTCCGGGCGCTCGTCTTGCTGGGCACATTCGAGTAGGTCGTGCAACACAGGTGGGAGTTGGAGCAATAGTAATCGAGAGGATTAATGTCGGCAACGAGTCAGTCATTGGCGCCGGCACTATCATTGTAAAGGATGTGCCTGATCACGTAGTTGTATATGGTAATCCGCCCGGGACGGCCGTGAAACAGATCTAGTTTCGTTTTATGCACTTGAGGATGTTTTCATTTATGCCCAGAGAGGAGAAATATGATGTCTAACCAAGCCTATGAACTACAATTTCAGAAAATCGGCGCAGACGTTGTGATTTGGCCGATGGCAAAGATTATTGCTTCAGAGATGATAAGTATTGGCAACTCAGTGATTATTGATGATTTTGTATTCTTTATGGGTGGGGAAAAATCGATACTGGGGAGCTTTATTCACATCGCTTCGTTTACTTCAATAACTGGCGGTGGGGAATTTATTATGGAGGATTTTGCAGGCTTGTCCGGAGGAGTGCATATTTACACAGGGAATGAAGATTACCTGGGTGGGTGCCTCACCAACCCTGCTGTGCCTGCTCCATATCGGATACCTATTCGCTCGTTTGTCAGGATCGAGAAACATGCAATTATTGGCGCGAACTCGGTTGTGTTACCAGGAGTTGTTATCGGCGAAGGCGCTGTTGTAGGAGCCAATTCATTAGTTACCAGAGATTGTGAGCCCTGGACTATCAATGTTGGCTCTCCATCCAAACCTATCAAAATGCGCCCTAAAGAGACGATCCGGGAGCTAGAAGCAGCATTACGTAAAGAGCTTTTTGATGAAGCGGGACATTACATACCGAAAGACAAGCGGAGATGATTATGGCAAAATCAGGCATAACTGATCTGGCTATTTTGGGAGGGACTCCCGCTTTTCCAGAGCCACTGCATGTTGGACGTCCTAATATCGGTAATCGTGAAAGTCTGTTACATAGACTAAATGATATTTTGGATCGGCGTTGGCTGACCAATCATGGCCCGTTGGTGCAGGAATTTGAGCAGCAGATAGCTGATTTCTTGGGTGTGAAGCATTGTATTGCTATATGCAATGCCACTATCGCATTGGAAATCGTGATTCGTGCGCTGGGGTTGCATGGAGAGGTAATTGTGCCGTCTTTTACTTTTATCGCCACTGCCCACGCGCTACAATGGCAAGAGATTACGCCAGTTTTCTGTGATGTGGATCCCGCCACTCATAACTTAGATCCTTCCAAAGTCGAAATGATGATCACTCCGCGTACCACCGGCATCATCGGCGTGCACGTGTGGGGCCGACCATGTGCCATCGAATCTTTAAGTGAGATCGCGACGCGTCATGGGCTGGTGCTGATGTTCGATGCTGCTCATGCTTTCGGTAACTCGTACAAGGGACGCATGATTGGTAACTTCGGTCAAGCTGAAGTGTTTAGCTTCCATGCCACCAAGTTCTTCAATACCTTCGAGGGGGGAGCTGTGGTGACAAATGATGATGAATTGGCAACCAAGATCCGTTTGATGACCAACTTTGGTTTTTCCGGGTACGACAATGTGATCTATGTCGGCACCAATGGCAAAATGACCGAGGTCTCTGCTGCAATGGGATTAACTGGATTGGAATCATTAGATGAGTTCATCGCAGTCAATAGCCGCAACTACGAGACTTATCGGCTTGAATTGCAGAATGTACCGGGCATACGATTGATTGAGTACGATGCTACAGAGCGCTGCAACTACCAATACCTCATCATCGAGGTGGATGAGACCCTAAGTGGCATCAGCCGCGATGAGCTGGTACGGATGCTTCATGCGGAGAATGTTCTGGCGCGGCGTTATTTCTATCCGGGGTGTCATGAGATGGAGCCATATCGTTCATATTTCCCTCATGCGGGTCTATTGCTGCCACAGACAGAGCGTTTGACGCGACGGGTGATGTCCTTGCCTACTGGCACAGCAGTAGGCAAGGATGAGATTGCGGGCGTATGTGCCCTCATTCGCCTGGCGGTTGAGAACAGCCGGGAATTTAAATCAAGATTGGCAATGCTTTAAGAGGATTAATCGTTGTGGCGACACCGAGTCATGAACCGCCCTTAGTCAGTGTGTGCATGATTACTTATAATCATGAGCCGTATATTGCTCAGGCCATCGAGAGTGTGCTGATGCAACAGACGGACTTTCCGGTAGAGCTTGTCATAGGTGAAGACTGCTCGACGGATAATACGCGCGCTATTGTGTGTGACTATAGGGAACGCTATCCCGAGCGCATCCATTTATTGCTGCCAGAACACAATTTGGGGATGTTCCCCAATTTTGTAGCAACATTACAAGCATGTGATGGGCGATATATCGCGCTTCTTGAGGGCGACGACTACTGGACCGATCCGTTCAAGTTGCAGAAACAGGTGGATTTCCTCGAGGTGCACCCGGAGTATGGGTTGGTTCATACCGATTGCGATTTTCTCTATGTTAAAAACAGTGTAACTCTGCATGCAATTAATAAGAGTGACCCATTGTTTATACACGTGCAAGAATATGATCAAAATGAAATATTTGATTTACTTTTAGTGTATAAATATAGAATCGTGACGCCGACGGTGTTGTTCAGACGGGATTTGTATTTTGCAATAATAGATGAATTATCAAGAACAACAAGCAGATTCTTGATGGGAGATGCGCCAATGTGGTTAGAAATGTCCCGTCTTACCAAATTTCACTATATTGATGATGTGACGGCTGTCTATAGGATTTTGCCTGAGTCAGCATCACATTCTAAGGGCAGATCAAAGCGCTTGCGCTTTAAGCTGTCTTCAGCTGAAATGCGAGTCTATTATTCTACAAAATATGAAAAAAATATCCCGGAATGCTTAAGAAGAGAGTACAACAAGTATCTGCTGCTGTATAAAGTTTGCAACCCATGTTATGCTGAAATGTATTCATTGATTCAACCTTCACGAGCTGAAGTTTTCTTTTATAATAGACTTGAGTGCATCTTAGTTGGGCTTTTTGTACAATTGTGGTTTTGGCTTCAACATAAAAGCAGTCGTGTAGTTGAAACGTTAAGGGGAATTTTCTGAGTTTCTGCACTGAATTACAAATTTGATTTTATGACAAATCTCTCCTTGAGTTGTTGGTGCCAAATGGACATAAGAGACTGTTGAATCTCAACTTTTGCAGTAGTACTTTGTCAAGGCTGATTTGATGGGTGGGGGCGATGTGGTAT
>JAAYUI010000034.1 GCA_012517765.1 Caldisericales bacterium | reverse complement strand
CGTCATCCTGAGCGGTGCTTTCCCGCGTGAGGATCTCGTCTTTTTATCGTTTACTTAAAAATATTTTAACAGATGAGATTGCCACGTCATCTAACCAAAAAACGGTTGTCCTCCTCGCAATGACGGATTTAGAGAGGCTTTTCACCCTCATCCTGACCTTCTCCCATCAAGGGAGAAGGAACTCTGACTCGTCATTGCGAGGAACGAAGTGACGTGGCAATCTCTTGACTTTAATCTTTTTTATTCCTCTCCCTTTGGATAAAGGGAGATTAAGAGGGATTCGATTTTTTTCAGTTTTATCAAATCCCTCTTAACCCCCTTTGCTAAAGGGGGAGATTGATTTCTGGATGAGAAATCTCATCCACATCTGTTGCCACGCAAGTGGTATAAAGGTCTATCCTGAAGATACACGGGCATGATAAATCAAGCCCCTACAAAAGAATATAAAATGTTGGAGTATAATGTATTGTGCCCTTTTAACGTAGCGACATGCCATGGCATGTCGAATCTTTGATTCTCATCCTTATGTGGTATCATAAAAAAGTGGCATGAGGATCCATCTTAGAAGGTGGTTTAATGAAATTGAAAATTCTTCTCTGTCCCGATTCGTTTAAAGGAAGTCTATCAAGTCGTGAAGCATGCCATGCTATAAAGAAAGGATTTTTACGCTGTACTCATGATGTTGAAATTGTTGAAAAACCAGTTGCTGATGGGGGAGAAGGAACTATTGAAGCACTCTATTACGGTTTGGGAGGGAGATTGATAAAAACCGAAATAACTGGTCCGTTATGGGAAAAAGTGAAAGCTCAATACCTCATTCTCAATGATCAAAAAACAGCGATAATCGAAATGGCTCAAGCTGCCGGTTTAACTTTGGTTCCATTAAAAAAAAGAAACCCTCGATACACGACCACTTTTGGAGTTGGAGAATTAGTGAACAATGCAGTGAAAAATGGTTGTAAAAAAGTGATTTTAGCCATTGGCGGGAGTGCTACCAATGATGGAGGGATGGGCGCATTAGCTGCTTTAGGAGTGAAGTTTTATGATGAGAATCAAAAATTATTGCCTGGTATTGGGGAAAATTTGCCTAAGGTTCAAACAATCGATACTGAAGGTATTGAAAAAGCGATGAATGAAGTTGAAATTCTCATTGCCAGCGATGTCAAAAATCCCCTTTTTGGGCCAGAAGGTGCGGCGAGTGTTTATGCTCCCCAAAAGGGAGCGAATGAGGAAGATGTTTTTTTTCTTGATAAGGGCTTGGTTCATTTTTCAAAAATGATTCAAGAAAAAACCGGCAGAGAAGTTGAATCTATTCCAGGTTCTGGAGCAGCAGGAGGGATAGGAGCTGGTTTTTGTGGATTTTTTAATGCTCGAATTACCTCTGGCATTCAGCTTATTATGGAATTACTAAATTTTGAAGAAGAGATCGCATCGAGCCATCTAGTGGTTAGTGGAGAAGGGAGGATCGATAGGCAGACTTTTTATGGAAAGGTAATTCATGGGGTTTTTAAATTATGCCAAAAGTACCATACGCCTCTCGTCCTTTTAGCGGGGAAGGTCGAAGACGAAGTTTTTTCAATATATAACGACAAAGTTTTAGCAATGTTATCAATTGTCAATGGACCAATAAGCGAAGAAGAAGCATTTTCCAAGGCCAGTTTCCTCTTAGAAAATGCTTCTTATAACGTTGCAAAACTCCTTTTCCTTCCTAAAACAGAGAGAAGAATGTAAGCTGCTATGCTGCTTCGCAACACCAGATAGGAATGAAAAAACAGAGAGGGGTGAGGGGGGAGTATTAGCGTAAAACGCTGAGGGGGAGAGGGGGAGAAAAAAATAAAGAATAAAAAGAATTAAAAGATGAGATCCTCACGCCCTCAAAAAGCGAGGACTCAGGATGACAGATGAAAGGCACACCCCCCTAACCCCTCTCAATGGTGGAATTTATACGGTTCACGGTTCACGGTATTTTCAGGATAGACCCTCATGCTGCTTTGCAGCACCAGATAAGGATGAAAACTCAAGTGGTCTATCCTCTTAGTTTTTGT
>JAAYUI010000076.1 GCA_012517765.1 Caldisericales bacterium | reverse complement strand
GAAAGGCAGGATCTAATTGCTCTTCTTACCTCTTCCCTCTGGCCTCTTACATCTTTTACAAAAGCTATGCTTTCCTGAATCTCCTCACCGGTTTGAGCTTCTCTTTCTTCTCGTAGGCCTCTTCGGGAAGATAGTCGACCAGCTCTGACAGGTTCCTGAACGTGATGAATTTGAATGGATCTGGGAGGCCTATGATGGTATCCAGAGCCGCTTCTCTATCCAGAAGCCTTATCTGTGTCGGAGCTTCATCACTCGCGTACTCGTATCCCTGAAGCTCTACCTTTCCTATCCCTTCTCTGTCTATGAATTCATCCGCGAGCTTCTTCATCTTCTTCGCGCCTTCCTGAAAGGCGACTGTCTTCTGAAGAGTACTTTTCAATGAATCATTGTCCGTTATCATGAGATCTTCTCCAAGCTTCTCCATTAAGGGGCAGAAGGAATGATAGAGACAGTAAGAGCAGTGATCTCCCGCTTCCGGTTTGAAGTCGCTCTGAAGGATCTGACTTATCCAGGCGTAGAGATTGATCCCGGCCTCTTCGAGGTTTTCCTTTGTCACCTCTTTAGAAATCGAGGCTCCCGCAGAAAGAGATACCCATTCTATCCTTCCTATCTCATAACCCTGTCTCGAGAGAGCCCAGGCGTAGATAAACAGCCTCTCCCAGTCGGGATCGCCGAATCCTGCCTTGAAGTGGCAGAGGACGAGCCGAGCATGAGGCGAGGCGTGAGAGGTTAGGGGTGAGAAGAGCTCTGGATCTTCCCCTTTCAAGTCTTCTATATCCCGTACTCCTTTCTCAAAGAAATCCGATTCGTTGGTTACGGCCTTTCTTACATCTGACCTCTTACCTCTGACATCGCGCTCTTCCTCATAGAGCGCCTGCGCCACTCCCCTAAAAACCACTTCCGGTTCATTAAATGGCACGGGATTGGAGAATCTATCCAGGGCAAAGGGAATATTGAGAGCTACAACATCTTTGCTCTTGAGGAATTGAACTCCAAACTCTATCTGGTCGAGATCCCTCTTGAGGTTCTCTCCAAAGAGGAGAGGAGTTGGAAAATTACCGAGATAAGAATTGAACAAGGCCCTCAAGATAAGTCCATTGTGTTTTCTTCCCTCTCCCTGCGCTTCGGGCAGTCCCTCGAAATAGCGCAGATAGAACCTGTGAGGACATTCCACGAAGGACTTGATTCGTGAGTAGGATAGTGGGAACGGCTGGCGGTTCTCCGTCAGCCGTTCTCCGTTTTGGGATCTGGAAGCCGATTCGTTTGAGAATGCAGGACCGGTTCTTCTCGCCCCACACTCTGCGGAAACTGCTTCCGAAGTAATATCACTTTTACAGAAAGAGTAAGCGGAATTAGCTGCTGCATTTCTGGAAGTGATAATATTTAGTTGTTCCACGTTTGCTTTTTGTGTTGAGAGCGGGTCTCTGGCAGGAGATCCGTTCTCGTTTTTTACTGCCGGATTCATGGCGAATCACCTTCCTTTCTTGAGTGCTGTTCCAAGTTCCAAGTTGTTGGATGCAAGAACAAGAGCCGCTTTTCGCTGATCGCTATTCGCTGCGAAGAGCAATTCGTACTTCATCGCCAAATAGCAAGTGTTTGTTAGCTAACAAGATCGGAACTAGATTCTGACCAGAAGCTTTGTCAGAATGACGAAAAGTAAGAAAAATTATCATCCCTGACTTGCCTCATTCTGTCATCCCGTGACACTTACCTGATGAGCCTGTTTTAAAACGATTCTGAGTTGGAGTTCTTTTCAAAGATCATATACTG
>JAAYUI010000029.1 GCA_012517765.1 Caldisericales bacterium | reverse complement strand
TTGTTCATCTTGAGGATCTTCTACCATATTACCAAAATTAGCACAAATGGCATTTTTTGTCAATTTAAAAACCTCCTTCACACAAAATACAACAAAACAAGTTTATTTTGTACTTGCTAAATATATAATGCCGTTATAATTAATGCCATATCTTTTATATCCCAAGGGAGGAAGATAGTACAATCCTACCTTTGTTGGGAAGTAGTAGCTGCTTATTGATTTGTTATATTCTATGCCATCAAATTTGTAAAATATATTATCATCATCTGTTTTGTAATAGCCATTGCCAATAAGATAGAAATTGAATATAAAAGTTGATTTACCGTCATACAAGGAGGCGCTGGCATTATCTATATTGTAGTGTATTGCAATATCGAATGTAGCTTTTGAGATGGTTCCAGTTTGACCGAGTGGGATTGTTTTTGTGGGTTTGAATACAGGATCACTCTCGTAGTAGTCAAAAACAAGCAGGTTGTCACCATCATAGCCAAGGCAGTCGGATTGTGTAAAACTGCCACTTACTGGTTTTCTAAACAATATTTGTTTTTGCAGATCAAGTGATTTGACAAATTTGCCTTTGAAGTCATAAAAGGAGATGTGTTTCAAGTCATCGTGCTGGCAGGCAACAAGAGGTATTCCTCCTGCAATATCATTGAAGACAGTAATTATCCTGGTGGCATCTGTTGGGACTTCAAATGATTTGTATGTTCCGCTGATTGCCTTTAAATCATTCTTGTCCTTGTGTGAAGAGGGAACCACATAACTGACAAGGCTATTTGTCCCATTTCCCGTTTTGCATATGGAGAAAATGTGTGCATAGTCATCATAACTCAGATATTCAGTTCCTTCCTTTGGGGGGAATTCATATATTTGTCCATCCCTGATGTAAACATAGGTCTGTAAAGCTCTTCCAGGTATGGGAAGTTCTCTCAGCACCTTCTGAAGGGCACTGTCTTCACATATCTTGATTGCGTTATCCGAAATGAGGATCGGCCTTTTAGAAAAAGTATTTTCCTGAACATAGAATTTGAGGACACATACCAGGTCCCCACTGATTCTGGAGTCATATGCAAGCTTGAGTTTTTGTGTGTGCGGTCTCCAGGGAAAAATGAGTTTATACGAAAAAAAGGCAACTCCTGCCAGTGCTAGTGTAGACACCAGGACAATAAATAGTTTTTTATTTTTCATTTTCCTCCACCTCGACCATATACACATATTACTTAAATTGCGTTTTTCAAGCAAACCTTCTTCTTTTTAAATGACTTCTTTCTATCGCTGATTGTTATTGCAAGCCAGATTTTTCCCTTGTTTTTGGATTCCATTTCCACAGGGAGCACCCCCACAAGCGTTATTGTGCAAATAACCCCCCCATTTTTCTAATTCTCAATTAGACATCCGAGTGTTTAATCTTTAATATAAACAATAGATTAAATATTAGCTATAAATCAAAAATAAATAATCTTCAAATCTTGCCAATTTAATTGTATTGACTTTGTAACACAAAACATAAATACTTAAAAATGCCAAGGAGGCGAAATGAAGATTAAGGTTTCTGCAATTTGCGCTGTTCTTGTTTTGTCGATTCTTGTTTCTCCTGCCGGGACAATGTCGATATCTACACCAAAGGGAGAAAAATTTCTAATAGCCGATGCCACAGAAATGGAGTTTAGTCCGGCAATAAACGGAAACAATGTTGTCTGGTTCCAGAAGCTGGAAACAAACTGGGGCTACAGGGTCATGCACAAGGACCTTAACACAGGGATCATCACCCAGATATCAAGAAACGACGAGTACCTTCCATATATCGAAATGGGCCACGATCTCTACATCACCAGCAAATACTGCTACTGGCTTGCTGTCAATTATGACACACACAGGGTAATCGTGGTTGTGTACGATTTCAACCAGAAGCGCGACATAATCTATGATTATTCGCAAGAAAAAAAGTATCTTTCATGGCCAACGGTGCATGACGAAAACCTGTTCTTCTGGCGCTATGACAGCAGAACAAGGAAATTCGAGCTGATGATGGACAAGCTCAACACACCGCAAAACCCAAAAGTTGTATTTGTTTCTCCCTATGCCGGTGTTTCACCGATATTCGCAAACGAGGGTTATGCCACATGGACTGACAGCACGGACGTTTACCTCTATGACATAAACCATGAAAAAGTGACCAAGATTACTGACACTCCGGATTCAGAGTATTATGCAATGATACAAAACGGCATAGTCTGGTATTCACTTTACGAAACATACCCGGAAATAAGGCACACCCTGTATGGCTACAGGATAAAAGAGGGGACATACTTCAAGGTGCATGAGAGAACTGGCCAGTACTGGCAATACCTTGCGTTCAACCCTGACAGCAGGTTGACAGTCTTTCTGGAGTACTATTATGAAGGCCAGCACCCATATTATTCAATATGGATCTATGACCAGAAAAAGGGTGTATTAAAGGAAATCGCAAAAGACAGGTCGTACAACATTCGCTGGGGGCATGGCTGTTCCACAAAGGACCTTGTTGTCTGGATACAGAGAAATTCCTCTGGCAATGGCGATCTCAAGCTCTATGATTACAATAAGGACACCACATACACACTGACCGATTCATCAATCTTTTACTCCTGTGTGCCAAAGATGGACAATAAAACCATTGTCTGGATTGAAATAGCCTACAACGGCGGAAACTGGACCAAACAAATATGCGGCTTCACACTCAAGGGTGAATAGGGCAGACGACACAAACAAAAAATTGTTTTTGCAGTAACAGGCCCGGAAGGTTTTTATACCATTCAATTCCGGATGCAAAAGTGTTATCATGTTCAATATGAGAAAACTGCTGGCCTTTGCGCTTTCAGTGACCCTTCTGTTTGCTAGTGCCGGGGCCCTTGGCGCAGAGGCGCCTGTCGGAATGTCATCTTTCATGGCACTGGCCATCCGCTCCTCAGCTGGCAAAACGGTTGTCGGCCTGAATGGGAAGGTGCCGCTTTTCTGGTTTGATGGCAAAACCTTCTTCATCTGCGAAATAGAAACGGCGAAAACCAAAGACGGGGCAGAATACAAAAAACCAAAGACCGACAAAGAAGGCAAGCCTGTTATCTGTGCTCCGTCTTCAAAAGATTTCACAAAAAAGGCCCTCCAGTCGCTGACAAGCGGAATATACTGCGTCCTTGAGCCTCAGGAGGCAGTGGCGATCTGCGTTCGCCTTGAGAATACATGCCTTTATGGTGTTTTTTCAAAACAGGGAGCAATAAGGTTCAGTCAGATTGGCACTGACCGCGCCGCAAAGATCGGCCTTACAAAACCAAATATGGTCTATATTCTGGACCAGGACTACAACAGGCTTGTCCTCGCGCTTGGAAATACCCAAAAGGTTGTTTCCCAGGAGGCGCCAAACCCGGACACCGCAGACCCGGAGAGATGTCTGGGAATAAAAGACGTTCTGCCTTACGAATGTCTCTCCTTCGAGCAGCTGGGCAGGGGACACCTGCAAATCTGGACTGGCAAGGAAGAAATAGTCTCCTGCGGGATCAGGTCGTCATGCCCCCAGGTCACGGCGACCCACCAGGGGAGCGTGGCCGCAAGCCTGGAACTGCTGTGCGCACAGCTTGGCTGCTCGCTTGAAAAGGGCACCGAGCAAAACGAATTCGTAATCCACAGGTTTGTCAGCCTGCTCTGGGAAAAACCGGCCGCAACAGAGCTCAGGCTCAAAATTGGCCAGTTTGTGGGCTCTGTCGACGGCAAAAGGGTGGATTTTCCATTCCCGCCCTACCTCGACCAGAAAACAAAAAAGCCGATGGTGCCACTGAGGGCGTTTTGCAATGCGCTTGGCGCCAGGATTCATTGGAGGACGCTGGACAGCTCCGCGCTTGTGGAGAGGTTTGTAAGGAAGTAATAATTATCTGGATTGCAAAATGGAGTTTTTGAAAGCATCCAGTTTTGTCACTATTTCCCTGTTTGCTATCAAGCCACCTTTTATCCCACCACCAACAGGATAATCATTTGGATGTATCCTGATGGAGGTAATTATCTTCAAGCCAAGATTTTCGAGCGATCTGGACAAAATTTTTTCTGCCCGTTCAACGTTTTCATTACCGACAATTACAATGGCGGCATTACGATTGCCAAAAGAGGCAAACCCACTGCATTTTCTTTTCCACAGAGACGGGGTTCTTTCTTCAAAAATGTAATACAATGATGGCGGCCTGCCATCATAAACTGGCGAAAATAGGACAACAGTGTCGCTCTCCATCCATTTTTCATAGATTTTTCCAATATCATCATTTTTAGGGCAGACCATGTCCTTCATGCATTCGTAATCGCATTTTGAGCATGACTCCAGGTGCAATTCACCCAGGACAAGGATGTCACTTTCTGGGAGGACATGTCTGGCAAAGTCCCAGCAATTCCCTTTTCTGGCGCTCAAAACCAACCCTAAACATTTGTTTTTCATATCTTTTTGAAATTATAACCTGATTCAGGGCCTTATGGCAAATTAACGTTGTAAATATCGTAATCGTTGTTAATAGGTTGGATCGTTTTATTTTTTGATCTTCCCCGTCTTTACCACGTTCCATTCCCCATCATCATTCATCCTGCTTATCGTCACTTCGTCCCCTTTTATCCAGAACTCAACTTCACGCTCGTCGCTGTACCTTGCTCCGGAAGCAGACACCAGCTGTGGCAGTGTGTATTCCTTATTTTCCATGTCCACTTTTACAAAATATAGGCTGTCATCAGACAGGCTGTAAAAATTAGCTTTTACTGTTGAACCATCGCTGCATTCGTATAAATATTCTCCCCCGGCATTGATTTCCGGCTTGCCTGCTCCGCTCTTGACGCACCCACCACTCAATAAAACAAGTGCCACAACAAAAACGCATATGATTTTATTTATCTTCATTCATTTTCACCCCGTTCTTTTGTGTTCTTGTCTGTCATGTTAGCTTGCGTCCCTGGTTTGTCAATAAATGGAGCGCCTGGTTGGTCATTCACTAAAAATGGAAACAGCCGCGAGGAGGGGGCCAGCGCGGCTGTTTTGTGCGGCCATTTCGGCCTTATGAGGCAAGCCCTTGGTGTGGTTGCTTGCTTGTGGGCGGGTTCTTCCCCCGCCTCGCAAACTTGGACACCCGGGCCGCAATCGTGTTTTTAACTATCCAAGGATCGCCTTCAGGTCTTGCTCTGGCGTTGTTATTGGCTGGATGTTGTACTCCTTGTGGAGCATTTCTATGACATCCGGGGTGAGTGATGCCGGAAGAGAGGGGCCAATCCTGATGTTTTTGATGTCCAGTGCCAAAAGTGAGAGCAGGACAGCAACAGCCTTTTGCTCGTACCAGGAAAGGACGAGCGAGAGCGGCAGTTCGTTGACGTCAACGCCAAATGCCTGCGAGAGGGCGAGGGCAATCTGCACCGCCGAGTAGGCATCGTTGCACTGGCCAACATCCAGCAGTCTGGGCACCCCGTCGATGTCGCCAAAGTCATCTTTGTTGAAGCGGTATTTTCCGCAGGCAAGTGTCATTATCATGCAATCTTTTGGCACCATCCTTGCGAAGTCGGTGTAGTAGCTCCTTCCGGGTTTTGCGCCATCACATCCGCCAATCAGGAAGAAGTGCCTTATTTTTCCGCTTTTGACCATGTCCACGATCTTGTCGGCAATCCCGACCACAGTCTGGAAGCCGAAGCCAACGTTTATTTCGTGCGGGAACTCGGTGGACTGGAACCCCGGGGCCTGCAACGCAGCATCAATGACCGGCGTGAAGTTGCGGTTTCTTATGTGCGTGACCCCTGGCCAGGCCACAAGACCGGACGTGAATATCCTCTGGGCATATTCCTGTTTTGGACGTTGGATGCAGTTTGTTGTCATGAGGATTGCGCCAGGGAAATTTGGAAACTCGTGGATTTGTTCCTGCCATGCACCACCCCAGTTGCCAACAAGATGATTATAGGCCCTGAGTTTTGGGTACGCGTGAGCCGGCAGCATCTCGCCGTGGGTGTAGATGTTTATGCCTTTGCCTTCGGTCTGCTTGAGGAGTTCCTCGAGATCAAGAAGGTCATGGCCTGAAACAAGAATTGCCTTTCCCTTTGTTGGGGTGATCTTTACCTTTGTCGGGACAGGATGTCCGTAGGTGTTGGTGTTTGCCCTGTAAAGCATCTCCATTGCGTTGATGTTTGCCTGTCCGGCATCCATCAGGCCATCCATGATCTGGCCAAGTTCGGTTGGTTCCTTTGAAACTAAATCAAGGATTTTGTGGAGTTTTTCATAAAACTTGTCGTCGGCAACACCAAGGATTGCGGCGTGGTCGGCATAGGCCGATGCACCCTTGAGTCCGTGGGTCATGAACTGGAGCAGACCGGCTTTTTGTTCGCCAATGCGCCCGATCATCTTTGCAGGTGAGAATTCTCTTCCCTGCTCTACCAACCCTTCAAAAGACTTGGCCGCTGTCCATGTTGCTGGCCCGGAGAGTTTGTCCGGCACCCTGCTGGATTTCAGGCAGGCAACCTCATACAGGTCTTTTGCCTTTTCCTTCATGCGTCCTGCCTTGTAGATCAGCTCTACAAGCCTGTTTGGGTCAAAATTCACGTTTGTGATGGTTGTAAAAAATGCCTCGGCAGTAAACCTGTTGATATCCGGGTCAGTAGCTCCAAGCTCCCTTGCCCTTTTTGCATACTGGGCTATGCCCTTTGTTGCATAAACCAGAAGGTCCTGCAGGGTGGCCGTCGTGTCGTCCTTACCACAAACGCCCTGCACTGTGCATCCCTTGCCCCCAAAAGTCTGTTCACACTGGTAACAAAACATGGCTTTTTCTCCTTTTTCTATAATTTATATCTGGCTTCCAAAGTTGTCAAAAGCATCTCCGTTTATCATCACTGTAATTTCCTTGATCGGGACATTGGTCCCGGACATCGCGGCGGCTGCCTGGGCAATTCTGACAAGCCCGGAACAACAGGGCACTTCCATGCGCACAACAGTCAGACTCTTCACACCGTTCAATCTTATGATGTCTGACAGTTTTTGTACATAGTCTGAAATGTCGTCCAGTTTTGGACAGGCAATTACAACCGGCCTGCCCTGGAGCATCTTGCCGTGGAAATTTGCGTAGGCAAATGGAACGCAGTCCGCGGCCAGAAGAAGGTGTGAGTCCTTCAGGAACGGCGCATTGGGCGAGACCAGTTTTAGCTGGACCGGCCAGGTGGCAAGGCAGGACTGCTGTTCTGCTGATGGCGTCGCGCCACTTTCCTGTTTTTCCCTGTGAATTGTTCTTGCCTGGGAAGACGGACAGCCACAAGCCTGCGGTTGTGGCTTGCCTGACTGCGCCATGTGCTGCATGGCTGCCTTTTCGTCAAAATCCACTGCATCTCTCTCCTCTACTGTTATCGCATCCTGGGGGCAATGGCCAAGGCATGCGCCAAGACCGTCACAGTATGAATCTGACACAAGCCTGGCCTTTCCGTCAATGATCTTTATTGCGCCCTCGACGCAAGAGGTGACACATTCACCGCACCCATTGCATTTCTCCTCGTCAATTTTGACAATCTTGCGAACACCCATTATCTGTTCTCCTTTTTGATCGCCTGGCAGAGCTGCTCAAGCGAAGTTTTGCTGTAGTGATCAGAAAGTTTTGCCTCAACGTCCTTCATGACACAGCCAAGTGTGCACCCGCCGGTGGGGCAAAACGGCTTGGAAAGAGGGCACGAGGAGGGTTCCATCCGCCCCTCTATCGACTCCACCACCTCGAGCAGATTTATGTCTCCAGCCGGCCTCGCCAGGACAAACCCACCCTGCGGGCCGCGGACCGGCCTTACCAGATCAGCCCTTGTGAGCCTCTGGAGAACCTTTGAAAGGTGGTCAAACGATGCTTTGAGCTGAACCGAGAGCTCCCTTGCCGAGAGTTTTCCCTCATCATCGCAGGCCAGAAAAGCCATCGTGTGGATAGCCAACGTGCAGGCTTCGGAAAGTTTTACAAAGCTGGCCATTTTTGCCCCCTTGTGTTTCCCTTTTCTGTTTTTGCATCTCTCTTATTAAGCATACTGGTACTTATATACCAGTTATGGGATGAATGTCAAGTGTAGTAAAAAACCAATATGTTTTAAAAATAATTTTTTGTAATTGTCAAACACAATTTCGAATGATACCTGTCAAATTAATTCATCAAAGGAAATTGTTTTCGGCATTATATATTTAGCAAGTACAAAATAAACTTGTTTTGTTGTATTTTGTGTGAAGGAGGTTTTTAAATTGACAAAAAATGCCATTTGTGCTAATTTTGGTAATATGGTAGAAGATCCTCAAGATGAACAAAAACTTGT
>JAAYUI010000132.1 GCA_012517765.1 Caldisericales bacterium | reverse complement strand
TTACATTATCTTAAGTCCTGGCAAGATGACGTGCTTGGCGAGGCGTGTCTCGTTCTCGCTAAGCTGGGTGATCCAAGTGCTTTTGAACAACTGCTCAGCAGTTATCAAAGGATCCCAGCTAATTATAAATCAGCGTTGATTCCTTTTCTTTCCGATTTCAAGCATCCACTGGCCGTCGAGTTTTTCATGAGCGTCTTTGACGAAAGCATCGTGACCCTCGATGGATTGCCATTTCGGGAGCGCGATGCTCGCCGGGCAGCCGCAGATGCGCTTGCCGTGCAGGGAGATCCGCGGGCTATTCCGGTTTTGTTGCAGAACCTGGCCGGCAGTGATCTCCATTTGTGCAGTGCGGTTGCACATTCACTGCAAGCCTTAGGCTGGCAACCAACCACCCCTGCTGATCAGGTTGCTTACCTGATTGCGAATAATAATTTTGATGGCATCTTTGCTCTTGGCGATTTTGCAGTCGAGCCGCTGGTTTCTTTCCTCCTGAAGCGTACATACGACCTTAACACCGCGCTGAAGATGGTTGATTCATTGAGGCGGCTCAATAAGCCGGGAGCCATACCGGCTTACCTCGACAGCTTAAAGAGCGCCGATTATTCGCTGCGAAAAGCTGCAGCGCAGGCGCTCATTGAAATCTATCAATCCGGTCAGCTTAGCGAGCAAGAAAAGCAGATGGCTCTGGCCCAACGGACGGTCATCCAGACGAAGCATGAAGATCAATATATTTCTTCTGATTGTTCCAGACATACCGATAGTGGTATTGGATTGAGTTTTCCTTTGTAATCTATCCAAGGCAGGTGTAAATGAGTCTCTTCGGCCCTCCAAATATCAGTGAACTTGAAAAAAAAGGCGATGTGCGCGGTCTGATCAAAGCCTTGCGTTATACTGGCAGGTCTGATGATCAGATTAACGCAGATGCCATCCAAGCCTTGTTGAGATTAGCACCGCTTCAGGCTGTGGATCCCTTGATTGCCTTTATCCAAGATCTCCGAAGGGACGAATTCGTACGTAGTAAAGCCATTGAAGCCCTTGGAGAACTGCGAGATACACGTGCATTTTTACCGCTTGTGAACTGTCTTAAATCAGGAGACTATTTCATTTGTGGCGCATCAGCCAGGGCTTTGATTAAATTCGATGACCCGCGCTTGCTCCCCGCTCTGCTGGCTTCTCACGAAAAATCATATGAAATACCACCTCTGGCTGCACAGGCGATGGCCCGCTATGGGGAGAAAAGTCATATTCCCTTGTTAATCAGCTGGCTTGCTAATGAGAATAAAAAAACACGTGAACAGGCCGCCATTGCCCTTGATCAGCTGGGTTGGCAGCCCACCAATGATGAATCTGGGGCATATTACTGGCTGGCAAGAGATGAGTATGAATGTTGCGCAAAGATCGGTCCTCGAGCGCTTATGCCAATGCTCGTATTCAGCAACCAATATAAACCCATTGGTATGACCACCGCCGAGTTCAGCCGTTGGCTGATCCCTAAACTGTGTTACAAGTCGTTCAAGATAGATACAGGTACAACAGCTATTGTGATAAGACAAGTTGAAAACAACAGCATTCTCGCGCTTATCATGGCCGATGAATGCATTTCTGCCCCATTGCTCGAGATAATGCATGACCCTAACGAAGATCTTGGCGCGAAAGTAAATGCTGCCCGATTGCTGGCGTATATGAATGACCAACGCGCCCTTGAACCGTTGTTTTCCTTGTTAAGCAGTCCTCATCATCCTTACGCTGAAGAAATCATCTGGGCTATCAGCACCCTCAGGCCATCGGATATAGAACCATATTTATCCCTGCTGAATCATGAGAATCGAGATATCTGCATGAGTGCTATCCACTTGTTGGACCGACTCGGATCCGAGCTTTCTATCAATCCCCTCATCGCACTGCTCGATAACAACCGATATCTAGATAATATAAATTATGAAGCTATTATCACACTTGGACACATCGGTGACATAGATGTTATTGAGAATCTGCTCCAACGCTTGTTGAAAATGAATGGACCGGAGGCCATCCATCGCGCACTGCTGATTGCACTCAAAAACAAACCTGATCCCCGCGCCTTTGAACCTGCCTATCGAATATTGTGTGATTCGGCGGCTGATCACTCAACCCGACTGGCTGCCGCGGAATTGCTCAGTGCACTGCATCAGGATAATCAACTCGACGATAATGCGTTAAATATGCTGACTCCCCTTCGGGAGATGATCCAAAGTGAACACAATGACCATTATTCATCATCCGACTGCGGCCATACCGATAATGGCAAAATCGGTCTAGACTTTCCTTTATAAATCATCTCAAGGAGTATCCAATGAATATCTTTGGCCCACCGGACGTCAATAAACTTGAAAAGAAAGGCAATGTTCGTGGCTTGATCAGAGCTTTACGTTATTCTGGCAAATCAGCATGGAAGGTTCACTACGATGCTATCGAAGCTCTGATGAGATTGGCTCCCCTTCAGGCAGTGGACCCCTTAATCGCCATCATAAATGATAATCAAAGGGACAATGATGTACGCCGCCGCGCCATGAAAGCACTTGGCGAATTGCGAGATGTGCGCGCCTTTATTCCGCTTGTGAACTGCTGGAAATCACACAATGATCATTGTGCTGTTGATGCACAGGAAGCTTTGGAGAAATTCACCTATGATCCGCACTTTTTGTCCATATTCCTGGAATCTCTTGAGATATGCAGAGATATGCCTTATCTGGCTGCGCAGGCAATCACCCACTGTGGGGATAAAAGCCATATACCCCTGTTAATCAGCTGGCTCACTAATGATGCTATAAGATCTCGCAAACAGGCTGCCATTGCCCTTGATCATCTAGGTTGGCAGCCCACAGCGGATGAAACAGGGGCTTATTACTGGGCAGCAAAAAAAGAGTATGAACTTTGCGCCAAGATTGGGGCACAAGCACTAATGCCGTTGCTTGAAAATTTTCTTCCCCACTATCGTCGTCCCATTGACACAACAACTGTCGAGTTCAAGGATGATTTATTCAAGTTTTTGACGACATATGTTATTCAAGTAGATAGAGGATTATTCGGTGAGCAAGAAATAACAAAGATTGCCAGACTCATGCTGAGTCTGGCAGATGAACGTATTGCCATGCCCCTGCTCGAGATTTTGTTTGATTCCACCCAAGAGCTTAATGCGAGAGTCATCTCTGCCCGATTGCTGGCCTATATGAAAGACCAACGTGCGCTCGAACAATTATTATCATGGCTAAGCAGCCCTCATGAGCCTTTTGCTGAGGATATCATCTGGGCCATCTGCACCCTCAAGCCAGATGACCATGAACCATACTTATCTTTGCTGAAGCAAAATGATTTAATTGTCCGCCGAAGTGCCATCAAAATCCTGGGTTGCCTTGAATCAAAACGTGCCATACAACCTCTAATTACCATCATCGACGACCAACATTCAGATTTAAAATATGATGCGATCATTTCACTGGATCAAATTGGCGGAAGAGATGTTTTTGAGTATCTTATCCAACGTTTTTTGAATCATGAGAATTCCGAAGATGAAAAGCGTGCACTGCTCATTACTTTGAAAAACAATCCTGATCCCCGCACATTCGAAGGTGCCTATAAGATAATGTGTGATGGGTGGATAGGTCAATCAACCCGCCAGGCAGCTGCAGACTTGCTTATCGCCTTGTATCAGAACAAGCAAATCGATGAAAAAGCGATGAAACAGCTTACTGATCTGTGTGGTAGAGTTTATGGTGTGCACGAGGATGGACACATCTCGTCTGATTGCGGACACGAGGACTTCATCAATGTACGGGAAGTTGCTATTTATCTTCCACCATTATAAGTTGTAATAAAATACTGAATCTAAAAAAATAGTATGAATAAGAATTATCCTTAAAAGTGACTAAAAATTTGAAGCCCAATTTTATTGATGATAGAGATTGTTTTATTTCTAACAAAAATTCAGTTATTTCTTACAAGTGTAGCAGAGAAAAAATGAGCTGTGCAATTGTATATGCTTGCAAGGAGCCTACTGGCAGCCCAACAAAAAACGTTCATACTTCGATCGAATGAAAATTGAAAATTCGTATGGTGAATATTCTGATTGTCCTAAACGAAGCGCATCTTAGGTGAATTTAAAAGTGAAATCCTTATTATCATAATCCAAATTTCTTTAGTA
>JAAYUI010000145.1 GCA_012517765.1 Caldisericales bacterium | reverse complement strand
GGCGATCCATCCCTTTATCGACGGTAACGGTCGGACGGCGCGCCTGGTGATGAACCTGATTCTGATGCGAGCCGGATATCCGCCGACCGTGATCCAGCGCATCAACCGCCGGCAGTATTACCGAGTGCTGGATCAGGCGGATGCCGGGAAACCAGCGACTCTAGTGAACTTTGTCGGCAGAGCGGTGGAGCGCAGCATGAACCTGTACATGGAGGCATGCACGCCGGTGATCTCTGCTCCGAGCCCTGAAGCCGAATGGATCCCGCTGCGGGAGGCTGCAGGAGGAACGCCCTATTCTCAGGAATATCTGAGCCTGCTGGCCCGTACCGGAAGGATTGAGGCGGTAAAACGAGGGAGAGTTTGGTATACAACGCGAAAATTGGTGGAAGAATACCGGCAATCGATCGAGTAGGAATAAATCCAATTCTGTTCTATGTTATTTCTTTCCGAAATCATATACAAAAGGTTGGTAGATTCTTCAAATTTCTGACAGTAAACTTTTCAACCTTACTTGGCTTCCCATTGCAATAGTTACAAGGCCTGTCTTTTCCGCAAGAACCAGAGCTTGCTGCAAAAAGCGTATCGCATCATCATGACGCCCTTCTAGATCGGCAATTTTTCCATTTTCGTAGTAGTTTCTTGCGAGTAGCCCAAGCTCTCCCTTTTTGGATAAAAGGCCGATTAATTCATTTCGAAAGTAGCTCATGGATTCGGTTATTCCTAGCTTTTCTGCCCAGAATATTCCATCACTTGCTTCCTCAATCATTAAGTCGATTTCCTCAATTTTCTTCAATGCATCATACCGGGTAATGCAATAATCCAGGATTGCATACTCCAATCGTATGACCTCATTCAGATCTAGGACACCTTTTCTTGCTAGGATGGTCTCTTGTTTCCAGTGTGCTAAAAGATCGATTGTCTTATGGAGGTGCTGATCAACAAATAGCTGTAATTTGGTAGCTATGTTTTTCACTGATTGCCCCATGATTTCTTCGATCTCCAAGACTGCTTTTATAACATCTATAGAATCAAAGTCAGGGATGCCATTAACGATAAAAATGCTTGCCAGACAATGTTCAGCCTCCGCTGACGTAATATCAATAAAGCTGTTATGTTGATCAGAAAGAGACAATTCCTCAACAACAACGGCATTTGCTAAAGCGTAAATAGGAGCAAAGTCGCTTGCCCATTCTTTTTGAAGCGAGCGCTTTATCAGTCTCTGCGACCTAGCTTCAAGGAGGGGTGCTTTTTCATCACCACTGCCAAGCAGGCCGGTGGTCATGTTCCGTAGGAGGAGAAGGAACGTTTCTTCACTAATCCCTTGGTGATGGCGTAAAAACCATAGCACCCGATTTAATAAAAAGTAATATTGTGGAACATGCTCAACTGGCACGTTTTGCATGTAGTTTAGGTTGCGTAATGAATCCACATATTTGCGGATCAAATATTGGAACTGGCGCGCCGTGGAAGGAGTCGGTGGAGTGGGAGGTTTGCTAGTATGGACCGCGATGTCTCTACCCACTTCTGCTAGTAAAGTTTCTTTCTGCCTGCCAGGTAATCGACCCCGTAAATGTTCGAAAAATGCTTCTAACGTCTCTTGATATACTAATCGGGCGCTAGCTTCTTCCGCTTCTGCATCCTCAACCATACTTTCATCAGTAAAGAAGACCTCCGTCTCGGTTGGCTCAGTCTGTGCCTGATCGGATGCTCGAGATCGGTTGGTAAACCGCCCGATATGAGATGTCTGGTTCTGTATATAACGTGTTTCAATCTCGATCAGGCGTGCCAGGGACTGACGAAGTTCATTCCACTCACTCTCTGAGGCAAAAATGCCATCTGCCAGATAAGAAGCAGCTTTTATGTCGAGTAATGGCAGCCCTCGCCGGATGGAATTGAGCTCATCAGATTGATTGATCCAAAGTGTGTTGCAACCAAGATCAACCGCATGCCCGAACTCATCCATCGCTTCGATATATAAGAGCATTGGCTTGCCTAGGGCTTGTTGGTAAACTTCATCGGGTAAATTAGTGATAGAAAAATCTTGGTCAGGCACCATCTGTAATGGCAAGTGATATGTATCTGAGATGACAGCCTTGAGGTGGAGTCCAGATGCGAGTGGTTCACTTAAAGTAAATCGCAGGGTAATAGTGTGCTCGTGTAATGTTGCATCTAGCAAATAGATTTGCTGTTGACGAACTTGAGGTTCCTCGCTTTGCGGTTTCCATATGATTTGGTCGGGGGTATAAGCGAGAGGTGAAACATTCAATGCATCAAGAAGATAAGTAAAATCCCGGCTCTTATCATATTTGCGAACCAGAACTGTTTCGAAATTCCCCTGCCTGGTTGACTTGAGCAGGGCAGCACTCGTGCAATTTGCGCTCCCTGTAATGACCCAATTATGCCGCTCACCTTCCAGAATGTAAACCTTGGCATGTAAATAGCGCGGCTCATCATTACTCGTCAGGTGAAGAGATATAGGAATACCTTCAGCCCGAAGACGGTCTAGACTAATTGGATTCGCAACAGCCTTTTGGTTTTGTACAATTAGTTTAATTTCATCTGGCTTCAAACGCCGATAAATTTCTCGCACCGCTTTCCCTTCGCTGTCGAGAAATGGGGAGATGATTGTGGCTTTTCGAATTGTGTCATTTGATAAGACCTGACAGATTTGTTCTAGCAAGGGTGACTCTAGCGTATGCAAAAACCAGGTCTCCTCAAGCTGAGATGCCTGATTTCGCAGCCAGGTAAAGCGATTCGCAGCATTAATGAGAATCTGATCGGCCTGTCGTGAATGTCCATACTGCTTTTGCAGCGATAGAATCATGTTCCATACTTGTTGAAAGAGGAACAGGGCGCTAGTATCACTTTTACTGTAATCGACCGAGGTATACACTTCAAGATTCGATCCAAATCCGGAAAAGGTCAAGTTTCCGCTGCCAACCAACAGCCGTCCACCGTTGTCACCCAGTAGAAGGATCAGCTTTGAGTGAAATGATTGAAGGAATCCTAGATCAACGGGAACAACGACATAATGCCGGCCAATCAGGTTCGCTCCTTCGGGCTGTTGTTTGGTCAGATCACGGTAGCGCTGGGCATCGATAAAAACCAGGTGATAGCGGCAGTTGCGGACCCATAACGGCCGCAATACAAGTTCCTCATAGAATGCCAAATCCGCTCCGTATGAGAGGATGACACAGGTGTGATAATCAGAACTATTCTCAAGTGTATTAAGCAGATGGATTGGGCCAGTATTCACGTAAGTTCCCCAACACTTTATCAAGCACATCGCTACCCGCTGGTGTAAGCGGGTGCTGGTCATTATCCAGACTGATCAAGCCAAGGTCAGTGAGCATATTGTGGGCTTGATCAAACCGTGAAGCTGCGAAGCCAGTATTATCGCCGCGCACGTACTCAAAGTAACCGGCGTCATAGATAAAATGGAAAGTATTTGCTTTACGACTACGCCATTTTTCAAGTGCGGCGATAGTATGCTGCGTTAATATGTAGTCGCGGATTAACCAGGTAATACTTTCCAGGATGCAACGGCCATGGAGGCAGTCCTGTTTGAAATGCTCTACGAACAATGCTAATGATCTGCGTCTCTGTCCACCGAGTTCCACGAATGGCCAGGTTTGAAAAGAGTCGTTTGTCTGGATCGCTGATAATCTGATATATACACCGGTTAGAAGAAGTATAGTCAGACTTATATATTCTGGCGTATTTGTTTTATCTACCGCGCGCAATTTCCTGATGAGTTCAAATTCATTCAAAGACGATTGGCTCTGTGATGAATAGGCTATGATTCGTTCTTCAAGTGTCCCCTGCGGTATGTGAGATGCGTTCAGAAAACTATTCAGATAGTCAGATAACCTCCAGGAACTTAGCGAATTACTCTTAGCCCCGATTTCACTCTTAGCATCTAACAAATCAAAACGAACATTTTGATCCAGGTAACTTAGGTAACTTTCAAGTGTTTGCGGACCATTCTGCCGGAGCCATTCAAGGAAGCTGGCCCATAGACCATAGAGACTGTAAACATAAAGCTCGCGGAGCGTACGTATTTGCCAGAGAGCAATAAATGGTTTTAATTCAGCAGAAGGACAGTACAGCGTATAATCTGCACAAAAGGCATATAGAGTGTTTTGTAGGAAGGCGATTTCATTAAGCTGGCCTGGTAAATCTCCGCGACACATATCCAGAATCATGCCGAGAGAACCACGCATATTCTGAACTGGTAGGTTGGAACTTTCGTAACCCGGTAATGGCTTTCCAGACGAAAACTGAAACAGTAACTCAAGAACTTCATTCGCATCTGGCTGAGATTTAAGCTGGCTAAGATGGCATTGCCTTCCATATTCCTCAAGGACTGAGACCGCAATCGAATCAACATGGTCATACTCAGCCCGGTGCTTGAAATACTCTGTGTTCTGGATTGAACACTCGAATGCATCAGCGAGTTTCTTTCCATATGCCCACACTTGTATCTTGTTTGCGCCTGTGGTTTGGTAGGCATTAAGGTTTTGAAGCACGCCTGAATAGATTCGGTAACCGCCATATTCATTGGTGAGAAAGTTATCCAGCGTCAGCGGTATAGCTCCAGTACTTTTATGTTGACTCCAGTGTACAGTCACTGCGTTATAACCCGCTAACCCTATTAAGGCCTTACGATAATCAATTGCGGGTTGAAAGG
The DNA here is from genome assembly GCA_012517765.1 of Caldisericales bacterium. Classification (GTDB taxonomy): domain Bacteria; phylum Caldisericota; class Caldisericia; order JAAYUI01; family JAAYUI01; genus JAAYUI01. The sequence goes on along the minus strand of JAAYUI010000145.1, from coordinate 7,148 downwards.
CGAAGTTAGCGAAGGCAAAGATCTGCTCACGGCGTTTGATGAATTTCGCAAGCGTCCAACCCGGTGGATGCTCTTTCTCATAATCGACGATCAACCAGCAGTAGAATGCATAATAGCGGGCGCGTTGAGTAATCGTTATTATCCCAGGTAATAGGTAAGAAAGTATATTTTCTGAAATAATGCGAATACCAAGAAAATCCTCGCCATCACTATTATTGTAAATACGCTCAATCCATTGAGGATCCATAGATAATGCCACCACTTCGATATAGTAAGGTCTAATATGTTTTTATCAACATACTATACTGCAAAATACCGAACAGCCACACAGCAGAACAATCTTGGCCAGGGTTATGTCTATACAAAAATTCAAAATGATTTTGTTGAAAGGTTCTCAATATAGGCCATAAATTTTTCTGGATCCACCCTCTTAATAAAGTCATTTTGACTCGCACAACTACTAAGACGGGCAATCCAAGTTTGCACTTCTTTTGACTTATCTTCCTCTGCCATATTCGCCATCATTTCATGGAATGAGTAACGACGATGCGAGATTTTGACCTTTTGTTCAGAAGTTGCATCTCTATTTGCCTCGTACAAATAGAAATCAGCAATTACCAATAAACCTAATCCCTCAAACAATCTACTGGCATATTCGTTGAGCCGATAATTTAGATATCTCTCTAAACCTCTTTTACTGGATTTTATTGAAAAAAGTCCAAATTCCAATGTGGCTGCAGCCTCAACTAGTCTGTCTTTCTTTTCATAATCCTGAGCTATTTCAAGAACGGTCTGTAGGTAATCAGCTGCTGGAATGAGATGTTGACCTTCAAAAGGAAGGAGATTTGCCACATGGTAGGCTAAATAATAGTGTTCAACAGAATCGGTATCGCTTGCCTTTTTAAGCAACATAGCGAATAGTTTATAAGTTAACTCCCATATTCTCACAGACAAGTCCGAGTTATTTTTCCATCCCAGATACAATGGCAAAATAAGTTTGAACCATTCGCAATGTTGTTTATAAGCTTCATGGAAGTTCTCTTCTTCAAAACAAAGCTGGTAAAGCTTCTCTTGCTCTATAACAGATAGAGCCACCTCATTTTGAATTACGCGTCGCAAAGAAGGAAAATCTGGCGTTTCTTCCCATGCCAGTTGTAAGAGGGTAAACCGATCAGAAGCTACTTTCTCTTGCTCGAGCTCTTTAAGCCGCAATTGGACCCTTTGTTGCTCGCCTATTTTTTCGATTTTATCTCTAAAATTCCCCGCACCTTGTAACTGTAGGCACTGATAAATTTGTAGTGATTGCTCAAAATATTCTCGTTCAAACGCTTGATTGGCCAAAGATGATAGAGACATAAAAAATTGCGGGCGGATATCTTCTTTGGTTCCAATCAATAGATTTTGCAGCTGAGTTATAAGCTGGTTAATTGGATTAGTAACCATCAGTTCCCATATACGCTGCTCAAGAAGCTTGGTTTTTTGTTGATCACGTGAATTCCGTGAAACACTTTCCCATAAGCCTCTCAAAGTGTCATCAACTTGCACATCAATTGAAGAAAGCGCTTGTAATTTAACTTGCCATTGAGTTGCTAATGCCAGCATCTTTTCGGTTATTTCAAAAAGCCTTTCTTTAGGATTATCAATATCTTCCTGCAAATAGTTCTCAAATTGTCCTAAATCTCTTCGAATCTCTCTCAATAAAAGATTTATAGCAGAAGGAGACGTGATCTGAGCTGATACTGACGAAGCTGGTTCAACTGGCTTTTTTAATTCTTCCGAATGAAGTTGTTCATTTCCTGATTCGGCATCTTTAGAATGTTCATGTTTTGGTTTTACAGACTTATCATTTCCATTTGGTTCACTTGCACCAAGCTGAGGTTCAAAACGCCAGAATCCATTTTCAAGATTGACAAAACAAGGCCTCTGGTTAAGTTGGTATGAAATACTCGCCTTTGCCACCTGACGAATTTTCATAACGCCATGAAAAATTTCATCAAATGACAAAACTCTCCCAGCTTCGCCGAACACATCACAGATCGTCTGAAAAACACCTTTCTTGCCAATTGCCTGACGAAAAAGAGCCTCGGAATCTTCTAAACGCTTTTCCGAACGGAAAACATATTCTGAAAGCTCACATGGGAATTCTGTAGATGGAACTTCGTATTCGCTTAAAGTACCATCCTCAAGTATCTCCAAGCAAATCACATTTTCTACCCTGGAAACATCTCCTTTCCAGAATAGGCGACAATGATTTGCATAAACGCGTTCCAGGTAAACAATGCCGCCAGCAGGAATCTTGAATGCATCGAAGAATTTCGGAAGCATTTCTTGATGGTGAATGATTTGGCGTTCATAGTCTATGTAGAGATCAAATTCCCATTCTGGAAAATCAGTTTTACATTCCAAACATGTTGGATGATCAGGAAACATGAGCCGGGCGCGTTGATGCAGCGGCAAGAAACCCTCATAGCGATTCGTAAAAGTTAAAGTAAAACGAGTAGACGTAACTGCGCCATTTTCTTTTTCGGCATCGTTGTCACCAACCCACTCCCGATCAGAATTGACTCGATCGGAGATTAAAATATCATTTTCATAATCCCCAGGCTCAGAAGAGTGTAAAGTTAAGCCATAGCGTCTCTGTAGATCATCATAATCATTTGGAAGCACTGGAACCATTGGGCGCGTTTGCCCTGTAAAAGCCGGTATTGAAGTATCGGGCTGATCTCCGTATTCATCAAATTCGAAAGGTGATTCTTCTGTAGCTGGAGGGGCGGCTATATCCGGTGGCATTTCCTGAACTACTTCGGTTTGCAGTAATTCGGGTTCATTTTCAACAACTGATGGTTGAGATGGGACAGGCACATCTACTTTATCCACATCAATGGGTATACTGCCGTCAGTGCCTTTTCCACCTTCAACGGTTGTCTCATTTGGAATATCCCATATATCAAGTTTGCCAGGAGCTGGTGATGCTAATGGTGGAAAAGAATCCCCCCCTAATACAATAGGGTATCCGTGCCTGTCCAAATAGTTATTGATCTCGGCAAGCTTTTTCTCTAACAAATTCTCAATGACGATGCTCGCTTTACTACCCGGAAATAGCAGGTTCTCGATTTCTAAAGCAAGTTGAACATTGTCTAGCTTCCTATTGATACGATGAACGTACAAACTATTATTGTCTTTGTAGAGTAGCGACTTCTCGTCTGTGTTCTGGTGGCCAAGCGTATGCCAACCATTCTGATTTTGGAGCGAGTATTGGACGACAATCCGATCACATGCAAATATTTCTAGATTTACAAGTAAATCAATTGCCTCAAATGCTCGTTTCTTAGCTTCCTCGTCGTCCTGATAAGCGCCTAAAGCGACTCGTTGAAAAGCTAATTTTAGGTTTGGAATCTGGTTATTCAGAACTGTATCCGGTTGTTCCCCTTCAATCTTAATTAATTCGCGATGGATCAATTCACTTAACAAAGGCATCCCGGATTTTCGCAATAGTTTATTGACGGGCTCCGTCAATTTCTCTTGATCCAGTCGAGGAAAATCTATTTCTTCAAACCATACCAATAAATCTTTTCTATCGACTAGAGCAATCTGAGACAGCTCATACAACAATCCATTATTTGCCGGCATGAATTTAACTTTGCTAAGTCGCTCGTGTATATGGTAGTTCTCAAATTGACTCAGGTGGAACAGGTTTGCATAGATCAACTTGTTATCAGCATCACTTACCGGAGTTCCATCTGTGTAGTCTTGGGCAATCTCGTTCAGCAAATCGAGCGAGTCATTGTAGCTATGGGGCTCCTCTCGGACGCCTAAATGCGACAGGAATTTTTGAGCATCTCCCCCAGGAGATTGCATGTAAGAACGACGATCTCCAAATAAATGGGCAAAGTTCGCAAGAAATACATGTTCAGGTTTCCAGTATCGTTTGCGGGATGACGACCAAACAACATCTGATGTTTTTAAATTCTGCTGAAGTAAATTGCTCAAATCATGCCAGCGATTGCCCAAGTCCTGGTATATGCGCAGATCGTTCTCTTCTAATGGTTTCTTCTTACGAGCAAGATCAAGCAAATGTTTTGCAACGATCTCAACATCAGGATACCTGGGCATCCCAAATACAGAACGAAGCTGCTCTCTAGACTCGCGAAATACTAATAACGGGGCTTGCTCCCCAATTAAATATACAAGGGATGCCTGATATATTTCCCGTGGGAAATACCACCGGTCACTTCTGTTGCGAGCCGGCAGCCAAGCAATTTCCGAGAGGCGCTGAAATTCAGGGTTACTCAGGTACGTTTTATTTTCGCTAATCTCGCTATTTAAGAAATCATATAATCGTCTAACAGCTTCAATCTTAGGCTCTGTAGGTGGGTTTATTCTGGTTAATTGTTCAATTGCATTCACCAGATCACGAGCTGCAGGGGTTTCGTTTATGCCAAGGTTATCAAATAACCAGTACCAAATATTTTGACGATAGGGTGCTTGATCTTCATCATCTGCTTCTGGTACGGGCACTTGATAATCACTATGCAACTTCAAGTAACCCGGGCCAAAAACTGTATCAATCGCTGGGCTAGCAAAATATACCTGCTGGGCAGCGTTATATTCTCCATTTGAACACAATATTAATTTGGCGGCTCGCAACTCAGGCCACAATCCATTTTGTTGATAGCTTGGCAACGAACGGAGCTGCTCACTTAGAAACGACAGCAAATTGCGTCTGTCAGTGTGATCCAGCCGCTGATCGTGATAATGTTGCAAAATAACATCACGGATTAGATCGACTTCTGATAACGGACGTAATCCAAGTATCTGTGTAAGAAAACTACGTCCCGATAAAACACCGCTATGAATCAGGTTATCAAGCTGCAATTTATCAAGACTTTTCAGCGCAGGACTTTTTAACAAAGTATCATCGCCAGGTAAATGCAACTTGTTTTGCTCTTCTTGCACCGAGGTCAAGCGAAATTGTTGCGTTAGACATAAAGGCATTGCAAGAAGAACGTTTTTGCTTACTTCATCAAGTTGGCCCTTATTACGAAAAAAATAACCGTAAATTTTTTGTAGCAGTTGGATCAGTTCTGGCTGGAGAAGTTTCGCCTGGGCCAATGGGCGATCTTGTAATGCCTGGATTACATGGCGAGGGGCCAGATTGTCAACGCCAGCTCGTCCATATACTTCTCTAATTTCTTCTTTTGCTGACCATTCTGGGTGGACAAACTGTAACCCCAAAGGCTGCAAGTCTGAACGTTCTGCCGCGTCAATATGAAAACAAACGCCGCATTCAGCCCCACATAAGAATCCATCTTCAGTGTAAATAATCGGTAGCTTTTTTAAAGTATCACGATTTGTTCTTAGCAAATCATCGTCAATAAATTTAATAAGATTCATCAAATGATCAAGGCTATCAAAAATTGTAGGAAGAGTAGATGATGAAATTGGTGAATCAGGCCACTTTTGTTTGGCCAGCCATTCGACTAATTCAGCGCCTCGCATTTCAACAACCAGGTTTTCCAAAAGGCGGGCATACTGCTTTTGGGCCTCTAATGACACAAACAACAAGCCGCTGTTGGTAAGCAGGGAACGGGTTGGTTCTGATGCCCGCCAAATATCACCAGAAAAAGGCCAAAGTTTTCCATCCTCTCCTAAACATAGAGTGGCATCAGCAAAAAGCCTGCGCTGCTCGTCAGTGGGATTGACAGGCAGTTCGCTGTACAAAAGCCATAACTTTTCTACAGAGTTGATCATTGGATGTGCTTCAGCCACAGGCACCCCCGGTTGGATGCTCTCATTAAGCACAGCAATGGCGTCTTTCCAATCAAGGAGTGGGATTTTAAGTGTGGAAGTCAAAAAATCTCGAAAAGTTTGCGGAACTCCAGATGGAACAATTGGCAGATAATCGGCAACCAATTCCGGCAAGCGTGAACCAGGACGTCCAATATAGACTTTCCCCGGTTCAGACCATGATCCCAGGCTTGAAAAGACAATCTTCTCCTTTGGCGCAGCCTGGCAAAAAGACTCGTAGATTGGCCCCAAATATTGTTGGGCGGGAGGAGGCGGCTGAGTAGGTAGGATTTCATAGAATCGGCGTGGTTCATTAAGCCTGTCTCGGATATCAGGGAGAACTTCTACAAACAAATCACCGATAGCGTCGATAACGTTCAGGTTCCAACGGCTTTTCTCGCGTTGGGTCTGTGGATCAATTAATATTGTCCGGCGATTATTGTCCGGGAAAAAAGCTCCGTTGATGTGAAAGCTGTAACCTGTCTGAATAGGGGTTGGCAAAAAATTGTATAATGCGCCTGGCAAATTTTTGGTTAACCATTCACGATTTTCGATTGGAAATGCGATCCCAATTTCGGTATCCTTGGGTTTTACTCCTTCAACCATGAGGTGTTTTGGAACATTTCCCCGGTAGAACAGCCAGGTATCCAGGCGCAGTTGCACACCAGCTCGCTGATACTCAATATCCCAAAGCTCACATCGGTATCCACTCTGTTGAACCATTGACTTGCGTGTGCGAGCCACCCGATACAAAAGCTTTTCTTGCCACCGATCTCCTTCGTATACCTCAATGCAGTTGACGTTGCGTAGGAAAATTATTTGGCGATAAATTGAAACAGCTAGACTATCCTTCAATACCTGGATATTTTCATCGCTCCAGATATCGGCGTCAATTTCACGGCTAATGTCACTTGGTTTTCTTCGCCACTCCATACGAAAACCGGTGCCATCTTTAATGTTGGAACTTGTTACATCTGCAAATTCTTCTCGAGGATCTAGAATTAATTTCTCTCCGGCAGAATTAACCTCAGGAATATCGGTTAAGTGAAACACCGACAGAAAACCGGTGCCCCATGTACCGATCTTGCCCTCTTCATTACGCTTTCCCCCGCTGGCAATGCTGGTTAGATTTTCCCAATCCTGATCAGAAAAAATGCTGTCATTCCAGGCCAAGAAATCCTGAGCCCTAAATTGGAACATGGCTTTCGATGCTGCAGCATCATCCGCGTTTTGAAGCATTTCACTGATAATCGAACTTCCGCCTGCATAGCCAGCCAATGCCTGCCGGATAAAATCCAATTTTCGGATGCCGTATCTTCTACGTTTTATGACTTCTGAGCCAGATCCCACTGCAGTAACCT
>JAAYUI010000187.1 GCA_012517765.1 Caldisericales bacterium | reverse complement strand
GGACAGACCCAGCCGGTCAAAGCGATTTTCTCGGTGTACTCGTCAGCGATGGAAGCAACAGCGCTGGCTTTGATGGGAAAAAAGATGAAGGCCGCGCAGCTCGTTTACGGGGATGAGGTCGGAGGTGCGATTGTTCCAGAGGAGGAGGGCGACTTTCTCACTCAGCTTGCTCGTGATGTGCTGGAGGGCGCGAAGCTCTCTGACCTACAGACCTTGTTTGCTGATGATCTGCAAGTCAGCCACAATCCAATGGGCAGTCTGACGACCCCGAGTGCAGTGATCATTCCTGGTCCGAAAGTAATGACCTGGGATGATTGGGTGAGCCAGAAGACGGTAGTAGTCAGACGGACACGAAGAAAGGAGGTAGTTCCGGAGGGACAGATGGGATTTGGAATATAAAAATACACAGGCCTTGATCTATTTCAAGGCCTGTGCCTGTCATTATTGGAAATCCTATTTTTATATTATTTGTCATCCAAGGAAATATTCAGTCTTATAAAAGATGCGACAGTCATACGATTGACCTTGAGAATTCGCGCTATCTCACTTTTGGATGTGCCATGCATCAACAACTCTCTAATCTGATTTTCTTTTCCTGATAACTTTAGATGGGCTGATTTTCTTCCTTTGGGTCTTCCAAGGACTACACCTTCTGTTTTTTTTCTTGCAAGCGCTTCTTTTGTTCTCTGACTGATTAAGTTTCTCTCAATTTCTGCTGATAGACCAAAAGCAAATGCCAAAACTTTGCTTTGGATATCCTGACCTAAACGATAACTGTCTTTAATGGTCCAGACCTTGCATTCCTTAGTCATACAGATGTTGAGGATTTCCATGATCATAAACATGTTCCTCCCCAGCCTGGAAAGTTCTGCGCAGATTATAAGGTCGTCCTTGCCCACTTCTTTCAACAACTTTCCCAACGCTCTTTTATCGTAATTCTTGGTTCCGCTGATCGTTTCTTCGATCCAGTTATCGATTTGGATGTTTTCTTTTTGAGCGAATTTGTGGATTTCGTACCGTTGGTTTTCAACCGTCTGTTTGTCGCTACTGACTCGAATGTAACCGAAGTTCATGATTGCTCCTTTTTGAGTAATTATAAAAATGGAGCGTTTTTATCGAGCAGAATTCCACTTCAAACAATTATTCGGATAAGAAAAGCTGGAGTATTCTTTCGAATATTGAACATCGGATCAAAGAGAAAATTGAGAAGATAGGAGTGCCTTTACAAGATTGGAATAATCAAATTTGTTATGGAATAAAAACGGGTTTAAACGAAGCCTTTATTATTTCTGGCGATAAGAAAAATGAACTCATTCATAAAGATCCAAAGTCTGCTGAAATTATTCGACCTATTTTAAGGGGCAGGGATATCAAACGATATGGTTATCAATTTGCAGATTTGTATGTGATTTGTACATTTCCTAGTAGGAATTATGATATTGAGGATTTTCCGGCAATTAAAAACCATTTACTCACATTCGGTTACGAGAGGTTGGAACAGAGTGGAAAGTCCTATATTGTTAATGGCGAAAGAATTTCGGCAAGGAAAAAAACAAATAACAAATGGTTTGAAACGCAGGATAGTATAAGTTATTGGGACGATTTTTCTAAGCAGAAAATTATGTATCCAAATATGACAAAGTATCTTCCCTTTTACCTAGACGATAAAGGTTTCTTCCAAAATGATAAGTCATTCTTTATAACAGGTCCAAACCTTTCATTCTTATGTGCGTTTTT
>JAAYUI010000035.1 GCA_012517765.1 Caldisericales bacterium | reverse complement strand
TCCTTCCGGACCTGACGGGGTTCACAAGTCGGCGTTGCACGGGGCCCGGCTATCGTGATCAGTATATCCTTTCCCTGTCCCGATGGGAAGAGGCGAGGATTTTTTCCACAGCCCCCCGGATGCCCGCAAGGTCGCTTTCGATGACCTCCAGCGGCCGGCGGGCAAAGACGCCCATGTCCTTCAGGCCGGAGCCCGTGAGCATGAGGACCACCGAATCCTCTTCGCCGACTTTCCCCGCGGCCCTCAGCTTTCGCACGGCCGCAAGCGACGTGGCCGCCGCCGGTTCGACGAAATACCCGGCGCCGGCGAGCCGGCGCTGGGAATCGAGGATTTCCTCTTCCGTGACGTCCTCGGCGAGCCAGCCGAACTGCACGGCCTTCCGGACGATCTCGTCGCCCCCCGGCGGGTCCCCCGAGGTCATGGCCTCGGCCACGGTTTCCTTCCCGGTCACGGGGACGACCCGGTCGCGGCCCTCCCGGACGGCCGCGACGATGGGATTGACATTCGCCGCCTGGACGACGATCATCCGGGGAAGCCTGGCGATCAGCCCCGCCGCCAGGAGCTCCCGGTAGCCCTTGAAGATCCCCCGGATGTGGCCGCAGGCCGAGGTGGGCACGGCGATGAAATCGGGGGTGCGCCCCTCGAGCTGTTCGAACATCTCGAAGGCCGTCAGCTTGTAGCCCTCCGCGCGGAGGGGGCCGTTTCCGGAGACGACCCGGAGGTGGAGCCCGGGGGCCAGACCCAGGACCTCCCGCTTCATCGCGGAGTAGTCGGGGGCGGCGACCCGCACGACGGCGGCCCCGTGGATGGCCATGGCCCGGATCTTTTCCGGGGGCGCGTAACGGGGAACGAAAACGACGGCCCGGATCCCCGCGTGGGCCCCGTAGGCGGCGATGGAGTTCCCCATGTTGCCCGTCGAGATCGTGGCCGTGACGGTCTCGCCCATCCGGCGGGCCATGGCGATCACGGTGAGCGAGCCGCGGTCCTTGAAGCTCCACGTCGGGTTCATGGTCTCGTTTTTCAAGAGCAGCCGGCGGATGCCGGTGAACCGCGAAAGGGTCTCCCCGGCGGGCAGAAGCGGGGTGCCGCCTTCGCCGAGGGTCAGGCCCTCGTCGATCGCGACGGGCAGAAAGTCGGCGAAACGCTCCCAGAGATGCCGGCCCGGCCTCACGCGGGCGCCGTCCAGCCCGTCGATCGCAACCTCGAGGGACTCGCCGTTGTCGGCAAACTCCCCGATGTGCTCGAAGGGGAAGGCCTGGCCGGAGATGGTGGACAGGAGCCTTTTCACGTCTTGAACCGCACCCCGGGGCCCGGGAAAGAAAAACGGCGGGCGACACCCGATCGCCGCCGTCTTGCGTTCTGGCGGAGAGAGGGGGATTCGAACCCCCGGTGCACCTTTAAGGGGCGCACACACGATTTCCAGTCGTGCCCATTCGGCCTCTCTGGCATCTCTCCGAGATTTCCCTTATCAGCAAAGAGGGGCCCCCGCCGGGAGCCCTCCTTGCTTTGGGCGTCTCTTACCAGTTTAACCGCCGTTTGTCCATCCCCTTCTTGCAGGGCAGCATACGAGGCGAATCAGTGAAAAGGAAATCCCGAAACGGGCTTCAGCGGCGGGAAGGGGAAAACCGACACGGCACGGGGAAAGGGCAGAAAAATGGCGGAGAGAGGGGGATTC
>JAAYUI010000004.1 GCA_012517765.1 Caldisericales bacterium | reverse complement strand
TTGATTTTCCAGAGCGATTTAAGGCCCAAGATAAAATATTTTGTTTTACAAGCACCTTGCTCATTAAATGGCCTCCTTTCCATATTGATTCTAATCAAAATTATTTTGAAATGAAAGAAGAGATTAGTTCTTTTATGGGCCTATGCTAGAGGCTCATGAATTGATAAAGATGATAATTTTTCGAACCATAGCCGTTTATACAGTTTTTACCCGGTCTTATCAGTTCGATTATTTCCTGTTTTTCTTTTTCCGAGAGGTTCATTTTCTAGTTCTCCATGTTTCCAAAGATTTTGTTGGCTTCCTCAATCTTTTTTAGTGTCTCCCTGAATTTTTCCCATTCAGCCTGCCTGATGAAGAGTGACCTGTAGGATTCCTTGCCTGCAGATTTGTTTGCATCCTTGCACCATTGCTCAAGCCTTGCCTTTTTCCTTTTTGCGTCTTCGTCAACAATGCCCTTTGTTTCAGCGATGTAGACAAACCCGTCTTTTGTTTTTGCAACAAAGTCCGGATAATAGTTCTGGATTTTGCCGGATTCTGTGGCATAGTCCAGTCTGAAGCGGCTCCGTCTTTCATATATTCTGGCGAAGGAAACCACGTCTTGGCACCTGTCCAGGAAAGCGGCAAATTCAAGCTCAAGCTGGTTTCCGACGACCATGTTCTGCAGGCATTTTTTGCTCCTGACATACCTCTGGCTTGAGACGGCAATTGGCTCAAAATCAAGCTGGGAGTGCCCTCCCTGGTCGACTCTGGGGTTTTCCACCTGCTTGAGTGTCAACCTTTCAATCTCGGCCCTGAACGTGTCAAATATTGTTTTTGAGACCTCCGGCCTTGTGAAGTTCATCAGAAACACCGGATCATCGTTTTCCATTATTTTTCCAAACAACCTGTTTTTTGCGAAATGCTCCACTTTGGGATACAGCTCGTTGAAACCTGAAGGCATCCTTGCCTCTTTCAGGATTGCAGAGGTGAAAAACCCAATAATATTTGAAAAGTTGACAAGTTCAGGCTTGAATTCAATCTTGTGGTGCCATGATCCCAAAATATCGATAAACTGGATTTCTTTTGGGTCATTTTTCATCAGCGCGTCGAGTTTTAATGGTTTGAATGCAATTGCATCAACATCGATCGAAAATATGCACTCAGGGTCCCAGCGATATTTACTTCCAAGCTTTGGGAGGACTATGTCCATTTTTTCCAGGTCCTTGTCGAGGTTTGCCCTGTCCAGCTCGATGATGAGTGGCGCGCCTGTCTCATCGCTTTTCTCGCCCATTGTCCTGTAGCCAAGCCTGACTCCTTCGGATTTGAGCGACTCGACAAATTCAATAAAGGGAGGGTTGCCAACAACAACAAGCTCCTCAACAGTCTGCAGGTCGAACATTTTTCTGAGACCCCTGCCAATCGCCTGTTCTGGAAGGATCTGAGATTTGGCCTTAAACGGCCTGAGGCCAACGATTGCAGTGACATTTCTGACATCCCAGCCCTCGCGAAGCACCATCACCGAGACAACAGCGAGGTATGGTGAATTCGAACTGTCAACACTGTTTGCTGCATTTCGCAACACCTGGAGTTCTTTTTCACTGCGTTTTTCATCGATTTCGCCGGTTTTGTTTGTGTGAATAACCAATACCCTGTTCTTCATTACCTGATAATTTTTCTCTAGGTGAAGGGCGATCTGTTCAGCTTCTTTTGTGTCTTCGGCCATCACAAACAGGACCGGTGTTTTCTTGCCTTTGAGATTATCGAAATGTTTTTTCCATTCAATGTAGCCCAGATGTATGAAATCGCTGTATTTCTCACCAGCATCATCAGACTGCCTCACATCCAGCTTGTCTCTTGATTCTTTATCTGGCAGAACAGGTTTTTTAACAATATTGCATTTGATCGCCTCGACCAGTGGAAAATCTGATATAGTCTGGGCGAATATTTCGCCGTTATTGTGTTTTGGGGTGGCGGTCAGGTCAATCTGGGCAGAAATGCCCTTTCCTGTACGCTGGAGCAGCCCACTGTTTATATCCCTGATTCCTTCGAACCATTGAAGATTTTTGCTGTGTATGTGGTGGGCTTCGTCGTTGAAAACCACCAAATCATGGATTTGTTTTGATCTGATTATTTTGCCAAGATCCATCCCTCCACTCCTGTCAGCATTTGGGACAGGCTTTTCGCCAAGCCAATAAGTTTCTCTCGTTGGGAGGGTTTCATTCATATAAACTCGATGAATATTTGTCAAAAAAATGTTGCCGTTTTGAGAAATCTGGCCAATGTCATCCTGTATGTGTAGTTCGGGACAAAAATCCCTTTTCCAGTTTCTGCCATCATAGCCATTTTCTGGTATCACAGGGTCATTTCTAAAAATGCACAAATTGTCAAAATCTCTTTTTAGCCTTTCCAGCACGATTATATTTGGTGCAACAACAAGGAAGTTTTTTGACATCATCGAGCCTGGCTCATAAAATTTGTGGAAATAAGACCAGGCAAGAAGAAGCGAAAGAACTTTTGTTTTTCCTGTGCCGGTTGCCATTTTGATGCAATAACGGGTCCAGTTTTCTTCAAATTCCTCTACTTTGAGCTTCCCAGATGAATCAAAGGCAGCAAGGCCGTATTTGTCTCTTATCTTTATAATCTCATAGAGATAAATTATTGTTTCAACAGCCTCTCTTTGAGCAAAAAAGTATCTCAGCTCCCGCCCTTCAGTTTCCAAAAACCAGTGGCAAAGCAATGATTTTGTTGTTTGCGAAGCCCCCTTATAAACTTGGCCCCTCCATTTGTAGATTTCTCTTCTTATTTTCTCAACAAGGGGAGGTAGAAGACAATCGTATTCTTTCTGGCTCAATTGTTCCTGGTCTGGAAACCATCTTTTTTCTATTGGTATTTCATCGAAGGGATCGAATTTGATTTCATTCTCTCTCAATTGCTCACACCCCCTATTGTTTAAGGTAGAGGATACCATTTGCCTGGAACAATACAACCCAGACCATTATCTGGAGCCAGAATTCATTTTTCCGATAGACTGCTTATAATTGACAGGAACTCAGGCAAATGGATTAAAGTTGTTTGGCAACCATTGAGGAGCCATGTTTTCTTTATGATATAAATGAATAGGCAATAAATATTGCAAAACATCCGATCTGTGTATACAATATTTTGTCAATGGCTAAGATATGTTTTATACAAATCGACTGTTGGGAGATATAAAATGAAAAAACAGGAAATTAACAAGAAAAAAAGCTTTGAAAAGACAATGACTCCAAAGGCCCTTGAAGCAAATAGAAAAAATGCCAGAAAATCCACAGGGCCAAAAACACAGAGGAGTAAATTTCTACCCCCATCAAACCTGAAACATGGCATTTTGGCCTCAGTCCCAGTTTTGCCAATATATGAAAGCCAGAAGGAGTATGATAAACTTGTCATAGAATTGAAGAAAGATCTTTGCCCACGTGGCACTCTTGAGATTGTGCTGGTTGAGAAAATTGCAAATATTATCTGGAAAACCAGGAGACTGGTGCGTTACGAAAATGCTCATTTAAGATGGGATTTTTCTAGGGTTGTCGACAATATTTTGAAAGACTGGGTATCTTGGAAAGAGCGTACTTCCACGAATGAAGATCTTGCAATTGGTGTAGGTAAGTCAAGATTGGAAATATTCGGTGATGAAGAGATGGAGATTGGTGAAAGATTGTTATCTTTTGTTGAATTCGACGACTTGCCAGAAGACGGATCCCTTGAGGGAAAGAAAATCTTTTTAATCATAAACACTCTTTGTGATTTTGAATATTTGAATCGGAAGGAAAAACACGAGAAAATCCCTTGCTCATCACTTGAGTTTTTTGACGTCAAAGAGTTATGGCCAGATATTTTTAATGAAAATTTCTCCAAAACAAAAAAGCAGATTAAAGAAATTATCTCGATCATTGCAAAACAATTTGGTAAAACACAAAAAGAACTCTATGAGAGTGGACACAAACTTGTGTTATCACTTTTTGAAGAATACAAGCTTATTTCGGAATCGGTAGGTAAAGAAATGGAAGTTAAAATCCAACAATGCCTTTTTGATCAATATATTTCTGAAAGTGTTGTAAAACTGGAGGCTCACCTAAACCGCCAGCTTTTGCAAACACTCCATGAACTCCAGAGGATTCAGGGCATGAGAATCGGAATTTCTCGTCCACCGGAGGCAATTGATATAACAGGGGAAAATATTTGATTGTAATTATCATAAATAATACTAATCCTTATTACTATATAAAATATTGATTATATTTTCTATGCATAACTTTCAAAAGTGGAATGAATAAAAATTTCAAATTTAAAGCCACTTTCTGAATCAGAAAAAACTAGATCAGCAATATAATTGTTTGATGTTAAAGTGTTGATGGGAATTGTTTAGGGAGGGGTGGACCTCACCCCTCCAGATCAGCTCCGATGTGCCTGATGGCTGAAACCTTTGCACAAAGCACCTTCTTTGTGCCTGACCCATCCACAACAAGGCAGTTGTACCAGACGCTTGGGTGGATTGCTATGTTCTCGCTAATGTCGAATGTGAAGTAGTTGTCCCTGGTGCCTGTCATTTCCAGCCCGAGCCCATTTTTCAGGGCAATCGAGAGTATGCTCGCATCCAGATGGACATTCTCGCTTCTCGGGCCGCCAGGGTAATCCATCTCCGCCTCGATGTAGTGATGTTCTTCTTCGCCTTCCCAGTGCCATTCGACACGGAAAGAGCATCCGCTAAACAGATAGTTGCCCATGTGGCAGCCTCCTTTTTATAAAATTGTGGAAGTTTCTACCACTTGTGTCGGGGTATATCAATTAAATTGTGTGACGCTGGATCTGGCTAGCCTAGTCTCTCGTCCTTTTTTGCAAGGACGTCTTTGACCCTGAGGAGCCTGGATTTTGAGGCCCTTTCGGCCTCGTCCAGCTTTGACTGGACCTGCCTGACCTCATCTTGCAGGGTTGGCACCAGGACGTTCTCCAGTGCGTTCACCCTTCTGCGCACTGTTTGTATCTCCAGCGCAAGTTCCCTCAGTGCCGACTGGAGCTGTGCCACCTCCACGAGGTTTGGCAGAAGCTTCGAGTATGAGTCGAGCGCAAGGAGCGCCTGCGTTGTTGCCGACTGCGGGGGTATTGCAGTGTCAGGCTCGTATTCTTCTATCTCCAGCTTTGGCAGGAGGAGGGAGACGACCCTGAACTCGGATTTCTTCAGCGTGAGCTTGCCATACCTTGAGAGCCCGATCTGGGCAAGCTCCGGGTTGGCAGAGGCCGAAAGCGCATACCTTGCCTGCGCGAGGAGGAGCTCGGAAAACAGGCCCTTCTTTTTCCCAAGATAGGAGTTGGCCATGTGCATGAACTGGGCAAGCAGGGCCTCCAGCTTGTCCTTGAGCATCTTCAGGCCCTTCTGGGCCTGCACAAGCTGGCGTTTCCTCTTGAAAAGCTCCATTCTGTTGGCAGGAATGTTTTGCGCCATTTTTCTATGCCTTGCCGTATTTTTCCAGGAATTCCTTGTGAACCCTCTTCAGTTCCGCTTTTGGCAGAATGGAGAGCAGTTCCCAGCCAAGCTCCAGTGTACCGGTGATGTTCCTGTCCTCAAACTCGCCCTGGCTTACAAACCTCTTTTCAAACTCTTCTGCAAAACGGACATAGGTCACATCTATCGGAGACAGGGCCGATTCACCAAGGATGACCGCAAGCTCCCTTGCTTCCCTGCCCCTTGCGTATGAGGCAAAGAGCTGTGATGAAAGGTCGGCATGGTCTTCCCTCGTTTTGCCGTCGCCAATCCCCTTGTCCCTCAGCCTTGAAAGTGAGGGCAGGACATCGATTGGAGGATAGACACCGGCGCGCTCGAGGCTCCTTGAGAGCATTATCTGGCCCTCGGTGATGTAGCCGGTCAGGTCCGGGATCGGGTGGGTCTTGTCGTCGTCAGGCATGGTGAGGATTGGCATCTGGGTTATGGAACCCTTTTTACCCCTTATCCTTCCGGCCCTTTCATACAGGGATGCCAGGTCAGTGTACATGTAGCCCGGGTAGCCCCTTCTGCCGGGTATCTCCCTTCTGGCAGCGCCTATTTCCCTGAGCGCCTCGCAGTAGTTTGTCATGTCCGTCATGATGACAAGGACATGATAACCAAGCTCGAAAGCCAGGTATTCGGCACACGAGAGCGCCATCCTCGGAATGGCTATCCTCTCGATGACGGGGTCGGAGGCCAAATTGATGAACAACACCGATCTTGCATCGGCGCCTGTTGCCTTTAGCCCCTCAATGAAAAAGTTTGCCTCTTCGAATGTTACGCCAAGTGCGGCAAAAACTACCGAAAACTCCTCGCCTGTAGAGATGGTGGCCTGCCTGGCTATCTGTGCGGCTATCCTAGCATGTGGGAGGCCGGCACCGGAGAAGATCGGCAGCTTCTGGCCCCTGACCAGTGTGTTGAGCCCGTCGATTGCAGAAATGCCGGTTGATATGAATTCATTCGGATAGGCCCTTGAGACTGGGTTGAGCGGGGAGCCGTTTATCGAGACTCTCTTCTTTGGTATCGGGACTGGACCCCCGTCTTTTGGCCTCCCGAGACCGTCAAAGACCCTGCCGATCATGTCAGGCGTGAGACCTATCTGGAGTGGTTTTGCCGTGAAGCGAACCCTTGTTGTTCCGGGGTTTATGCCGGATGTACCCTCAAAGACCTGGAGTAGCGCCAGGTCATGGGAGTTCTGGAGCACCATTGCGTGCCTTGTCTGCCCGTCAGGCATTGTTATTTCTGCGACCTCGCCATAGCCGACGTCACCGCAATCAGTGACAAGGATGAGCGGCCCGACAACCTCTTTTGTGGTCATGAATTCTTTCATTGCATGCCGCCTATCTGTGCAAGTGCTTGCTCAATTTCTTTCATCAGTCCGGCAAAAAAGCCGTCTGCTGGCTCCGTGGTCATCTTTGCCCTGGAAATTTTTTCCCTGACTGGATTTGAAAGCAGAGCAGAGTATTGTTCCTGGGTCTCGATGATGCCTGCCGCGCCATCGTAGAGTTCGCAGATGGCAGTCAGGAGCATCAGCTGTTTTTGTGGGGAGGTGTAGGTGTCTTCAGCCACAAAGGCGTTTTGCTGGAGGAAATCTTCCCTGATTGATCTGGCAAATTCAAGCGTGAGCCTCTGCTTCGGGGAGAGGGCGTCCTGGCCAACCAGCCTTACTATTTCTTCAAGCCTTGCTTCTTCATCGAGGATAGTCATTGCCCTCTGGCGGTATTTTGTCCAGCCTTCGCCAATGCTCCTGTCAAAGCTTGGGCCGACCTCGCTGGCATACAGTGAGTACGAGTTAAGCCAGTTTATGGCCGGGAAGTGCCTTCTGTATGCGAGCTGTGAATCAAGCGCCCAGAAGACCTTCACGGCCCTCAGGGTCGCCTGCACCACCGGCTCGGAAAGATCGCCGCCAGGCGGTGAAACTGCGCCTATGATTGACAGTGTGCCTTTTCTTTCTGGTGTTCCGATGCATTCCGTTTGCCCGGCTCTTTCGTAAAAGCCGGCTATCCTTGACGCAAGGTATGCGGGGAAGCCCTCTTCACCGGGCATCTCTTCCAGCCTGCCGGAGATTTCCCTCATCGCCTCGGCCCACCTTGAGGTGGAATCGGCCATCATGGCGACGCTGTAGCCCATGTCCCTGAAATACTGTGCGATTGTGGCACCTAAGAAAACCGAGGCCTCGCGGGCCGCAACAGGCATGTTGGAAGTGTTTGCTATGAGCACCGTCCTGTTCATGAGCGGTGCGCCGGTTTTTGGGTCAACGAGTTTTGGGAATTCATCGAGAACATCGGTCATCTCGTTGCCCCTCTCGCCGCAACCGACGTAGACGATGATGTCTGCATCGGCCCACTTTGCAAGCTGGTGCTGGACGACCGTTTTCCCTGAACCAAACGGGCCTGGAACGCAGGCTGTTCCGCCTTTTGCAATCGGGAACAGCATGTCAAGCACCCTCTGGCCAGTCACCATGGGGTCCTTTGGCGGCAATCTTTTTTGCACCGGCCTTGAAATCCTGACCGGCCACGTCTGGGCAAGTTTCAGCTCGTGCTTCTTTTCACCGTCGACAATATACCCTATCGGTTCAGTAATTGTGTATTTTCCGCTTTTTATTCCATCAAGCCTGCCTTTGACGCCAGCAGGCACCATTATCTTGTGGGCAACGATGTCAGTTTCCTGGACCGTCCCGATTATGTCACCCTCGCCCACCTGGCCTTCAGTTTTTGTGGCCACAAAGTCCCATTTCCTTGACTGGTCGAGGGCTGGCTCAATGACGCCCCTGGCCACGAAATCGCCGTATTTTGACTGCAGGACCGGCAGTGGTCTTTGCAGGCCGTCATATATGCTTCCAATGAGTCCCGGGCCGAGGAGGGCAGAGAGCGGGACACCTGTGCAGGAGACCGGCTCGCCCGGCTCGAGCGTTTCGGTGTCCTCGTACACCTGGATTGAAACAATGCCCGAGCGCATCTCTATTATTTCGCCAAAAAGGCCCATCTCGCCGACCTTGACGAGCTCATACATGAAGGCCTCGTTCAGGTCCCTGGCCTCGACAAGCGGGCCTGAAATCCTAGTTATTGTTCCCATTGAGCCTCTCTTTTCCGAGCAGGTCGACGCCAATTGCCTCCATGACAAGCTTTCGCAGTGCCTCACCGGCCGGGTCATCTTCCTCGAAGCCGTCCGGAATTACCAGGACGACCGGCCCGTGGAGGTGCTGTTTTTCAAGAAGGTACTGGTTTCTGACCGCCAGATCGTTTGATATCAACAATATTCCTATTTTCTCATCAGAAAGAAGGTTTGTGAGTTCTTTTTGCTCGTCTTCCTTTTCCGGGATGATTACTTTTGCACCCAAAAAACCCCAGGGTGATACCTGGAGGGCGTTTCCTATTGCCACAACATTAAGAGACATAGGCCCTCCCGTATGCCATCTCGAGCTCTGCTGGCGGGAGCGCGACCAGCGAACCTGCAAGCAGCATCGAGGCATTCACCAGCTCGTTCTCGAGCTCTGACAGGTACCCGAAGATGACCTCGGGGCCTGCAGGAATGGCCCTTGAGGCCGTTACTTTTTCAAAAAACTTTTTGCTTGCAACCTGTTCGAGGTTCTCAAGGTCAGGGTTTATTGTGCCAAGTGTTTTTGCGAGCTGTTCCGGAGTGTAGTCGCCATTTATCTCGCACCCTTCGATTGGCACAAAATGGCCTTTCCTTATCCTCGATGCGACTACAAGCCTGACTTCAAGAAGATTTGAGTATGCATTGATACATTCATCAAAATATGAAAGTCTGGAAAATCTTGATTCCGTTAGCATTTCTATAAGATTTTGGGTCATCAGGCGCCTTGCTTTTGGCTTTTCGCCTGCGTCGTAAAGGTTTTTTGCCTCTGAAACTGTCTCATTCAGGCCTTTGGGAAGCTCAGAAACGGAGCATGAATCAAAATAGTTGCCAAGAAATGGGACAACAGCAGGAGGGTTTGTTGCACCCTCAAGACTTGACTGTATCTGGGCAAATGCCCTTGGAAGAAGGAAATATGTTGCAAGGTCCGGATGGCCGGACTCTTCCGAAAGGGAGATGCTCTCCCCAAAAAGGTGTCTGTCTGCCTGGACCCTGAAACTGCTGGCATCGCCATCAAACCATGGGTAAATGCCTTTTACGGCCCTTGCCCTGTCACCCGGGGAAAGGTTTTTGAACCTCAGGAAGTCCGCCTGCGAGAGCAGTTTGCCCTCCATGACCTTCACCCTTGCCGAAGTGAAGCGGAAGGCCTCGGCGTCAGGGGGCGGATAGGATGGCAATAATCCTGTCTGCTTGCTCAAATGCCAGCCTCCTTAAGCCGTCTTCGATGTCCAGCCTGTCTATCTGTTTTTCCTGCCTGTGTTCGATTGCATTGGGGTTTTGAAGAGTAACCACCTTGAAACCTTTATCCAGCAGTGTTTTTTTGAGTTCGGGCATTGCGCTGTCAATGTTCTTGCCGATAAAGAATTCACCATCCTTGTGCCCAAGCGCCCAGGATTTTACCTTCTCCAGGAACGACGGGTTTGAGAACAGTGCTTCCATAGCTTTTTTGCAGGTCTCGTCCAGCATCCAGTTGAGAGCATCAAGCCTTGCCGAGGTCTCCTCCATCTTGGCCATGGAGAGTGCGGACGATTTTTTGGTCGCCACTTCTTTTTCAAAAGGAGCGTAGGTGGCCGTAAAAATCTCCCTGCTTCTGGCCTGGGCAGACCTGATAATCAGGTCTGCTTCTTTTTTGGCGTCATCAAGGAGCTTTTCCGAGGCTGATTTTGCCCCGTCGAGGATTATTGAAGTCAGTGATTCAAGGCCCATTATTTTATCAAATTGATTGAGAGAATGACGATGATCGAGATGAGCAGGCCAAGGACTGCGTATGTTTCAACAAGGGCCGGCATGATGATTGCCTGGCCGAAAGTCCTCTCCTGCTTGGCGACCATGTTGATTGCCGCGGCGGAAGTCTTGCCCTGTTCAATGGCTGAAATCAATTCGATAAAGCCCATGGCTATGAGAAGGAGCATCAGTCCTATTGAGGCCGGTATGGAGATTGTTTTATTGCCAAGGAATGTTTGAAGGCCGGCCAAAAATGAGGCTATGAAAGAATAGAAGCCCTGTGTTCCTGGAAGGACCATCAGAACAAACAGTTTTCCAAAGAGTTCAGGTTTTTCGGACATTACACCTGCCGTTTGTGTTGCGGCTATCCTGAGACCCTTTGCAGATCCTATGCCTCCAAGCACCACGTTGACTATCATTCCTAGGATAACGAAGCCCTGTCCTGATTGCCCGAAAAGTTCTGCCAATACATTATTCATGCTTTTTCCTCCATAATCTTTATCCGTTTTTCGCTTTTTTCCAAAGGAGAGAAACTGCGACCGCCTCCAGAATAGAACCTGGAATAAAACTCAAGGAACGTGAGTCTTGCAGGGTGCACGAAGCTCCCGATGATGTTCAGGAAAAAATTGAGCAGGTGGCCAAAAACAAGTATTACAATCGTGAAAATTGAACCAAAGGGATTTGAAAATCCTATCATCATGGCCATCTTGTTGAATGCCAGGGCCACAATGGAGCTTGTAAGACCAAGCGCCATGAGTCTTGAGTAGCTCATTATGTCACCAATAAATGATGCGGTGCCATACCCTCCCATGATTCCATAGAGAGAAACGAGCCCCAGGCCTATCCTGCCGAAGAAGTTTTTCGAGCCCCTGCCTTGAAAGAACACCAAGAAGAAGGCACCGGTGAGTATCAGCACAAACATTACCGTTTTTGATGTGCCTGCCAGATTGCCGCCCAGGAAGTCGATTCCAAACATGACCAGACCGGAGAGGAATATTATCCAGCTTGCCTGGTCAAGCAGTGCGTCCAGCCATTTGCCCTGCCTTATGTTCATCCATGCGGCGACGAGGATGCCGATAAACTGGCTCCCTATGCCGATGAAGAGTGTCAGGACAAAGAATGTTATGGTCTGCTTCAGGGGGTCGAGCAGAGTTATCCTGTCTTTCAGTGCCACTAGCGCAGGAACTGCTATGACGCCATCGGAGGCGATCAGGTTGCCACCCCAGGAGCCGGTGAGTGCGCCAATGATGAAGGTGGATACCCCACAGATGATGAACAGCCTGAAAAACCTTTTTCCACCCTCCTCTGTCTTGAACGTCCTCAGATACCATAAGGAGAAGAGGACAAGCATTATGCCGTATAGTGCATCGCCAAAACAGAACCCAAAAAATATCGGGAACAAAATGGAGACCATAAAAGTTGAATCAATGCCTCTGTAGGATGGCATCCCATACATCGAGGTTACCGTTTCAAAAGGCGTGCTGTATGGGTTGTTTTTGAGCTTTACAGGCGGTTCCTCGTCTTCCGGAACATCAAGGAGCACCAGTCTGGTCCATGGGCACTTCTGGGAAACCATTTGCTCAAATTTTTTCGCATCTTTTGCCGGAACGTAGCCAACGACAAAACTGCCAAATTCACCCGACAAGGCTGGCACTTCTTCAAGCTTCTGAGCTGTTTCTTCGTTGTCCATCCAGAGCATTATGGTAAGCCGTTTGTCCTTGGCATTTCTGCCTGCCTCTTTTTCAAGCGACTGCTTTTCTTTTTCCAGGCTGGCAATTTGGGAGTTTGTATCCTGCAGTTGATCCCTGACAGTTTTCTCCGAGGGCGGGAAAGGAAGGGTTGCGAACCCGAATTTTGCCAGCAGCTCCCTTGCCCCTGCCGATCTCGACTTGAGGGAGGCCATGACAATGACGCCCTTTGATGCCCAGATGGCAAATTCCTTTTCACCATTTAGCGCTGCGGCCTGTTTTTCCCTGCCTGGCTGTATTGTTCCGATGAAGTAATCAACCTCGCTGCTTTTAATATGTGTTGGAATGGAGAGCGAGGTGAATTTTGAAAGGACATTTGCCCTTTCCTTGAGTTTGGCCAGCTCTGTTTTTATCTGTTCAAGTCTTGTTTTTTGTCCTAGCAGTTCTGATATGACGGCTTCTGGGTTGCCTGAGAGCAGCTTTTTTGCATTTTTTGGGTCAAGGACCGGCCTTGGCCAGGCAAAGTTCGCTGTGAAGGGCATTTTGCGTGGTGCAACCACATCAAGGAAAAGCAGTGATTCAGAGGCTCTTTCAAGGCGTTCTTTTCTGGTGCCAATTTTTTGGCCGGCCGGCTCAAGGCCTTCAAAAGGTCTTGTGTTTAGGGCGCCAAGCTCCTGCAACAAGGCCAGTGTCTGTTCGAGGTGTTCGGGTGGTGTGCCGAGGATGGCTTTGGCCATCCTTAGAATGGCCATTTTTCAAGCGCCTCCCTTGAGAGTTCCTCAGCGGCTTTTGGCAGGTTTTTCCCGAGCGATGCCTTTAGCTCCTCTGATTTCTTTTTGCTGCCATTTACGGACTCCATGACAATCGAGTTTGCTTCAATATCTGCGGTTTCGAGGTCTTTTTTGCCCTTCTCGATGGCATCGAGCCTGGCCTTGTCCTCTATCTCTTTTGCCCTTTTTTTTGCAGAAGAAATGAGTTCCTGGACCCCCAGTTTTGCATTTTCCAGCTCTGTTTTTGCTTTTTCTTCTGCACTGCCAATTGCTTCAAGGATTTCTTTGTCAGTCACGCTATTTATGATAGCTTTATGATTTGCCAAGGCAAGGATCTGGAAATTTCAATATGGTTATTACTACCCAATATTTGGGCCATGGAAAAAGGGAGGGTATTTTTGCAAGGTCCATAATGCCGGAACTGTGGCCCCATGTTGATGTATGGGCGTTAAATCCAAGGTATATTGTACAGATGGTTTGTTTGCCAAAGAGAATCCCTATTTGTTTTTGTTTGCAAGTAAGACAAATAGGGATTCTCTATCTGTTCTGATAAGCACAGATTTCATAGAGCGCACCTGCAAGCGGCTTTTTAATCCATCAAAATTGACCAATGTTCATAAGCTTATGCTCGAGTGCATGCTTTTGCCATTTGAGTTCTTCACCAAGAGGAATACTGATGGTGTGGTGGTTAATTAAAACTGTTTCGAGGCAGGTATCCATTGCGAGATGCATGTATTGTGCAGAGAATAGTTTTAGCTGGCCCTGGAAATGGTTTTCGCCTGATCAGTATCACCGACGGATGCGCTTGCAGTTTAATTGTGCTTCGCTCGCACCAGCACTCGCCATAGCATCAGCCCATGTGATACCATCATCGTAGGCCCGATGAAAGTTGGTATAAACCATGCTGGGCCAAGTTGATAGTTTGGAAAGCTGATTGGCATAAGCGATCCCCAGATGGACACTATTAAAAGATCAGCGATGCCTATAATGTTAGCAATTACAATCATCACATTCGCGCCACGTATTTCTTTTCGAACAAATACTAACGCAAGCAGACTCAGCATCGCAGCTGAGAAATCTCCACCTGCGGCCATATACGCAATTCCGCGGGGGAGAGCTGGATCAGTAACTGCATTGACAATGAAGACCAATCCCACAACACGTGTTACATGAAGCAGCAGCATTGGTGTGAGCGCATCTTTAAGTGACACCCGACGTAGCCATGGAATCACATACCAGTACGCCACCAGTATGTTGACCAACATCATCACGCTGAATTGTGTGATAAAAATAACATCTGAAGGCAAAGAAAAGTTGTTCATATGTTCATGATACTCCTTTCAGTAGATTGGAAATTCCGACACGAAACATGAGAAATAATTTTTAATGGTAACTTAAAGAATTAGAAACAATGAGAACTCGACATATGTGATGAATTGCTTTTTAAAATATTTCTTAAATATAATCAGAAATTGTTAACTGTCAATGTGATCTTTTAAAGAATTGTTATGCTTAATTGCAGTGTTTTATATGCAATTGACATTTTTGAATTGTCAGAGTGTTGGCTGTTGAAAGAAGCAAGCACCACAAAGTTAGCATATATGGGTTGAATCATCCTGTTAGCATTGGCCTGATTCTGTTTTTTCTTCCATGAGATTTGTGCTAGGGCAGGGATTTGAGGATTTCAAGGCATTCGCTGGTTTTATCGCTCCCAATTTGGGTTATGGAGGAAAGGAAGAATGTCTTTGCGAGACCAATTTTGCCCCTCCACAGCGCCCAGAAACCTTTATTAAAGAGAAATTTTGACAAGTCTGGGTTGTTTTCCTTTTCTCCGATTATGAGACTTATGGCTTCGGCGTCTTCCCTTATATCCCAATAGTAAAACGCCAGTGCAGTTTTTGCACTTTCCAGTGGCTCGCCTTCAAGCGATATTTCCAGTTTTGGCTTTATGCCATCAAAATAGTCTCTCCATGCTTTTCCGACGGCCGATTTCTTCTGGTTTGTTATTTCTATTGAAAAGGGTTTGTCACTCCCGAATGGGTCTGGAAGCATTTTTCCATCGTGCATTCTCCAGGGAATTGCCATTATGCCAAGCGTTGGGTCGGGCAGGGACAGAAAGAGGACAGGGCTGAATTCTGTACCTCCGGCTGTGGCGAAGTTTATCCTTGGGTGCTCAAACAATGTTTTCTCCGGGCCACCAGCCAGCGAAATCACCGAAAGCCCTGTGAGTTGGCCATTTTTGACAGGCCAGATGATTTCCGGGGCCCTGTCGCCGGTCAGGTCAAAGAGTCCTGGTCTGATTATCAGGGCATCAAGCGGGCCTTTTGACCCGATTGTCCTTTTGATGGGCCCTTGCGGGTCATTCTTGATGAGGAAGTATGATTCTTTACCGGTATCCAGGAATGTGACCTGCCTTACGACGCCATCACCTATCAGATTGCATTCAACCCAGCCGTTGCCGAGATCAAAACACTCATCGCCATACAGCTCTGGTTTTACAAACTCACCTTCCGGTACCCCCCTCTGTAAGGAAACGGAGCAGGAGGAAAGGCTAAATATTGCAATCAACAGGTACAATACACGTTTTGCCATTGGATATTCCCACAAGTGCAAGCTGGATTTGCGATTCCTGGAACTCCTGGTTTTCGGACAGGAACATCATCGCTGCATCGGCCATCCTCCCAACCCTTTTTGCCGGAAGGGACTCGAGTGGTGCTCCAAAGATGTTCGTAGACCTTCTCTTTACTTCAACAAACAGTAAGTTTGAGCCTTTTTTGCAGATTATGTCTATCTCGCCGTGTTTTGTTTTGTAGTTCTTGCAAATTATCTCAAAACCCTTTGATACAAGAAGCAATGCTGCCATTTCTTCACCCTTTTTGCCAAGGGCAGAGCTCCTACTCATTGCGGAGTATGTCGATAATGGTTTTTAACATGTTTTCCGGGATTTGTGTTTTTTCATCGCATTTCTGGATGTATGAAGGCAAATCTTTCAGGAGCATGGCCTTTACCGTTGAATCGGTCACTTTCAATGTTGTGTTGGGGTTTGTGAAGACGACTATCGGCTCAATCCAGAACTGGTTGGGGTCAAGCGACATCTTTGAAAGTTTTTCGTCCAGCATCTGTTTTAGCTCCCAGACAGACCGTTTTATCTGTTTTGCAGGATTGCCGATGTGCCCCTTGTAGAACCCGCCGGCCCTCCCCCTCTTCATGTAGCCCCATTCGTCGCCCTGGCCGTAGATTTCACCATTATAGTTTTTGCTCTCTATTGCATAGAGGCATTTTGGGCCTATAAGCACATGGTCAATATCGCAGTTTTTGTCTTTGATCGAAACATTATTGATAAGGACGAATTCATTCGGTAGCATCGAGAGGGCTTTTGGCACCATTTGCTGGCCGACAAAACCGGCTTTCCAGATGGACATTTCGCCTGTCCTGTTGCTGAGTATCATTCCGCCGAAAACAAAAAGCAGTGAACCAATCACAAAAAACAGCCAGTTGAGAACGAAGCCGAGAGCAAGCCCGAAGAAGCCTGCAGCGATAAGCAATACTCCGGAGATGATCTTTATGTATTCAAGCTTTATTTTCCTCTTTACATAATCCCTTTTGTTTATTATTTGCATGGGCCAAAACTCCTTCTGTGGATCTGGCAGGGCCCCAGCCTTGAAATGGCATCCAGATGGTCGGCTGTCCCATAACCCTTGTTTTTGGAAAAGCCGTATCCGGGAAATGTCGTGTCAAAGCCGTCCATAAGATGGTCCCTTACGACTTTTGCCACTATTGATGCGCAGGAAACGCAATACTGGCTGTCATCGGCCCCAACAATTGCCTTGCCCTGCCATACAAGCCCTTCAGGGACACGATTGCCATCAATAATTACCAGCCCGTTCCCTCCAAGCCTCCTGCTTAGTGCGTTTGCGGCCGTTCTCATGGCAGACATTGTGGCACTCAGTATGTCTGACACATCAATGGATCTGCAGTTTTCTATGCCAATGCAGACCTGTCCCTTGCAAATTATTTCTGATGCCAGATCGAGCCTTTTTGCGGGTGTCAATTTTTTTGAGTCCGCAACGCCATCTACATGCTCTTCAATGTAGCAAGCACAAGCCAGAACAGGACCGGCAAGCGGACCCCTCCCTGCCTCGTCGACCCCAATAATCAGATGCCTGTTTTTTCCGCAAGAACCATATGGTTCCACTTCACACCCCGGATAAATCTTCAATTTAAAAAGCCCTACCATCCAAGATAGGGCCTTTTGTGTTTTTTGCAAGTTTTTTGCTATTTCAGGGGGCCAATTCTGTCAACGGGCCACAATACCGCCTCAGCCTTGCCAAGTATTGAATAACGCTTTATTGGGCCAAAGGACCTCGAATCATATGAAACATCCCTGTTGTCACCCATGACGAAATATTCGTCTTCACCAAGCCTGGTTCCAGATAATGCTTCAGGTGGCACCGTGCCAACTGGCTGGCCATAATCGGTTTCAGCTTTATCGCCACTTTCAATAAACCTTGTATTATTGACAAGGATGTTCCCGTTCTCGAAACCTATCGTTTCACCCGGAAGGCCAATGATCCTTTTGATAAGTTTTTCGTCAGAAGTTGGAGAGTTAAAAACTACTATGTCCCCTCTTCTTATTGTGTGGTCAAGCTTGTAGAGGAAAATGATGTCACCATCATGAAGGGTTGGATACATTGAAGTCTGCTGGACCCTTCTTGGTTCAAATGCGTATGCCCTCGTTGCCATAGAAAGCGAAAGGGCCAATGATATGGCAAGGACCCAGGAGGCAATCTCTCTTCTTGCCGCTGGGTCCTGGAAAAACCTTGTTCTGTTTGTTCTCATGGAGACCTCCTGCCACCCTTACAGGCAGAGGACCCATGAAGTTCCTATTGCAAAACCTGGAGCCTTATTACTGGCCAGAAAACAACAAAGGCCCTTCCAAGAATCGAGTCCCTTTTTATCGGGCCAAAGGTCCTGGAATCAAGCGAACCCCCCCTGTTGTCACCCATCACATAAAACTCGTCCGGGCCAAGGAGGACGCCTTTTTTGTCTTTGTCACTTTCTATTTTGAAATGCTGGTTGTAATTGGTTTTTGTGTGGTCATCATTCTCTTCAAGCTTGTGTCCGTTAATGTACACAGTTCCCGATTCGATTTCGACATACTCACCTGGCAGACCGATTATGCGTTTGATGTATTCGATACCATCGCCCTCTGAATGGTTGGGTGGTGTGAAGACTATGATATCGCCCCTTGTGGGCTCGGCACCAACAAAAGACAGCTTGTTTATCAAAATGAGATCGTCATTGTGAAGGGTCGGGTACATGGAGCTCATTTGCACCCTGAAAGGCTGGATTACAAAAAGCCTTATGCTCCAAGCGATACCGAGCGCGATGACAATCGTCACCACCCATTCGATTATTTCCCTCTTGAAGCTTTTTTTTGCGGCCATCAAGCCTTCTTTTGCTGTGGTTTGCGGTCTTTGAGTCTGGCTTCCTTGCCTATCCTGTCCCTAAGATAGAACAGTTTTGCCCTTCTGACCCTTCCGTGGCGCACGACTTCAATCTTGTCGATTGCCGGGGAGTGGAGGGGGTAAACTTTTTCTATTCCAACGCCGTCGGTTATCTTTCTGACGGTGAAGGTCTCGGAGACTCCGCCGTTTTGCTTGGCGATGACGATGCCCTGGAAAACCTGTATCCTGGCCCTTGTTCCTTCTTTTACCTTCTGGTGGACCTTGACGGTGTCCCCAATCTCGTAGGAGTTCGGGTCCTTTTTGATCTGGTCCTGTACAATATCTCTCAAAATCTCGTTCATTTCTGTCCTCCAAAGGCCCTTTGGGACTTGCCCTCCAGGCTTTCCAATGCAATACAATAACGTAAAGCACCTAGAAAGAAAATGTTAGCCATCATTCATGGTGTTTGCAAGTGAAGAAAGTTTAATAAGAAAAAGGTGTTTTCTAGATGTTCCTTTTCCCGAGCAGGCGATCACAGATGATTGCCCCTGCCGCCCTTACGGAAAGGTGGTTGAATTCAGTTGGCCCCCAGATTGGCTCCAGAACAAGATCGCACCTGTCAATGACTTCCGGGGCAAGTCCCCAGCCGGTTCCGAGGATTATCATTGTCGGCCGGTCAAGGTTTTTTCTTAATTGCCCGAATGTTGTCTGGCCTTCTTTTGTCTTTGCGGTTGTGGCCACCAGCACAGGTTTTTCTCCTGTGAGTTTTGTGGCATCTTCGATGGCCAGGTCAAGGCTGGCGGTGACCCTTGTTACCTCAAGGGCCTGTGACCTTAACGGGTTCCATTCTTTCCCGCCGCCGACTTCCCAAAATCCCAGGATGCGCTCCGCAACTTGCCTCTGGAGTGGCGAAGGATGAACAAGGTAGAGTCTTTCCACTCCATAGGTTGTGGAGCTCCTTGCAAGATCGTGGATATCAAAAGTGGTAATGGAGGATGTCTGGATGTTTCCCCTTCTATCATAGACGGGGTGGTGGACAAGGGATATGAACATCATTTTATTTTTCCAATCGCCTCGAGGATTTCGCCCTTTATTTCTTCAAGCGTTTCAATGTCTTCTTTTGAAAGGGAAGCGCCAGCAAGCAGGTCGGACCGGAGGAGCAATGTTCTTTTCAGGGCCTGTATCCTCCTCCATTTTTCAATTGTCTTGTGATTTCCTGACTGGAGCTCTTCGGGAGCATTGCCTGTCTCATGTCTGGCCGGGCGTGTGTACTGGGGATATTCTATCAAGCTGTCAGAAAAGGATTCGAATTCAAGGGAATCCTGTTTGCCGAGGACACCGGGGATCAACCTTACGGTGGCGTCCGCCATTGCCAGGGCCGCAATCTCACCGCCTGTCATGACGAAATCCCCGATCGATAGCCAGTCCGTAAAAAGCTGGCAGGCTCTTTCGTCGATTCCTTCATAGTGTCCACATAAAAAAATTAAGGCCGGGGCTTTTGAGAGGTCGCTTGCGACCTGCTGGTCAAAAACCTTTCCGGCCGGAGTTGTGAGTATTGTCCTGGAGCCCTCAGGGAGCCCCAGTGAATCAAGCATCCTTTTGATAGGGTCGACTTTTAGCACCATTCCGGCCCCGCCCCCAAAAGGGTTGTCGTCGGTGGTGCGGTGGCGGTCATTGGTGAAGTCCCTGAGGTTGATCGCTTCAACCTCAAGCAGGCCCGCCTTAACTGCCCTCCCCATTATCGAGACTTTTGCAGATTCCTTGAAAAAGTCAGGGAAGGTAGTGGCAAAAACAAGCTTCATCAGCCTTCGTTTACGCTCTGGACCACATTGTCTTTGATGACTATTTCAGCTTTGGAGAGCTTTGATTCAAGATCGTCGCCAGGCTTGATCTCGACCAGGGAGTCCAGTGTGCCTTGCGGGAAGATTGTGCCCTCGGCCATGCCCTGCATTTCTGCCGTTCTGGATTCAATCTCCTTGAGCGTGGCCTCTCTGGTGGCTTTCTCCCTTTCAAGCTGTTCCCTGACCTGCATTACATAGTTATAGTCCATTGTCTGGACCTTCAGCATGAGCTGTGCCTCGGTTGTCTTGATTTTTTCAAGCTCCACCTTGACCTCTGCCGAAAGGGAATTCAGCTGTGAGACATACCTCTTCTTGAAGTCATCGGTGACGATGACTTTCAGTGCAACTTTTCTGGCTATCAGCACGAATTAAGCCTCGATTACGTTTACTTCGGCCTTCTTGCCGTGTTTGTTGGATACGGCCCTGATAAGGACGCGGAGAGCGTTGATCGTCCTGCCCTGCTTGCCGATAACCTTGCCTAGGTCAGTCGGGTCAACTTTGATCTCATAGGTGAGGTGTTGCTCGCCAACGAGCTCATTGATGACTACTTTGTCCTGGTTGTCCACGAGTTGCTTGACGATGTAAAGAAGAGTGTCCTTAAACATTGTTCCCCCTAATCTTGTGCTTTACGTTTGGATTCGGCAAATTTCCTCATGATACCCGACATTTTCAGGACCGACTTGGCCGACTCTGTGGGCTGTGCCCCCACGGAGAGCCAGTAGAGAATCCTGTCTTCTTTTAAGTTGGTGACCTTGTTGTCGTGGACAAAGTCGATGTGCCCAACAAGCTCTATGAAGTCGCTGTTCGTGGGTTTGCGGGAGTCAACGACTACGAGTCTGAAGCTGGGGCTGTGAACTTTACCAACGCGAGCGAGCTTTAGTTTTGCAGCCAATTTGAAAAACCCCTTTCTATTACTTCTTACAAAATACCGATTTTAGGGATGGGATGGGCACTGTCAAGGGGGGTTGCTAAGATTTCGCAAAGGAATTATATATCTTTGCGTTTTGGTCTGGAGGTGGACTTGCATGTTTAAAAATAAATCATTGATGGTGGCACTGTCAATAGCCATCATAGCAGTTACAGTAACAACAGTCATCGTACTTGCGATAATATTCACAAGAGAGCGTGGCTCTGGCATACTTCCTTACGAGTATGTACCGGCAGATACTTCGGCCTACGCACAGTTCTCAACCGGTGTCAATATGGGCGACATAACTAATAATATATTGCCTCTGGTTTCATCTTCGCTTGCGATACTTCCGCAAAAAGCAGTGTCCGCAATAAAAAATCTTCCCGACCTTTCTTTTCTTGAATTGTCTGGGTTTGTTTCCTACAGAGACGAAGGCCTTCTTGTGGGGATTGGCCTGTCCCACAGAACAAATTCCGAAAAGGCCCTTTCTGGCGTTGTTGAATACCTCGAGAAACAGGGGGTCGCGGCCAAAAAGGGCGAAGATGGCGTCATAGAGCTTGCAGAGAGGGCCAGACAGGAGAATTTTTTGGCCATGAAGCTTGAAAGTGATTATCTCCTCATTGGCAGCCCCATGAACAACCCCGAGTCTTCTGCAAGGAAAACAATTGAATCGGCACTTTTGGCAAAGAAAAATGGAAAAGGAATCAAGGACCTTAAGGAATGGAACGAGATAGTGGAGGCAATGGGTGGAAAAGCATCCAGTTTTGGCTTCTTTTTGAGATTTGGAAAAGATGAAAACCCAGTAAAAGTTGCTGGAAAACTATACAACCAGGATGGAGAATCCGGTATTGACGCACAGCTTGTTGGCAGCGTGGCCGCAGAGATTGAGAAAATGGAGCCCCTGTACAGAGACTCGGTAAAAGCGCTTCTTGCAGGACAGGTACCGCTTGACGGTCTCAGATCATCTGTCTCTGGTGATTGCATGCTTCAGGCAGCAATGTCTGCCGGGCTGGGGGCGGGCAAAATTGGCACAGAATTGCCCGACGATCAGGAAAAGGCTCTCTCTTTTGTTAATGGGGAAACCACATTGTGGGTCGACACAAATGCAGAATCTTCAAAAACCAGTTTTGGCATAAGCACAATTGCCAGCGCCCAGAACATAAAATCTTTCTTGGAGTTTCTTTTCCCTGCAGACAGGTTTTCAAGGAAAAATGAGGATGGAACCTTTTCGGTATGGGAAACAATGATTGGCGAGGACGGCAAAAAAGTGGATTCGCTGGAGCCGGCTTCATACATGAAGTTCGAGAACGCTGGCAATGGGAACCAGAAGCTTGTTGTAACTAGTGAAAAGAATGGTTTTGAAAAGTTTTGGAAAGAGCAGCCGGCAAGAGCCACCGAAAAGAGCATCGTTGATGCCAGCGTCAAGCTGGAAAAGTTGCCCATTGAAAATAGCTTCGCCAATAAAACAGTTTTTAGTATGCTGAAATCAATAGACCTGAAATTGCTCGCAAGGTCATTTGTTAAGGAAGACAGACTGCATGCAAGGATTTATGTCACCTATGATGAGGACAAAGCCAGAGGTTTTCTGGGAAAATAGACATTTGCTTGACCCCGGGCCAAAAATCTGTAAATTTTAACTCGAAGGCTAAGCCATGGCAAAAAAACTGTTAACAATAATAACGGTTTTGGCCCTTGTCCTAACCATGCATTGGTTTGAGGTCAAGGCCGCTGTAGCGCCATGGATGATGTATGGATTTTCAGCTGAACACAAATTCGCCTCCCCCGAATCACTCAATTTCCCCCTTGGGCTCCTCTGGGAGCACAATTCCGGTGGAGGTTTTGCCTGCAAGGCCGGTCCATGTTCCCACAATGACACTTTCATAATCCCGCTTGCATCTGGTGTGGTAGAGTGCATGGATTCATTTCAGGGGAAGATGCTCTGGTCAAAAAAGCTTTCCTCACTACCCATTGTTTCCCGCCCCTCCGCGTCCGGGGACTATGTTCTGGTGTCCACCCAGGAGGGAATACTCTACAGCCTCCTGCACAAAAGCGGAGAGATTGTTGCAAAATTTGATGCCGGGGACCATTTGACAGCGTCACCGCTCATAGTCGGCGGTCTTGTGTATATTGCCACAACCGGCGGAATAGTCATCAGGCTAACACTGAACGGGCTGTATTTTTGGGGTGCCTCTGATGTTGGCGGGCAAGTAAAACTCGATCCTGTTGCCATCCAGTCACAGGGCAAGAAGATGATTGCCGTGGCCACAAAAGAAGGCCCAATCATCTGCCTTTCCCCTTTCCCATCGGTGGCCTGGACAATCAGTCCGCCTGACCCGGTGGAAGGTTCCATTTCCCCGGTAAACAATGGCCTGCTTTATGTCACATCAAAAGGCGTCTTCTATAATGCGCAGGCGACGGACGGCTCCACGGTGTGGTCGCTCCCTCAGGGTGAAAAATGCCCCTCCGGCATTGTCACCGATGGTGACAATGCCTATGTGGCTACTTTCAAGGGGACCATCAGGGCAGTCTCGATAAAAAATGGTTACGCTGTCTGGTCGTCTTCTGCCAACGGACAGGTTATGGGTAGAATGGCAGTGTTCGCAGGAAAACTTTATGCGTCCACCTGGTCAAAAAGAGTTGTTTGTCTTACCCAGGCCGCTGGCGAACCCGTATGGCAGATAAGGGCAGAGCAAAACTTCTCTGGCGGGCTGGCCGTCTCAAGAAACGGGCTCCTTGCACTTCCAGATATTGGCAAGGGACTTTGCCTGAATCCTTCAAGGGGTTCGACATTGTGGACTATGCCTGTGGGTGGTCTTTCCAGGTCGGCGCCGGTATCTGACGGAGAGCGTGTATATTATGCACTTACAGATGGCACGATCAGGGCAATACACATATCTTCCGGCAACCAGCTCTGGAGCGCCGACCTGAAAGGTGAAATATGGAGTTCGCCGTGTGTTTCGGGCAAAAGGGTCCTTGTTGCGGCGGCAGACCAGCCCCTTTCTTGCATCGACTCCTATTCCGGCATGCTTCTCTGGAAGTCCCAGATTGATGACTATCTCGATTCCGCACCGGTTGCTGATGGCTCAAATGTTTATCTCGGAGCCTGGGACGGAAAGGTCTACTGTGTTGAAATGAAGACCGGCAGAAGGGTCTGGAGCCAGCTCACATCTGACATCATCCAGGCTTCTCCAAGCGTTTCCAGTGGCGGCGTTGTTGTTGGTTCCTGGGACGATAAAATATACATGCTTGACCACCACACCGGTGGTATAAGGTGGGTCCACACAGTAGGGGACAATGTAAGCAAAACGGTTTCCATTGAAGGCCAAAAACTCTATTTTCCACAGCATGACACTGTTACATGCCTCGATGCGAGAAACAGTGCGACAGTGTTCCAAAGAAAACTTGACAGCTCCATAGCCTCAGAGCTTGCTATTGGCAAGGAAGGCGTCTTTGCCCTGTCCGATTCAGGCCAGCTTTATTGCATGGACAAGGAGAGTGGCTCGACAATTTGGTCAGCATTTGTGTCTGATTCTCACGGTGCAAAAACTTTTTGCCTGCTTGAGAATGCAATCTGTATTGTAATTGGTCCTACAATCAAAATCCTCTCAAGAACAGACGGCAAGTTGATCTGGGAATATGATTCTGCCGTAGAGCTTTCCCAGCCGATAGTAACATCAGGAAGACTCATCTTCACAACATCCACCGGATCGCTCCTATGTTTTGGTCCTTCCTCTTCGAATGAAGCCATTGCAACTTTACCGGAAGAAGATCCATATGAGGACAATTCTGGAATGGTTTTGCCAATATCAAGGCAGGAGGCGGTCCAGAGGGCCACAAGCGCAAAGACAACGCCCGATGAAATACCGATTTGGTAGCCTCTTTCTGGCGCTGGTGGTGCTGTTTTGCGCCCCGGCCCAGTCAGCAAACATAGCTAGAATGGGATTCGGGTGGTGCTACTGTACCATCAGGGGAACGCTTGTGACCACGATGAATGACAGGGTTATTGTCACAGATTCCAACATGGGCAGAATGTTCCTTTTTACGCTTGACGGACACTTTGCCGGTCACCTTGGAAATGCCGAC
This sequence comes from Caldisericales bacterium, assembly GCA_012517765.1. Classification (GTDB taxonomy): domain Bacteria; phylum Caldisericota; class Caldisericia; order JAAYUI01; family JAAYUI01; genus JAAYUI01. The sequence goes on along the minus strand of JAAYUI010000004.1, from coordinate 118,777 downwards.
GAATGCAAGAAAGATCCGACATTTATTCCGTCCTCGGTCTGCTATGGAGGAAACAACATATATGCCTGTTGTCTTCAGGAACATGCCTTAAAAAGGTATGACCATTTTGGTGCACTCCAGGAAAAGGTGACTTCAAGAGAACTGGGTTTCGATGGCAAAAATCCGGTCAGCATGGCTTTTGGCGCAAACTATTTTTACGTTGTTTTTGAGGGTGGGAAGATAGCTTCATTTGAAAAAGACTGGGCCCTTGTGAAAACTGTTGATTTCGAGGCCAAAAGCTGTTTCTTCAGGAACGGCAGGCTTTATGTTGCTGGCAGGAGCCAGGTGACAGTTTTCAACGAAGAGCTTGAAGAGCTGGAAAAATTTGGCTCACAGGGTGAATGTCTTGGCCAACTTGACAACCCTTCTGCATTATCGGTTGATGAAAATGGGAACGTGTGGGTTGCAGATACCGGAAACGATAGGGTGCAGGTGTTTTACAAATCTGGAGGCTTTTCTGTGTGGGGCCAGACTGCAGCAAGTCTTGGCCAGGAGAATCCTGGAGAAGACCCTATAAGTGGAAGACAATCACCTTTCAAGCCAACATCCATCGATGTTTCGGATGATTTTTTCTATGTCGCCCAGCCAGATCCCGGACAGGCCTGGGCTGTTCCAAAAAGCCTCGTTTCGAGAAAATGGAACAATTCTTCGCTTTCCCTGGTTATTTTTGAAGTGTCGAAAAGGACCTATTCAAAGTACGTCCTGCCAATCTGGCGCATACAGCAGGCTCTGTATCCAAAGGCCCTTGTTTGTGTTGTGCAGACAGATGAAGATGACAGGATTTTGCTTGACGGGCAGATTTTTGAGAAAGGCCTGGCCCTTGCCAGCCTTCTTGATCAACCCCAGGTGCTAATTGAGGAGCTGGCATCTTGCATGGACAAAAAAAACCTCCAGACAGTCCAGATAGAAATTGATGACGGGCAGGCTGTTGCCGTGGCACCAAATCCTGATTGTATAATGGTTTCTTTTGAAGTGTCTGGCTCGATGTCACCTTTGGTTGTCAAAAAATTAAATACTGCCAGACCGGGGCCAGATGGTTCCGTAAAGCTTCCCGTCCCGAAACTGCGCATGCCAGACATTGCTTTTGTGTGCCTGCTTGATGCCCATGGTTCCTGCATCGGTGCCGGAGTCGCAAGAGGCAGCTAGAGCCAGTTTAAGTTGACAGGGGGAAGTCTAGCAATAAAATATCTAAACAAGGCGGGCGAATGGCTCAGCGGTAGAGCACTTCCCTCACACGGAAGGGGTCACAGGTTCGAATCCTGTTTCGCCCACCATTCTCAATAACAAAGAGGCTCCTTTGGAACTACTGGTGTTGGGTGTCGGTTTATCGGGGCTTTTGATTGCGGCCCTCCTTGTATTTCTGGTCAGGAAATCGGACCCTGGCGATTCTGTCATGGTTGGGATATCAAACGCGATCAGACAGGGCGCTTTTGCCTTTCTCACAAAGGAATACCAGTACATGCTCCTTATTGCCATTCCTTTTGCGACACTTATAGGTTTTGTAATTTCACCTTATGTTGCACTCTCATTTTTTATAGGAGCACTTTTTTCCGTGCTAGCCGGTTTTGTGGGCATGAACGTGGCCACGCTTGCCAATACCAGAACAGCACAGGCCGCAAAAACTAAAGGGGAGGGAAGGGCCCTGGACATGGCCTTTTCTGGTGGAGCAGTGATGGGGCTTGTAGTCTCCTCGCTGGGGATAATTGGAATAACGTCACTTTTTCTTGTTTTCAGAGAGATGTTTCACTCTTCTGAAACATCCAGCATACTGGTCGGTTTTTCTGTTGGTGCCTCATTCGTAGCGCTTTTTGCCAGGGTTGGTGGTGGAATATACACAAAGGCCGCTGATGTGGGCGCAGATCTTGTTGGCAAGGTTGAGGCAGGCATACCGGAAGATGACCCCAGAAACCCTGCCGTAATAGCCGACAATGTTGGTGATAATGTCGGGGATATTGCAGGAATGGGTGCTGACCTCTACGAATCCTATGTTGGTGCAATAGTCTCGGCGCTTGTGTTGGCGACACTGGCAGATGGTACATTCGACACTTCAAAAACAGCCTTTATCCTGTATTCTGTTGGTTCAGGGCTATTGGCTTCCATCATTGGTGTTGGGATAGTAAAACTTGGTGCCAGGTTCGGAAAACTGAAGCCGGCTTTCGGGCTCCAGCTTGGAACAATAGTTGCTTCAATTTTGTCCATCGGCGTACAGTTCTTTCTTTCCATCAAGATACTTGGTTCTTATATGCCTTTTCTTGCCACTGCAGGCGGTCTGCTGGCAGGAGTTCTTGTCGGGGCAGTAACAACCTACTACACCTCTTCAAAACCGGTCAGGATGATAGCTGAACAGAGCAAGGGTGGCCCAGCCACAAATATAATCGCCGGTTTTGGCATTGGCATGGAGTCGTCCGTTTTACCGCTGGTGATAATAGCTGCGGCACTTGTCGGGGCCTTTTACGCAAATGGTATTTTTGGTGTTGCCCTCGCTGGCGTGGGGATGTTAACAACGCTTGGCGCAACACTTGCGGTTGATGCTTATGGCCCGATAGCCGACAATGCTGGCGGAATAGCGCAGATGAGCGGGCAGGACCCGTGTGTCAGGGAGATAACCGACACACTTGATTCACTTGGTAACACAACTGCCGCAATGGGAAAAGGTTTTGCCATCTGTTCGGCCGCACTTACCGCACTGGCACTTTTTGTTGCCTATTCACAGCAGGTTGGCCTGAAGGCTGAGCTATTCAATCTTCTGGACCCGGGGGTGCTTGCAGGCGCCTTTATAGGAATTGCCATGCCAGCGCTGTTCTCTGCCCTGACCATCAGGGCAGTTGGTTCAACGGCCAATCTTGTGGTTGAGGAGGTCAGAAGACAGTTCAGGGAAATTGTTGGCCTTCTGGCCGGCAAGGCAGAGCCCGACTACAAGAAAACTGTCTCCATTGCAACATCAGGAGCCTTGAGAAACATGATTCTGCCGGCAGTACTTATGGTTGCAGTGCCATTTGTTTCCTTTTTCCTGCTTGGCAAGGAGGGGCTTGGCGGAGTGCTTGTCGGTTCAACGCTCTCCGGCACGCTCCTGGCAATATTCATGGCAAACTCTGGTGGTGCCTGGGACAATGCGAAAAAGCTTGTGGAAACAGGCTATCTGGGTGGAAAGGGCAGTTTTGTCCATAAAGCCACAGTTGTCGGAGACACAGTTGGTGATCCCTTGAAAGACACGGCCGGGCCTTCCATAAATATTTTGATAAAGCTCATGGCCGTCATCTCTTTGCTTTTTATTCCCTTTCTTTTGTAAGGAGGTCAAATGAGAAGAATTGGTGTTGTTACATCTGGAGCTGACTGTCCCGGTCTCAATGCCGCCATCAGGGCGGTGGCGAGAAAGTCCTTTGACCTTGGCTATGAGGTCATTGGTGTCAGAAATGGCTGGCATGGGCTGATCCATGACGATGTGTTTGTCATGGAGAAATCCCATGTTTCAGGAATCCTCTACCTGGGCGGCTCAATCCTTGGTTCCGGAAAGGACGATCCGTTTTCAAGCGAGGCCGATTTTGCATCTTTCCAGGCCAATTTCAAAAAGTACCAGCTCACGTCGATTGTTGTAATTGGAGGATTTACGTCCTTGCGCATTGCTTCCAGACTCAATGACGCCGGTTATGCAACGGTTGGTATTCCTGCAACAATCGACAATGATGTCATGGGGACAGAGCAGACAATAGGGTTTGACACGGCAGCCAACTTTGTTTGTGAATCACTGGACAGGCTCCATTCAACCGCCTCTTCGCACCATAGAGTCATGGTTGTCGAGGTAATGGGTGGCGGAGCTGGCTGGATAGCCCTGCTTGGCGGCCTTGGCGGCGGTGCCGATTATGTTGTCACGCCAGAATACAGGCCAAAATTTGATGATATTTTGCACCACATAGAAAACAGGAAGTCTTCCGGAAAGACATTCTCTATAATCGTCATCACCGATACAGCGACTGTTGATGGACTGCCACTTGGCGAGTGCCCGAAAACCGGTGTTGGTGCCTACCTTGCATCCGAGATCGAAAAAAGGAGCGGTATTGACACAAGGTTTACTGTGCTGGGCCATTTGCAGAGGGGCGGAACACCAACCTTCTTTGACAGGACGCTTGCAACGCGCTACGGCTATGAGGCCGTGGAACTGCTCAGGAGAGGGGATGTTGGAAAGATGGTGGCCCTGAAGGGCGGACTGATTGTACCAGCCGACATGGACCAGGCAACCAGGGAACGCCGCAAACCAGAGGCCAAACTTTTCGAATACGCGAAGCTGTTCTACTAGGACATGCTTAATGGCCCCGGGCGTTCGCCCGGGGCTTTTTTGTTTGCATCGCACTTTTTTGTATAAACGCTGTTGAACGTTTTTCCTGGAATCCTATGCTAAGTTGCATGCGCAACATAATTGAAGTTACTGGCCTGACAAAACGTTTTGGCAGTCTTGTTGCAGTAAACAATCTGTCGCTTGATGTGATGGAAGGCGAGACATTTGGACTGCTTGGCCCAAATGGTGCAGGCAAGACCACAACAATAAAAATGCTTACCACGCTCCTCCTGCCGACCTCCGGGAGTGCAAAAATTGGCGGGCACGATGTTGTAAAAAACTCCTATGAATCCAGGAAAATTATAGGCTATGTACCACAGCTCATATCCACTGATCCAATGCTGACAGGGCTGGAAAACCTGACCGTTTTTGCAAAGCTCTATGATGTGCCGGCAAAGACCAGAAAGTCCCAGATTGACGAGGCTTTTGAGTTCATGGGATTGATGGATGCCAAAAACAAGCTTGTAAAAAACTACTCTGGTGGAATGGTCAGGAGACTTGAAATTGCGCAGTCGTTGCTCCACAAACCAAAAGTGCTTTTCCTTGATGAACCGACCGTTGGTCTTGATCCAGTGGCCAGGAAGATGATGTGGGAGCATATTGCCAAACTCAAGACCGAATTTGGCACTACCATATTCCTGACGACCCATTACATGGAGGAGGCCGACAGGCTGTGTGACCACATTGCCATCATGGACCATGGCAGGATGTCGGCAAAAGGCACGCCGGATTCTCTCAAAAACTCGATTGGCTCTGAAAATGCGACACTGGATGATGTATTTGCCCATTATACTGGCAATTCTCTTGATGAAGGTGCCGGATTCAGGGACACAAGACGCACTCGCAGGGTTGCAAGAAGGCTGGGGTGATTCCATGGCAATTTTACAAACTGTTGGCAATTTCATCAAAAAAACGTTTGTCATCGTCGAGCTGGAATTAAAGAAACTCAGGCATGACCCGTCCGAGCTTATTACCAGGGCCATCCAGCCAACACTGTGGCTCATGGTTTTTGGCCAGGTGTTTACAAGGACCCGCGCCATTCCAACAGGTGATATCCCATATATTGATTTTATGGCGCCTGGAATTTTGTGCCAGAGTGTTCTCTTCATCTCGATCTTCTTTGGAATCACAATCATCTGGGAGAGAGACCTTGGAATTGTGCATAAATTTCTCGTTTCTCCTGCGCCAAGGGAAGCCCTTGTTCTGGGAAAGGCCCTTTCGGCAGGGTTCAGGGGGCTCTCCCAGGCTGTTATAATATTCATTCTTTCACTCTTATTGGGTGTTGGTGTTAGCTGGAGCCCCATTAATATTTTTGGTGTGCTTTTTGCGATCCTTGTCGGGTCCGCTCTCTTCTCAACGCTATCGCTAATCATCGCCTGTCTTGTGAAAACAAGAGAAAGGCTCATGGGTATCGGGCAACTCATAACGATGCCACTGTTTTTTGCGTCAAATGCAATCTACCCGATACAGATGATGCCGCAATGGCTGAGATACATAGCATGGGGGAACCCACTCACATACCTGGTTGATGCTACAAGGTCGCTTATGCTTGTGAAATATCAGAGCCAGTTTGGCATAGGACTTGATTTTGTCATACTCTTGTCGGTACTTGTTGTTTTTATTATTGTGGCCGGCAGACTGTACCCAAAAGTCGTCAACTGATCCCGGCAGGGCACCCTCTCAGGGTTGTTGCCACTTGAATGTTTGTGCAGTAAAATCCACAGGCAGATGATGATTGGCAACCGCTACGAGCTCATCAGAAAACTTGGGGAAGGTGGAATGGGCGAGGTTTATCTTGCCCATGATTCCAAAAACATGTCCCGTGTTGCAATAAAATTTGCTTTTTTGGGAAACAGGGACCCGGAATCAGAAAAAGAAAGATTCTTTCGCGAGATTGAATTTCTAAAATCGATTGAACACCCGAACATAGTAAAATTGCTGGACAGTGGCCAGGATGGTGAAAGTTACTTCTATGTAATGGAATTCATCCAGGGGCATGAGATAAGGGAAAGGGAGAATTTCAGGAGATTGGCCATTCTCCTTGCAAATGTCGCCAGTGCTCTTTCTGCCTTGCACCAGAAAGGCATTGTCCATGGTGATATCAAACCATCCAATATAATGCTTGTCGGGAACAGGCCAGTGCTGCTGGATTTTGGTGTTGCTAAAAAGCACTGGCAGGAAAAGATTGAGAAAAATGATGTCTCTGGTACGGTTGCCTACATGTCTCCCGAAAGTGTGACTGGCCAGAAGACAGATGGCCGCTCGGACCTGTATTCACTTGGAATCGTATTGTACGAACAGCTGACCGGATGCCTTCCATTCGGCGAAGGCCAGATCCAGAACCAGATATTCAGGATATTACACGAGAAACCTGCCAGGCCGTCCCTTGTTAACCCGAAGATACCGGAAGAACTTGAAAAAATATGCATTAAGCTTATCAGCAAAGACCCTGATTCGAGATACCAGTCTGCTGGAGAGCTTGAGGATGTTTTGCTTTTATTCCTGAAAGGTTCCACGGAAGAGCCGTCACAATTGGTGGCAAATGTCGCCAGGGCACCTGTTATAGGCAGGGACGGTGAGTTGTCAAAGTTCAAAAGCCTCCTGGACATTATGGAACTTGGAGAAGGAGGGATTGTTCTTGTACAGGGCCAAAGTGGCATTGGTAAAACCAGCCTCGTTGAGGAGTTTCGGCGTATTGCCCTGTCCAGAAACATTGGGTTTGTTTTATGTGATGGGAGACAGGCCTGGCCAGGCATGCCAGCTATTGGCAGAGTGCTGGACGAGCTGGTTAATTTTGACATCATGGTGGACAAGCCGCTCCTGTCAAGATTTTCAGGGCAAATAATGGAGCTTTCGCCACTCTTTTTTAAAAAATATGCTTCGCCGGATTTCAAAAAAGCGGAAATGATGACTGGAAAACAGGAACCTGAAGAGGCGCTTGCAAAGATTTTGCTGTATGCTTTTGATGAAGGTGTGGTGTTTGCCTTCGACGGAATTGATGATCCACAGACAATTGGCGTTTGCAGAAAAATGGCCGGCATGGCCGGCAAGGCAAAAAAGCTTGTCATATTGTCTGGTTTTGACCCGAAAACACTTTCCCTGAAATCATCAATTGTGCCTGTTGTGTTTGAATTGAAACCTTTTGGTGTGGAAGACGTAAAAGCATTTTTGAATCATCTGGGAATCACTCTTTCCGAAGAGCTTGTCTGTGAAGTCATGCGCCTGTCCGGAGGAATTCCTGGAAAAATGTTCAGGATCATAAAACACCTGGTTCCGGTTTATGAGAAGAAAAACCGGGATTATCGTAATGAAAGTGCCATATTTGCTGGGCGAAAATTTATGGCCATCAGTGACAATTCCAGGGAGGTCCTTGGAGTAGTATGTCTTATGGAAAAACCTCGAACTGTAGAGTTGGTTCGTTCCATTGCCGGTCTTTCTGAGGATCAGATGAAAAATGCCATTCAGGAGCTTGTTTCAATGGGGCTTGCCCATGAAATTTCCTGTGAGACTGGCCCGGTTTTTGGCCCGGCGCTTCCAGAAATGGTAAAATTTGTGAAGGAGCATGCTCCGACAAGAGAACTGGCTGAATTGCACAAAAAAATTGCCGACTGTTTTTGCAGTTTTCCAGACATTGCTGGTGATGAAGATTTTTCTGGCGAGGCCGGAATGCACTACATGGAGGCTGGCGAGTACCTTTTGGCTGCAAGGTGTCTTGTACCGGTCATTCAGAAAAAACAGTCAAAATTAGAATTTATGCCCTGTAATGAAATTATAGGCAAGCTTTTCCCGCACCTGGACAAAATGACTGACAAAAAAATTGTCACCAGTTTCAGTTTTTGTTGCATCGTGCAATTCATAAACACTGGGATAGGGCGTTTCTTGAAAGGCACCTTTGAAATACTTGAAGGTGCCCTGACAGACAAAGAAACTCCTGAAAGCGTGAAGATAAAATACGCTACATGGCTTGGGCTTGCAAAAGCAAGGCTTGGCGAACTAAATAGTGCGCTCTCGCACCTCGATCTGGCCTGGAAAATGTTTTCCATAGAACCCGACGATGATCGCGGTTTCTATCTCACAAGGGCGTTCAGCGAAGTTTACATAAACTCGTCCCGGTTTAAAAAAGCAAGAAGATATTGTCTTTTGAACCTTGGATATGCCAGAAAATGCAAAAATGACACCAGGCTCTCCCAATCACTGAATAATCTTGGCATTGTCCAGATGATGACCGGTGAGAATGACAAAGCAGAAAAAACATTCAACGAGAATATTGCGCTTGCAAGGAAAATTGGCAGTCAACCGCAAGAATTGACATCAATGCTCAATCTTGCTGGCGTATACAGCAACAGGAAAGAATTTGACAGGACAATATCAGTCTTGCTGGACCTTAAAAAAAAGGCAAAGGATATTGGAGACATCAACAAACTCTCAATCATCTATCGCAACCTCATAGATACATACGAAAAAACCTACAAGAAGGAGGAGGCACTTTCTGTGCTGGAAGAGGCGCTTGGCCAGCTCAACAGGTTTTCATCGACAGCCAGACTCCACATTTTTTATGACAGGGCCGTAAGAATGGCGCTTGAGATGGAGAATTTTGATCTTGCCGAGAATTTTATTGAAGGCCTCCAGTCCAGCGCCTTTGAATCTGGAAGTAAATTCCAGGAGGCCTTTGCCTTTGCACTCCAGGGTGACATGATGTTCATAAAGGGCAACAACAGGGAGGCCATTTCAAGCCTCAAAGTTGCATGGGAGATATTTGACAGGGTCAAGAAAGAACATGTCGAAACATACTGCATGATTGCCCATAAATACGCTTTTTGCGTTGCATTTGGTGGCAATCCAGCTGGCGCTATGGAAATATTGAAAACCGCACATCCAATGATCAGCCAGGTTGCTGATGTTGAGGCAAGGGGATTTTCTCTGGCACTCCAGGCCTGGATTGACATGATAGGGGCTTTTTCTGTGGCCGGGAAACAAAAATCTGCAGGCAAGAACCATTCCAGCTTCTCAAAAAAATACTGGAACAGTTCTTACCGGAAGTATCGGAAGGTCATGGACCCTATCTCGGGTATTGATGAATACATGTTACCCAGACCTTATGCGGCGATGGGTTTCGCCCAGCTGGTGCTCGAGAGATCGAATATTGACAAGCATTACAGGGAGGTTTTTCATGATGACTGCAGGAGGGCGGTTGCTTACCTTGATGAGGCGATTGGCCAGTGCCGAAAGTCGAAAATAAGGCTTTATGTAAATGTGCTTGCCGGACTCAGAGCAAGGGCATCAGGTGCCGCTTCTCAAAACGCCTGATCCATTTTGTCCACAAACCATCTGATTTTGGGTCGACTGGCTCGACAAGAATGGTATTCATCCCTGCGCTATTGCCACCCCATACGTCTGTGAAAATCTGGTCACCAATCATTACGCACTGTTTTAGGCTGACTTTCATCATGCGGGCGGCTTTTTTGAATCCGTAAGAAAATGGTTTTAGCGCCGGATTGACGAAAGGAATTCCCAGCTTTTCTGACGCCCTTCTGACCCTTCCCGGCCTGCCATTCGAAACAATACAGAGCAGAAAACCTGCCCTTTTACATGCCTCGACCCAGGCAAGAGCATCTTTTGTGAAAGCATCGGAATCCCTGGGAGCGAGGGTGTTGTCGGTGTCTAAAAAAATAGCCCTTATTCCCCAGGACATCAGGAGCGAGAAGGGTATCTGGGACACCCTTTTGAAGTGTGCTTTTGGTTTAAATGCGCCCATATGTGAAAGAAGAGCTTTGCCAGAGTTTCTTTACAAGATAAACGAAATCTTCTTCTGCTTCCTCGGAAAGCATTACTTTCATGTGTCCTTTTGGCCCGGCCATCGTTGTTTTGTCGACCATGCAAATGTGGTCTGCCGTGTCCAGGACACTCTGGACGAACCAGATATCTGGTTCGTCAATGACAAGCTCGTAGGTCACCATCTTATAATCCTGTTTGAACCGTCCACCTCGATGGTTATCCACTTGGCATTTTCTGGTATCAGGTCAATAAATTTGTCTGGCCACTCAATGACTTTTACGCCCGGTTTTTCCAGGTAATCATAATAGCCAAGGTCCACAACTTCTTTTTCGGTTTCCATCCTGTACCAGTCAAAGTGGTAGAGATTGTGTTTGCCCTTGTATTCCATGACTAGAACGAATGTTGGTGAAACGATATTGTCAGTGATGCCAAGACCCAGGGCAATACCCTTTACCAGGGTGGTTTTTCCGGCGCCAAGCGGGCCCTTGAGGGCGTAGACTTCGTTGCCCTCCATGCCTTCGCCCCACCACCTTCCAAGTGCTATGAGCTCTTCTTGTGAAGGCACTACCAGTTCTGTCTTGTTCATGGTTAAGGATAGAATTTACTTTATTTGCAAAAAAATGCAACTTTTCGACAAATATGGGAGCTTTACACGGGGCGGCAACAAGTGCTAATATCAATCCATAAAATGTCAGGAGGACAAATGAAAAGACTGCTGGTTTTTATCCTTGCGCTGGCACTTGTGGCGCCATCTTTTGCCAAAGCTGAAGAACCACCAATTGGCACAATGCCTTATCCAATAGACAAAGAAATCACGGAAACCACCGATCTGGTTGGATATGCACTCTCCAAGCAGAACGTCACCAGGGAAGACGCGCATACTTCCAGGGAGACAATTGACAATCTCATAAAAAGGAGCTGTTCCGGGATAATAGCCCCGCATTTTGTCCAGTGTTGGGAAGACCCATACTATTTTCCACGCTTTGTAAAGAGAGTGACAAACGATCTTTCCAGGAACTGGAATGACCCGAGAAATGGCCTTGGAATCTACAACATCCTCCTGAGCTCCGAGGTCAGGACCGGCTATCTTGCAGGTGGTTTCCCAGCCTACATTCCGACCATGCAGGTTGATGAAAAAGATCCTATTGGCTCTGCGCTGAGGGAGATGCACAAGTTTGAGCCGCTTGGCGGGGCAAGAATGATCACAAAATCTACAATAATTCTGACCATTGGAAGTAAAGAAGTTATTGTCAATGGCCAAAAGAAAGAGATGTCTGTCGAAGCCGCAATAATTAAGGGCTCAACTTTTCTCCCACTCAGATCATTGTCTGAAATCTTTGGTTTTGAGCTTGTTTATAAGAAGCCCGACATAAAACTTTCAAAAGGCAATTTAGTTGTTGAGATGACCCTGGACAAGCCTGGGTATACTGTTAACGGAGAGAAGAAAACAAGCTCAACATCACCAACGCTCTACAAAGGATCTGTGGTTGTGCCTGTCAGGATGTTCACCGAATCAATAGGAATCATGGATGTAAACTATAATGCGCAAACCAAGCAGTTTACAATCAGATACGATGACATTGATACGGTCATAAAAAAATCTGTTGATCAACTAAAAGACGTCCCGCTAAAACTCCAGAGGCTGGTTGCAGAATACATGCTCTCGCACCTGTATGCCGCAAAATACCAGAAGCTTGCCCTGCGCAAGCTCCCGAAAGGGCGCTTTAACGACCTCTACAATCTTGGCAGGTACCAGTTTCTCTCTGAAAGGGACTACCAGAACAAGGAATTTGTGGACATGCTCAACAAAACATTCCCGGAGGACGCAACACAGCTCCAGGACGACATCGCGCACGATTTTGATTTCAACGACCTGTATTGTGGCGGAATGCCACTTGTGATGTCCACGATAAAAATGAAACAGTTTCTGAACGAACCAAGGGACGAAGGCAAAAAGGATGACCAGGGCAGGGAACTCCTTGGCCCGATCATGAACATCACAAAATACAAATTCGAGCTTGAAACGCCATTTGGTTTTTTCGCCTTCAATGGTGGCCAGGACGACAACACCTATGACGGCAACAAGTATTTTGCAATTGTGGACTACAATGGCGACGACACATACACTGGCCCTGCTGGTGGTACTCTTCCTGGAAGGCCAGCCGCATCAATTATCGACTGGAAGGGCAGTGACAAGTACACCTCGACCAAAGATGATCCGTGTTCGCAGGGTTTTGGAATGCTTGGCTATGGTTTTGTAACTGACCATGAGGGCAACGACACCTACAAATCATACGACAACTCCCAGGGCGGGTGCTTCTTTGGTATCGGCCTTCTCTGGGACGAGAGCGGCAACGATTCTTTCTCCGGAAGGAACATGAACCAGGGTGCGGCCAGCTTTGGCGTTGGAAACCTAGTCAATATCGGTGGAAACGACTCCTACTACTGCTTCCAGGTTGGCCAGGCATTCGGTTTTTCTGGCGGGTGTGGCGTTCTTGTTGATACAGATGGTGATGACAAATATGTTGGCGAGCCAGGCAAATCCAACTCGAAAGACAATCTCATCAATCCGGCAACAGGTGGCCACGACAACAACCGCAACTACAGCTTTGTCCAGGGTGCTGGATGGGGCAGGAGGGGCGACATGTCTGACGGCCATGGATGGGGTGGTGGTGTAGGTGCCCTAGTTGATGTGACCGGCAATGACTGGTACGAATGTGGTGTTTATGGCCAGGCAACCGGCTACTGGTATGGCACTGGCATTCTAAATGACCTCGAGGGCGACGACCACTATGAAGGTAGTTTCTTTGTCCAGAGCGGGACTGCGCACATGGGCCTGACCGAACTTGTTGATGACAAGGGAAACGACACCTACAAGGTGTGGAAGGCCATCTCCCAGGGCGGCGCTCATGATTTCTCGGTTTCGTGGTTCATAGACAAGGAAGGCAACGACAATTACCTGTGCTATGAGGAAGAAAACGGCCAGAAAACATCAGGTGGCGTTTTGATTGGTGCCGCAATCACAAATTCGCTTGGGCTCCACATCGACATGGCTGGCGATGACAAATACGAGCTGGTCAATTCTTCGACCCTCGGCTACTGTCTTATGAGGACTGGCGCTGTTCCGGACAACTACAGGTATGAGGAGTGGACGCTGGGACTCATGATAGACAGAGGTGGCAACGACACCTACACAAGAACGCTTGAGCCAAATGTCCCGGAAGGCTGGCCAGTCCCGGCAAACAATTCTGTCTGGCGCGAGGTGACGCAACCGGGCAACCCGGCAAAGTCTCTTGGGTTTGGCCTTGATGTCGAGAAAGGCATTGTGCCAGAGGCGCAGTGGTAGGAATAGTCTGAGTTTTGTATGGTCAAAACATGGGCCGGCCCGAAAGGGCCGGTCTTTGTAGTTTGATAAGACCGGGAAATGCTTGAATTGTTGGTGTTGAATCTGTTTTCATTATAAATACAATTTATGGCAGTTTCAAATCTTGTATTTTTTCCAGGAGATTTTAATTTGCCAAGGGAGGACAAAATATGAGGAGAATTGTTTTGATATCGTCTCTTGCAATCCTGGTGATATTGTTGGTATACTTGATCATTAATGTTCTCAAACCTCCTGTGCCATTGAAGCTCGAACTGATTGACTCGAATAGGAACAAGGGAAAGGTCATTGATGCCTTATTCCCAGAATATTATGGTCGTGATCCAAAACCTGTCATTCTGGATGATAATACATTAAAAATATACAATGGTCCAGATTTGAAATATATTGTAAATTCCATAAAACTTCCGGGTAGTGTTATAGACTATTACATCAAAAATGCACCCAATATGCTCAGCTTTGATAATGTTATTATTACTTTAATTTGTAAGGATGATTTAAATGCAAAAAAGGTAGTTTCAATAGTTTTCACTCAAAAACAAATGCAAATTTCTTCTTTTAAAGAATATGAATATGTCGAATTTTCTACAAATATGGATAAAATTATCAATCTTTCCTATTCCAAAGAATCCAAGAAATTCTATATTCTTTGCCAGTCTGATTCTCTTGATAACATCTGTATCTATGATTCAGACGGGACAATTATCAAAAAACAAGCAACTCAAAAAATGCTTCTATCGTTTTTTTATAACAACGATTTTAACACTTCCACAATAGGATATGATGGAAAATGCTTATATTTTTTTAGAGTTGATGGGAAAGGCTTTTCTGAAGTTGAAAAACATGATGTTGGTATGCAAGGCAACCTGGAAGATTCACTCTTAAATAGCGTGGTAGATATGTATTGGGTTTATGATGGAGCCTTAGACCATATTGGTTTATATGACGGGACATACTTGCACATTTTTGATATGCAGAAGAAAACATTCGTAGATAAATATAATATTGGCAAAGTGAGCAGAAGTCTTTTTTATTCTCTATATTCATCTAATACTGGAATTTACTATGTTAACAAGAACGAGAACAAATTTAATATGTCCGATTTGAAATTGACAGACCTGATAACTCCAGATCTTACATTATTTCAATGTTTTCATGGCATGAATTACATTGTTGGCTCTTTCACAAATAATAAACAAAATTTGCATATGCTCAATGATACAACACCTAATAATGGCGATACAATAGATGTATTCAAATTTGAAGATATCCCACAAAAAGTCGAATTTATCATTCACAATCGATCATTCCCCTTTGAAATATATTTTTACACAAAAAATCAAGTGCTGAAATTTAGTCATGATAATACTTCAAAACGTGATTATCAAAATGCGTTGGTTAGGAAAATCTATATCAAATAAATAAAAGCACTATTCTTTTTCTCAAATGATTTATACTCAATAAACTTATCATCGCTATGATTGAATGAACCTTAAATTAACAGTAATGAGGTTTCCTTGGAGTAGCTGCAATGAAGAAAATGACAATTATATGGCTATGTTTGTTGGTTTTAGTAGCAATATCAGCATACCTGATCGTTAATGTTCTCAAACCTCCTGTGCCATTGAAGCTCGAACTGATTGAGTCAAACAGAAATAAAGGCAAGGTCATTGATGCTTTATATGATCATTCTTTCCGAATGAACCCAAAACCAGTTGTGCTTGATGGCAGCAAATTGATAATATACAAGGATTGCTCCCTGAAGAAGCTTCTCAATTCAATAGATCTTGGTGGAAGTGTTATAGATTATCTCATTCGGAATACTCCACTAGATACTGGTAAAACCTACAGTAGTGTTCTATCCTTCATCTGCCTCAATGCTGACAAAACAAAATCTCTTGTTGCTATCACCTTTTCGGAAGACGACAGAGACAAGAATTACAGTAAATATTCGATCTTCAGGTTCAAAACAGAGTTTGACAAAGTGGTATCTTTTTCGTTTTCAGATGATGATGGTGTTTCAATATTGTGTGAATCGAAATCGCTGTTGGAATATGGAATATACAACTTAAAAAACATGTCAGAAACACATGGCTCATTCAAGGTTCAGACATCACTATATCATTGCGATGCGTTATATTATGATGTAGATGTGTTAGCAGTTGGTTATGACGGGATGAATCTCTGTTTTTACAAATTTGACAGCAAGTCATTGACAGAGATATCCAAGTACCCAACCGGTTACAAGGGAACACCATCAGACCAAAATTTTAATAGTTTTGTAGAAGAATATTATCAATTTTACTCTTTTAGAAGATATTTGTGTGTTTTTGATGGCTCTTACTTGCATATATTCTATCACGAAACAAAGAGTTTTATCGAGCATATCAAACTTGGTGATGTGTTATCAAGTGCCTATTATTCTCTTTATAACACCAAAGATGGATTGTACTATTTCTATATTCGTCCAGAACCAGGTGATGATAGAATTCTATGTATTTCTAAGTTTATTACCAATGAAAGATATGATGTGTTTGTGAATATTGATGCTCTTAGCGATAAATACATCGTTGGCTCATATAAAAATGGTGTCCAGTCTATCTACCAGATCTCTGATCTTGGCAAAGATTCAAATACATTGGTATTTAATAAGTATTCTGATATTGACGAGAGACTAGAACATGTTCTTGTTGACTATGACAAATTTGAATCATTTTTCTATACGAGTAGCAAAATATACAAATTCAATTTTGGTAAATCACCTGAGTCTGATTTCTATAGTTCAATTGTAAAAAGAGTTCCGATTCCTGCAAAATGGGTTGATTTGAAAAATTTGCCCTAGCCTTGACGGGTTCTGCTTCATCCTCAGTTGAGGCATATTTTCTTGTGCTTGGCGCGGCCCAATAAATAAAGGGCCACCCTTAAGGGTGGCCCTTTATTATCTAGCTTTTATTCAGTAATCAGGGGTTCTTTGGCGTTGTTGGAGTGGGTGTTGCTGGTGTTTTGGTAGTAGTGGTATTCTTCTTTGGGGCTGGAGCATTGATTTTGGTCTTGAACTGGTCAAATGCCTTTTGGTTTTCCCTCAGATTTTCAATGAAAGAATCAATGTTCTTCTCGTCCTGGAACATGTCCTTGTTGAACATTCTTATCATCATTTTTGGGCCCTGGCGTTCGAACAGGGCGTTTCCATCTTCGTCAAATCCAAATTTGTCCCATTCGGCACCATCGTCATTCATCATCGGGCAGCAACCGGCGCCGCCCATCATGCCTGGGCCACCGCACATGCCACCTTTTACCATCATCTTTCCGGGTCCGCCGCCCATCATCTGGCAACCCATGCCACCACTGGCCATCATTCCCATGCGGCCATTGCCTATCCTTGAGATGGCGAAAACACCGGTTACAAGAAGGAAAAGCGTGAAAAGGCCAGCCAGGACCCATCCGGCATACTTCATCCAGCCTTCCTGCTTTCTGGCAACCACGAGCACAAAGAATGGGAAGCCAAGAAGAAGGAAGAACATGACAAAACCCCAAACTATAATCATCTAGCAACACCTCCTAGTGTTTTTAGTATCACAATCAATATACGACGAGTTGTAGTAAAAAGTCATGGTGCAGGTAAAATAAAAGTTACAACCCTGGTGGGGGCATCATAATCCACTTTGGCACCCATCAATTCCGCCATTGCCCTTACCGGGACCATCAGCTTCCCGCCGACAAGAAGCGGAGCCGACGAGAGTTTCACCTCTGTTTTGTTAACATAGGCCTTTGTTTGTCCAAGGGTCAGGTAATATGTGTTTGTGCCCAGCTTGTATGTGGCCTGTTTTCGTTTGTCGTCCCATTCAACTGTTGCCCTCAGCGCCTCACCTATTGACCTGAACGGTATGTATGTCCTTCCAGAGATTATTGTGGCGGCGGCCGGTATTGATTTTTGCATTCCATTGACAATCATTGTTGTGCTCCCGACGGCCATTTTGACTGTCACGACATAGTCTATCCGTTTTGTGGCGTTGTAAGTGTTGCCTTTCATTGTTGCCTTTACAGAGAGGAATGACGATCCCCCGCCAAGCATTGCGCTGATTTCGAATGTTTGAGGGTCTTTGGATTCGATGTTTATGGTTTCTGTTGAACCAGTCATTTTTATTTCTGGTGTGCTGTCCGGTCTTCTGGTCAATTTTACTGTGATTTTTAGCAGTCCGTCGCCAAGCATCTGTTCATCCGGGCCAATAAACTGTACCTCCATGGGTCCCATGATCCTGACGGTTGAAGTGGCAGGTTCTTTTGTAAAATTCCCAGATTTGTCAAATGCCCTTGCCATAATTCTCAGCAACTGGGGTTTGCTGGCAACGTAATCATAGGACCATTTTGCGGTACCCCTGGCGCGCATCCAGTTTGCCCCGTCAAAAGAAACCTCCACTCTGTCAATGTCGCCATTGTCGTTTGCGGTGCCCGTGACTGATATTTTTCCAATTTCGACCTCTGCATTATCGGGCGGTGAATCTATTTGCACCCTTGGGGGTTCCGTGTCCCTGAGCTTGAATGTGAATTTTACCTGGGCGCATTCCCTGGATTTTCTGTTGTATTTGTCAAAGGAGCATGCCTCGATTGTGTGTTCTCCCGGCTGGAGGCCCGATATGTCTGCTGTCCAGAAATTGTCTTCTATTTTGGCATCCATACTCACCGCACCGTCAACTCTCACTGAAACCCTGGTTGCAGGTGGCATGATTGTTCCAGAAATGGTCACTGTGCCAGTATCCAGTACCATTCCTTCCTGTGGATAGGATATTGTCGGAATTGGCACTTCGGGAAACCTGAGATAAAATCTTCTTGTGTAGACCTGGCTAATGTTTCCTGAATCATCAGTTGCCCTGACCATTATTCTTATCTCGCCCTCTGGCGCCACAGGTATTGGTGCTGTCCAGCTATAGGTGCCCTGGGTTTTGTTCCATGTCTTTCCGCCATCAATGGAATATTCCACAAGCGTGACTTCGTTGTCGTCATCTACCACGCCGGTCACAACTATTGGAAGGCCCTCGACAGTAACACCTTCGGATGGAAACAGAAAAACGATTTTTGGTGGAGTTTTGTCGGGCAGTTTTACAATGAATTCAACTGTTGCCTCTGCGGAATTGTCTGCCATGTCCCAGGCGACCGCCTTTGCCACCTTCCTGCCACCTCTTTCCACGAAAAATTCTGCTTCCCAGCCAGTGGCAGTGATGTTGGCCTTCTTGAAGTCCCCCTGAAGGTTTACCTTTATTTCTTTTACCCTTTCGTTGTCTGTTGCTGTACCGGTTATTTTCACGGTGTTGGTGGTAATCACTTCTTCAAATTGTGGCCTGGTTATCGTGATTATCGGGGGGATTTTGTCGGTCGGAAAATCATTTGGATCACCAGGGTTTGTCTGGGCAATGATTTCATTGATGTTTGAAAAACCGTCTCCATCCGAGTCCATCTGTTCGATTGTCTTGAAATTGTAGCCGCTCTTGGCCCAGTCCTGGCCAAACATGTTTCTTGGGCCACCACCACCGTGTTTTTCGTGGCAAAGGCAAAAATCTATCCTGCTCCCTCGTATGGAAGGATAAGTTTTTGTGAGCTGGTCATAATAAGCGGGTCGTGCATATGCGATTGCAGAGGCAAGCAGAATACTTACCGCAGCCAATGCGACGAGCGTTCTTTTTTCCATACAATAAATGTAACGTCTGGGGAGGTCTTTGGCAAGCTTAAAGGTTGCTTTTACCAAGTGATATCAATTCTTTGCAATTTGTCCTGAAGAGTTGCTCCAGACTTATATTGATGACAAAATTGTAGATTGATTTCTCAAGGTATTCTTACGGCTGGTTTTCTATCGGGCTGATAATTGCCGGGGGCTGGCCGTCCGGTGTTGCCGGCGACATGAAATAGCCGATGGCCCTGAAGAGTATTACCAGAACGATTGCGACAAAGACAAGTATTATCGGGTAAGCTACCGCTCTTTTCATTTTTTATTCTATCTCCTTTGAAAAATCATTTTGCTACGATCTTGAATGGACGTTTGATGCTGTATTGGTAAACACGGTTGTGGGTGAGAAAAACAAAGTTAAATACGCTTTTCTCCAAACTAATTCTTGCATCCTGGAGGAAAAAGTATCCTTTATATTCACCCTCAAAGGGTTCACAGGTGACAACCTTGGCTTTTCCTTCTGTGGCAAGGAGAAGGACAGGTTCGTATTTGTTGTTGCTGAGTTGTCGGATAAAGACAAAAGTATCGCCAGAAGCATCTGTGTTGCGCTCATTATCGTTCACACTGTCTACTAGCTTCCACCCATCACCATCAATAATTAGCTTTGTTTCTCCGGTATTGGAGGATATGGCCATTATGCCCTGCTTTGTTGGGACAAAGTAGCATCCCAATCTGTCTACTCCATTGCCAATGATGTCAATCTGTTTTTTCCATAGCACTTTTTTATCTTTAAAAGAGATGCCCCAGGCATTGAAACCATCATAGAAGAGGACTTCGTTGTTGTCTCTTACATTAAAGTAGCCTATAAGTATCATTCTGTCATTGATGGGAACGTCATCCAGTTTGACTTTCCCATCAACAGAGCCATCATCATTGTAGTGGGTGAGGAATTGGCCATCAAAAATGTATAATGATCCCCTGAAGTGATCTCTCTCCGGACTCGAAATGAATGAAGGTTTGTTGAGTTTCAATATCTTTGGAGTGTTTTTCAAATCAAATGCAGGATACATATAGATCACATCATTGTCAGATGTTGTGCAGCATAAATAATCCTGAATATAGCATACTATGCGACTGCAGGGTGTTTTTATATATCCTGATATAGTGAATTTGTCATCCTGTTCGTTTATTCTGTATAAATAATTGCCATCACTACGTTCAATCAAAAAATCATTCCACATTCGTGATATTATCTTCCCTGAAAATCCGATATAATTATTTTTGTTTATGATTGTATCCAACAGATCATCAGTTATATAGTCACCTCTTATTTTGAATTTCGATATGCTGTTAGCATAAGAATAGTATCCAGGGTATTCCCATCCATATACTTCTTTGATTTCTTTTTTTATGCTGGTGCTATCAAGGCGGTTGGTTCGATTGATGATGAAGGCCATATCAGATTTCTCTCCAAAGGTGCTGGTGGCGAAGAAATCAAAGTTGAATGTGGCAAAAGATACCAATACGATGAGTGCCAATACCACGGCCACTGTCTCAATTATGATCCATGCCTTCTTATTCATTTAAGTCCCCCCCGTTCCTTGCGTTCCTCCAGACATAATATGTCTTTTCCCCATCTTTTCCAATCCCCCAATATTTTGCGGAAACCCTCGATTGATAATTATCTCCATTCCTTGTCGGCAAGCGACACGCGAAGGCTTTTTGTGCCAACGCAGGCATCCACGCACCTGAAACACATTATGCACCTGTGGTGTTCTAGTTTTCCCGATGGCGTGAGGTTTACCGGGCATGCCCTGTCGCACAGCTTGCAATCAATGCATTTCTCGCCATTATTTTTGATTTTTGTGAACCCTGCCAGCGAGACCAGGCCAACATATCCGCCAAGGGGACAGAGGTAAGCGCAAAAACCCCTCTCGAGAACGATTGACAGGCCAAAAACAACGCCAAGGACAATCCACAGCCGAAGGTTCATCTCATAGCCAAAATGGAAAAATGCCCTATAAGGATCGATCTGGATGAATGGGAGCGAAAGTTTGTGGCCAACTGCAAAAGTTACCAGCATGATGAGGATGAGAACTCCATATCTGGTGTAGGACAGTGCGGAACTGAGTTTATTCGGTAATCTGACTGTTTTCTTCCAGAGCAGTTTTCTTATTTTGTAGACCCATTCAAGCACGGTGCCAAATGGGCACATGTAGCCACAAAAACCACCGGAGAAGATGAGGACGAGTATGGTTAGAGCTCCAAGCAGGAGGAGTGAGTTGAAATTGGTCCCCCTGGCTATCTGACCGGATGTGGTGAATGTGAGCAGTGTTTCAAGACCACCCATGGGGCAGTAGGCATCGAGTGGGCCTGCAGAGGTACCGGGCCACCTGTACATGTGGGTTGTGGATATGCTGGCAAGATAAAGGAGCATTCCCCACTGGGTCGCATATCTCATTGTCTGGGTCAAAGTTGGCTTTTTCATACGGATACAACATAGCAACATAATTTCAAAATCTCAGTTAAAGGTGCATTGTTGGCAAAGGCAAACAAAAAAGGCCTGCAATCATGCAGGCCTTTTGAAAGCGATATTTTGGTGATCGAGTCTAGGAGAGAAGTGCAATAAGAGCTGCTGCAGCAACTGCTGTTCCGAGGACGCCGGCAACGTTTGGGCCCATCGCTGGCATGAGGAGGAAGTTGCCTGGGTCTTCCCTCTGGCCTTCTTTTTGAACAGTTCTTGCGCTCATCGGGACGGCTGAAACACCTGCCGCGCCAATCATTGGGTTGATCTTGCCACCAGAGAGGACATACATCAGTTTTCCAAGGGCGACTCCGCCTGCGGCCGAGAAGGCAAAGGCGAGGAATCCGAGAAGAATTATCTTGAGGGTTGCTGGAGTGAGGAATTGCTGGGCGGCCATTGTAGAGCCAACAGTCAGTCCAAGAAATACTGTGTTGATATTTACAAGCTCGTTCTGCAGAGTATTTGAAAGCCTCTCGACAAGCCCGCATTCCTTTATGAAGTTGCCGGCCATGAGCATTCCGATGAGCTGGACAGATGATGGGAGAAGGATTCCAACAACTAGTGTGACGACAATCGGGAACAGCATCTTGGTTGTTTTCGAGACTGGTTTTGCCAGCTCCATGCGTGTTGTGCGCTCTTTTTTGGTGGTCATACATCTGATGACAGGGGGCAGGATGAGCGGGACCAGCGACATGTAGGAATAAGCCGATACTGCTATCGCACCTAGAATCTGGGGTGCCATTTTCTGTGCAATGAAAATTGCGGTCGGGCCATCGGCCCCACCAATGATTCCAATGGCAGCCGCTTCCTTGATATTAAAGCCAAGCGTAAGCGCAAGAAATATAGCCACAAAAACACCAAATTGAGCTGCGGCTCCGAGAAGGAATGTTATAGGACGCTCAAGAAGCGGGCTAAAATCCGTCAATGCTCCCAGGCACAGGAACATTATTATTGGTGTTATCTCAGTTTTTGTTATGGCGTCATAGATGATGCTCAGAAAACCGACACCTGGCTGACCTATCCACGCAGAGGCAAGTTCTTTTGGTAGCGGGATGTTGACCAGTATACAACCAAGGGATATTGGAATGAGAAGGAGTGGTTCGAATTTGAATTTTACAGCCAGAACAATAAGGATGAGCCCAACTACGATCATTATCCAGTTTCCCCAGCTTGGAAGGAAAAGGGGGAGTCCTGATGTATCGAAAATGCCTTTCAGGCCAGTAATAAATTCCATCTAGGCATACCTCACGATTGGCTGGCCGATGGATACCGAGTCGCCCTCTTTGACCAGGAGTTCTGCCACCGTGGCGTTGACATCGCAAAGGATTTCGTTGTCCATTTTCATGGCCTCGATGACCATGAGAAGATCTCCCGGGACAACTGTCTGACCAGGTTTTACAGCTATCTGCTTTATCTTTCCGGGGATTGGAGAGATGACATCTTTTGCAGAAACCGGTTTTGCCATTGTAGGGCCTGACGATGGTTCCTGTGGTGGCGGTGGTGTTGGTGCAACGGTCTGGGCCTGTGGCTGCGGGGCCGTCTGTGCCGTTGGCGCTGAATCGATAGACTCAACCTCGACCTCGAATGTCTTTCCTTCAACGGTTATTCTGTATTTTCTGGTCATCTTGATCCTCCGGATTTGTGATAGTCATTTTTGGAAAATGTTGCCCATGGTGTGTTTACATCAAACAGTTCCCTTACTCTGAAGCCTACAGCAATCTGCCCGTTTGAATCGAGCTGGAACTGGTAGACTGCGGTGGCAATCACTGCAGCCATTATTTTGTCTGATTCCCCCTTGTTTTGTGTGGCCGAACCAGGGCCTTTTGCTGATGCGCCATTGCCTGAAAAGCGCTCTGTTATTGCCTTGATGAGGTAGATTGAAGCTGTGACAACAAGGAGGATGATGAACGTCGTTGTAAAAGCAACGAGGCCTTTTGTAACGCCTTCGCCATATTTTGCCGGGTCGAGTATGTAACTCACAACAACAAAGACCATCAGTCCAACCAGAATAAGCCCGGTTACTATGTTTGCAATTATTTGCCCAGTTGATATTTTTTTCAATTTGTCACCTCAAAGCGGCATGTTGCCGTGTTTTCTTTCCGGCATGCTCTGCTGTTTTGTCTGGAGCATGTGCAGTGATGAAGCCACCCTTGCCCTTGTCTCCTCGGGGTTGATTACCGAGTCAATGTATCCTCTTTCGGCGGCCACATAGGGGTTGCAGTGGTAGCTTTCATATTCCTGGACGAGTTCTTTGGTTTTCTCTTCAGGATTCGGGGCATTTTTGATTTCGTCATGGTAGAGAATTTTGACTGCCCCATCGGCACCCATGACGGCGATATTGGCTTGTGGCCAGGCAAATACGACATCTGCACCCATGTCTTTCGAGCACATGGCAAGATAGGCACCGCCGTAGGACCTTCTGGTGATGACTGTTATTTTTGGGACTGTTGATTCAGCGTAGGCATAGAGCATCTTGGCGCCATGCCTGATGATCCCGCCGTGTTCCTGGTTGACTCCCGGAAGAAAGCCTGGAACATCAACGAGGTTTAAAAGTGGTATGTTGAAAGAATCACATGTCCTTATAAACCTTGAGGCCTTGTCGGAAGAGTCGATGTCAAGACAGCCGGCGAGGTACATTGGCTGGTTGGCAACAATGCCTATCGGGAAGCCGTCCACTCTTGCAAAACCAATGGTTAGGTTTCTTGCAAAATCTGGCTGGACTTCCATAAAGTCGCCATCATCGACTATTTCTGCAATGACTTTGCGGACATCATAGGACTTGTTTGCTTCGACTGGAACAATCTGCCTGAGTTCCATCGAGGCCCTGTTTGGATCATCATTGCCCTTGATGCGTGGCGGCATCTGCCTGCAGTTTTGTGGCAGGAACGACAGGAGTTTTCTGACCGACTGGATGCACTCCTGTTCTGATTTGTATACAAAGTGTGTTACGCCTGATTTGGAAGCATGGACCCTTGCACCACCGAGGGTTTGTTTGTCGGGTTTTTCGCCAGTAACTGATTCGATGACCTGCGGGCCTGTTATGAACATCTCGGTCAGCCCGTCAATTGTGAAGATGAAATCGGTGAGGGCGGGAGAATAGGCTGCACCACCGGCGGATGGCCCTGCAATGATGGATATCTGGGGGATTACACCAGAATAAATGGAGTTTCTGTAGAACACCTTTCCATAACCGGACAGGGCATCCACACCCTCCTGCACCCTTGCACCACCGGAGTCATTGAACCCGATGACCGGGGCACCGGAGCGATATGCCATCTCCATCACCTTGCCGATTTTTGCACCCTGCATTTTTGAAAGGGAGCCACCCATGGTTGAAAAGTCCTGGGAGAAGACAAAGACAAGCCTTCCATTCACTGTGCCATAACCTGTTATGACACCTTCCGCCGGGACGAATTTCTCTGATTGCGGGTAGTCTTTTCTGTGCTGGACCAGAGTGTCGGTTTCGACAAAACTTTCCGGGTCAAGGAACAACCTTATCCTGTCCCTTGCCGTCAGCTTCCCCCTCTTTTCCTGGAACTCTCTGGCTTGTGGCGTTTCATTGCCTGCTTTTGCAAGCAATTCGTCTTTTTCTCTTATAAGATCATCTATATTCTTCACATCGTCACCATAACCTTGCACCAGGGCAAGTCAATTATGGGGTCGCTAATGTCAAACAGATGTTTTATTAAATTTATTATATTTATTGTCTCACAGGGCGGGAGCTTTTGTTTGAAATGTTATCAGGCTATTTGTGAAAGATAAATACTATTATAAAAGCTGAAATAAACTAATAGTGAACTGGATCACGAAAAGAATTCCTTTAATCTATGGCAGATTGTAGTCATATAAATGCACATGTTAACTATTGCATAACCAAACTTGTATCTTTTCCGGATTTGAATATTTGTTTGAAAAACCGTATTCTTTATGGTATGCAAACAAGTCCTGAAGTGGCTGAATACCTTGTGCTCGCTTATAAGGGCGAGCTGGCAATAAAATCTGCTGATGTGTCAAAGGTCAGACAATGGGCACTGGTTGCCTGTGAGGCGATAGCCACAAAATATAAAAATGCTTGTGGGCAATACCTACTGAACCATCCAAAGGCAAAAGAGGCAAAAGTGTCAAGAGATTTTGTGGACGCGTTTTTTGATGCAATTGGTGCAACAATTGACAAGGAGTGTTCATTTGATCTCCCCGACGGGGCTCCGACCATGAACCAGGCCATCAAGGCGGCTAGAATACTCTCTGCCCATGCCTACGAGTTGCAGTCTTTTCCGAAATTTGCATGGGGACTTGCCTCTGTGATATTTGGAATGCTTTTTGTGGCCTCGGCCTTTTCGTTGTGGTTCAGCAAAGATTTTACGGGTTGGGTGATTTTTGCTTCAACACTTCTTTTTACTGCTTACAGTATCTACAGCTGGAGGCAGTACCAGGGTTTTGACAGGGCTTCCAGGGAAATAAAGGACAGGGTGGAACGATCAAAATAGAGGCCAGGCTTACAAAATCGGCGCTTGTAAAGTCGAAGGTCCAGGGCTGCGATTACTCGATAAATCCATATTATGGTTGTTCCCATGCATGTTCTTTTTGCTATGCAACATTCATGTGCCGGTTTCTTGACGAGAAGGAGCGCTGGGGGAGATTTGTATACCCAAAAATCAACCTGCCAGACGTTTTGATGGGCCAGGTCAAAAAGGCAAATGGCAAATCTGTGGTCTTTTCCACTGCTACCGATGCCTACCAGCCCCTTGAGGCAAAATTTGGTGTCACAAGGGCATGCTTGGAATTGCTCTCAAAAGTCAATTGCAGGATAGACATTCTGACAAAATCCACACTTGTGGCCAGAGATATTGATCTGATAGCAAAATTTGACAGACCGAGTATTGGATTTTCGATGTCGTACCATGACGAGCGCCTCAGGGCTGCATTTGAGGACGACTCTGCACCGATACGCGCTAGAGTCGACACCTTGAAGATGTTCAGGCAAAAAGGTGTGGCAACATGGATTTTTATGTCCCCGATATTGCCGCTTGTTACAAATATTGACAGAATAATCGAGATCGCTGCGGCAACCGGTTGCGATCTCTCGATGGATTTCCTGACCCCCTATCCAAGGATATTGAGGAGCCTTGCTATTTCATACAGAAAGCTTGGCCTCAATTTTGATGATGCCATGTGCCTTCTCGCCAGTTCTGAATTCAGAAAAGCGCAGAAACTGAGGGCAATAGAAAAAGCAAGCAGGCTGGGTGTCCTGCTTACATGCTACTGACCCTAAAGTTTGACTCCGCAGTGAGGGCATGATTCCATTCCGGGGCCAACAGGCTCATTGCAATTAGGGCAGATGGTCCTCGGGACCTTCGAGTTCCTGAGTATGACCCATATCCCTATGAAACCTATGGCCAATTCAAGGGCCCCGAAGATTATGAATGCAATATTCGATCTGTCGATGCCGATCCAGAGTGAAGGTGCACCGATAAGCAGAACCACAATTACTGGCAACCATCCGACCTTTTTGTTTTCCATCACGACCTCCTTGCTGGATTATACAGGTTTTGGATGTTTTTGGAACACTGCCCCCTTCCAAAGATGACCATAAGTGGTAAAATTCATAAAGATGAGAAAGGTTATTTGTTTTATGTTGCTGGTTGCTGTTATTGCTGGTTGCGGAACTAAAGTGCCGACATGGGACGAAATCAACGCCATGGTGGATGGTGGAGAATACAAATCGAAGATTGACGAAGCCATAAAACAGGCCGGCCCGGAAAACCACCCTGCGTCAAAGGTCGTGCTTTTGTATTTTGAAAACCTTTTTTCTGGCAAATATGATGAGGCCTGGTCGCAGATAGAGAAGAATTCGCCATTCCAGACCGCAAGGGTAAGCAAGGAACAGATGGTGGAGACGTTTGAAAAAGCCAGGGCCGAGGTAGACTACAAGAGTGCAAGGATCATCTCCCTCTCGATCATGAGAAAGAATGCTAATGTAAGAATGGTCAGGGTTGGCTTCATGCTATATGTTTACGACAAACTAAAAAAACAGGACGACACACCAATTGGTTCGTATACACTCAGCGACCTTACTGGTGAGTGGAAGATATTTGACAGCGAGATAAAATAGAAACCTTCAAGTTTTGGAAATCCATCAAAATAAAAACCCCTGAGAAATCCAGGGGCTTAGAATTAAAAACAAGTTTTTCTTTTCAGATCAGGCTGATTTGTCCATTGCACCGATGAGAACGGCGATTATTCCAACAGCTATCTTCAAAATTGCATGCCACATTGGCTCAACACCAAGTCCAAACCATGACCATATCCCCGAAAGACCCATGACTACCAGCAAAATACCAACTATAATCAACGTAATTTTTGACATTTAACCCAAATCCTCCTTTCGTAATGTCTATTATAAACAATTGATAAAGCTTGTCAAATGTTGTAGTTATTACAAATATTTGATTTTAATTGAGTTAATATTTAATTATCAATTTAATAAATTGGCTTCCTCAAGCAAGGTTCCTCCCCTGGAGAGCCGGAGCATGACGGATGTCCCTTTTTTGAAATTGATGCCGATGGTCTTTTCCTGGCCCAAAAACGCTGTATCAAGATCCATTTTGATCTCCGTGGTTCCATCTGACAGGCCATACGGCATAGGATAAGAGATCGCCCTTGTTGCTGGGTTTGCCATGAAAATATTTATCCCGTCCAACGTTTTTCTGCACCAGTATTCAGGCTTGGGTCCGTTTGTTTTGGAAAACAGCGGAGGCGAGACTGATGATTTCTTGATGCTGTCTGAAACGTTCTCAAATGAGGCCAACTTCGAAATCGCCTTTTCGTAAGCAGGGGAAGCAATAAAACCCGGTTGTTCCGGAATCTGTTTCAGGCAGACTCTTGCACCTCTTTGCGCCAGGCTGATAAGCGTATCAAGACCTTCAAAGTCCAGATACTGGAAGTCGACATAGATAAAATCAAATTCAAGATCGCCAATGACGGTAAAGCCGTCCCTGACCTCTGCTTTTCTCAGGAATGGTGCTGTTATCCAGCACGGGCGGTGGCCCCAGAGTTCTTCCGGCATTCTCTGGTAATGGAATTCCCAGTGGTATTTTGCAGATGGCCTCTTAAGTTCGTCTTCAAGCTTGCCCTCCATCCATGTGTCTTCAACCGGAAGCATGACGGCACACTGGAAATATGGTTTGCCTTCAAGCAGGAAATTGGAGATTTTTTCCATGTATCCGTTTAGCGCTGGCAAGCCATCTGCAAAACTTGCGTCCGGGCCAACGTGAACACTTGCATAAAAAGCATTTTTGCCACCCTCCGAATTGTACGGCATGCCGTGCCAGATAATTTTGTTGATGCCGTTTGCCAGCATGGCGTCTGCGAGCAGTTTCAGGTCACCGGTCTTTTCCTCTCTCTGGTGCTGTCCCGGACCCGGCCATCCTTTCCATCCATACAGACAGGTGAAGGTCTCGGCAGTTACATATTTTTTGCCGGTCAGCGCGGCAGAACTCGCTGCAAGCTGTGAGAAATGTGGATCAAAGAGGACAGATTCGCTCTCCGGAACATCACATGTTGCGTATCCCTCGAGTATGTCGACTGGCGCTCCGTGGACCTGTACTCTTGAGAAAGAATTGTGCTCCCTGCACCATCTGGCAAATGGGCTGAAAAAATTTTCCAGAAGCATTTTTGATACGAGTTTTCTGTAGTCGTATCTTGCCCCTGGACTGGAACCCAGATCGTCCATGAACGGGACTATGTCGTATCCAAAGGCGGACTTGAAGTCTTTTTCAAAGCCTCTTGCCCAGAGGCCTTCGGTGGCAACCTCGAATGAGTCGCAGAACAGGCATTGTTTTTTGCCATCAAGAGGCAGGAAGTTGCCCATCTCTTCTGCATAGCGAAGGAATGCTCCCTCGTTCATGTGGTCAAGAACAAACGTTTCAGGACAAGTTCTTGCCTCCCACGACTTCCTTATCCGCTGTTTCGATGTGCCATAGAAATCTTTTGAGGCGTCTTCCTCGCCCACCATTGAACCGCCGAAGGGCCAGAGGGTGCCAAAGGTGAAATCGCATGCTAGTCCCAATGATACGGCACGTTCTTTTGTGTAGCGGATTTTGTCGGAAAGCTCTCTTGAGAGCCATGCTGGGCCTTCCGGACTCTCTGGGAGTTGGTAGATCCATGCTATCTCTACTCCGCCAAAGCCGTTGTCCTTCAGCCACGAGAGCTGGAAATCAATGTCTTTTTTGTTGATGGGGCCTGAAAACCACCACCATCTGGTCAGGGGTCTGCTATCTGAGTATGGTTCCATGGGCCAGATGGTAGTCTTTTAGGGGATTGCCCTCAAGCCCCTCTTTGTTATTTTGTGATTCTGAGCTTGAGCGAACCTAGTGCAATGGAGGCAGAAATGGACAACGCTGGTGAGGGGTTAGCGAGATATGCCTGGTTTACCAGCCAGCCATCTTTTGTGGTAAAACCACTGCTCATCTCTACTCCACCAAGCGTTGTCTCACTTTTCACTGCGACTGGTACATCTGATGGAACATTGAGGTCAAGAGATGCAACGCCTATCTGGATGTTTGCATTGCAATCCTGGCCAAGCTTGCCGGTGAAGTCAATCTTGTACGAGGCGGCCCCACCTTCCACCCTGAGATTTTTAAATCCTGCATTTAAGAGTTTTGACAGCGTCATCGAACCGGCCCCGGTAGATACCTTGAATGAATCCATAAGGATGGGATTGGGTTTCAGGAATGACATCTCGAATTTGCCTGCGCCAAAGGACACGGCAACTGAAGAGAGCGGTAACCCACCCAGTTCAATGCAGTTCTCGCTTGCTCCTCCCTCTATCACAAGATCGAAAGGATTTTGCGAGGAGAGCATCAGGTCAAATGTCGGTGTTCTGTTGAGAATATTTATAAGCCCCGAGAAGTATTGTGATTGTGAGATGTTTGTCTCGTTGCCGGACTGTTCTATGATGCACGGCAGATTGCCAATAGGATCATCATAGGTTCCTTCTACCCATGATTTACCATCACCCGGTCTCAGATTGAACTTGCAGGCGCCTATTGAAAATTTGAGCCTTGGCCTGTCTGCTGTTGGAAATGGTATTGAAATCGGTGTTTTCATTGCTCCTCCTCGACTCTCTCTACAACAATGGTCATTTTTGCAACTAGCGCGGCTATTGCTCCGATTGCCGCCCATACTGGCAATAACACTGCACCAATGACTCCAAGAGTCAGTGGTATTTCAATAAGTGTTGACCCATGGTCGTTTTTTATGATGATCCTTCTAATGTTGCCCTCATGGACGAGTTCCTTGATTTTTTCGATGACTTTTTCACCTGAAACCTGGAATTCTTCTGTGCGATATTTTTCTGCCATCCTGTTTTCTCCTTTCCTTGCCCTTTGCAAAAATATGACACATTATTATTGTATTGGTTTAGGGATTTACAAAAAATTGAAACCTGGAGGATTAAATGAAAAAAATTCTTGCTTTAGCCTGTGTTGCTGTTCTTTTTGCAGGTTGTGGTGGTGCAGCTGCTGGCCCGACCAAAGTTACCGAGGAAGACAAGGGGAAGACCTTTGAGGCAACAGTTGGCCAGAAATTTGAGGTAACGCTCAAAGCCAATGAAACAACGCCAGTCCGCTGGTTTGACCCAAAAATCGAGGGCGATGCAATAATCGGGACGGTAAATTCCGAGTACAAAACCGAAGAAAATCCAAAAGGAATGGTTGGTGTTGGCGGCTGGAGGATCTACACGTTCGAAGTCACTGGCGCTGGAACGGCAAAAATGGTCTGGGAATCCAAGCATATTGCTGAAGATGGCCCGCCATACGATACTTTCGAGATCACAATCAACGCAAAGTAGCCCTGTTTGCATTTTTTAGTTAAATCTCTTATCTTTCTTAACAAAAGATGAGGGACAAGTTAGCAATTGTCATTCTTGTCGTGATGGGGCTTGCTGGACAATTCGCTCCAGCATGCCTCTCCGGCTCGAAAGAGGTACGCCTTGAGGGCGTACTCTACACGAAAAATGTTGAAAAAAACCTTTTTATTCTCAAATCTGGCGACCACCTTTACAGGTTCTTCCCTAAAAATGCCAGTGAAGTGGAAAGGTTGCGCTCCGGAGATGCCATTGCCGTAACGGCCGTCAGGGATGCGGAAAGGGAATTGCTGTTGCATGACGCAAAATTCAGGATTATTTGCGATAATGAGCCGACAGCCGTTTTATGGGCAAAACTTTCCAGTGGCGGATGGCATGACGGCCTCTTCAGGGTGTTGACGTACAATGATGAATACTGGCAAGTCAATTTTGCAAAAGGTGAGGGAACAGTCGGCCTGAAGTCCGAAACATACTACACCTTCAGGGGTGATCAGGACTACCACCTTTCACAGACAATCAACAATGCCTCTGTATATGATACGGTAAGACGAAAAATCTCACTTCTTGAGGTGATGTCCGTAGATTCAGGCACCGGGTGGATTGTAACCAGGGATTTTTCTGGCAATGAAATCCGTGTATACAGCGTTGACCATCAGGATGACCTTGCCGGCATAAAAAAAGGAAATTTCATAAGGGCCGATGGTTTTCAGGACATAAAAGATAGATACGGGCCCATCATGTTTGCTTCTGTTTCTGTGAGAAAAACTTCCCCCGAAGCGGTTGATGTCGAGTTCATTGGCGAAGTTCTCGACTTGCCATCAAAGGAAAATGGTAACAGATATAGCGTCAGGGAATGCAATTCAATCGTAAACTTCGAGTCTGCCGGGGTCGACAAAAAAATATCCGCAGGTGACTGGGTAAAAGTGAAAGGCAGGGTTCTTACAAAAACCAGACTATGTGTCCCAAGTTCAGTTGTGCTGTCAAGCCCTGCCGTAGTGTGCACGATTTTTGGCAGAGACCCGGTAAGCCGTGACCTTCAGGCAATTGAGCCTGATGTCAATGTCAGATGGACCGTTCAGCTCTCTGACAAGTCAAAGTCAAAAAATGTGCCTTTCGGAACCATGCTCAAGGTCAGTTCATCTTCCTTCTCCAACAGAAAGCTGATTTCCTGCAAGATATCCGATATTGCCAGGATAAAAGGGTTTATATCGGATATCGATCAAAACTCCCAAATAGTGACCATTGAAAGCGTCGAAGGGAAAAAGACGATGCTCCACATAAAACCTGAGATGGTTAACCTGTCACTGTTTGAATATGAGGATTGTGTCGAAGCTTACGGCCTTTGCTCAAGCAAGTCTTCACAGGAAGGCCACATCTTCGAGGGTTTTCTCAAAAAAACAAAGTAAGCTTACTTTGTTTCTCCTGTTTTCAGGTAACCTAATTGCTTGCAAAAAATCAAATAAATGGCCATGTTATTGGATTTATTTCAATTATTTGCCCAAGGAGAAAAATGTCTATCGAGATTGTTGAAGTTACAAGCAGAAGAGAATTGAAGGAATTTATTCATGTACCCGAAAAACTCCACAGGGAGCACAAGGGTTGGGCAATGCCGTTGTATTCGGAAGAGTGGAAGTTTTTCTCGCATGGGAAAAACAAAAACTTTGACCACAGCGACACGGTCATGTTCCTGGCCAGAAAAGACGGGAAAGTTGTTGGCAGATGTATGGGAATCATCAATAGGCGATTCCTTGAAATCTCCGGCGAAAAAACAGCCAGGTTCGGTTACCTTGAATCCACCGAAGATATGGAGGTGACAAAAGCGCTGGTGACCCATGTGGAAAAATGGGCCAAATCCAGGAACATGAACAAAATTGTTGGACCAATGGGATTTACTGATCAAGACCCCGAGGGTTTCCTCATCGAAGGTTTTGGGAATGAACCAACATTGGCGACTTATTACAACTACGAGTTTATACCAGAGCACATCGAGAAACTTGGATATGGCAAAGAAGTTGACTATGTAGTCTATAAAATCCCTGTTACAAGCGAGTATCCGCCAATTTACAAAAAGGTGCTGGAAAGATTGTCCAGGAAAAATGAATTCAAGCTTGTAGAATTCAGTTCCACCTCCCAGATAAAACCCTACATTGTTCCGGTGTTATCACTGGTAAATGATGTTTTTTCGCACCTTTATGGATATGTGCCTTTGGCAGAAGAAGAAATGGAAGACCTTGCGAAGCAGTATTTGCCGGCCCTGAATCCGAAGTTCCTCAAGATTGTTGAAAAGGACAGCAAACTTGTTGGTTTTATCCTTGGAATCCCCAATATGGACGAGGGTTTCAGGAAGGCAAGAGGAAGGCTGCTCCCATTTGGTTTCTACCACATCCTCTCCGCATCAAAAAAGTCCAGACAGCTCGACCTTCTGCTTGGCGGGATCGACAGGGAATACAGGGACAGGGGTGTTGATGTGCTACTTGGTTCGTCACTGATGAAATCTGCGCATGATTCTGGAATCAAGTTTATAGACAGTCATCTCGAGCTTGAATCGAACATGCTGGTCCAGGCAGAGATGAAGAGATTTGGCGGGCAGATATACAAAAAATACAGGATATTCCAGAAAAAGCTTTAAGATTTTGAAAAAATGCCACCCATGGTATAATTCCTGTAAACGGTTGATGGGAGTTTGCCATGGGAAGAGTTTTGCTGGTTGCAATCGTATTTGTATCGCACTTGTTGGTGCCTGTTCGGGGGCTTCAGGCAGAGCCATGCTTTTATTCGCATGCTGGTTCGACTGGGTGCGGCCAAGCAAGGATTTCTGGTGAGGAAGACAAGGTAAAGGAACTCGATCTTGAGGGCTGTCCGGGCGACAAAAATGACCTTTGGGTCGATTTGACTGTTACATCGGGCGGCACTGCAAGCGTCGAGGTTTTATGGTTGCCACCCGATAACGTTTCACCCAGGGACTGGAACGGTTCATGGATGGACCCGACCCCAAAGCGCTTCCAGCTTGAAGAAGGCGCAACAATCAAGATTGCGCTTAACATCAAGTGGCACATGCTCAAAGTCGGTGAGGTGTCAAAAGGCAGGCTGATTTTTGCCATGACCTGGGTGATTGCCGGCAAAAAAGTCACAAAAAACCTGATTTACAAAACCACCATGACAATCCCTGGCCCGAAAATAAAGGCTGATGATGTTGTTGTAAAATCGGTTTGCCCTGATGGCGCCATGTCAAAGTTTGGCATTCCAGTGGGGAATTTTGGTTGCGAGATGAAGGGCCAGATAGTGTTTGGTCAGTGCGAGTTTCTTGAGAAAAGCCATGCATTTCCAGTGGACATTGCCCAGAGGGAGGAGGGTAAGGGGAAGTCTGTCACTGTGGCCACAATCGAGGGCCTTGCGGTAAAAATGAAAGACCGGAAGGCCGTACTCCCAGTTTTTATCCGCGATCTTTCGAGAACACCTGTTATTGATGTTCCGTTATGCAGCGTTACGCTTCTTTCGAACATGCCACCTTTGCTTGAAGGTAGCCAGACCTTTTCTGTGGTCAGGGGAACGAAGACAGCTTTTGGGGTTGCATGCAGTGACGAAGAAAATGATCCGGTCGAGTTCTCTGTTCTTGGTGCACCGCCATGGTGCACCATTGAAAAGAAGGGCAAGCAGAGCGCGTTGATAATGTTCGAACCGCCCAAAGATGCACAAACAGGGAAAGTGGCTTTCAAATTGTGCTGCAAAGATTCCTGCAACACCGTTTGCGTTGATGCCAGCCTGGAGGTAAAAGCGTATGAGACTGGCCAGTACGGGGTTGTCATAAACTCCGGTGTGCTGCTTGCGATAGGCAGGGACGACATCAAATCATTTTCTGTAGAGATAAAGCCAAAAGCAGTCTGCAAGGGGAAAGATGTTGTATTTGAAATTTTTCCAAAAGAAACCGAATATTTTCAAGCAGAAATCGTGTCCCATGGAGACTACGCTTCACTCAAAATAAAAACAAAAAATATTCCCTATTGCGGAATCATAAAAATATCGGTGACTGTTGGAGACAGGCGCGAAGATGCCTTTGCCTCATTAGTCATTTATTGATCACTTCTGTTGTGGTTTTTGAAAGTTTGTAATGACAACCGTTTTGGACGAGGCCACCCAGTAGACCTGGCAGTCCAGGACAGTGGCCAGGAATTTTGCCGGCACCATTGTCCTGCCCCCTATCACCTTTGGCATGGCATTGCCTGGGTCAATGTTGACCCTTTGCCCATCGACAAGCACCCAGTTTCTGCCAATCCACATCTCGATGGTCCGGCCATGCAGCTCTGCCGTTACTTTTCTTTCGGTTTGCGACCATGTGACCCTTCCACCAAAAGGCTCCACAATATATTTTGCCGGAACGTAGGTTGTTCCGCCAATCGACTGGACGGGTGAATCTGTTCTTATTGTGGTGGCAGGTTTTTTCTCCTCCTGGCTGTAGATGGTGTTTTGCCCGAGAGACATGCTGAGAACTTTCGGGGTCCTTGGCACGTCCTTTACATCATCCAGGCACACAAAGAGATGTTCATTTTTTGCCGCACCGTTTTTATGGAAAAGCGAGATGACCTTTCCATAGATTGAAACTGCTGTCTGCCACTGCCCGTCCAGATAGCCAAGATTGGTGTAATCAATGGGTTTTGAGAGTAGTTTGCCGTTGCGTGTGTCGTAGATTTTTAATCCTGTCCTTCTGGTGGAGATAAAAATCCTGTTTCCGCTTATTGAAAAAAGCCCTACAAATGGGTCAGACGACTTTACTCTCCAGAGATAGGTTGCACTTGACAGATCGAAACAGTAAAGTTCGTTGGAATCGTGATAATATACCTTGCCTCCAATAATAGAAACATTGACTCTATCTTCGGGAGACATGGTAAAATCATAAAGAATGGTTGGATCAAAACCATTTTTGCTCTTTGTGTTGAATATTTTAATATTTTTATAGGTAACTATACAAATATATCCTTCACCACAGTACATTCCATCGACTTCTCCACCACTTGCGCCGGTTGCATTTTTATCCCATCTGTATTTTGTTGTTATTTTTTCTGTTGCCGGATCAAGCATCTCGAGGGAGTATTCAGTGCCAAATAATCCGCTGCTTACAGAAACAAAGTAAATTTTTCCGTCCATGTAAGCTGGAAGCATTGCTTTTTCTCCATAAGAACCCAGCTTCAGGCCAGTTTTTGGATCAAAGCAGTGAAGGCTGCTGCCGCCAGTCCAGACAAGCCCGTTGGCATAGGTCATATAATTGTAAACACCCTCATTGGCACTTTCTGGCTGCCATGACCAGACGAGTTTTCCATCTGCAAGCGAAATGGCAAATAGGGACTCGTTGATACAGAAAAATTCCTTGCCTTCCGCAATCATGGCGTTGGTGACCGTTTTAAATTGAAAACCCAGTTTGTCGCGTACATTGGTGGAGGTCCAGATCTTGCCTCCAGTTTCAAGGTCATAGCAGTTTACGCCGACAAAGTCGTAGTTTGCCGAAACAAGGTAAAGCTTCTTGTCCAGCATCATCATGTTGCCGCTCAAGCCGAGGTTCTGCGCCCACTGGACAGAAAGGGCATTTGTTTCTGTGCCGTTTCCTTCTGGCACGGCATAACTCCTGTTGTGGTTTGAACCATTGTTTATCCAGCCCTGAGTGAATGTCTGTTTTGGTTTTGCCTGTTCAAGTGGCCTTGTGTAGCCGATAACAGCAACTGGGGTCTTTTTGTTTTCCCATGTGGCTGTGACGTCGAAGTTGTAAACTCCTCCAGGGGCAGGTGTTGGCTTTGTTGAAGAAACGTATATCTTTTTTGTGCCATTTGCTGGTATTGTGAATTTTGTTTCCGAGAGCGATGCCCATGCTGCCTGCTCGGAGAGGTTTACAGCAAGCGGGAGCGGTGAGCAGTTGGCAAGTGTTACTTCAGATTTTCCATAGGATTCCAGCCAGCCGAGGATTACCGGGTTTGGCGTGACCTTCAGACACATTTCGACAACTTTGACGGTGAGTGTCGCCTCCAGCCCCATGTAGCTTGCCCTTATATGGCACACTGTCGGCTTGTTGCTTGAGAATTGCAATCTGTTGACCCCGATTTCCCTGGCTGTCCCGCTACAAGTGTTGTTCCACTGGACCCTTGCATATGGGACTTCCTTCCCGTTCTCGTCGCTAATTTTGCATGATATGTCGAGTTTTTGACCCACCTTTATGGTCACCTCGCCTGACGGGGTGAGTTTCAGATTTTTTTCGATCTGTATTTCCTGGGCCATGTAGACCATGACCCTTGAGGTGGCAGTGGTGTTGCCCCATCTGGCCGTTATTGTCGAGAAACCGTAATCTTTGGCATTCAACGTGATTTGGGTGCCGGACGTCTCTTTGACTGAAACGGCATCGCCTTCGACAGACCATTCAATATCAGGCTGTGAAACTTTGTTTCCATTTTCATCGGTTGCGATGGCGTTCAGTTTTGCATTCTCGCCAAGATTGATGACCAGCTCGCCTGGCTCGATTCTCAGGGATTTTTCTTGCGCCTTTACACCACCAAAACTCCCAATTACAAACAGAACTGAAAGCATTATCAGTAATGAATCCTTAAAATATTTCAAAAATCTTTTGTTTTTCATTTTCTTCCAAATATAGAATACACGAAAAATCTCTGTTTTGTTCTTATATTTTTTAATACTTGCAAAGAGTGGGCTTAAAACAAAAACCCCGAGGCTGTTAAGCCTCGGGGTTTTAAGGTGCTCAGCTGGTCAAAAAGTTTAGCTTACTTTACAGTTATCTTCCTCGTGATTGTCTTGGTCCTTGCGTAGGCATCCGTTGCCGTTATCGTGACCATATATTCACCCGAGGCCCAGGAATGTTTGAAGCTTGTTTCGGTGGTGCCTTCAAGCGTGTTCAGGTCATCTTTTCCATCGCCCCAGTCAACCGTTACATCACATGGGAACTGCCCGCCCTCAACTTTGACGCCAAGTTCGAGTTCTTTTCCAGATTCAATCGTGCTGGTTTTCGTGTCAAGCCCGTTCCACTTCGCGGTTATCGTGAAATCAGGGGAGGGGATTGATTTTACATACATCATGGAAGCAGATGCCTTTGCGTCTGTTATCTTGCCGGTGTAAGAGTTTGTGGCCGTGCATGAAGCATTGTTTATAACGGTCAGGTTGTTGCCCGGGAACAGGATGTTTTTGTTTAGTCTGAACGAGATCTCGAATGTCCTTGTCTCTCCAATCTTCAGTCTTCCGATTTCAAATTTGATGCCGTTGATGCCTTGTGCTCCGGTCGGTCTTGAGGTGTCATACACGAGCTCGTTGGGGAAGTTGTCAAACAGCAACACATTTATTGCATCGACGGTTCCGGTGTTGGAGACGCTTATATAAAAAACAGCCTTTTCGTTGATGTTGCAGGTGGATTTTTTCACCCATTTGCGCAATTGCAGATTGACGTCTCCAACAATATCGACCTCTGCCTGGGCGGGTTCTCCGGAAGGAGATTGGATGCTGATCGCCTTCAAATCTGCTGTTCCAATTACCTCTCCGGAGGTCAGCGTGGCGTTTGCCCCTCCACCGGTAATCAGGAGTACCACAGAGGCCCCTCCATTGAGAAGTCCGAGGTCTGTAGAGAGCTCGACCGTCAGGATGCCATCCAGGACTTCTGGCGAGACTGTGCCACCATCAGAGTCTTTATGGAAATCTACCGTTACAGGCGTTGAATATCCGCCAACAACTATGGATGACGATAGCGCCCTGATCCTCATCACGATCCACGGCCTGTATTTGATTCCAGAAGGTCCAATCGGGTCTCCATTGCCAGGGCCGAACCCTGACGGGCCACTGTTTGAACCCCACCAGTTACGCCTTGCATCTATCTTGCTGGACTCATAGCCGTACTGAGCAACGTTGAACATCTCGTCGATGTTCACAAGGGCGGCATTTGTGTTTCCGCAGAAGATGGAACTTTCGATTATTACGTCTGACGGTTGCCACAATGGGCCAGTGGTTGAGTTTGGATAACGCCTTCCAGAAATGCCAACGCCGTAAGTATTTGCGTAACTTGAATATGGCGGATAGGCCACCATGTTGGAAAGGAAAGCGCAGCGTCTTACCACAAGGCCTACTGTTCCTATTGCGTTCAATCCATAGGAGCAATTGCGGACAATAGTGTCAAGGATGGACACGTTGTAAACCGAGTTGTCAATATAGATGCCCCTTATGGAATCCTGTATCACGCACCCTGATATGGTAACGCCGGTCAGCGTTGCCGGGTTGGCTGAATAGGCATTGTCTGACCTTCCTTTTATTCCCAGGGCCATACCATTTATTGCATGAGTGTTTCCGCATCTTGTGAGTACGCAGTTGTTAAAGAGGATGTTTGAAAAGTCGCCATATTTCAGATTGACATCAATTCCGAATGGAGCTCCATAACCTGGCCAGTAACCTGTATTTGTAATTGTCAGGGAGTCAAAGATTGCATTCGAGAGTTTCTCGAAATACATGGCCTTGTAAGACAGGTTCTGGAAAACGCAATCCCTCATGGTCAGGTTCGTAAAATCATTTATCCTCATCGGGGGTGGCGGGAGGTGGGGTGTGCAAACATAGAAGCCATAGCCCATGTTGATGAAGTTGCACCTTTCAACAAGTATATTGTTGCATGCAACACTCAGGCGTAATGGATCATTTTTGAAGAAATATATTCCGACATTTATGTTGTTTATCATGTCGCAGTCAGCAACAACCACATTCGCCGTGCTCGAATTGTAATCAAAGAACATGCCATAGCTGCAGCGGTAGATATAAAGGTTCCTGAAGGTGAGGTTGGGGGTTGCCATATTAGTATGAATGGCGTTACCATTCACAGGCCTGTTGTTGGTTGTTATGGAGAGGTTCTCGATAGTGACATCCCCGGACTGGAGAATGAAAGCATGGCTGACCAGTGAAGTGATCATGGTGTCTTGGGCAGGGTTTATACCTTTTCCAGATCCAACAATTTTGATCGCTTTTGTTATAGTCAGGCTTTCGCTATATGCACCCGGGGCAACATGGATCGTGGAGTTGGGTGCAGTTGCCACAAATGCCGCATTGATTGTTGGGAATGCATCAGTCCCTATAGTGTGGGGGTCCGGATCGCCAGGGAAGGTGACACTGGTCCCGGGTGGAAGTCCAACCCAGTCGTCATCAACGCATGTATCGGGCAAGCTGAATGCAACACCCATATCAGCGTCAGAAACTTTCGACTCGCCATTGGCCGGTGTAGTGGCGTAAACTGGAGAAGACAGGAAAAATACAGCGGCAATAAATATGGTCAGAAGGCCATTTTTCTCATCACATCCTCCTATCATATTGTAAAAACAAGCGAACAAACAAATATAACTTTTTGTTTATACACAACTCTATACCCATTTTGATTAACAATCAATTATTAATAATTTCATAATATAAACAAATTGTAAACATATAGAAGTTGAAACATTAATATTGATAATAAGATTTAGACCAGTTGATTTATTTTACCCATATGGTGCCAGTTATGAAGAAAATCATGAAAGTAGGATAGTGATTATTTTGTTAATAATATTAAAACGACCTAATCGTTACTTACTTTTATCATGTATTTAGAACATAAACCAGCAAAAAGGAAAAGCGATTGTTTGTTGAGAACCAGTCTAATTCTAATCAGATATTTTCCATGTAGATGTGACAAAATATATGGCTGAAATAAATAATGGGACACCGGTTATCGTCCCTGCCCCTGGGCCGGCAAAGTAATTTCCGGTTGCAATCCAGCCAATAGAATGCACGAAGAAATTTAATATTCCAGAAACCATGGCAATTATGAATGTGAGCTTTTTACCGAGTGGTTTTCCAAGCGCCATGAGCACCATGGCCAGACCTGAAGTCAGTACAACCGTTGATGCCGCAATAAGGTAGGTTTCAAGGTTGTGGAATGGCAGGATGGGCATTTCATAAATTCTGCCCCATATTTCCTCAATAATGTGGAGCACCTGGAACGTGAAAAAGACAGCATAAATGGAGATTAGTCTGTTTTCATTCATTTTTGTCATCTTTTTCAACCTGTCCCCTGGATTCCATCCGTTCTTTGATGCGCTTTTCAAAACCGATGTTCGTTGGCTCAAAGAATCTTGAACCCAGAAGTTCTTTTGGCAGATATTCTTGTTTTACGAACCCACTCTTGTGGTCGTGCGGGTATTTGTAGTCCCTTCCCCAGCCAAGGTTCTTCAGTCCCCTGAAGTTCGCGTTCCTGAGGTGGATTGGCACCGGTGGGGTTGTTTTTTCGACCGTTCCCTGTGCTGTCCAAAGTGCCTTGGCTGTGCTGTTGCTTTTCGGGGCCTGTGCCAGATACACTGCAACCTCGGACAGTATTAGTCCGCATTCAGGGATGCCTATTTGTTCGACGGCCGAAAATCCTGACTGGGCAATCAATAACGCCCAGGGATCGGCAAGCCCGATGTCCTCTGCGGCCAGGATCACGAGTCTCCTTGCAATGAAGGTTGGGTCTTCCCCTGATTTCAGCATCCTTGCCAGCCAGTAGACGGCCGCATCCGGGTCCGAACCTCTGATGCACTTTATAAAAGCTGATATGACCTGATAGTGCTCATCACCTGTCTTGTCATATGGCAATCTTCGCAAAACATCTTCTGATGGTATCTGGAGCTTGTACTTGCCATCCACAGGCACGGAAAGATTGAACAAATCCTCCAGAAGATTGAGCGCTGACCTTGCGTCCCCTGCCGACACCTGGGCAACAAAGTCCATCACCTCTTCTGACATTTCTATGGTGAACTCACCGAGGCCTTTTGGATCGACAATCGCTTTTCTGAGGATTTCCTTTATGTCCTCGTCGGAGAGTGGCTCCAACCTCAGCACCCTGAGCCTTGAGAGGAGCGGGCCAATGACCTCGTAATAAGGGTTTTCTGTTGTGGAGCCGACAAGCAAGACTTCACCAGATTCTACAAAGGGGAGTAGAAAATCCTGCTGGGACTTTGACCATCTGTGGATCTCGTCCACAAAAAGGACAGGGTGGTCGGCTTGCACAAGCAGTTTTTTCAGGTCTGGAATGCCTGTTGTTACAGCGTTGATGACAATTGTCTGCCTTGAAGTCGCTTTCCCGATCAGGTGTGCGAGGGTGGTTTTGCCTGTTCCGGGTGGCCCCCACAGCAAAAGCGAAGTTGGCTTGCCCGACAGGGATTTTGAGAGCAAGCCGTCTTCTTTTCCGAGCAGGTGCTTCTGGCCAACAAATTCTTCTATTGTTTGTGGCCTCATCCTGTAAGCAAGCGGTTCTGACATGCGGCAATTGTATTGGACAAACCGGTATTTTTCAACACTCGCCAGAGCACCCGTCTTGACAACCTGGGGAATACGCCTAGAATCACCTCAAAACAAATTCTGCCAAAGGAGGTGCGATGATGAGAGTGAGAAACAATAACAACAATGCGCATCTTTTGGGCGGAGCCCCAATCTAAGCAATACTCAACCATAAAATAAACTAAAAGGCCCGTTCAAAACAGAGAACGGGCCTTTTTAATTCAAAGGCCCCAGCGCACAAAAAGGTAAAGGGGCCTTTTTAATTTCCCGCAAAGGAGGAACACAATGACCACGCTATTTGACAAGCTTGCACAAGCACTCACACCGGCCGTCGTCCGCGCATACAAGATAAAGCTCGAACGATATGAGGGCGGGAAAGTGTCAGTGGCTGGAAAAGCCGATCAAACAAACGAAGAAGGGGGGTATTAATTTATGAAAAATGGCAAAGGATTCAAAGTTATGAAGTTGACGCAGATAAAACCAAAGATGGTGCCAAAAATAGCGGCACCAAAAGCAAAAAGCACCAAGGAGGAGTTTTGGAAGAAAAAATCTCCAAAATGAAGACAAGCCACGAGTCGGACGCTTCAGTCCGGCTCTGGCTCGAAAGAAAGGGCATCAGGACTGGTGAATTTGACCCAGATTTCCTGAAAGAGAGCCACCTGCGCGAGTGGATACTGCCTTCACTGACTGCTTTCAAACAGCAGGGGCTGATTGAAGATGTGATTATGGAAGTGTCATCGGGCAAGGAGGCGACAGTCTACAGTTGCCTGGGGACAAAAAAGTCAGGATTCCCGCTCCTTGCGGCCAAGGTTTACAGGCCGAGGATCTTCCGGAGCCTGAGCAATGACGCCCTCTACAGGGAGGGCAGGTGGGTTTCCCAGAAAAGCGTGCAAAGGGCCATAAACAGGAGGTCCACGATGGGCCACCAGTTCATGTTCGAGCGATGGATAAGTGATGAACACAATGTCCAGAAGCTCCTCTGGAACAATGGCGTTGATGTGCCTAAGCCAATTGCAATTGAGGGCAATACAATACTCATGGAATACATCGGCGACGAGAACGGGCCAGCGCCGCTTTTGAGGAAAGTGAAAATCCCAGACAAGGACATGGACAGGGCATTCAGGCGGATGCTGACAAACATCAGAAACATGCTCGGGCTCAATGTTGTCCACGGCGATCTTTCCGCATTCAACGTGCTCTGGTGGGATGGGAAGGCCATCATCATAGACATGGCGCAAGCCGTTGACCCAAGATCAAACCCCAATGCCGAGTTGT
This sequence comes from Caldisericales bacterium, assembly GCA_012517765.1. Taxonomy (GTDB): domain Bacteria; phylum Caldisericota; class Caldisericia; order JAAYUI01; family JAAYUI01; genus JAAYUI01. Next base: position 74,615 of record JAAYUI010000004.1, on the reverse strand, counting down.
TCTTCAAAAGAGACATGGCAGTTCTGGGGCGCTACTTCAAGAGGGAGGAAGAGGCAAGGGAAATTGCTGATTCGCTCTGGCTGGAGTGGGAGACCGGGAAGATTTGAGAAAAAACATCCAGGGCCCCTCGCTCGCAAAACGGGGGTCCTGATCAATTCGAAAATTGATGAGAACAACATGGGAGACAAAATGAACATTCAAATCAGAAAAGTTGAAAACGAAGAGTTAAGGACAACATTGTTTTCGCAATACAAAGCGCATGTAACCATGATGCTCCACGAGACGGAGCCTGAAATGAAACCAATATCGGACGAAATGGCAATGCAGTGGCTTGATGACAAGTATGATGTATCCATAAGAAATTATGCCTTTGAAGGCGAGAAAATTGTTGGCGATGCGGAAATCTATTTAAGAAAACCAGATGATCCAGAATATGAGTTGAACAAAGGTCTTGGATACATATTTGGCTATGTAGAGCCCGAATACAGGAACAGAGGCATTGGGACAAGTTTGGCCAAAAAAGCCTTTCTGGACATCAAAGACAGTTGTGTCCACACGATTAGCTCACACTCTCGCTCGGAAGAAGGCAACGGATTTCTTCAAAAACTTGGTTCACCTTCCTCGGTTTTTTCTGACATGAGGCTCGAACTTGACGGGTTTGACTGGAACATTGTTGACGAATGGCTGAAAATTGCAAAAAGGCCTGGAAACAACTGGAAAATTGAATTGCACACCAAAATAACGGACCAGTTTATCGATGATGTCAGCGACCTGTCTTTCGCCACAACTGTTGAATTCAAGAAAATGAACAACCAGGAAACAATAGACCTGAGGGAGGCAGAGAAAAAGAAGTGGCAGGATTCCAGGGAGTTCCTTGAGAAATTCAGGCAGTATCGCTGTTTTCTGGTCAAAGATGCAGACGGGGTGGTCATCGGCTTTACCGAGGGTGGCGTCGACAATGAAAACCCTTACAGATTCATACAGTATGTGACAGCTGTTGATGCAGGACATCGCGGAAGCGGCATTGGTAAACTGCTCAAGGCTTTAATGCTCGACCACATCAGGCAGAACAATCCCCAGGTCAAGATGATCACAACAGGCAACAATGACCTGAATGCCCCGATGCTTGGGATCAACTCCAAACTGGGTTTCAAAAAACACAAGACCCAAATCAGCTACAAGATTCGTGTTGAGGAGGCTTTGAAGAGGTTGGAAGTCTAATTTTTTTGCTTACGCTTTTTCAGTCTTCAGATACTCCACCAGTAATTAAATAAAAGTGGTTTCGATGTGCCCTTGTATAGAACATACTCATTAAAGGCATAACTAGAAAGCGAAAGATGTGGAGAATATTGAAATGGATTTAATCCATCTATATACATTTTATACTATTTCCATTCGTTAGGTCGAGTTAAAATGCATCCATCTTCTTTCATTACATGTTCATCGAGCTGACTAATGGAAATATTTCTTCTTCCGATAATAAATGAGCTACGAACAACATTTTTCAAATCCGTTGCAACTCTACCTGGCGGGAAAGCAATTATTACCCTCTTTTTTGGAAAAAGCTCTGAGATAGTTTTGACTGGTTCGACCAAATCTGAATCTCCAGAAATTAGAAGTGCTGCATCAAATATATCTTGATAGGCATCTTTCATTAAATGTGTAGCTATATTGACATCGGTCATTTTTTCTTTTGGTGTTTTTAATTTTGAACCACATTTAGTACAAGTAGTCTCAATTATTTTGTACTTGCCGTAATATATTTTCAAATTTTTTATATTTGATAACGCTTCAATATAATCATTTTGCCTTCGAAATTTGTTTGGATCAGAAGTAGTAATTCTACTTGTAAAATACTTTGTCAATACAAGAGTTTGATTTGGCTTAAGTAGATTTTTCGCAAGTAAGTGGACATCCAACCAATAATATCTTCTCCACCCTTTGTTTTTCATGCTAAAATAAAGATTGAAACCATCAATGTAGGCTACAACTTTTTCTGCAGGTTCTCCCATGCCCCCTCCACTTTTCATTGTTGACAATCCTTCTTAGTCTATTATATTTATAGATATAACAACATCGGTGATAGTATCACCGACCCGACATCCCCCTCAGTGAGGGGGATGTTTCATTTTACGTCAAATAGTCGCTTAGAGCTGATTTATTTTCTTTCAGATACTCCACCAGCAATTTCGAAGTGGCCTCAATCGCGTCCCTGTGGGTGCGCTCCATCGAGTGGCTAGCCTGGACACCAGGCCCGATGAGGCCAGCCCTCAAATCATGGCCGCCGTGGAGGGCCGCAGATGCGTCGCTTCCGTAGAACGGGTAGATGTCCACGGCGTATTTGATTTTGTTTGCCTTTGCAAGGTCGATCAGCTGGTTTGTCAGGGCGTAGTCGTAGGGGCCGGAGGAGTCCTTGGCGCAGATCGAGACGCAGTATTCGTCAGTGGAAAGGTCGAGCCCGATTGCGCCCATGTCCACGGCCAGGATTTCGTTTGCCTCCGGAACAAAGCTTGCGCCATGGCCAACTTCTTCGTAGTTGGTTATGATTGCCGTGAAGGGGTGTACTGGGGTTATTTTTTCCTCGGAGATAGCCTGAAGGGCACAGAAAATGCAGGCTGTTCCTGCCTTGTCGTCTAGGTGTCTGGTTTTTATGAAGCCAGATTCTGTGACGATTGTCCTTGGGTCCCAGGCAATGAAGTCTCCTGCCGAGATGCCCAATTTTTCGGTGTCTTCCTTGGAACAGACGCGCTCGTCGAGCCTTATCACCATGTTCTCGGGTTTTCTCTCGAGTTCCCTGGCGTTTGGGTGGACGTGTACTGACGGGTCGGTTGTCAGGCATGTTCCGGTGTAGGTTTTCCCGCTCCTTGTGAAAATCTGGCAGTACTCGCCCTCCACTGTCTGCATCATGTAGCCGCCGATTGGCGTAAATTTCAGCCAGCCGTTTGAATCTATGGAGCGCACCATTGCGCCGAGGGTGTCAACATGGCCGGAAACGAGCCTCCTGAAGGACGCGTCCTTGCCGGGAACATCGACCAGCAACCCGCCCTTGTTGTTTCTTCTTGTTGCAAATCCGAGCGATTTTGCCTCGCGCTCGCACCTGTCTATTGCCGCCATGGCAAAACCTGTCGGGCTTGGGGTCTTGCAGATCTCTTCAAGGAATTTTACCGCGTAGTCAATGTTGATTTTGTTCATGATCACTGGACAAATTACTATTATACATATAAAATATCAATATTGGAGAAGGGGGGTTACTATTTAAAATGGATAACATTCAGGAATGGTCAAAAATAAAGCTAAAAATTTTAGATTATTATTTGGATGTCTATAGAAATATCATGAAAAGCACAGAGGAAAAATATAGTGTAAAATGGAATTACACTTATATTGATGCTTTTTGTGGCCCTGGATTACATATTGACGATGATAAAATAATTGATGGGTCTCCCTTAATTGCCATCAAGAAGGATTTTTTCAATGAATATATTTTTATCGACACAGATGTTAAAAAGATGAATAATTTGAAAAAAACTATTCAGACTAATATTGATGTTGACCTAAAAAACATTGAATATATCAAGATGGACTCCAATAGGTATATACTCAACAATCTGGATATAAGAAATTCATATAAATATGTCTGTTTCCTAGACCCATATGGTTCGCATTTGGAATGGCAGGTTGTAGAAAAACTTGTTCAAACAGAAAATGCTGATTTAATAATACATTTTTCAATAATGGATTTGAGGAGAAATTTAGAGAATGAATCTAGTAAAGAACGAATCGACAAATTTTTTGGCTCAACAAAATGGTGTGGCATTGTACATACCGATAAAGAGACGTTGTTTGGCAAACAAGAAGAAAAAATAACTGATTATGAAAATAATTTATTAAATCATTATATAGAAAATATAAGAAGTTTAACTAAAAAAATTTTTGTTACAGAAAAACCATTAAAACTAACTAACTCAAAAAATGCCTCTTTATACTATTTAATATTTACTTCTCCAAAAGAAGCTGGTTTGAAAGTCGCAACACAAGCTATAAAGAAATTTCAGAAAGAGGCCAACGATGTCCCCAAGAAGTACAAAAATAGAATGGACTCAAGTAACATGGAACCCGATAACGGGTTGTTCTAAAACTAGTCCAGGCTGCATTAATTGTTACGCAGAAAGAATGGCTAACAGATTGAAGGCCATGGGTTCAATAAAGTATTCGAAAGGATTTGAAATTGCTTTTCACGAAGAAGAATTGAAAAAACCCATGAGAATAAATTGTCCTAGTCTTGTTTTTGTGAATTCAATGAGTGATTTGTTTCATGAGGATTTGCCATTTGAAATTATCGCAAAAATAATGGATGTGATTGAGAAAACGCCTATGCATCAATATCAAGTACTAACGAAAAGAAGCAAGAGATTGATCGAGTTTCAGAATTATTATGGTGTTTGGCCAAAAAATCTTTGGATTGGTGTAAGTGTAGAGAATAAGGATTGCAAGTATAGAATTGATGATTTAAGAAAAATATCGCCTGAAATTAGGTTTTTATCACTCGAACCTCTAATAGATGATTTAGGTATAATCAATCTCGAGGGGATTGACTGGATCATTGTTGGTGGCGAGTCTGGGCCTTTCTCAAGACCAATAAAAGAGGAGTGGGTTTTAAAAATACGTGACCAATCAATAAAAAATAATATCCCTTTCTTTTTTAAGCAGTGGGGAGGGTTCAATAAAAAATTAAAAGGCAATCTCCTTGATGGGAAGAAGTGGACTCAAATGCCAATAACAAAAAAGGGCGACCTTTTGGGCCGCCCTTTTTTCGATGACTGGTGAGTCAATCAAACTTTCGACTTGTAATTTTTTGACATCATGAGGAAATCTATGAGGTCGACCTTCTGGTCGTTGTTGAAGTCTGCGTCTTTGTAGTAGTTAGGGTCGCCAAGCGAGCTGTTGAAATACTTTGCAAACAGTTCGACATCTGCATCGTCCACAACCCCGTCGAGGTTTACATCTCCTGGGATCGGGGCCACGTCAACAACTACCTTCACCCTTCCGGTGCCGGCGTTGCTGTCGTATTTGATATATCCGCTGTTGAGGCCATACTTGAGCGATGATGTATTGATTGTTACGTTTATTGGCTCTTCATTGCCAATAAAGCTTGTCCTGTCGATGTCGATCCATTGTGAGTCGGATTTGAGCATTGCCTGGAGCTTTTTTGGGCCGATATTGTAGAATGTCAGGTTCTGGCTGGCCATTTCGCCCTTGACCACCCTGCCGAAAGAAAGGGTGTCCAGCACTTGCATGACCGGGACCTGCGGGGTGTCGTAGCTTAGTCTGAAGGTCATTTTTTCACTGGCTGAAGAGATCTTGTCAATCCTCAGGGTTTTTTTGGAATCATTTTTTACATAAGGCAGCGTGTTTGGTATCGAGTCGGCGCTGATGACGACTTTACCATAGTTGTCCCCGTACATTGCCGTTCTGTGAAGTGGTGATCCTCCTGGATCAAGGACCTCTATGCCAACAGTTCTCCATTCTTTTGTCCTTGTGTTGAAAAGGTGTTTGTACTCCCTGCGGTCGTCGACATGGTAAACAACCATGCCATTGCCGGGACAACCCTGAAAATATCCGTCTCCGCCGTGTCTTTGCCTGTTTTCAACAAGCAGCCATTCATCATTTGAGCCTGGAAGCGGGATCTTGTACATCTTGTGGGGGCCATCACCATTCAGATCATCGACCTCATAAGTTCCTGGCTCGGTGATTGTTTCGGGCTCTATCCAGTTGGCTTTCCATCTCTGGTAGGAATTGATTCCGCAATATCCGTCCCAAACACCTGCGGCCATGAGGTCCCAGCCGCCGACTGGGTCAGACGTGTAGGAATAGTCATACAGGTCCCAGAGCTCGCCCATTGCATGGAAATATTCGTGAAGGAGTGTAATCAGTGGAAAACCGCCTACCCTGACATCTTCACCAATACTTATCACATTGCCTACTTCCATGGGCATTGTGAAGTCGCCTGGTTTGTCCCCTCCTACGGTCCAGGAATTGCCTGCCCAGATGATTATTGTCAGGTCAGGAAACCCGTTTCCGTCCTCGTCAAATTCCAGTGGGTCAATGCCATACTTTATTGCCACGGCAAAAGCATCATTGAAGAGAGAGTCCATGTCCTCGTAATCATTGTATGGTTTTGGCATCATCATCCATTCAGGGATACCTTTTTCACCATAGGTTGGCCTGTATTTGCCATAAGAAGATATCTCGTAAAAATTAAGGAGGCTTCTTTGCGTCTGTGATACGAATTTTTCCCTTATTGTGCCTGCGGCAATGGTCCACTTGCAATCCGGGAACTCCATTGGGAGAACAAGCACTTTCTGGTCACCGAGGTGTTTTGTCGGTCTTGCGGCCGAGTACACCATAGATAGCGGTATCTTGCCGCCATTTGCCATGACAATGTTTTTTACCCTGGAGAGTGGCATCCTCATGAGATCGAAATTCGATTCGGTCTCCGAAGCCTTGGCGACAATCCATAGGGGGGTGATTAAAAACAGGACCAGCGCGAAAGTCAATATTTTTTTCATTTGTAAATTAAGATACCATGCGCTATTGTCATGTAAACAAAAAATCAAAACCTTGAAAGAAGTTGAAATATCCTTAAATATTGTGCAATTATTGCCAAAATATTTTAAGAATTGGTACCAACAACTTAACTATTATAAATATTACTTTCTGCCCATATTTCTTGCGAGGAGCATCAGGTCCATCCTGTCGATGGTCCCATCCTTGTTCAAGTCAGCTTCTTTTTTGTACCCCTCCTCGCCTTCGTTTTTCCCGAAACACGCAGCAAGCTCCTCGAAATCTTTTTCGTCAACTTTCTGGTCGAGATTGATGTCTCCCATTATCGGTACAACGTCGACCGAAACAGTCACCCTTCCAACCGTTGACGAGCAATTGAATGATATCTGGCCCTTGTTTATTCCGTAGGATAACTTTGATGTGTCTATGGTAACGAGTATTGCTTCGTCGTTTCCAATGAAGCTTGTCCTGTCCATACTTATCCATTTGCAATCGGTTTTCAGGAAAGCCTGGAGCTTGCCTGCCCCAGCATTTGTAAATTTGAGCTCCTGGGTTTTTGTGGCACCTTTCTCGACCTGGCCAAATGGCAATTGCTCACTCACCCTGGCAATCGGCACTTGCGGACTTTCAAAAGCCACCTTGAATGTCATTTTTGGCCCAACATTAGAGATATTGCTTATGCAGATTGTCTCCCTGGAGCTGTTCGGGACATATGGCAGGGTGTTCGGAATGGTGGTGCCGCTTATTTTTGTTTTTCCGATATCGGCCCCGTAGTTGGCGGTCTTGTGCAAAGGGGCACCGCCTGGATCAAGTATCGCAATTCCGGGAGTACTCCATTCTGATGTGATGGTGTTGAATCTTCCTCCGTAGGGTCTTCTGTCGTCCACATGGTAAATTACAATGCCGTTTCCTGGGCATCCATTGTAGTATCCGTCTGCACCGTGCCTTTGCCTGTTTTCCACAAGTATCCATTCATCAATTGATCCGGGTATCTGGATTTTGTATGCCTTGTGCTCTCCATCCCCGTTAAGGTCATCGATCTCGTATGTTCCAGGCCCGGTTATTGTCTCGATGTCGACCCAGCCGGCATGAAATCTGCTGAAAGAGGACATTCCACAATAATTTTCCAGGAGCCCCATTCCCATGAGGTCCCAACCCCCTACCGGATCAACAATGTAGGAGTAGTCATAAAGATCATAGAGCCCACCCATGCCATGGAAGAACTCGTGGAGCATTGTCCCAAGCGGAAAACCTCCTTCACGCATGTTTTCACCAATACTGATCAGTGGAAACGGGATGCCCCCACGATAGAAATCACCCGGGACAGTCTTCATTCCGTCTCCAGAGCTGTTCCCTGCCCAGATAAATATTGTCAGGTCGGGATACCCGTTACCATCCTCATCGTATTCCTCCATCTTGAGCCCTTTCTCCTGCGCGGCCCTGTATGCGTCTGGTCCCATTGTGAGAACCATCGTGTGGTCAGGCACCTTCATCTTGTTGTATTCTTCGATGGTCTTTGGCATTGTTATCCAGTCTTGTATGAAGAATGAACCGTAATCGATCTTCAGCTTTCCACCCGAGGCCTTGTCAAAGTAATTCTTAAGGCTTTTTGACCTGTCGGAAACAAACCTCTCCTCTGCGCTCCTGTAGGTCATAGTGCCTTTCTGGTCAGGAAAATCCATCAGGAGCACCAGTACCTTCTGCACCCCGATACTTTTTATGGCGGAGGCAGGTCTTGGCAGATGGGGCAATTTTGGTAGCTGTTTTGAAATTGCCCTTGGCTGGTACCAGCCAGCAGAAACAAGAAGGGCGAGAGTCAGAAAAGCGGCCAGATATAATTTTATTTTCTCCCACATGGCCCCAATTTATCCCTTTGGCATTTTTAAGAAACTGACAATTGTTAAGGCAATTTGTCGAAAATAACAAATATCCGATCCCTGGACGCACAAGAAACAGCTTTTGAAGATGAATTACTTTTCAGATCTAAATTTGTGAGTCCCGAAAATATTATCTATAAATTAAAATAAAAATATTAATAACATAATATTAACAAAATAAGTCATAATTAATTTATATCAATAATCATTATCATATAAGTATTATCTAATCAAATACTGGATGGTTATTATAAAAAATTAATTGGTAAAACCATTGACAAAAATAAAAGTACAAATATAAATAATATAATATTTAACTTTGTATTTGGAGGACATATGAGAAGAACCAGTGCGTTTTTTGTGGCCATGATGATGGCCATCACCTCAACCACATTCTCTTTTTTGCCAATTTCACTCGCTTTTCTTGGCTGGGCAGGTGCAAATAATTCCAAGTATGTTCCAACAAACAATACCCAGCCTTATGACATAAATGTGAGCAAGAACACCGGAGACTCCAAAAGACCATGTGTTGCTGTCGATTCGAATGGCATACCGCACATTGTCTGGCAGGACAGCCATGAAACAAAATTTGGTACCTATGAGATAATGTACACCAAATGGGACCCTGTAAAAAAGAATTGGGTTGGTGCCAACGGATCTGTTTATGACCCGTCCGTGGAGCCCGAGGATCAGCCAGCAGACATCAACGTAAGCTACAACATCAAAGATTCTGTTACGCCAAAAATTGTTCTGGACACAAACGACCGTCCACATATTGTATGGGTCGATGAAACGGGCAATGATGCAGACATATTCTATGTCTATTGGGAGCCGAGTCTTCCGTCCGGTCCAGGCTGGGCAAGGGCCGACCACACCAAATACAATGGGAGCAATGCTGATATTGTCCTCAACACCGGAACGTCATGCCAGCCGACATTTGATCTGGACTCGAACAATGTTCCATTTATTGCGTGGATTGACACTGAATATGGCAACGCAGAGATTTTGTGCGTGACGTGGGACGATGTAAACCACAGATGGGCCTGTGTCGATGGAAGCGAATACAAGGCAAACGGGCCATTCTGCCATGCAATCGTGTCAGATAATGATGGCCTGTCTGTTGAACCTTCACTGAAGGTCAACAAGCAAACCAATAGGCCACACCTTGCATGGGCAGACCAGTCATACAAAACCAGCACTAAGACAAATTATGAAATAATGTATGTGAATTGGAACGGGACTTCATGGGTTGGCGTTAATGGCCTGGCATACGATGCTTCAACTGGTACAAATGCCAACATGAGCAACAATATTGGCGATTCCAGGACCCCGTCGCTTGACCTTGATTCGAATGGCAGGCCACATATTGCATGGCAGGAGGCAACATGCACCGTAGGGATTGGTGAAATCCTTTATGTGCGCTGGAACGGAAGCAACTGGGTTGGTGCAAATGGAAACACATACAACCCTGTAAATTGCGCAAATGCTATGGTGTCTGACAGCTCTGCCGGTTCAAAGCACCCCAGGCTCATCCTTGATTCTGAAAATGATCCCCATCTGGTGTGGTATGTGAACACAAACGATGGTGTCTCGGAAGTCATCTACACCTATTGGAACCCTTCCTTTTCAGGCTGGTATTACCCGGATGGAAACCAGTATACCAATACAAATGCCAATGTGAGCAAAAATAGGGACAGTTCGCTTTTTCCATGTCTTGCACTTGATTCATCCGATGCGCCACACATTGTCTGGGAAGACAGGTCATATCCTCTTGACAACAGTTGCCTCGATGAAAATGATGTCGACAGCGGTAAAGGCAAGGGAAAAAATATTACAAATGCTGACGGTTTTACTGATGTACCGAACTCTATCATGGCACCACCAAGATTTGACTGCGGCAATGAGGAGGATGAGGGCGAGTCCTGTTCCTCCCAGAACAAGTTTGAGACGATGTACGTCCACTGGCACGATGCCTTTACGGGGACTTTCACCTTCACCAAGGGTGTCGATATTGATGGTGACGGCATCTATGACGATGCTTGTGAAACGGTCTATTTTGACAAGACCGTAAGGTTCAAGCTTTCCTGGATTTTCTCCAACCCCAATGGGGAAAATCTTGTGGATGCTTATATCTATGATGTGATACCTCAAGGCACGGAATATGTTCAGGGAGCTGTGCCGGTGACAGGCATGTCCTACTCCACAGATGACGGCAACAACTGGATTTCCGGAGAGCCACCAGACGGATCGCCGGCTGGTACAATTCTAAGGTGGTTTGTTCCTGATGGCACGACATCGGTGGATGTATTCTTTTCAGTCAAGCTGTTATCAGGTGAGGAACCTATTGAAATAACAAATCAGGGGAGTTTCAGCCATGGCCAGGATGAGGGTGAGCCCATCCACACGAACACCGTTTGCTTCAAGGGTGACAAAGAGCCTGACGGCGGAGGTGGTGGAGGCGGTGGAGGCGGAGGTGGTGGAGGAGGTGGCGGCCAAAGGCCGTATACTGTCAATTTGACATTGACAGCCGATGTTGACAAAAATGGGGATTTTGAAGATTGTGGAAAAAAAATTGAATCAGGTTCAACAATAACCTATCAGATTGGCTGGCAGATGACAAATCCGGACAATGTGCCGATTCCTGATGGTTATGTATATGAAAATATCCCGCAGGACACCTTCTATGTTGGAAGCTCTGCGACCCAGGGTGGTCTTTCATATTCGCTTTCCGGGAGCTCCAGCTGGATTTGGGGCGATCCTCCACATCTTGCACCTGGTGGTACAAAATTGAGATGGAATGCAGGCCTTAAGTGGGTTGGAAACGAGAGCATGCTTTTCAACCCAAAGGAGCAGACCCAGCCGCATGAAATTAATGTAAGTAATGATATCTGGAACTCCGAAGATCCTTCCATTGCCGTTGATTCAAAAGGAATACCTCATATATGTTGGGCAAGCAGGGCCAACGGGAATTTTGACATATATTACATGAGATGGGACCACACAAAGTTGCACTGGGTTGGCGCTGATGGCTCCGTCTATATTCCCGGAAATGTAGTACAGCCGCTTGACATAAATGTCAGCAGAAACCCGCTTGACTCGAAGAAGCCATCCCTTGCTCTCGATACAAATGACGTACCGCATATAGCCTGGGAAGAAAAATCCTATTCGCAGTACAGGGAGATTTTTTATGTGCGCTGGGACAATGTGGCAAAAAACTGGGTTGGTGCTGCTGGTTCCATATACAATCCTGGAGGTGGAAACCCTCTGGACATAAATGTTTCAAGGAATTTTGACTACTCTGTTTCCCCAAAACTAAAGCTTGACAGCACCGGAGCACCACATATTGCCTGGTCTGATGCCTCGTATCTCAACGAGGAAATAATGTATCTGAAGTGGAACCAGTCCATTGCAAACTGGGTGGGTGCTGCAGGCTCAGTGTACAATCCGGCAGGGATCCAGCCCCCCGACATAAACGTGAGCAGGAACAGCTGCTACTCGTTCAATCCTTCCCTTGATCTTCATCAGGACCTGCCACATATTGCCTGGACGGACAACACATGCGTCGAATACGGTGACATATTTTATGTTAGCTGGGGCCTTGTTGCCAATGACTGGGTGACGGCCGGTGGCGTCAATTTCAACCCGGCCACAGGAAATGCCAATGTTAGCAGAAATGCAGGCTATTCTGACCAGGCATCGCTTGATGTCGGTTCTGACGGCAGGCCGAATATAGCCTGGACTGACGATACTTATGGGTTTGCAGGCGTCCTTTATGTCAAATATAGCTCGGGGTATGGGAACTGGATTGGTGCCAATAGTTCTGTGTACTGGCCGTTTTTGACAACCCAGCCTTATGACATAGAGGTTTCAAAGACGCTTGGGGCTTCCGTGCAACCGAACCTCAAACTGGATTCGGCAAACAAGCCTTATATTGTATGGATGGACTATTCGCTCTCGACCAATTACGGTGACACGATTGTGTTTGTAAAGTGGGACAGCGCAAACAGCAGATGGGCCGGTGCAGACAATTCCCCATACATAACAGGGGCGAACCACCACAAAAATTCACCTGGCGTGATAGTATCAAATCGTACAGGTTTTACCAGGGCGCCGATGATGTTCATCGATTCAAAGGATACTCCACATCTCACATGGTTTGACAACAACTATGGTGGTGTCTATGAAGTCATGTATGTAACGCTTGGGGTGCCAACCGAGCAGGTTTTCCAGTTCCAGGTCAAGACCGGGTACACGCTCAGGGAAAAGACAATATGCAATAATTCAATTTTTGCAAGCATGATAACAAACGGGTCAGCAACCAGCAATGAATGTTGCGTAACGGTCAAGCCGTCCGAAAACCAGCCAATAGTGGAGGTCGTCAAGAAGGCAAGGAAATCCCAAGTCTTCTCAAACGAACCGATCGTTTTCACCATAATCGTCAGGAACAGGGGCAAACTCCCTTCCACAGGGGTCACCCTCTACGATGTATTTCCGAATAGCCTGCAGTTTGTGTCTTCCAGGCCGACTGGCGTCGTTTCCACAACAAGGGCGCTCTTCATTGTAGGCACACTCTCTCCTGGTGAATCAAGGCAGTATGAGCTTGTTTTCAGGCTAAAACCAGGGACCACGATACCCGCGTCCGGTCTTGTGATCAACAACCTTGCCACGGCGACTTCCAGCGAGCTTGAGCCTGTGACCGACCAGGCGTCGATCCTTGTATTACCAAAAGAAATATCTGCCAAAGAACTTTTCCTCTGGACATCATGGAAAGGGATAGATCTTAAAACAAGCGAAGGCAAGGCTGGCAGCGAGATCGAACTTTCCTACAAACCGCAGGGTGGAGTTTCACCCTATGACGTGATGGTTGATTGGGGCGACGGCTCTCCAAAAACTTCAACAAACGGTCTTGACGGGGAATCTGTGACCACGGTGAAACACACCTACCAGACACCAGGAGACTACGAGGTCCTGATAAAGTGCGTTGATTTCCAGGCCAGGACAACTATTGTTAGGAGAAAACTCCATATAAAATAGGTTTGAGACCTGTTTAAGGATTAGAATTAAAAGAGGTCCCTGAAAAAGGGGCCTCTTGTTTATAATGGTGATTTGCATTTGCTGCATGGCTTGTACTTGTTCTTTTTTGCAACTGAAAGCTTTATTTCTATGCAGCTTTTTTCAGATATATGCAGCTTTTTCTGTGGTAACATTTGCCACTTTTTGTTATATACACAGTTGGATCTTCTTCTTGATCAAAAATTGGATCTATTTTATCGAACTGTGAATTATATGATACATAATCATGGTTTAGCGTTGATGCCAAGATTTTAGAATCAGCAACAGGAATATTCTTGCAAGCAGTTTCTTTTTGGGCAAATACTGCGTTTTCTTTTGTTTTTTTGTCAATTGCCAGTGTTGTTATCGGAACAAGAAAAACCGAGAATGAGATTGTCACTAGGGCAATTAATGTCTTTTGCAAGATATTTCTTCTCATCTGTTGTCACCCTGGTTTCAATTTTGACTAATTTAGAGTTTATAATAAAAACTGTGATTCAGTAAATAGGTGTTTTTTCAATGTTTATTTATTTTTTTGGCTGAGTATTGAATCTTCTGGTATTTACACTATATTCTTCTTGCATGGAGGGCAGAGTATTGAAAATTTTCAGGAGAATTTATCGATTGTTTTTTGGCCTAAAGACCCTGCTTGTCATTCTTGTCTCTTTGGTGGTCCTTAGTTTTCTTTTTGGTGTTTTGCTTACAAACGCTGAGGGTGGGAATTTGTTTGTGAATTTTTTTGAGGTCCTGCTTTATATTCTTACCAACAAGGCGGCTTCGATTGGAAATGCTGGCACACTGCAAGGGGATTTGATCCGTGGGCTGATATCGATTGCCAGCCTTTTGTTTACAGGGTTTGTGATTGCATGGATTACAAGCATATTTTTTGACAGGATACTCAGGAGGTTTTCAGGAATGGAAATACCGCAACTATCGAACCACACGCTAATCTGTGGCTGGAACGAAACAGGAAACCTCATCGTTTTCAATATGATCGAAGAGAGTCCTGATTCACCAATTGTCGTGGTGTGCGAGAGGAACTCACGACCGATAAACAGGGAAAATGTTTACTGGATAAACGGTGATTTTACAAAGCCGGAGGTGCTAAGGAAGGCCCATGCCCATCGTTGTGAGAGTGCGATAGTACTTTCTGATCTTGAATCGGTGGGCAATAATGACAAAATAGCTGATTGGCAGACGATCCTTGCAGTGCTTGCAATAGAAAACATCAACAGCAAAATACATACTGCCGCAGAGTTGATAAATAATTCCAACAGGGTGCATCTTGAGCATGCTGGTGTCGATGAAATAATCATCAGGGGAGAGTTTTCTGGGAACATTCTTTCGAGGGTTTCCCAAAACAGGGGACTTTCAAAAGTAATATCAACAATGCTGAATGTTGGCGATGGTGCTGAACTGTATAAAATAAAGTGTCCGGAAAACTACAAGAAATCCAGTTATGGAGAAATCCACAACAAGCTTTATAAAGAAAAATTCACATCATTGATTGGTTATGAGACCAAAGATGGCCAAATCTTTCTTTCCCCTTCTGGCAATGTAATCCTTGATGAGGCTGACCATTTGTATGTTTTAAGCGATGAAAAACCCTTGCTGTAAAGGAATGACAGTTTTAAATCCCTGACTCGATCAGTTTTGGCCCGTCTTTTGTCAGTTCCACTTTTGCCCTGTTGGGCCAGTGACAGGCACTTTTATAGAATTGGTCAAAAATCCCTGCGTGGCATGTATGGATTGGGAGCAACCACCTTGGGGCAATCTTGTTGACGATATATTCAAGGTCACGCCTGTTTGCGTGGCCGGATGTGTGGGCATAGTCCAGCTCCATCCCGAACAGGTCGATCCAGTTTTCGAGCTTCCTGAAGCTTATTTCCATTTCTTCGTTGAACGGCTCTGCCTTGCCGTAGATATAAGTGCCCTTTAGTCCTTTTCCGGCATGCATCATGGAGAGTGGCCCCATGCTTGTGTAGATCAGGAGGTTGTCCTGGTTTTTTATTATTTTATCGCGGAGCGCTGGCCCCCAGACGATTCTTGGCAGGATGCAGTTGTTTGGGAACTCCTCAAAAACTGTCATGATGTCTTTTTCAAAAGTCATGCGCCCATTGTATTTTGTTTCGATGTAGATGTCTGGATTGTTGAAATCTGCTTCCCTTAGCGCATCCTTGCGGGCCTCTTTTTCTGGATCGGTCCCTTTCCTAGGTTTTGAGGTCGTTTCAGATTTTGGCATTCTCTCTTTTTTTCTGGACAGCAGGAGTGAGCAGTTGTCAAATTTCTCCAGCTCTGGATACAGGCCGGAAAGCAGGTTGATACCATGTACAAGATATGCCTTCTTGGCGTCAATCAACACATTTCTGCCTTTTTGGGACGCGATCCTTATGACCATGTCCATCCTGTCCATGTCAGCCGGGGATGCGTCGTATATAACTATACCTTTTGCCCTGTCCAGTATGGTTTCAAGTTTTGAGGCCACCTGTTCCTCGGAGTGCAGTGAATGTGCCTCTTCGGCTTGCAATTCAGGGTCGGCAGTCCTGCCGTCATCGACCCTTGTTCCTTCGCAAAAGAGGTAGTCCAGTTTTGCGTTTTGAGCCTCTTTGACAAATTTCTCGGTCAGCTCCCTTCGCCTTCCGTGGAGCCTGAGGTCTCCGGTGTATCCGATCAGGAGCCCGCCCATTTCGATTATGAACGCTGAAGCACCTGGAATCGAGTGGTCAACAGAAATGTGTTTTATTTTTGCAGAGCCGACTTCAAATGTTTCCCCGTCGTCAAGGCCTGTGAACGAGTCGTCATCATACTTCATCATCCAGCCTTCGGAGATGTCCCTTCTCCTGCCAAGGAAGGTTTTTGTGATCTTGGAGCCGTAAAATTTCATGTCTTTCCTGATGATGCCAAGATAGCCTGCATGGTCAGTATGTGCGTGCGAAACCAGAACAGCCATTATTTTTTTGGGTTCGCCGGTGCCACAAACGCCAACAAAACCTTCATCATCATACATTGTTCTGTAGCCGGCATTTTTGTAGAGGCCGTCAACATCTGGAATCGCCCCTACAAGCCTCAGGTCATCTGTGTTTTGCGGGGAAAGGAAAGGCTGATCGAAGAAGTTGCCCTCTGCAGTGAATGATTGCCCGAAATCCAGGAAAAGGCGCGTGTCACCGTCCTCAAGCAATATCTTGTTTCCGCCAATCTCGTTTTGGCCACCAAAAAAGGAAAGTTTTACCATTTACTGCCTGTATTCGTACCTGAAATCGCAGATTTTGTCACCCTTGCCGATGGTCCCTTTTCTTGCGAATATGATTGATTTTGGGAGGTGGGCGGCCTGCTCCTCGTCCAGCGCGCAGAAGACTTTGGTTAGCTCCGGGGAGCCGAAATAATCAAGCATCTCCTGATAAAAGCACTTTGAAATGTCGAATGCAACAATATTTTTTTCGAAAGAGACAATTTTTATGTCCCATGCGCCTTTCGGGAAGGAGCTCTTGAGCTTGGAAATGATGTAAGCCCTGAGGATTGCAAATGGTGACGGGGCCCTCTTGAGGAGGATCACTTTTTTGTCCTGCGAGACAATGGCCCTCAACACCCTTTCTGTTTCCTGGAGCGCTGCCTTCTGGTCAACCATTTCGTCAAGAAGGACGTGGTAGAGCGAAAGGCCTGGCAATATCCATTCGTCGAGGTGTCTGTTCAGGGCGGGATTTCTGAAGACCGGCTTCCTTTTTGAGAATTCCCTGATTTTTTTATCAACCTTTCCTGCCAGGACACCCGAATATGCCAGCCCAAATTTTTGTGAGAGCGGTTCCTGGAACCTGTGCGAGATTGGCAACCCCTGCCCCTTTTTTGCCGAAAGAACCAGACCGGCAAGAACGCCAAGGGCAAAACCGGCAAGAACCTTGTTCCTCGAGTTCATTAGCCCCTCCTTTTACTTAAAAGAACGCCACCCTCGCCTTATCGGGGTGAGGACAAAGAACATCAGTATGAAAAATATTGCAATTCCCAAACTTGAGAGAACGAGATTTTTGGTACCGACAGCTTCTGCAATCCTGTCTACCCAGGAAGCATGTACTTCTGGTTTCTGGATTGTTATTTTTTTTGTTTCCTTGTCAAAATTCAGGTCAAGTCCAAGCAGTTCTGCACAATCTTTTGCTGGAACCCAGAGGTATCCGGAGCTGTATGTGGCAGGTCTTGTCAGGAACTTTTCAGTGTCTTTGTATTCAATTCTTTTGAACCCGTCAAAAAATGTGACAACAGGGTTGCCAAGATTGTCAAAAAACTTCCATCTGCCAAGGTCTTTTTTCAATTCCAACCTGGATTCGACTGCCAGGAGTTGTGCAGGGACCATTGCCGTTCCGTCCTCGACATATACGGGGATGTCGATCATGCAGGAAAGGCCTTTCACTTCAACCTTTCTTTCCCCAATTGCAATTGAAATCTCGGCATATACAGGTTCTACTGATAGCAAAAAAAAGCACAAAATTGGAACGAGCTTCCTCATATGCGAATAGATTATCCGATAAGCAAAAACAATCAAGCGGCAGGGTTATTTTTTTATTTCGGGAATTTTGAACTGTTTTCCAACATCGGTGACCGAGATGTCAAATTGAATATTGTATGAGTGATATTGTTCGTCCCTTCCGCTCATTTTTCCGGCAATTCTGGTTGGCATCCCCTTCAATTTGCCCTCTTTCATGGTCCAGATTGTGTATTCAAAAATGTTGTTGCCCATCCAGTTGTCGAAATCGGCGTATGATACATCGGTTTTGTCGCAGAGGACGCCATTGGTTTTTTCTATGCCTCGACTGGTGGTTTTTGCAAATCTTCTGTCCGTGCTTGCCTCATTTAGGAAGTCAAAAAGGTCTTCATTGATTTTCATTGCCTTTATTGCGGCCTGGGCACCTTCAGGATTGAATTCCTTGTAACCATTTCCTTCAGACCACCAGACCAGGTCTCCATTATAGACAAAGGTCAGCTCTCCGCCGTAATCATTGGCGGTAAACGACTGTCTCATAACTGCTGTTCCATCATTGTTACGGTCTATTCTGACCAAAAAATCTTGCGGGAAACCTGCAACATGACCCTTGCGCTTGGCGCTAAGCGAGTATGAGTAATAATCGGAGAGTTTGATTCCAGAGAGATTGGCAGGCAGAAGATAGATTTCTTCGGAAATCCTTTGCCCTGTAGAGAAAAAATAACTGGAGCTGTAGCCATTTACCATCGGGTTGTCAATAAACAGCATGTACTGGCCGGGCGGGACTGTTATGCTGAAGACCCCGTCGAGGTCTGATCTTGAGAAAAACTTGCCTTCTTTCCCCTCCATCCTGACTTCAAGGCCGGTAATGGGTTTCAGCGTTGCCCCATTGAGCAACCTGCCAAACATCTGTCCCTGTTGTATTACGCCAAAATTGATGTGCTGGTGTGAACTTTGTCCAACATCAACTATTGCAGAAAGCTCTTCGAACCCTGGCGATTCGACAGAGACCTGGTATTGTCCGACAGGGAGTTTTACAGTGTCGGAGCCGTCGCTCTTGATCTTGGTTGTTTTGCCGCCGTGGTCAATGAGCGTTATGTCACAGCAAACTTCTTTACCATCCACTATCGAGCACACCCTCAGATAAACATCTTCAGGGCTTATATTTGATAGATATGCCACAATTGCAAAAGGCAGAACAATGCCCAGAGTCACCCTGGCCAGTGTTTTGTTCCTCACAATATTCCCTCTATCATGATGTCAAGCAATTGCCCGAAGCTGATTCCGACATGCCTGGCGGCCTGTGGAACCAGCGATGTGTTTGTCATTCCGGGCAATGTATTTATCTCGATGACTTTTATTGACCCGTCAGTCATTAAGAACATGTCGGTCCTTGTCACTCCGGAACATCCAAGCGCTTCATGGCATTTTACGGCCAGTTCCTGTGCCAGATTGAAAGAGTTTTTGGGTATTGGTGCAGGCGTTATTTCATCGGATGCACCAATTTCGTACTTGGCCTTGATGTCGAAGAAGTCCGAGGTTTTTGGGACGATGAGTGTTACTGGCAGTGCCTCGGCCTTCGAATTTTTCCTCTGCAGGACCGAGCACGTTATCTCCTGCCCTTCCAGGTATTCTTCAGCTATCACTATGCTCCCGTAAGAAAAAGCCAGCTCTATTGCGTTGCTTAATTCAACAGGCGATTTTGCTATTGTGACACCCACCGAAGACCCCTGCGCATTTGGTTTTATGACAGATGGCATGAAGGGGATTTTGTCAAATGGAGAGTGCAGGTAGACAGATTCGGGAACCGGTATCCCATGCTCCCTCATGACCATTCTTGCCCTCATCTTGTCAATTGCCAGTGCCGATGCGGCCGTGCTGGAACCGGTGCATGGTATTCCAAGAACTTCAAGAAAACCCTGAAAGTTCCCGTCTTCACCATAAGGGCCGTGGATGGTGTTGAAAATTACATCAAAATTCTTAAGGTACTGGCAAGCCTCGTGTGCAGGAATTTCGGGCTGCGAAAAGGCCGCTAGCGAGTTGTCGGAAGGCCGGTCTGCTATCTGGAAAAAACCTTCACCTGTTATGTGTATTGGGTAAACGGCATATTTTTCGCCAGGCATTTCCTTGCAAACATTCTGCCCAGAATTGATTGAGATTTCATATTCCGGGCTTGGTCCCCCAAAGGCCACCCCAACCTTGATCAAGTTGTCGCGCATGACATGATTCTACATTTCAGACTGCAAGTTGCAACCCGTGCCCAGTGGCATGTTTTTGCCGCCGCACCACTCCTAACTTGCGACAAACTCCTATAAATATATAATCTTACGGATAAGATGAATACCTGGAGGAAACATGTTTGAGGAGTTAGGTGAAAAATCCATAGTCTCCGAGGAGATGGAGACCCTGGAGTTCTGGAAAAAAAATGACATCTTCAAGAAATCGATAAGCCAGAGAGAAGGTAGGCCCCATTACGTTTTCTTTGAAGGCCCCCCAACAGCAAATGGAATGCCTGGCATTCACCATTGCCTCTCGAGGATTTACAAGGACACAGTCTGCAGATACAAGGCCATGGAAGGTTTTATTGTTGACCGCAAGGCGGGCTGGGACACACACGGTTTGCCCGTCGAGCTTGAGGTCGAGAAAAAGCTTGGCCTGCACAACAAAAAAGAGATTGAAGACTACGGCATCGAGGCATTTATCAAAAAATGCAAGGAATCGGTGTTCACATACGAAAAAGAATGGGTGAGGCTCACCGAAAGGATAGCGTTCTGGCTGGATTTTGAGCACCAGTACATGACCCTTTCAAACACCTATGTCGAGTCCCTCTGGTGGATACTTGCCCAGACATGGAAAAAGGGGCTTCTCTACAAGGGCCACAAGGTTGTGCCTTATTGCCCGAGATGTGGCACATCACTGTCTTCACATGAGGTCGCTCAGGGATACCAGGAAACCAAAGACCCGTCAATAACTGTGAAAATGGGAATCCTTGACGAACCTGGAACATATTTCCTCGTCTGGACAACAACCCCGTGGACATTGCCGGCAAATGTTGCTCTTGCAGTCAAAGCAGATGCAACTTATGTACTGGCAGAGAAAAACGGCGAAAAATACATTCTGGTTGAGGCTCTGGCCCAGAAAGTTCTGGAGAAGGAATACCAGGTCATAAAAACTTTCCCTGGCAAAGAGCTCGTTGGCAAAAAATACAGGCCACTCTATTCGTTTATAAAGCCTGACAAAAACGCGCACCATGTTGTGGCTGGTGATTTTGTAGGCACAGAGGACGGAACAGGCATTGTCCACATAGCCCCGGCTTTCGGTGCTGATGACATGGAAATTGCCAGGCAAAATGACCTTCCGGTAATCATGACAATTGATGATGCTGGAAAATTTCTCCCACAGGTTGAACCGTGGAAAGGCATTTTTGTAAAAGATGCCGACCCGGAGATCATAACCGAGATCAAGAAGAGGGGTTTGCTGTACAAATCTGAAAAGGTGACCCACACTTATCCGTTCTGCTGGAGATGCGACTCACCACTCCTCTATTTCGCAAAGCCATCATGGTACATCAAGATGAGTCAGCTCCGCGACAAACTCCTTGAAAACAACTCGCAGGTTAACTGGTATCCCCAGCACATCAAGGAGGGCAGGTTTGGCGAATGGCTCAGGGAGGTCAAGGACTGGGCAATAAGCCGTGAAAGGTATTGGGGAACACCCCTTCCGATCTGGGTCTGCGATTCTTGCGAGCATCAGGAGGCAATCGAATCGGTAAAGGAACTCAGGGAAAAATCGCCTGAAACACCGGAAAATATTGAACTCCACAGACCTTATGTCGATTCTTTAACCTACAGGTGCCCAAAATGTGGCGGTACCATGAAGAGGGTGCCCGAGGTTGTTGACTGCTGGTTTGACAGCGGCTCGATGCCCTATGCCCAGTGGCACTGGCCGTTTGAGAACAAGGAAATGTTTGAAACGCATTTCCCGGCCGATTACATTTGTGAAGCCATCGACCAGACAAGGGGATGGTTCTACACGCTGATGGCCGTTTCAACCATACTTTTTGGCGTAACACCATATAAAAACGTTTTATGCCTCGAGTTGATCGTTGACGAGAACGGGCAGAAGATGAGCAAGTCAAGGGGCAATGTTCTTGACCCGTGGCTTGTGCTGAACAACCAGGGGGCTGATGCGCTCAGGTGGACCATCTACACGGCTTCCCCGCCATGGACGCCTTCGAGGCTTGGTGTGAATACTGTAACCGAAAGTTTCAGGCAGTTCATACTCCTTTTGAGGAACATATATTCCTTCTTCTCAATGTATGCCAACATCGACGGGTTTGATCCAACCAAACAAAAAGTGCCGCTTAAAGAGAGGTACTATCTGGACAGGTGGATAATTTCAGAGCTCAACACGCTTGCTGGTTATGTCGATGAAGAGATGAAGAAGTTTGGAATCACGTCGGCCACAAGGGCAATAACTGCATTTACTGATACCCTTGCCAACTGGTATGTCAGAAGGTCAAGAAGAAGGTTCTGGAAGAGTGAATCTGATCAAGACAAAGCTTCAGCTTATCACACTCTTTACGAGGTGCTTGTCACCCTGTCAAAGCTTTTGGCGCCGTTCACCCCATATTTTGCCGAGAGGCTCTACCAGACGCTCGTGGTTCCATATGACAAAACAGCGCCAATCTCGGTACATCTTTGTGATCTCCAGAAATCTGACCCTAGCAAGATTGACAAAGAACTTGAGCGCAGAATGGAATTTGTAAGGGACGCCGTTTCTGTTGGGCTCAAAGCAAGAAAGAGCATAAAAATAAGGGTCAGGCAACCACTTAGCAAGATAACAATCAGGGCGACTGAACCATACCAGATTGAAGCAATAAATGAATTCTCGGAGCTGATACTTGACGAATTGAACATAAAAAAGGTTGAAACCTGTAATTCGATGAACAGCTACTGCCAGATAAAGATCAAGCCAAACCTGAAGACGCTTGGAAAGAGGTTTGGTGCAAAGCTTACCTCGGTCAAGGAAAAGGTAGAATCTGAAGATGGCCATGCCATCATCTCGAAGCTTGAATCTGATGGAAAGATATTGTTAAATATCGATGGTGCCAATGAAGAGCTGTCCAGGGACGACCTTTTGATTGAAAGAAACAGCCAGGAGGGAACATTCGTTGACTCTGATGGGCAGATAGAGGTCATGCTTACAACAACCCTCACTCCGGAGCTTGAAAAGGAGGGCTTGGCAAGGGAAGTAATTCATGCAATCCAGGGCATGCGCAAGGAAGCTGGGCTTGCCATTGATGATAAAATCAAAATTGTGGTAACTGGGTCTAATGTTGCATGCGAAGCGGTACACTTCCTAAAAGATTATGTGTCGAAGGAAACACTCTCTCAGTCGATATCCTTTGCCCTGGACAAGGACCCGTTGCTACAAAGAGAATTCCAGATAGAAGGCGAAACGCTGACTTTAGCGATTTGGCTGCTTGCCAGAGGAGCCGGTCAGAATTTGAGACCAGAGGGGACTGTTTGACAGCAGAAGAATCTGACAGGGCGTTATTCTCGGCCCTGGTGGACGAACACCAGGGCTATCTGTATTCTTTTGTTCTTGGTATGGTCGGAAATCGTGATGACGCCGAGGATATTACCGCAAAGGCTTTTCTGAAGGACTATCTTGCGTTCAAGTCTTTCAAAAGAAATTGTTCATTCAAGACTTGGGTCACGACAGTGGCCATCAATCTCGTCAAAAACCACAGGAGAGACAAACATCCCGCCTCTTCGATAGAGGCCGAATCTGAACAAATCGGTTTTGAGCCTGTGGATGTTTCGATATCACCGGAAGATGCTGCAATGAGATGTGAAAATACAAATTCCATCAAACGCGCCATCTCTGAACTTCCGGTCAACTACAGGACCTTTATTGTTCTCAGGTACCTGCAGGACCTCTCGTACGAGGAAATAGCTGATACAACCGGCGTTCCCGTTACAACAGTCCGCAACAGGATCCACCAGGGCAAGGAGATATTGAAAGATCTTTTTAAAAAACATGGGGTTTCGGCCCCGATGGAGGACGGATATGAAATCGTTTGACCAGTGGCTTGGTGAATGCGCCAGGGAAAATGCCAAGACGGCAGCACCTGAAGGGCTTGCCCTTAGGGCACTCTCTCTCTACGATGCACACAGGTCTGCCAAAAAAAAGCAAAGGAATATCTGGCTCTGGATACTTATGATAATGGTCCCCATCATAGCTGCCACTATATCTTTCTTCACATGGATTTCTGGTTTTGACCCATACTATATTCTGAGAAAAATTGTCTCAATTAATCTTGTGTCTTACTCTGGTGATCTTTTAATCATTCTTCTGACAGCCGGGATTCTTGTTGCTATGGCTTTCAGGTTCTTCAAAATGAGAAGTGTAATATTTGAGAGGAGATTTTAAAATGGAAAAAAGAAATGTCCTGATAATCGGAGGCATTCTCGTTCTTACTGGAATAGTGCTGCTTGCAGCCCAAGTGACTGGCTGGCATTTTGACTGGGGCCAGATCTGGCCATTGATCCTCATAGTGGTTGGTTGTTCGTTCCTTTTCAGGATTGACAAAGACAAGGGTGTTATTTTTCCTGCCATAATCCTGATTGGAATTGGGAAACTGTTTTTTATCACCCAGACACAGATGTTTGGCCCTGGATTAAATACCGGCAACCTTTGGCCTTTCTTCATAATAATTCCTGGGCTGGCATTCGTTGGTCTCTGGTTGACGAATGTGAAAAACTATGGAGTTCTTGTCCCGGCGGCGGCATGCCTGATAACGGGGTCTGTGTTTTTGGGGACTGAATTTTCAGGCGCATCGTTTGTCACTTTTATTGTGCCGGCCGTGGTTGTCCTGATAGGTATTGTGATTATTGCGCAGGTTTTTATCAAGAAACCAGACCAGCTTTCAAATCCTCCAGATGACAAGGAGAATAGATAAAATGGAGAAAAGACTTTACAGATCAAGAAAAAATAGAGTTTTGGGCGGTGTTTGTGGTGGGCTTGCCGATTATCTTAACCTGGATGTAAGTATGGTCAGGCTTGTTGCGATACTTGTGATTTTTTTTGGCGGGCTTAGTTTTCTGGCCTACATAGTGCTCTGGATAGTTGTGCCTGAAGAGCCGGTAGTTTGCAAGGACCCACCCAGGGAGGCCTAGAATGAAAAAGCGTTTTTTGCCCATCCTGGCCACAATTGCATTGTTCACGTTGATGTTTTCACCAGTGGCACTTGCCGAAATTGACGGGAAACCACAGAAGACCTCCGGCAATCTGGCAAAGATAAGCCAAACAGTTTTGCTTGACCCTTCTTTTGATCATGAGGGCGATCTTTATGCAATTACCAGCATATGTACCCTGAGGGGCAAAATTGAAGGCAATGTTTTTGTGATAGCGCAATCTGTACGCATCGAAGACATGGAGATAAAAGGCTCGCTATTTGTGGTGGCAGCCAATATATACATTTCGAGATCAAAGGTGTCAGGCCAGGGCTATCTTATGTGCGATACATTGGAAGATAGTTCAACTTTTTCAGGTGATCTCAAGGCGGCTGGGGGATCTGGGGCCATATTGAAAGGGCAATATCGCGGTCTTGATGTCATGTTTGGCAGAAACAGGGGGGTAACTTTTTTAGGTGGCAGTGGCGTCAATATCATGATTAATGAAGGATATGGAGTTATTTTTTCAGGTAGCGCCAAATGGGCAAATATTGGTGGAACAAAAGTTGAAATAACTGAAGGTGCAAATGTTGAAGGCGACCTTGAGATTTTTGTTCCAAAGAACACACCGCCGATTGTTCCAAAAGATCTTTCTGAAAAAGCCAGGGTCAGGGCATTCAGTGTTGAAGAAGAAAACCCGTGGTCACCCCTGATGCACCAGCTCCTCTCTGTAGTTGTTGCTTTCCTGGTTGGGCTTTTCCTGCTTAGGTTCTGGAGATCATGGATGGACAAGGCCATCTGTAAAATGAAAACAGTTTTCCACTGGTCATTTCTCTCCGGGCTGACATCTTTTTTCATTGTGCTGGTATTGATGATTGTCCTGACAGCTTTCCTCGGTTTCTCCGGATTTGTCCTTGGACTGTCCTTATTTGGAGTCCTTGCAATATTCCTCTATCTTGGAGTGCTCTTCTCGTGCTACTGGCTTGGCAAATTTATCTGGTCTTTTGGTAATCAGGCCAATACGTATATCGTCTATGCGACAGGCGTTTTTGTATTTTTTATGGCGTCCTTCCTGATCGGAATGATATCTGGGATCGGTTGGATCGCATGGCTTGCAAAAGCAGTTTTCTCGATTGCAGGTTGCGGGGCAATAATATTGATGATGTTCGACAGGCAGCCGCAGGAAAATTGCTAATCCCGATTCCGATTGTCGTCCAGGACATAAAAGGATTCGCCATCCGAAAAGTTTGATACCGGGCAATCCTTGCAAGATGAACAGTCCCTGCAAGCACAACCTTTTGTAGGGGCTGTTTTTTTTAATATCCCCTTTCTAATGAGCATCGACACAATTTCTCTTACGACTTCCGGTGTGGTACCGAGTTCCCTTGCCGCCTGCGCAAGCGAAACAAATCTTTTTGATCTGATCAGGTCTATCAGTCTGGAAACCATGTACCAATTATAGCTTCAATTTGCCAGCAAGAAAAGCTTGCAATAAATGAACCTTCTGGCATCATTTTAATAGAAATTAAGTTCTTTTTTATTACAATTTGTGCAGGAGGACGATAATGAGCAATACGAAAAAACTTACCCTTTCAGCACTTTTCCTTGCACTTGGCATTTTGCTTCCCTATGTTTTCCACGCCACAAAACTTGGCGGTCCTGTATTTCTTCCTATGCACATCCCCGTTCTTCTGGCAGGTTTTTTTGTGGGGCCGTTTTATGCGTTGGCAATTGGCGCCATAACTCCAGTCCTTTCAGGGATTATGACAGGCATGCCGCCGTTTGCTCCTTTCCCATCTGCTGTTGTTATGGCTTTTGAGCTTGCAACATACGGATTTTTTGCTGGCCTGTTCTACGAAAAATTGAGGATGAATCCAATCCTGAGCCTTGTGCTGTCAATGGTTTTTGGAAGAATAGTTGCAGGACTTGTTGTTTTTGTACTGGTAGTTGCATTTGGTTTCAATAAACAAAATCCAGTAATGTATGTTTGGGGTGGACTGGTAACGGGCTGGCTTGGCATTCTCATACAGCTTGTGTTCATACCGGTTGTTGTTGAGATAGCAAGAAAAGCTGGATTGCATCCAAAGGAGCAAAAGGTCGAATGAGTAAGGCGGGATTTTTCAACAATCATGCTGAAAACTGGGACAATCATGCCAGACATGACCAGGCAAAACTGAATGAAATCGTTGAAATGATCGGTTTTTGTGCTGGTGACCGGGTCATGGATGTTGGCACCGGAACAGGCATTATGATACCTCACATCATGGGGCAGATTGGTGAAAATGGTTACCTGGAGGCATACGACATAGCAGAGAAAATGCTTGAAGTGGCAAGCAGAAAATTCTGCCACAAAAACCTCAAATTTGTCTGTGCAGATGCCATAGAGGTCCCTGGCGACAACCTGTTTGATGTCATTGTCTGTTACTCGGTTTTCCCGCATTTTGACGATGGCAAGAAAGCTGTTACGAGTTTTGTGAGGCTCCTGAAAAAAGGTGGAAGACTGGCCATCTGTCATTCACAGTCACGCGACGAAATAAACCACATACATGCTGGTGCTGGCCCTGAGGTTGGCGGGGATTATCTGCCAAAGGGCACCGAGCTTGTCGATGTGATGAGGAAGAATTTGCTTGATGTGGCAAAAATTGTTGATGATGACAGAATGTATTTCTTACTTGGTGTAAAGCGATAATTTGTAGGCAATAAATATATATAATTCACATTTTTCTTTTGCGGAGGGATTGTTTTTAATTTCTGACAGTGTAAAAATACTTCAAGGAGGTAATTATTATGGGGCGTATCTTGGCGTTTTTGCTGTCAGTCATCGTGCCTTGCTCTTCCTTTGGGGTTGTCACGAGCAAATACATAAAAAATGAGTCTGTCATTGAAGACTTGTGCAAAAGCATTATCATTAATTCATCATTTGATGGCAAAGAGTTATACTTTGTGCCTACAAAAGATAATTGTAAACTCATAAAACGAGATGTCTACTGCTTTAATCTTGATGCAGGCAAGCTGGAGAATATCACCAATACTAGCGATAAACTCGAGTATGAAGTAATGGTAGGTGAAAAATATATAGCCTGGTTTGAGTCGTCGCGTTCGGACCCTGACCGTGTTGTTTTTATGAATAGGACAACAAAAAACAAAAAATATATTGTACGCGACTCCCTGAGGATCAGAAATGTATCGTATGCCCTTTCAGGAGAATATTTTTTATACAGGAAGTTTGTTTCAAAAGACAGCATGGTTTCCCATGAGCTATGGGCGTACAATATTGAAAAAGAGAGTGAGATGCAGATTTCTCAAACTGTACCGTATACCCATCCAATAGAGTATATCAGCGATGGCAGAATGGTTTTTTATTCCACAACAGTCAATAAAAAGAATGGGAGTGATATCTTCTCATTCAACCTAGAGACGCTTGAGCAAAAAAGTGTTTGCACAGAAGTAGGTGCCCAAAAAAACCTTGATCTGAAGGGGGATATCCTTGTTTGGGAGGACCATAGGAAGGGTTCATGGGATTCTGATATATATGGATATAGAATTTCTGAGGGCCTGGTATTTACAATTGATACATCCAGATATTGTACCTATGCCCCAAAGATTTCAGGAAATTGCGTTGTTTATAGGGCAGTCTACGAATCGCCGCCTGACCGGAAAAGCACATCCTATATTTATCTGGCTGATACCTCTAGCAATCCGATTACGCCAATCAAGCTTTCCTCGTCAGAAACCCCAAAAGATAATCTTATGATTGATGGGGATTTCCTATTGTGGGTTGATTATAAAAGAAAGAATCTTCCTATTCTCGAAGAATATACAATTTGGGGTTATTGTGTATCAGATCGAATAGAATTCGAGGCTATTTCAGGTAAAACAAGCAATAATTGGCTTGTAGATTTCAAAAAGGGAATTTTCCTTTGGTCGGACAGCGAGGACCTGAATTATTTCGACAAGATCCATATCAACACCATTGGTCGCTAAGTTACAAAAACAATACTGAAACCTTAACCACCAGAAATGCCATGATCCATGCCAGGGCAAGACTGTATGCAACCTGAAAGGTGGCCCATTTCCATCCTGCTTCTGCTTTGGTTGCCGCTATAGTTGCAAGGCATGGCGTGTAGAGATTGAGAAACACCATGAGCCCAAGCGCTGATGATGCGGAGTACCATTTGCTTATGTTGTCATGGCTCCCGTCACCAAGCTGTCCAAAGACTGCTATAACAACCTCTTTTGCCACAATCCCGAAAAGAAGCGCAATGGATGCGCGCCAATCGAGGCCAAGTGGCGTAAATGCAAATGAAATGAAGTGGCCAATCTGGCCTATTATGGTGTCCTCAAGCCTGACGCCCCAGGGAATGCTTGATGCCACCCAGAAAACCAGCGATCCAATGAGAATAACTCCTCCAGCTTTCTTGATAAAATGTTTTGCCCTGTCCCAGGTGTGGATCAGGACGCTCCTCACAGTTGGTACCCTATATGGAGGCAATTCAATGAGGAGTGGTGTTGGCGGCTGATTTTTGAATAGCACCAGTCCAAAAAGTTTCGCTGTTCCGACAGACAGTGCCAGGCTGAGAGCAACTACGGCCCAGACGAAATTGCCTGCGCTTGCACCAAAAAATGCACCGGCAACAAAGACGAGCACCTCCATCCTTGCGGAACAGGTCACGAGAGGCGCTGACAGGATTGTTATTATTCTGTCCCTTTTGCTCTCCAGTGTCCTTGTCGCCATGACTGCCGGCACTGAGCATCCAAACCCTATTACAAAGGGTACAAATGCTTTTCCGGAAAGACCTATTCTCGACATCAGGCCATCCATTACGAAAGCTATCCTTGCCATGTAACCGGAGTCTTCAAGTGCACTCAAAAACACAAACAGGATGAAGATGTTAGGAAATAGGGCAAGCACTCCGCCAACGCCATTTATTATTGCATCGTGGAGTACTCCGCCAAGCCATGGCAAGGTCTGCAAGGCTTGTTTGATCCATGTCCCAAGTCTGTCCAGGCCAGCACCAATTAACTCTCCGATAGGGCTTCCCAGGAGAAAGGTCAACTGGAAAACACCCCACATGATTACAAGAAAGAAGATAATGCCAAAGAATTTGTTGATCAGGACGGAATCAATGGTGTCGGTGACCTCCGCCTTCCCCTGAGGTGAAGAGATGGTGACCATTTTTGCCAACCCGTTTGCTGCAGCATACCTCCTGTCGGCAACAAGGGTCTCGATGTCATCGCCATATATTTTTGTGAGTTTCTTTATTTCCATGGCCACAATCTCGTGGACTTTTTCGCTGTGCGCTATGGAATCCAGTTCACGCTCTACCTGTGGGTCCTTCTCCAGCAGTTTGTGGGCGAAGAAGTGTGTTTTATAACTTGTTTTTGCCACTTCTTCCGAGCTTATCGCACACTCTATTTTTTTGGCCGAGACCTCTATGTCTGCGCCGAAGTCGACCTTGTAGTGGCTTTTTTGTTTTGATTTGCCAACTTGAATTGCGGTTTTTTTTAATTCTGCCATGCCCCGCCCGGTTGAGCCAACAGTTTCCACAACTGGCACGCCAAGTATTCTGGACAGTTTTGCAGAATCGATCTTTATGCCCTTTTTTTGTGCCTCGTCCTGCATGTTGAGCGCTATAACGAGTGGCACCTCAAGCTCTATGAGCTGGAGCGTCAGGAAAAGACTGTGTTCGAGGGCCGTTGAGTCGACAACGTTGATTGCGACATCGGGAGTATTTTTGACCAGAAAGTCCCTGGCAACGATTTCGTCCTCTGTGAATGCAGATAACGAGTATGTTCCTGGCAAATCTACTATTTCAGCCTGGGTGCCATCTACAAGCATCCTGCCGGTCTTTTTTTCGACAGTGACGCCCGGCCAGTTTCCAACGGCCTGAGTTGAGCCTGTCAATGCGTTGAAAACAGATGTTTTGCCCGTGTTTGGGTTTCCAGCCAGTGCAATTGTCAGGTCACTGTTTGCCAAATCTCTCTTCCTTATTTGTCCCTGAACCTGAGAAGCCGCATGCCGTTAAGGGAAACAAGGAACGTCACCCCAACGTCAGCCAGCACGGCAAGCCACATGGTCCCAAAACCAAGCAGCACAACGACAAAAAAGCTTGCCTTTACTGCAAGCGAAAAGGCTATGTTCTGGTAGATGGTCCTCATGGCATGCCTGGAAATGCGAAAAGTAAACGGGAGTTTGCTCAAATCGCCACTCATAAGCACAACATCGGCTGTTTCCATGGCCTGTCCTGTTCCAGTGCTTCCCATTGCAATGCCGACGGATGACTCTGCAAGCGCAGGGGCATCATTTATTCCGTCACCAACCATGGCGACATGTTTTTCTGAGCCCATCAGATCTTTTATTGCATCAAGTTTTTTCTCCGGGAGAAGCTCTGAATATACCTTTTCTATTCCCACCTGGCCTGCAATCAGTTTTGCTGTTGCTTTTGCATCACCAGTAAGCATGACGAGATTTTCAATGCCCATCTTTTTTAATCTATCGACTGCTACCTTGCTGGTATCACGGACTGTGTCTGCGACAGTTATGAACCCGGAGTATTTTCCTTCGATGCTAACAAGAAGCGGTGTGTAACCCTGGATTGTTGCCAGATTGATTTCCTCACAGGTTTGGGGATCATGGGGAACATTGCTGTCAAAAAATGAATGGCTGCCTACAAAGACGCTGTCGCCATTGACCTTTCCGCCGACACCCTTTCCGCTCAGGGCCATTACGTTTTCTGCGGGCTTGTAATGGGCATGGATGCCCCTTGCCCTGGCCTCTTCCAGGATTGCCTGTGCCAGTGGATGTTCACTCCGGCTTTCGACTGATGATGCAATCGCAAGCAAATCGTTGCAATGCTTGCAGTCGCCGCCCTCACAGCTAAGGCAGTTTTCAGATTTTACTTTTATGACTCTTGGTTTGCCTTCCGTCAATGTCCCGGTTTTGTCAAATGCAATTATTTTTGTCCTGGAGAGTTCTTCCAGGTAGGCCCCGCCTTTTATCAAAACGCCATTCCTGGCCGCATTGCTAATCGCGCTTACAATTGTTACCGGAACGCTTATGACCAGCGAGCATGGGCAGGCAACAACGAGCAGCTCCAGCGCCCTGTAGAGCCAGCCCTGGGTGCCATTGGCCAGGTTTAGGAATGGCGCACCAAAACATATTGGAGGCACAGAAGCAACCAGTATTGCCAGAACGATAACGACCGGAGTGTAGTATTTTGCAAACCTGTCTACGAACCTTTCGGCGGGTGCTTTTCTCTCCTGGGCTTCCTCAACAAGCCTGATCATCCTGCTGATTGTGTTGTCAGACGAGATGTTTGTGACCTCGATCGTCAAGGCACCCTCACCATTGATGCTTCCTGCAAACACCCGGTCTTCCTCGCACTTGTAAACCGGGATGCTTTCGCCTGTTATTGGTGCCTGGTCAACTGACGAGCTCCCCGATACAATGATGCCATCCATCGGGATCTTCTCGCCAGGCTTTACTATAATCCTGTCGCCAACAACAAGCTCTTCAACTGGCACCCTTTTTTCTTCAGGGCCACAGAATGGGCATGGGCCGCCATTATAGCCATCTTTCCCTATATGCTCTTCACAGTCAATACACGGCCTCAATACGAGAGCATCGTTTGGAGCAACTTCCATCAGCTTCCTGATCGCGTCTTTTGATTGCTCCATAGTGTAGCCTTCGAGTGCCTCGCCGATCATGAAAAGGACCATTACCAGTCCAGCCTCGGTGTATGCACCGATCACAACACCGCCAACACCTGCAATAACCATCAGCAGATTCATTGTTATTTCGTGATTTGAAAAGAGGTTTTTGAATGCCGAGATAAACACTGGATAGCCCGCAACGATCAAGGCCGCTATGGCCATGTACTCGAAAACCGGTGTGCTGATACCCAGGAAAGGAAACAGTTCGTCAAAGACAAGCCCTGGAAATACGAGAACAAATCCAATCAGCGCTAGTATTGTATCTCGGTCTCCAAGGAGGAACTGGATAAATCCAATAAAACCTCTGTATATTTTGTTTTTTTTGGGAACACTTGAGATTTTGTCTTCTTCCACTATTTTGTAACCCATATCCTTGATGGCTTTTGCGACAATCTCACGGGATACAATCCCTTCAACTATTATTTTTGAAGCCGAGAAAACAAGTCTGCATGATTTGACTCCATCTATTCTGGAAACAGTTTTTCCAAGACCTTTTGCACAATCCGGGCAAGAAAGGCCGGAGAGTCTGAATTCTATTATCTGCTCGTTTTCAGGTTGTTCTTTCATCTCTTGTTTTGCTGTTTTGTTTGCCATCAGACGAAGGTTAACCCTATTGAGTGTTATGGCAAGATACTTGTGTGGGACACGAAGTTAAAAGATCCACGAGTCAACATCATACGATAAATTGCAATACTTTGCATCTCAAGCAGGACAATTTTCATCTTTTTGCTGCTGGAGCTGACATTCGGAGGTTTCCCGGCAAATGATCTTTGAGGCGATGCCCCTTCCTATGGCCAGCCTGACACATTTCACCAATATAAGTACTGGGCCAGAGAAGTCAGACCTTAGGACCTTGATGCAAGCACCTGCTGTGATGCCAAGATCTGCAAGCCTCTTGCGCATGCCGCACCCAGGGATTCTTACTATCTCTATTTCATCGCCTGACCTGAAAGTCGTTAGTGGCTTTGGCGAGTTTGCTCCAAACTCCATTTGATTTACCTCTTTCATATATTGCGAATATTTTGCAATATCAATATAACATTTCCATAGTTAAGTGCAACCAAAGACAAAAATATTGGTTTGTACGTCATCTTAGTGATTTGGTGAAAATTGTGCCATTTTTGGCCTTAACCAATGCATCTGGAGATATACCTTAAAAAATTAAGTATAGTGCAATATCTGTTGCCAATTTATGACCCTTTAATATACCTTGTTGACATCCCCCCCGTTTTCAGTAGACTTACAAACTCGTTGGCGATGAAGTGCCTCTTGACAGAGTAAACTGAATCTGCTAACCTGATACGAGCAAGCGGCGAAAGGGGCAACCCGGAGGCCTTTTGCGAGCGGCAGTTTGAAAACTAGATAGTGATGGAACCCTTCAATTCGATAAATAATTGGTGTGTTAAAGACATCTTCGATGTCAGCACATAAGTTGCTCGAAGAGTTTGATCCTGGCTCAGGATGAACGCTGGCGGTGTGCCTTATACATGCATGTCGAACGAGGCGTAGCAATACGTCTAGTGGCAAATGGGTGAGTAATAAATAGGTAACCAACCCTTAAGACGGGGATACCCCATCGAAAGATGGAATAATACCCGATAATGTCCCTTCCGGTGCGCTGGAGGGGAAGAAAGATGGCGCAAGCTATCACTTTTGGACGGGCTTATTTCCTATCAGCTAGTTGGTGAGGTAACGGCTTACCAAGGCTACGACGGGTAGCTGGTCTGAGAGGACGGTCAGCCACATTGGGACTGCGACACGGCCCAGACTCCTACGGGAGGCAGCAGTCGGGAATATTCGGCCAATGCGCGAAAGCGTGACCGAGCGACACCGCGTGGGCGACGAAGATCTTAGGATTGTAAAGCCCTTTTGCCAGGGAAGAATACGCTGGAGACAATATCAAGAGCGTTTGACGGTACCTGGCGAATAAGCCGCAGCAAACTACGTGCCAGCAGCTGCGGTAATACGTAGGCGGCAAGCGTTATCCGGAATTACTGGGTGTAAAGGGTCCGCAGGCGTCTTGTTAAGTTAGGAGTTAAATCTCAAAGCCCAACTTTGAGGCTGTTCCTAAGACTGGCAAGATAGAGTGTAGAAGACGGAAGTGGAATTCCTGGTGGAGAGGTAAAATCCGTAGATATCAGGAGGAACACCTGTGGTGAAGACGGCTTCCGAGTCTATAACTGACGCTCAGGGACGAAAGCTAGGGGAGCAAACAGGATTAGATACCCTGGTAGTCCTAGCCCTAAACGATGAATACTTGGTAATAGGGAGTACATACTCTTTATCGCCGAAGCCAACGCATTAAGTATTCCACCTGGGGACTACGGCCGCAAGGTTGAAACTCAAAGGAATTGACGGGGGCCCGCACAAGCAGCGAGGCATGTGGTTTAATTCGATGCTACACGAAGAACCTTACCTGGGCTTGACATGTAGTGGAAAGCGGTATGAAAGTACTGCCCTTGTTGTAGCAATACAACAACCGCTATGCAGGTGGTGCATGGTTGTCGTCAGCTCGTGTCGTGAGATGTAAGGTTAAGTCCTTAAACGAGCGCAACCCCTGCCACTAGTTGCCACCGGTTCGGCCGGGCACTCTAGTGGGACCGCTAGTGATAAACTAGAGGAAGGTGGGGATGACGTCAAATCCTCACGCCCCTTATGTCCAGGGCTACACACATGCGACAATGGTAGGGACAGCAGGACGCGACGAGGTAACTCTGAGCCAATCCTCAAACCCTGCCCCAGTACAGATCGAGGGCTGCAACCCGCCCTCGTGAAGATGGAGTTGCTAGTAAACGCAGGTCAGCTATACTGCGTTGAATACGTTCCCGGGCCTTGTACACACCGCCCGTCACACCACCCGAGTCGTGTGCACCCGAAGTCGGCAACCTCAACCGCAAGGAGAGGACCGCCGAAGGTGTGCTCGGTAAGGAGGGTGAAGTCGTAACAAGGCAGGTGTACGAGAACGTGCGCCTGGATCACCTCCTTTCTAAGGAGCTGATGGCCCTTCGGGGCTATCCATAAAAGATTACAACTTCGCGACTGTAATGGTCGCGTTGATCCCATCACTATCTAGTTTTCTTTCTGTCGCGATAAAAATTCCGCCCAACCAAAAGGGCGGTTTTTTATTTTGGTAAAAAATATCACACTTAAATCAAATTGCCCATATAAAAATGGATCTTTCTCGGCTTAAAACAATCATGAAAAACACACTGCCAAAAGCATATTTGACAAAAACCTGAAATATTTAATAATGTCTATCTGAAAGGAGTGTTAAAAATGGAAAAGCGTAATCCAATTCTTGTGTTTGTTTTTTCGACAATTACATTTGGCATTTATTACATCTGGTGGCTCTGGAAAACGAAACACGAAATGGTTGACAAGGGTGCGGACATCCCAACCACATGGCTCATCATCATCCCGCTTGTAAACATCTGGTGGATGTGGAGATATTCCCAGGGCGTGGAGAAAGTAACAAACGGAAAATGCACTGGCGTGATCGCATTTATTCTTTTGTTCGTGCTTG
Source organism: Caldisericales bacterium (assembly GCA_012517765.1). Taxonomy (GTDB): domain Bacteria; phylum Caldisericota; class Caldisericia; order JAAYUI01; family JAAYUI01; genus JAAYUI01. The sequence continues at coordinate 38,237 of JAAYUI010000004.1, read as the reverse complement.
GCACGATAGGTGCGGCAATACTCCAGAATTATTACAACGAAGTTGCCTGATCGACTGAAGAAATGCATTCAAGGGCCCGCCTTTTGGCGGGCCCTTTTTTGTTTGATAATTTATTTGCCTGGCATTGCAAAACAGGCCATATTTCCTTTGGATCGAACAAGCACGCCGCGCCAGTCGAGCCAGACGACTGATGCTTCGTCCCCCAAGTCTTTTTTATCTATCCACCATGTAGTTTCCAGCGTCTTTGGGTCTGCACCCATTATTTTGTCTTTTTCTTCCAGAACCAGTGTGCCATTTATAACATTGGCGCTTTGAGCGTTTATGGTCATGCTTTTTCCGGACCCAGGGTCATAAAGAAGCGATTCTTTGGTTATATCGGTGGTCACCAAAATGTAACCACCAATTGAGTAAAGAGCCCCACTTATGGCCATTTTTACGCTTGTGGCTGTTTTCATGCTCTCTGCGTCGATCATGGTCAGGTGTCCTTCTGATGATGAAACCCAAACGTTTTTTCCAATTGGTTCGATTGCCCGTATTTCGTAATATGGCAATTTTACTTCATCCACCTTTCCTGTACCCGGGTCAATCCTGGTCAGGTAGGATATTCCTCTTTTGCTGTCATTTAGCGCTACAAAGGCGTATTTGTCGCTTGTTTTGGCATAGGGCAGATCGTAAAGCGGATTTGTAATCTCCCAAAGGACTTCACCAGTCCAGGGATCAATGCTATTTATGCTACAAATATTATTTTCTCTATTTATTGATTCAGCAAGAATGCCTGTTTTGATAAGCTTTCCAGACACAAAATAATATTCTGGTATCATTGAAGTTGATGAATTTGACCACAATACCTTACCATCGTCTATTTTCCAGCATGAATCTGTTGAAAGAGGACCCAAGGGACCATTCACAATGACATACTCTCCGTTGGCTGGCCCCATTTCATAGTATTTCTCTTTAATTTTTTTGATTTTTCCAGTTTCAGGGTCGATCATTCCAAGAAAAGATTTGTAATCGTCAAAAGCATCTATAGGCGTGGAAACCACCCAGCCTTGCTTGAGGGTTTTCAGATCCAAGAAAAAGCTGGGAATTGTTTTGTCTTTTAGTTTGATGTTCCACTTTTTGCTTAACTGGCCCGAGCCGGCAAATCCTTCTGCCTCCCACGGCACAAAATCCTTGTTCATTGGCTGGCCCTTTTCCAGTTTGTTGTTCAGGTCTTTTTTTGGTGTTGCAATCCATCCAGTTTTTGCTGGCTGGAGCTCTTCTGTGGACTTCTCAAGATAGGTCCCATTTTTGACCCACCCGCTGCTGCATGAAGCGCAAAGAATGGCCACTAGCGCTATAACCAAGACCGCAAGCTTCTTTTGCATAAAATCCCCCTCTCGGCTTTCCCTTACATCCACAGTACACGGGAGGGCGGAGGGATTGTTCCTTGGAGCATCAGAGTATTATTTCCTGAACCTCACCAGGTAGTGCCACCATGAGCCAAATTTCTTCTCAAAAACAAACCCGGCCTTCTCGCATTCTTTTATGACTGTTTTCATCAATGGGTAGTCAGGGTCGGGGAAGAGCTCGCCAACACAGAGCAGGCCGCCATCTTTTAGCACTCTTTTGCACTCGGCAAGCGCCCTTTGCCTGTCCGGGATTTCTTCCAGCACGGCAACCATGAACACAACATCGAAAGTTTTGTCGCCAAATGGGAGATTGTAGGCATCGCCAACAACCAGAAAGATGTTTTTGGTTCCGAGTTTTTCGATCTTTGCTGTCAGATTTTTGATCACCTTTGGTTGAATGTCCAGCGCATGGATTTCACCGCTTTCACCGACAATTTTTGATGCCTGAACAGTGAAAGTCCCATATCCGGGGCCGATTTCAAGCGCTTTCATGCCCTTTTCGAGCCCGAGCCACGAGGCCACAAGGTTCGGCGGCTGGGAGACGTTCCTGAGCCTTGAAGCTATGAAGACCGTGACAAAAGCAGGCGCCGGAAAATGGACGTAGTGCCTGACTATCTTGAGTACAACGAGGAGAAAGAAGAGGAAACATGCGAAAATAATCCCGGCCCAGGCTAAAATGTCCAGAAACAGGTTTCCTGTCATGACCAAGATGATAGTGTGGACTTTATTTTTGGCAACCCCGAAAGCTGTGTTTGTACTATGTTTATAAATGGCTAATTGCCATATATATTGAGATGAGATTGCATATTACCTATCAATTTGCCATCAGCCTCATAAACATTCTTCTCTGAGAAAAAATATAGTTTCAGTTCTAATTTGCCATTTTTACAAATTGCATCATGTGTCATACTGATGATTTTTTCGTTTAAGGGGTAAAAACCGACTCTGAGAAATTTCATGTGTTCATCATTGGTATTGGAATCTATAAATGCAACAAGACCATATTTTCCATTGTCGCATGAAGAGAAAAAGGATACTGGTGTAACTGCAGACTTGAGGGTTGCACTACCAATCGTTTCTAATTGAACATCTTTAAGCGATTTTGTTTTTGAATATCCATCTGGATTCGTTGCGTTGGCACCCAAAATACCTGCGACAAAAAGCCCATCTTTGAATGGCACATAGGTGTATTCAGCAGACATTCTGGCACCTTCAAGAAATATCTGGTTTACTATAGTGTTTTTAAGGACATCGACTTGATAAACATAGCCATCATCTATAATCAGGCGAGTGTAATCATCGTAACCTCGGTTGACGTAGTAGCACTTTGCCTTTTGGAAAATTGCCTTTTTGGGGTTTCCTCTGTGTTGCAAGTGGTAAGTCTCTACAGGATCAAATGATGGGTTTTCTACTTTGAAATCATAAAATAATATGTTTGAACCATCATATCCTACGCTGTAATTGTAAATGATTTCTTTTAAGGTTTCTATGGGCGGGCTAAAGAGAATTGGCTTGCCTAGATCAAGCGAACCGATAAATTCACCTTTTCTATTGTATTTGTATAGCCTATTCAGTTCAGAGTTCTGGCATACATAAGTAATGTCCAGTTCATCAAAAGCGAAAACAATCTTTGATGCCTCTGTTGGTGTTTCAAATACCTTGTATAAACGATTTGTGCTGTTCCTGAAATCATCATCCGATTTGATGCTGTCCAGCAAGGAATAACAGAGGAAAACATTCCCTCTGTCTGTTTTGCATATTAAAAGGATGTTAAAAAAGCTATCAGCTTTCAATGAGTTTGTTTTTGTTTTGCTTTGGAATAACGTTTTTCCGACAGCATGCGAAATGACTTCACCCGGAATTTCATATTCATCGATAACCTTCTGGAGTGATACATCTTCACAAATTAAGAGTTTATTGTTTTGAACAAGGATTGGAAACGAGGTAGAGAAGTACTCGCTACCTTGTACATATCCAACGACTTCACCTTTTACATATGAATTGTATACTTGCTTGAGTTCTACTCTTTTGTGTATCACATCACCCACCAGGCAGTTGCTTAGCAAAAGATAGGTAGTGATCGAGACTGTAATGGCGCATGCTACCAGCCATGCAAGATTTTTGTTTTTTAGAGCCATACACCCTCCCGTAATTACAATTTATTTCTAAAAGCAAGCTTATTTTAAAAAGATCTTTTTTCAACCTCCAGCCTTTTTCGGCTTTACATTCTGCCCCCATGCCCTAAAATCTTTTCAAGACTTATTAAAAAAGAAGAGGACAGTGATGCTCGGAACATGTGTTGCCATTTTGTCTGCCGCTTTTGCTCTGGCGCTTCTTGCCAGGCCTGTTTTTGCTTTTGCCCCAAACAGCAGGGCGCTCTTTTTCAGGCGCTCGAAGGATTTTGACAAGCCAATCGAAATTCCTGACGAATACAAAAGGTCCAGACAGGCAGAGAAAAAAACTGGCGACCAGCCGCAGGCCCCGCTTCCGCAACAGCCGCCGACCGGGCCAAAAAAGCCGTCCCCATTTTTGAAGGTCGTCCTTCCAATCGTTGTTATTGGCGTAGTTGCGATGATTGTTGTTTTTGTTGTTCTTTCGACAATCCCGAAGCCAGTTGAGGACAAGCCATTCGAGGGAAAGCTCTTTGTTGCCACAGTTCCTGGCGACTGGGAGCCAAAAGACGATGGCCCAAAGGTGGAGTTTGCAAAAAGGGGCAAGTTTCAGTTCAAGATAACGGCCTCCACAATACCTGTCGGCGTTTCGCTTGCCACCCAGCTCAGAATGGTCGATCTCTGGGACTCTTCGGCCGATTTCGAGAATTTCGAGGCCATCAATCCATCTGGCCAGCAATACTGCCGTTTTATAAGCAAAAACACGACCACTGGCACAAAGTACCAGGTTTTGGTCTGGACATGGACGAATTTCCTTGTGATGATTACTGGTGTAGTATCTGATGAGCTTCCTGCGGACAGGTTCTTTGAGATTGCAAAGACAGTCAAGATAAAAAAAGTTGCCACACACGCCTACATTATAAGACCATGCGAAGTATCTATCCCTGCATACATGGTGATGGACGACGCCAAGACCGACTGGAAAAAGGGGCGCTATATTTTCAAGAGCGCCGGAAAGAAGACCGAAACACTTATTTTCCAGGACCAGAAGAAACTCGCACAGATGATGACAAAAGACAAGGGTGACGAAGTGGTCAAGATGGAGGGCGCATTCAAGGGCATCGTGATGAACGAGAACACTAGCGAGAAGAACCCAACGTTCTACCAGGTCATCAACTATGGTGAAAATGCCGTCCACAAGCTGATATTCCAGTCCTTCAAGGAGCCATTTATTGTCTACTACATCACCTACAAGGACAATGACAAAATCCAGGATGTAATAAAACTCCTGCAAAATGGCACCTACGACCTCAACATCGCAACAAACAACCTTGATGAATCAATCAGTTTTACTGTCCCAGATGGATACTTTGTCGATAAAACCGAGAGAAATTCGATGGTCATCTGGCCAGATGACGGGAAGCTGACGGAACCTATAAGGTTTGGAATGCTCTACTCTTCTGGTAAAGACCTGAAAATTGTCGCTGGCGAGATTGCAAAAGCACTGGATTTTAAGGGGAAACAGGAAGACATAAAAATAGGTAAGCACGAGTGTGTGATGGCATCCCAGGGTGACAAAACCAGCAAGGACAAACTGCTTGTTTTTCTGGTTGGAGACAGGTCTTATCAGGCAATTTTCACATCCGACAAGGGTGTTCCAAAACAGCTTTCTGACTTTATTACATCAGTTTCTGCAAAATAGGCAAAATAATGGACGAGAAAGAGGTCTTCAGGATTGGTCTGGAGCTTGTAAAAGGCTCTAGGTTCGCCCTTCTTTCAACGATTGGCGATGATGAACATCCATGGACAAAAATGATGTTTAATATTGCCCCTGAAGGCTTGAAGAAAATCTATTTTAGTACAAACACTTCCTCGCGAAGAGTCTCGCACATTCTCAGGAATGGTCGTACCAGCGTTTATTTCTTTGACCAGGAAAGGTTTGTTGGTCTTCTCCTTATTGGCACTGCCAGGGTTTTACAGAATGAAGAATCAAGAAAACGTTTTTGGGTCGATGGCTTTGAGAGGTATTACAGGCTGGGGGTAAATGATCCGGATTATTCCGTGATTGAGTTTGTTGCCTCAAAGGCAAACCTTTACTACAGCCTCAGCAAGACTGATTTTCCTGTCCATGGAGACAATCTGTAATTTCTACAGAGGATGCTTGTTTGTCTTTTGCCTCTGATTTTTAGATATACCCAAGTATCATCAGGATACCGACAAAGGTCGTGAGCATTATTGCCTGGGTCATTGCCACCACATACCTGCCCTGGATCTGGTATTTGCTTGTTGCCACAATAATGCTTGCCGCCAAGGGCAGCATTATCAGTGCGATAAGCGTCCAAACTGGTAAAAGATTGATGATGACACCAAACCCAAGGACAGCAAACGCCAAAAACTCGAATATTGCAAGCATGACAACAGAGTTTTTCTGGCCAAGCCTGACTGCCATCGTGATTTTTTCATGCTGCGTGTCTGACGGTACATCAAAAATATTGCTTATGAAGCCGATGTTCATGGTCAACAGTCCCAGCGGAATGCTTGCCACAAGGGCCTCATAGGAAAATGTTCCTGTCATTGCAACATAAACACCCAGTGTCACAAGCGGACCAAATGCAAAGAAGAGGGCGGTTTCACCGAATCCCCTAAAATTCAGGGATACTGGCGGGGCAGTATAGAAAACAGCTATTATGCCACCTGCAATTGCCATATATACAACCGGCAGACCGACGGTAAAGAGAAAGTAAGCACCACAAGCCAGCGCTACAATTGCACAGCCAATGCCGGCCGCAAGCACCTGGCCAGGGGTCACTTTTCCATCAATCAGCGGGCTGTCATGGAATTGTTCATCCTTGTGGCCCAGAACACCTTTCTTGAAATCATAGTAGTCGTCAAAAAAATCACCTGCGGAGTGGGCCATGACGACACCAACGGTGGCCAGCACGAATGGGAGCCATGAAAACAGGCCATGCGACCTTGCTATCATCCCTGCCAGGATGGATGGTATAAGGCTGGTAATAAGGAACGGTGCTCTTGCGGCTTTAAACCACAATACAAACCAGTTGGCAAATTTTTTCATGCGTTCCCTCTCCTAGATCAAGTATCCTGCTGACATCAGCAATCCTCCACAAACAAGCACAAATATTGTTTTGATCGTGGAGTTGAGGTATGAAACGATTGTGTTTGATGGTTTGCCCAGGTCCATGACAACGTTGATTGAAAGTGGCAATGTCAGAAGGGCAAGCAGGGACAATACTGGGATATACGCAAATGCGACACCAAGCCCCAATGACACATACGACAGCAGAAGCAATGCAGTAATTATATTTCTGCTGACTGTCAGCGACAACGTTCCAGCCATCTCGTCGATCTTCTTGATTTTCCCCGATTTCAGGTGTGCGACTGCTGTTACCCATAAGGCTACTGGTATTGATGCAATGAGAGTTTCCCAGGAAAATTTACCCGTAAGCACAAAAATCATGCCAGTCATTGCCAGTGGGCCAAAAGCCAGGAAAACAACAACTTCCTTTAGTCCGTAAAACATAAGAGGCGTGAAAAGCATGACAATCAGTCCTCCAGATGCAACAAAGATTGCAAGTGCCAATCCTGCCTTGAATATGAAATACAGGCCTATCAGGAGATCAACGAACAATATCCCTAGGCCGGCATAAAGATTTTGCTTGCCCTTGATCAGTGTTTCGGCAAAATATGGCTTCCACCCGGCAAAGAGTTTTGTGTGGGTGTCTTTCGTGCTGGTGTGGTAGTTTGTGAAATAGTAGTAAAGATAGTCTCCTGAAAGCTGCCCGAGGACAATTCCAAAAAACATGATGGCGTAATTGGTAGGATGGAATGAACCAAGCCTGTATGCTATTGCGCCTGCAAGCAGTGACGGAATGACTGATGCCGAGAAAAGCAATGCTTTGATTGTTGAAATTGCCCTGGCCCTTTTGGGGTCAATCTTTGTGCTTTTTTTCTTCATTATTGTGTCTTGTCCTGGTGAGTGATTTTTTACCATTGTACCGGAAAGACCATTAAGGTTGAACATTTGATTTTATAGTTGATCGCAAGGATTTTTTTGCCGAAAACTGTGTTTTTGAACCAATCTCATGATTTGGTTTGTAGTTTCACTGGGAGCAGACCCGCCATTTCCAGGGCAACGACACAGATTTTGAAAACCCGATCACTCTTTTTGACTCAAACTTTGTCAATGTGACATTTGCCTGCGTCCCAAAGAAGAAGGGGGCTAATATTGGAAGAAAATGGCAGTCTTGAGGAGAGAATAGAGAGAAAGCTGGATGCAATCTGGAACAAACTGTCTGGGCTCTCAGTTTTGTGCGAGAGGGCGCTTGTGAGTCTTGAGTGGCTTGACAAAAGGACTTCAAAGCTGGAGGTAGATACTCATGACCCTTCAAAATGTCCGGTGCAGACCGGAATCGAGGGCGTCAAAAGAGACCAGGCATCACTTTCCAGGATTGTTGGCTGGATCATGGGGCTCATAGCCACGGTGATTACTGGGACAGCAGTTTATTTTGTAACACAGCTGGTTCGATAGGAGGGGAACATGGAGACAATCTGGGAGATTTTGGGGAATGAGGCAGTGGTAACAACGTTGGTGGCTATTTTGTGCACTATCCTTGGCTGGCTTGCAGTCAAGCTGAGGTTGTATCTCATGTCAAAGCTCGGAAAAGAAAAACTCGACAGAGCACTCGAAATGACCGAGATAGTTGCAACAGGTGTTGAGCAGATGGCTGAAAGACTTGGATGGAGCTCAAAGGAGAAATTTGACGAGGCTCAGAAAAAATTGAAGGACTGGGCTAAATCTTGTGGGATCAATTTTACGGATGCCCAGTGGGAATCGATCATAGAGAAGACTGTCCTGGAGCTTTCAAGTGTCTGGAGACAGCTCAAAGGCGAAAATGCTCCGTAAATTAATAAAAGCTTAATAACAAAAAAAGGCGGCATGTATGCCGCCTTTTTTGATGATTTCTGGACAATGCACCACAAACGGTTATCCTTGGTATTGATGAGAAAATATGGGAGAAGTTTTGCCGCTGTAATGTTGGTTGCATTTTTGATGATGCCTTTGTTTAACATATCAGAAAATCGCTGTCCTGATGACATTTCTGCTGCACCTGCCAGTTTCTGGGCAATTGATGGGGGAAATCCGGGGAGAACCGGATCGGCAGATGCTTCTTGCGGTCCATCTACAATTTCACTTGGCCAACTCTGGCAAGGAGTCAATGATAAAGCCTTTTTCTCTATCATATCAGATTCAAAGACGCTTTATACAGTCTCAAGAGACCCCGATATTGGTGGGTATTACGAGCTAAGGTGCTATGACTATGCAACCGGAGGCTATCTCTGGGGGCAGGGTCCAAAAGCATACATATCAAGACCATGCCTGTCTGGAAGGATGCTCTATTTCATTTCCTATGACATATCCTATACGAGCAGTCTTACCTGTTTTGACACTGTCAAAAGGAAACCAGTCTGGGAATTTACCATTGAGGATCAGGTAGAGTCGGACCCGCTGTGTGCCAGCGGGAAGGTTATTTTTGTTTATGGGCAAACCGTGATAGTCCTGGATGCTGCAACTGGCAAGAAGAAATTCTCATGTGAACTTGATTATCCACCTTTGTCTAGGCTTGCTTCAAATGAAAGTAGCGTTTTTGCTGTGATATCTGATGGTTCTGTTAATTCGATCGATCTTGTGACAGGGGAAAAACTCTGGACTGCAAATGGGGCACTTGGCGAGACTTCCGAAGAAGACAAGATGGCCATGTCTGCTTTGCAGGACACAGTTTTTGTTTCCCGCTCCGGCAGTGATTCCATAATCGTTGCGCTTGACTCCAAGAATGGTGACAAGAAATGGGAGAAAAAATTTGAAAAAACCTTCCTTGACTCGTTTATTCTCTGGCAGGGAAATGTGATTGCAAACCTCTTTGATGAAAAGGGCCAGGTGCTTTACGCCCTGTCGCAAACTGATGGTTCAAAATTCTATTTTACAAACATAAGAAATACTGCTCCAAAAGAAGATTCACAAACAAACATCAGCCCGATGAGTGTTTTTGGTGATTATCTCATAATGCCCACAAGATCAAACGTAGTTTGTGTGATGGGGGCGCTTTCCGGGATGGAACGCTACAGGATCAAGACCCAGGAACCACCATCTGTTGTAGTTCCGACCCTTGGAAGGATTTATGCTGGCTCCGGAAACAATATAGAATGTTTTGGGCAGATGCCAGAAGGCGGACTTTATGTTTCCCCAATGAAGCTGGATTTTGGGGAGGTGCCGAAATATCAGGCCGCACAGGCATCCTTCACCATAAAGAATTGCCTGCCAGAAAAGGTGTCCGTTACGCTTTCACAGGGGTTTGACTGGGCAACGCTTTCTGCTAAATCCGTCGTTATTGAATCACAAAAAAGGTTTGTTGTTGATATAGCGACTGTCCCCATCAAGCTGGCATCTGCCGGCCAGAAAAGTGGCACTGTAAAAATATCCTGGAATTCACGATCAGTTGTTGTCGGTGTTGTGGCAAAGGTTATTGACAGGCCGATTGACAACAACTGGCTCATGCCAAGATACAACGAAAAAAAGGTTGGCATCCCCCCAAAAGGCACATCGCCAAACACACCGCATGTTTCTGTCATCTGGAGTGCACAATTGCCGAAGACATCTGGCTTGTCTCCGTTTGCACCGGTTGTCTACAAGGGAAAGGCCTACGTTGTATATGGCAAGACACTTGCAGGTTTTGACATGGCCAATGGCAAGAAAGTGCTCTCGGTTTCACTCCCGTTTGCTGCAATAAGTTCCCCGGCTGTCTCCGACAGCAGGCTGTATGTGTCCGGTAAATCTTCATCAACAGACCTCTATTGTCTCAACTGCGCAAATGGCAAGGTAATCTGGACAGCAAAAGGAAAAGGCTCCCAAACTTCGCATGTTGTTTGCGAAGGCAAGCTTTATGGAACTATCCAGGGAACAATCTATTGCCTGAATGCCTATGACGGAAAACAAGTCTGGGCAAAACCTGTTGCAGACGCGTTTTTCTTCTCCCCATCTGTTGGGCAGGGGCTCATTTACTGCTGGTCTGTTGACTCTAACGGAAAATGGTCCCTGTCTTGCTTCTCGGCAAAAAATGGCAACCTGGTCTGGTCTTACGATTATGTCCAGAAACTCTCACTTTCCAGACCGCAAAATGGTGAATACTTTGCTCCCGTCATATTTAAAGACATGCTTTACACTGTAATGCCAGAACGCGAGGGCTCGTCTGTGGCCATTTTTGACGCCAAGACTGGCTCCCTCCTCAGGAACTTCAAATTTACTGGTTCATCAGAGGCTGATACAAAGTTCCCCACCTTTGGATCAATGCCTTTCATGGGCTCTGGCAAAATCATCGCCTTGTCTGGCGAGAAACCGACCATTTTCGGGTTTGATGAAGAAACTGGTGCCCAGGTGTGGAGAAAAAATATTGCCCAAAAAAGCGACCTGTTGACCCCCATAAATCCTGCTCTTACTGGCAGTGATTTTTCCCAAGGTTATCTTGTCATAGGGTATGCAAAGTCCCTTCAGTGCATCAATCCAGCTAGTGGAAAAATGATATGGACATTGCCTGTTGGTCTTGATTATTGCTCCAGTCCGGCAATCTCTTCCGGCAAAATACTTGTCTTTGGGAATGATGGCAAGTTGATTTGTTTCGGAGAATCGCCTTCTGCGAAAAAAAAGCTTGTGTTTGTCCTTGGACAAAAATCGTTCAAGAGAGATTCTTTCACCTATCCAGCCGAGCTTGGTATTGTGAAAATCGATAGTGCTCTGTATGCTTATGCTGCAAATATTGTGGAGCCTTTGCTCGGGACGGTCTCGTGGGTGCCAAAGGAAAGCAAACTGACGTGCAGGCTTGGCAAAAATACTGTCGAATTCTGGCTTGGCAATCCAAAAGCGAAAGTTAACGGAAAACTTGTCCCAATCGATGCAGATCCCAAAATTGTACCAAAAGCCTCGCAGGGAATCATGCATGTCCCACTTGCCTTCTTGTGCAAATCGCTCAAGGTGGCCATGTCGTTTGATTCAAAAACTGGCACTGTAACAATCTCTTACCCATAAAAGGTCTTGTTCCAACAAAAAACCCTCCTAGAAGGAGGGTTTTTTGTTGGTTGACAGGATCCGGTTTATTTGTACTTTTCAATGAACTCGTCTATTGCTTTGTAGTATCCAGCCAGGTTTTTTATGCCGGCCAGTTTTGTCGTTATCTCTTCAGGGAGATGTTTTATATACTGGATTATCCAGTTGACCTCTTCTATGCCGGTGCCTTCGACCATGCCGAGCGTTTCATTTGCAACAAGGAAACTTTTTGCGCCTGTGAGCATCGCAATCGCTGTTTCTTTTTCCATGGCATCCTTCACTTTTCCGATTCTGCTCTCGTAATTACCAAAAGCTTCGGCAAGCTCTTTCCTGAAGTCCTGGCCGCCCTTGTTTTTCAGTGTTTCCTGGAGGTCCTCGTATAGTGATGACGGCACCCTTGAATAATCGGCCTTGAGAATTGAGAGCACACCAATGCAGGCCTGATCAGGGGCCATTTTCCCGAGTTTGAAATCAACAAGCTCAAGCAACCTCTTTGTCATGTCCAGCCTCACATAAATATCAACGTCGGCCGAAGTGGCAGTACGTCCGCCACAAGAAGCAAAAAAGCATGCAGAAAGACATGCTACAACCAGAAAAACCATTTTTTTCATGGTGATTTTATATACAAAAAATGACCAAGTTCCAACAAAGCACAATCAGGATGCTTGACTAAAAGGTTTTTTGGGTTTATTAAGGTGTGCCATATTACACGACCCCCGGCGTTGGGAATAAACGAGGTCGGGGTTTTATATGAAGGAGGTTTTTTTGGCCAGATGTGTCAATTTGATTGACGGAGGATATTTTGAGAGGGTGCAGAAGGCGCTTGGAAGAGGAAAGATAGATTTCCTGAAGCTCCAGGAGAAGATGACCGGTAATTTCGATATGCTCAGGACATATTATTATCACTGCCTTCCATACCAGAGCGCAAACCCCACTGAGGAAGAGAAGCTTGAATTCGCAAGGAAACAGTCTTTTTTCAAGTACCTTGAATACCAGCCCAATTTTGAAGTGAGGCTTGGAAGACTTGAATTCAGGGGCTACACGCAGGCTGGCGAGCGGATCCTGGAGCAAAAAAGGGTCGACCTCTTGATAGGTGTTGACCTGGTAATGCTTGCAATGAAGAAATTGATTACCCATGCATGTATAATTGCTGGGGATTCAGATTTCATTCCTGCCATTGAGGTGGCCAAATATGAAGGTGTAATAACATACCTTTTCCACGGCCCGAATTGCCATGAGGATCTTAAGCAGATCGCAGACGTCAGAATAGAAATCAATGACGAGTTCATGGACGCGGTCATGGCCCAGGATGTCGCCAAGCCACAAAGAAAGTCCTTTGAGACAGTAGAAGAATACGAAAAGAAGGCAAAAAAACCCCATAGTATCTGGAAAAAAGAGGCCGAGGTAGTTCAGGAAGGAAAAAAAACCAGAAAGGGTAAAACTGCAAAACCTTAATTTAAGGTTGACCGGCTTAATCTGAGAATTTTTCTGGCCTATGCTTGTCCCATATCCTGCCAACAGGGGGAAGTTATATGGAACATCCAGCAAACATGCAAGGACATGGGCATCCAGGCGGCCACCCAGGTGGAATGCCACGAGGTAATGGTATCACACCGCCTTTTCTTGTCTCATATTCGGTAACAAGGGAATGCAACCTCAGGTGCAAACATTGCTACAGTGAGTCATCTGACAATGTGCCAAAAGACGAGCTGACAACAGAACAGGCCTTCAGGCTCCTTGATGAAATCGTTTCATGGGGGCCAAAGCTCCTTATTTTTGATGGCGGAGAGCCTCTCAAGAGGGCTGATTTTTTCGATCTGGTCAAACACGCCAGCTCAAAGGGGCTCAGAACTGTCATCGGGACAAACGCCACCCTTATCGACAGGAATGTCGCACAAAAGCTGAAAGATTGCGGAGTGATGGCCGCACAGATATCGGTTGACGGGGCAAACGCAAAAACCCATGATTGGTTCAGGGGTCTGGAGGGCTCGTTTGAAAAAGCCATGCAGGGTGCAAAGGCCTGCCGTGAAGTCGGGCTCCCCTTCCAGTTTGGTGCAACGATCCGCAAAGGCACTATAAAAGAGTTGCCAGGGTTGCTGGACATGGCAGTCGAGACAGGTGCAATTGCCGCTGAACTTTTTGACCTTGTGCAAGTCCAGAGGGTCAAGGAAGAAATCCCGGATGAAATCCTTTCCGTAGAAGAAAGAAAAGAGATAATGGGGTGGCTTGCCAGAAAGCAAGAAGATTATCCTATTGTGATAAGAACACCTGGCTGTACAATGTATCCCATCACGCTCCAGTCGGCTGGCATTGTGCCAAAGCACTTCCCAAAAGAAAACCTGATGAGAATTCCATACTACAACAGGGGTTGTGCTGCAGGCATGCCAAACGGTTATGTCACCATTCTGCCAAATGGGGATGTGATCCCGTGCATGCTTCTCCAGACCGTTGTCGGAAATGTAAAAAATGACAGCCTGAAGAAGATTTGGGAAACATCTCCGACCCTGCTTGAGCTTCGCGACAGATCAAAGTTGAAGGGTAAATGCAAAGGTTGCGAGCATGACAAAACATGTTCCGGTTGCCGTGGAAGGGCATACGAGCACACTGGCGATTATCTTGCGGAAGACCCGGGTTGCTACCTCAAATAATTCAATCAGTGCCAAATCATAAAAACCTAAAAGTTACTAAGGCGAAACATCTGTGTTCATAATAATCCAGAATACTTCTCAAAGAATTTGAGAAGCCTTTCGATTATACTCTGCTTCCTTGTGGCTCTATTCCCACCGCCGAAACGCGATACAGGCGGCATGATTTTATCAATGGCCGTGCCTGTCGTTTTCAGTGAACCATCGCGGAAAGCATTGTCCACGAAATGTCGAGTCTCGTCAGGTTTTAATCTTTCTTCTTCTATGATCGTTGTAATGTCTGCTTCTTTGCGTTCACACAGGAATTTGCGCCAATCCTCATCGACCTTTGTTGATGCATTGATCTGTTCTATGAATTGTTCAATAAGCTGCTTCTTGCTGCGAAGTCCGATACTGGAATTGATTGCTTTGTCGATAGTTGTGAGGATATTCTTATTCTTGCAGTTGGATTCATGGTATTCTTCTACAAGCATGAGAATGTAGTCAATGTTGACCTCAATCTGCCGAATAAGTTCAATCTCGAACACAACGTCATCATTGATAGTCTCTCTATCACCGTCAGCGCCTTTTTTGATTTTCTGATAAAGGTCGATATAGATGCTCTGGTAATCTTGAAAATTCTTTTCATGTAAAACTTCATTGCCTGCGAAATTATCAAAGGAAGACAAAATATTCCTCAGCCTTAAAATCGCGCCATACAGCTGGATAAAATCTTTTTCCGCCTCTTCACCAAGAATAGGCTGTCCAAGAGGATATTGTGTTTTAAGATCGGCAACCAGTTCTTTGTAGCCTGGTCTGTGCTCGCCGTTTTCATCGTAGCCGTTATAATACTCGTCGTATGTTTTGAGCAGCACAATACCGCCTGCATCCTTGTTGCCGAAAAGAGCAATTGCTTTGTCTGTTTCCTCCTTCAAGTCGCGGAAACAAATGATGTTGCCGAAAGTCTTGACGCTGTTTAAAATACGGTTTGTTCGCGAGAATGCCTGAATCAGCCCATGTTGCTTAAGGTTTTTGTCTACCCAGAGCGTGTTGAGGGTAGTCGCGTCAAAACCTGTCAGGAACATATTGACCACAATCAGCAGGTCAACCTCGCGGTTCTTCACGCGAAGGGAAAGGTCTTTGTAGTAATTCTGGAACTTGTCCGAAGATGTATCAAAATTTGTGCTGAATATTGCATTATAATCCTTGATTGCTGTCTCAAGAAAGTTCCGCGAGCCCTGGTCGAGATTGTCCATGTTGAAACCCTCGTCTGGCAAGAGTCCATCCGGTTCGTCCTCGTTTGCGCTGAAACTAAAAATGGTTGCTATGGTGAGATTGCGGTGCTTTTCTGCAATCTGCTTTTTAAATTCGGTGTAATATTTGATGGCTATTGGAATTGACGCTGCAGTAAATATGGAGTTGAAACCGGCCACGCGTCTTGTTTCGCATTTTTCAATTGTTGTCTTGGGATCATGTTTTCCAGCCTCTTCCCATTTGGCAGAAAGTGTATAAAAACTGCTGCGCTTTGTCTTCTGGTCGAAATGGTCAAGAACATAGGCAACAATTTCACTGATTCGCTGTGGATCAGCCAGGGCTTTTTCAGTGTCTATGGAATGGACTTTTTTGTCATCTATATGGTCGGGTTTTTTGATGGTGTTGATGAAGTCTATCCTGAAAGGCAATACGTTCCTGTCATTAATGGCGTCCACAATGGTGTAAGTGTGCAGTTTTTCTCCAAAGGCCTGTTCGGTTGTTCGAAGAGATAATGGATTGCCACCCGAACTGGCATTCGCTGCGAATATCGGTGTTCCTGTAAAGCCGAAGATGTGATAGTTTTTAAAGGTTTTTGTGATGGCCTGGCGCATATCACCAAACTGGGAGCGGTGACACTCATCAAAAATCAACACGACATGTTTTTTGTAAATATCGTGTTGCTTATTGCTATGAATGAATACATCCAGCTTTTGAATTGTTGTTACGATGATCTTATATTTATGCGGATTGCCTTTTTCATCCCTGTCTTCCAGCTGGCGCTGGAGGACCCTTGTCGAGATGTTGCCGTTTGCGGCGCCTTTCTCGAAGCGGTCATATTCCTTCATCGTCTGGTAGTCCAGGTCTTTGCGGTCAACGACAAACAATACCTTGTCAATATAGGGCAGGGTGGAAGCCAGCTGGGCAGTCTTGAAGCTCGTCAAGGTCTTGCCGGAACCAGTTGTGTGCCAGATGTAGCCCCCTGCTTCCGTCGTTCCCGTTTTCTTGTAGTTGGTTGATATCGCTATGCGGGATAAAATGCGCTCTGTTGCCGCGATTTGGTATGGGCGCATGACGAGAAGCAATTCCTCGGATGTGAATACACAGTATTTGGTCAAAACATTCAGCAGGGTGTGCTTGGCTAAAAATGTCTTGGTAAAATCCACAAGGTCGGGAATGGCTTTGTTGTTTGCGTCTGCCCAAAAGTTTGTAAACTCAAAGCTGTTGCTCGTTTTGTTACTCTTTTGGCGTCTGCTGTCGCCTTGTTCCTTGATGTGCGCGTTCCTTGTGGTGTTGCTGTAATACTTTGTATGTGTACCGTTGGAAATCACGAAAATCTGGACATACTCAAACAGGCCCAACGAGGCCCAAAAGCTGTCGCGCTGATAACGGTTGATCTGGTTGAACGCTTCGCGGATGGCGACACCACGCCGTTTTAGTTCTACATGAACAAGGGGCAACCCGTTCACAAGAATCGTCACGTCATACCGTGTTTCATGGGTGCCACCCGGTTCCTCATACTGTCTGATGACCTGCAGGCGATTATTATGGATGTTCTTTTTGTCGAGGAGGTAGATGTTTTTGGTTGTGCCATCGTCGCGGTGAAGGACCTGCACATGGTCGTCCTGGATTTTCTTGGTTTTCTCTACGATGCTTTCATTGGTGTTGGCGATGCATTCTGCAAAAAACCTTTCCCATTCGCCATTCGTAAAGGTGAGATCGTTGAGCTGTTCAAGTTGCCTGCGCAGGTTGGTGACCAGTGTGGCCTCATTGTGGACCTCCAGGTATTCATATCCTTGCGCTGTCAGCAGGCGGACAAATTCGTTCTCGAGCTCCGCCTCGCTCTGGTATTTTTCAGAGCAGGCGCCATATTCGGCCAGATATTCGGCAACAACCGTCGCTTCTTCGGTGCATGTGACGATGCTATATGTGCTCATGCGGATTTCTCCCTGAAAGTCAGCAGTTTGTCGCGGTAGTATTCATACTGCTTGCGCCGCGCCGCTATTTCGGCTGGCAGGCCTTGGGTGATGTCATTAACAAGGGTGTCAAAACGATCGAGGCTGGCAACGATGCGTTCTTGTTCGGCGATGGTCGGGACGGGAATTCTGGCTTTGTTGATATTATCGTTATATAACCTTGCGATAGTCCCTCCACTAGAAACAGCCCAAGGCTTCATAGAATAACAGTAATATAGATATTTATTCAGAACTTGGCTTTCATCATTATCAATCCAAACGATGTTTGAATCTTGGTAGTAAGCGGGTTCTCCATCATAAATAACTGTTCTTCCAATCGTACCTGCTGCTGAAATAAGAATATCACCTTTTTTAGGGAACGCGTAATCCTTTCTATACTCATCATACTTTTCTTGTAAAATATAGGCGTCAGGCTCTCTTCCAAATGTACCAATTTTGAAAAATGGCACATCCCCATCTGGTGTCGTTTCAGCTTTCATAATTCGTTTACACATTGATACCCGTCCAACTTCTCCCAAAGTCATCCATTTCATCGCAGCATCTCTTTGTTCATTAAAGTTCAAGAGCAACTCCCGATAAAATTCGTACTGCTTCTTTCGTGCTTCCAGCTCCGCTTCCAGCTCCGCTTCCAGCGCAGTAAACTTGTCCAGTATCCGGACTATTTCCTGCTGTACCTCCAACGGCGGAACGGGGATAATAATTTTGGCTACCATAGGCACAGTTAGTTGTGGTATTCCAGACGAAGGTACTTGAAATCTAATTGTTTGAACAAAGTAATGCAAAAAATCTGCGCTAATAGAATCATGTGGTATTACACAAATAAGCCTTATTATAGGAAAAAATGGAGTTTTTCTTAATGCACAATAACCGATTGTGCCACGTGCAGCAATCGTAATGCATGGCGTGGTTATTTTCGCAATATCGGTATATCCGTATAGTGCATTGTCACCAATTCCATTACTATAAATTGGAATGCTATATTCATCCGCCAAGTCTCTTGAATACCGATTCTTTGGTACATCACCACCCGCTGATAATTCACATATTTCACCTAATGTTCTATACTCCACCCCATCCGGGCAAAGCTTGGCGATTAATTCCTCCAGCCTACTCATCCGCAATACCGTCTTTCTTCATCAGCAACTTCACTTCACGGTCAAAATCCGAAGTGATCTTTTGCGTTTTGTTAAACTCGGCATATTCCCCTTCCGCTTTTGCGGCAGCCATTTGTTTTGAAATTTTGCCTTTATCGGATAAAACTTCATATTTGCGAAAAGCGAGAAATTCATTGATGCTTGCGGCAAATTCCTCCATTGTGAAGGTATTCTCCCGCTCGATAAGATCTTCTATATAATCAAAATAGCCCGTTATAGTTCTTTCCAGTTGCCTTATCTGTTTTTCTTCAAGATAGTTTTTCGCAACTGCGACATCTGATTTCAGAATGCGCCCTTCCGGTGCGTTTTTCCACGTGGTTAGTCCCATGTTCTCTTTGTTTCTGTCAGCTTTTGAATGGACGATTTCAGCAGCTGTCTGCCCCGTAATGGCATAATGGAATTTGTTTTGCACCATGGCATAAAAATCGTGCGTTACAGGTGAATCTTTGTCATAGTCAATACTGCACTCGGCGAATATATCTGTGATTTGCTGCCAGATGCGGCGTTCGCTGGCCCGAATGGAGCGAACGCGCTCCAGCAGTTCTCTGAAATAGTCTTTTTCAAAGGCTGCCTTGCCCTGTTTCAGCCGTTCATCATCAAGGGCAAAACCTTTTGTTATATATTCTTTCAACACCCCAGTTGCCCAGATGCGAAATTGGGTGGCCCGCCTTGAGTTTACACGGTAACCGACAGAAATGATGGCATCAAGATTGTAATAGTCAACGTTTCGCCTGACCGCTCTTTCGCCCTCGGTTTGAACTGTTTCCATTTTGGAAACAGTTGCATCTTTTCTTAGTTCGCCCTCATCGTAAATATTTTGTAAATGCTTTGATACTGCAGGGATATTTATACCAAATAATTCGGCCATAGCCTTTTGCGTCAACCAAATCGTTTCATCTTTGATGACCGCATTG
This sequence comes from Caldisericales bacterium, assembly GCA_012517765.1. Classification (GTDB taxonomy): domain Bacteria; phylum Caldisericota; class Caldisericia; order JAAYUI01; family JAAYUI01; genus JAAYUI01. The sequence goes on along the minus strand of JAAYUI010000004.1, from coordinate 18,700 downwards.
ACTGTCACATTTTCTGAAACGGATTGATAAATCAGAAACTTAAACCCGTCTTTCATGTGCCCACCTCTATTTCCGCGATGATTTTGGCAATCTCATCACGTAAAACCTGCTCCCGCGCTACAATTTTCTCTATTTCAGCATTGAGGGTGACAATATCAATCTTCTCTCTGGTGTCCTCCTGCTCCACATAGGTGGAGACCGAAAGGTTGTAGTCCTGGGCGGCAATATCAGCGTTTGGCACAAGCCTTGAAAAATGCGCCATGCTTTTTCTGCTTGTAAAAGCGCCCAGAATGGCATCTATATTTTCCTGTTTCAACTTGTTGTTGTTCGTAACCTTGACGAACTCCTTTGACGCGTCGATGAAAAGGGTGCTGTTTTCTGCCTTGGATTTTTTGAGCACCATGATGCAGGTGGCAATGCTTGTGCCGTAAAACAGGTTGTCCGGCAGCTGGATCACGCAATCGATGTAGTTGTTGTCAATCAGATATTGCCGAATTTTTTGTTCCGCACCACCGCGATACATCACACCGGGAAAGCATACAATCGCCGCCGTTCCGCTGGTTGCCAGCCAGGAAAGGCTGTGCATTATGAAAGCAAGATCGGCCTTGGATTTTGGAGCGAGCACGCCAGCCGGTGAAAAGCGCTGGTCGTTGATCAAAATCGGATCGCTGTCACCGGGCCACTTGATGGAATAAGGTGGATTGGAAACTATAGCTTCAAACGGCTCATCGTCCCAATGCAGTGGGTCGGTCAGCGTGTCGCCGTGGCCGATGTCAAACTTGTCATAATCTATATCGTGCAGGAACATATTGATACGGCAGAGGTTATAGGTGGTGATGTTGATTTCCTGGCCGAAGAAGCCCAGGCGCACGTTTTCTTTTCCGAGAATTTTGGCAAACTTTAGAAGCAGGGAGCCAGAGCCACAGGCAGGGTCATAGACCTTGTTGACCTCGGTTTTTCCCACCAGTGCAAGACGGGTGAGCAATTCGGAAACTTCCTGCGGTGTAAAGAATTCGCCACCGCTCTTCCCTGCATTTGAGGCATACATGCCCATCAGAAATTCGTAGGCATCTCCGAAAGCGTCAATGGTGTTGTCCTTGTAGTCACCCAATTTCATCTCGCCAACGCCGTTCATTAATTTGACAAGCCTCTCGTTGCGCTTTGCCACTGTGCTGCCCAGTTTGTTGCTGTTAACGTCGATATCATCAAACAAACCCTTAAAGTCGTCCTCGCTATTGGTGCCAAGTGCTGAAGCTTCAATATTTTTGAACACTTTTTCCAGTGTTTCGTTCAGGTTCTCATCACCTGGAGCGCGACGGCGCACATTCTCAAAAAGCTCGCTGGGCAGTATGAAAAACCCCTTTGTGTTGAGAAGGTCTTTGCGTGCCTGTTCTGCTTCCTGGTCGGACAACTTTGCATAATCAAAATCCTTGTGTCCCGCTTCCCATTCGCCGATGTTTATGTAACCTGCAAGATTTTCGGATATGTAACGATAAAACATCATTCCAAGCACATATTGCTTGAAATCCCAGCCATCTACACTCCCGCGTAAATCATTGGCGATATTCCATATCGTGCGGTGCAGTTCTGAGCGTTCCTGTTCTTTTGTATTGTTAGTCATTTTTCAGCTCCCCCTCCTCAGCTGTATCTGGCACTAATTCAATAATATCTTCGAAATTGATACCGAGCGCTGAGCAGACCTTGTAAGACCGTCCATACTGATTTTTCATTTTTAAAAAGCTTTGGAGTTGATGATGGACTTGTAAACGTAGCTGCTTGCAAATCCTCCTTGTTTCTGTGGAGGTCAATTAATAATTCCCAAAGCTTTTTATAGCTAACGGTCATTTGTTCCGTCATTTTTGTCACCTCGCCAACAAAATATAACTTACCATAGCAAAAAAACTTCAAGTTTACAATGATTATTGGCTATAATCGGACGTTCTCATTAATTTAATATCTGCCATTCGCAGTATCTATCATAGCCGTTCACTTAAATAGGGTTTCAAAAGACAGGAGTTCGAATGAGGGGGTTTATGTTACTGAAAACATAAAAGTTGACTTTGGCTTGTTTGGTTTTATAAAAAAAAGCATGAGAAAGATTTTATTGATTCTGGTTCTTATTGTTGCAAATATCTTTGTTGTTGCTTGTGGGCAGGCAACACCCGATCAAACGCAAACTAACCAGGAGACCCAAAAAAACCAGTATGCAAAAACCAAACCTGTTGCACTCCTCTCGATTGAGGCCTCCGACGAGGAGCGTGGTCTTTTCAACATGCAGGTCCAGAACATGTCAGACAAGGTGATAGCCTCGTTCTCATGGACGGTTGTTTTGTATGATGCTTTGGGAAAGGTCCTTGGCGCCCAGGACAGCTCTTTTGAAGACTCGCAATATGGGCTCAGTCCATCCCAGGCGGTCCAGGGTTCCTTTGTTTCGAACTACAAAGATGCTGTAAAAGCAAAAGTTGTTTTCAAGGATGCTGTTTTGTTTGTTGATTTCAAAGTGGGCACCACAAAAAACTGGGTGAATGAAGACTATAACAAAGAACTTCAGGAATTGCTAAAAGGATAAAACTAAACAACCTCAAAGTGTGATCCGTCGTCATCACGCGTCACGAGTATTTTCCTCTCAAAGCTGTTTCTCATCTCTTCAACATGTGAAACTACAAGTATTTTCTCAAAATCTGAAGACATCTCGTTTATCGCCTCGACCAGCCTCTTTATACCCTCACTGTCCTGCGTTCCAAACCCCTCATCCACAACGAGCGTCTGGAGCTTTGCACCGGCCCTCTGTGCAAGGAGCTTTGAAAGTGCCAGCCTGATTGCAAAATCGGCCCTGAATCTTTCCCCTCCGGAAAAAAGCTCGTATGGTCTTGCTGTCTGGCCGTCTGTGAGGATCACGTCAAGTGTTGAGAGCGATTTGTCCTTGGATTCCCTTTCCAGCTTTATCTCCATTCTTAGCGATTCTGATCCCGTGTGCCCCTGTGAAATTCTCTGGAGCACAGAATTTGCGATCTCTTCAAGCTGTGGAGCAACACCCTGGAGCACCCTTGAGGGGATGCCATCAATTCCAAACATTTCCTTTACCCGTTCAAAAATTCTCTGGTCTTTTTCAAGAGTCACCAGTTTTTCCTGGATTTGTGACGATTCCTCCAGCGCTCTTTTTGCATCCTCCAAACTTTTGGTTAGTACATTCCTGCCGGAGAACATCTGGTCTCTCTGTTTCTGGAGCAGTTTTTCCCTCTGCTCTTCGGTACCTGTTTTCTGAATGGCCTCCTGGTATTCCCTTTCTGCGTCCCCAAACTCAAGCAGCAGTTTCTGGGATTCTGCAATTTCGTTGTTTATTGAGGAGAATCTTTTCTTTGCGGTCTCGGATTGCTCGGTAGCACCCGCAAGACTGGCTTTTGCCACTTCAAGTTCCGTTTTTTGGTGGGCGAAAGGCTCTAACTCCGAAACTGCCTTTTTTACCTGTGAGAGCTCCATCTGGTCAAATCCTTCGGCTTCAATTTCTTTTTTGGTTTTTTCAACCAGTTCGAGTTCTTCTTTTGCAAAAGATTTTGAGATGAATTCTTTTTGGAGTGAAGCCTCCTGCTCTTTCAGGTTCTCAATTTTTGAGGCCTTCTCTGCCGTAAGTGTCAGCTGTTTTGAGATTGCCTCATACTGGGCCAAAATCTGGGCTTCCTGTTTAAGGGTCAGACCATTTGTTTCTTCAAACAACAAAAACCCTCTTTGGACCTCTTCAAACGATTTACGCTTTTCTTCAAGCTCTTGTGAGATCTGCTCTGATTCTGACGAAATTGACATCGCTTGTTCAAGGAGGGGTATTTTCCCCACCGATTGTTTTGCCAGGTCAAGCTTCTTCTCCGCACTTGCCAGTGATTGCTTTATAGGGTCAATTTTTTCGTTTATGTCCTGAAGGCTGATTTTGCATTCCCCGATTTTTGCCCTTTTCTCTTCAACAAGCTTTGCTGATCCGCCAGAAGGCAGCTCCTGGCCGCACAACGGGCATTTTCCTGTCTCGCCTTCGCCAAGGACCTGGATTTCCTTTTCAAGATGGTCAATCTCTGCATTTGCTGTTGCTTTTTTGCCCTCGGCATCTGAAATGGATTTTTTTATTGAGGCAATTTCTTCTTCGAGTGCCGGGATGCCAGATTGCAATTCATCTATTTTGCCCAGCGTGCTATCAATTTCCGAGGCTTTTTCCACCCCTGCCAGTTTTGTGGTCTTTTCCAGCCTTGCTTGTTGTTCTGTAAATTTTTTCTCGGCACCGGCGAGTGCATTTTTTACCTGCTGGATGGAAAGGTCCCAGGAGTGTTTTTCTTCCTTTATTTTGATGATCCTTGCTTTTTCTTCCGTGAGCCTGCCAGCTTCTTTCTGCAGGCCCTCGAGCATTGTTTGCGCCTTCAATGACTCGTCGATCTGGGTCGAGAGTTGGACAAGTCTTGTTTCAAGTTCTTTTGCCTTGATATCAATTTTTGCCTGTGCTTGTGTTTTGGCTCTTTCGAGGGCCGATACCCTCGCCTCTTTTTCTGTCAGTTTCTCAAGCTCTCGCCTTTTTTGGCCTAGTTTTTCGAAGCCAAGATTTACCTGTGATTCGTTTTCCAGCAATTTTCTGTACTGGGAAATTCTGCCGTCCAGCTCTGCAATCGAGTCTGCTGTTTCCCCAAGCTCCCTTTCGAGCTTTGCCGCTCTGGCTTTTGTTTCTTCGAGCGTTTTTCGTTTTGCTTCTGACAGGCTGAGATTTTTTCTCAGCGATTCAAGGTTTTTCCTGCACTCTTCCCATTGCCTTTCTGCGCTGTTCAGATCGTATTCTGCCTGTGCAAGATCGGATTCGATCTGGGGTATTTTTTCCGATATTTTTGATTTGTCTTCAAGCAGGGCTTTTTGGGCCGATGTTTCTTCCTTGAGCGATTTTAATCTTGAATCAGCAATTTCCTTGCATGAAGTGTATTTGTCCAGCTGGAGTATCTGGGCAAGTATCTCCCTTCTTTCTTTGGGTTTTGCCTCCATGAAGCGTGCGCTGTCGCCCTGGGTGATGAAGGATGATGAAGCAAAAACTTCGTATGTAAAACCAAGCTCCTTTTCAATTGCCTGGTCGGTCTCCGGGGTGCTTTTTCCGCGAAGGTCGTTTTCGCCGTCGCGGGTGATTTGTTTGAACTGGAGCCTTATTGCTCCCCCTCTGTCCATGGCCCTGTCGACAAGATAGGTGTTCTGTCCAATCCTGAATGTGAGCGAGACTTCGCAAGTGTTTGCATCATCATTTATGACCGTTTCTCTGTCTGATTTGGTTTTTGACCTGATCAGGGTTGGCTTTCTGGCCTGCCCGAATAGTGCCCAGGTGATGGCATCAAGGATCGCAGATTTGCCGGCGCCGTTCATCCCTGTTATTGATGCCACATGGAATGATGAAAAATCCAGCTGGTGGAAGCCCCTGTAGGAGAGGAAATCTGTTATCTCTAGCGATATCGGGACCAGATTACACCACCCTTGCTTCCTGCATAATCCGTTCTGCTTCTTCCTGTATCCTTGCCCTGTTGGTCCTCGAAAAGTCGTCCTGGAGAGAGTCCAGGTACGATTTTACGGCCTCCACAGGCGATTCGGTCTGGGTGATGACTGCTTTTTGAGATTCCCTGACAGATGGTTTGTAATATGGCGTTATTATCTTGTCGAACATTGGCAAGGTATCAAGCCAGGATTTGATGGCTGGCCATATTGGCCTTGCCTCTTCCGGTAGTCTGAGCCTGAAAATGGGAAGCGGCCCCTTCATTGTTTTTTCGATCTGCTCCTGATCACATCCTGTTGTTGCATACTCGTAAGGCTGGCGCCAGAATTCCGACTTGAGAAATTTTGCTTCAAGCTCTTCCTTCCAGTTCAGTGCATTGTCAACAGTCAATTGCCTGAGCGACCTTGAGTGTTCGACCTTACGGCATTTTCCAGACGACCCTTCCGGTGTCAGGTCAAGCTCCATGTACATTCTTGTCCTGGCGCCGTCGGAAAAGTCTCTCCTGCTTGGGGCGCCACTGTATGCCATCTGTATTTTTCTTACAGGCTTGCCATCCCTGAACAGTGAATCAGGGTCAGGCGCCACTGTTTCATTTGATAAGAGCTCCCAATCCCTGCAAGGATTTGTTCCACACAAAACCGATGCCTCGCCGTCCATGTCCTCGTCAAGTGATGGCGCGACAAGGTTTGGGCTGGGCATCTGCGGGCTGTGGTAATGTCCAAGTGCTACATATCCAAATTTTGCCTGCGAATCCGAGAGTTTTGACATCAGGTCGTATGTGGAAATTATTACGTCATCTGCCAGGTAGCCCTTTACACCCGGCCTGAGCTCGGCCTCTTTTATGCCGAAGTGGCCAACAAAGATTGTCGGGAGTCCAGGGAGGGCCTTCCTTGCCAACTCCTGGATGCGATCCAGAAATATTGTTGCGGCAAGTTTTTTGACCTCTTCCCTGCCCCTGTTTTTCATTTGTTCGGAAGTGAGTATCTCCGACCTTCTCGGATATGGCATGGCGAGAATCTGCAGATTGCCTGATTTTGTGGGCACGGTTGAGATCCCGCCCATTGTTTCGGTGTCTCCTGGCCTTAAGGGCTGGCAACCCAGCACACGGCAAGCTATTTCAGTGCCGTCCTTTTGTGGGCGTAGCGCCCTGAAAACTTCGAGTGCAGAAGGCACCCTCGAAGATGATGAGGTTTCGTGGTTGCCAGGGGTCAGGATGACCGTAATTGATGAATCGACAAGATTTCGTATTCTTTTGGCAAATTCAGATATGACATAATTGGTTGGGCGTTCATTGTCAAAAATGTCTCCTGCCACAAGAAAAGCGTCACAATCAAGCGATTTTGCTTGCAGGACGAGCCAGTCGAGTGTTTCGAGGTAGTCCTTGATCCGGCTGTTGATTCCATCTTGGCCTGTAACGCCGTATGTCTCGACCCCAAGGTGGAGGTCGGCAGTGTGCAAAACTTTAATCCTGCTCATCTTCTGCTTGCTGGTTGGGAAAACCTATGACGACCGTGTACTCGCCTTTTGGCTGTATGTTTTTTTGCCTTTCAAGTGCTTCTTTTGGCGTGCCCCTGAAATATTCTTCGTGGATTTTCGTCATCTCCTTGCATACCAGGAGCTGACAATCAGGGATGTTCTGGCAAATCGATTCCAGCAGGGCAAGCATCCTGAAAGGGGACTCAAAAACAACCGTTGTCCTGCCCTCTTGGGCTATCTTCTGGAGCACCTTGCCAAGGGCGCCCGGTTTTCTGGGGAGGAAGTTTCTAAACGTGAACGTCTGGGCAAAAAAGCCGGAAACAGAAAGCGCTGTTGTGATAGCAGATGGTCCGGGGATAGGAACCACTTTTATCCCGTGGTTGATTGCCATATCAACAAGAGTCTGGCCTGGATCGGCGAGGGTCGGCACTCCGGCATCTGAGACGATGGCTATATTTTGCCCCATCATGAGGATCTGTAATGCCTTGTTTGAGGAAATGGATTCATTGTGAATGTGCAATGGGAAGAGTTGTGCCTTTATGCCAAAATGGGTCAGGAGCTTCAGTGTCCTTCTTGTGTCCTCGGCCATGATGACCGGGCACCGGGAAAGGGTCTGTATGAGTCTTGGCGAAGCATCATCGAGATTGCCGATTGGTGTTGCGCAAACAAATATTGTTCCGGTCATTGCTCGTAGTTGTCCACCAGCATCCGGAGTTTTAGTCTTGCTATTCCCATTGACGGTGTGCCCTCGAGCAGGAGCATGAAGTATTTGTCTTTTCCCTTCATAACGAGGACAGATCCTCCCTCACCATCGAAGGAAATCTCGGCGATGTTGCTTGTGAAGGGCATCGTGGTTCTGTCGGCAATGGAGTACACCGATGCAAGATAGCCGGAGAGCACTCCTTGCGAGAAACCGGCTCCTTTTGTCTGACGGAGGAGCACCTTGCCCTGTTCGTCGAGAATCAGGAAGTCTTTAAAACCCTTCAATTCCTCGAGTTCACTGGTCAGACTCAATGCCGGCCTCTTTTCTTAGGAGTTTTGAGAACATGAGGAAAGCCTCTTCTGCTTCCCCATCGCGAAGCATTGACCAGGCCCTTGATTCGCTTAGTTCTGGTTCAAGGTCTGAAGTTGGGAGAACGATTCTTTTGGGTCCGCCCTCTATTATTACCGGTTCAGATGGAATATCCTCGTCGATGCGTACTTCCAGTTCAACGATGGTGGCCTCAAAGACTTCATTTTTTTCTCTTGATTGGGCATCCTTTTGTTCTTCTTCAGCTGGATTTTGATTGGCTCCAACTTCTCCTCGTGGCTCTTCCTGGACATGTTTTGTCTGGTCAAGCATTTTTCTTGCTTCTTCCAGGATTTTTCTTGTTCGTTCGAGTTGCTTTTCCTGGTACTCCCGGGAAGGTGGCTCTTCTTCACCAAATAATGTTTGTTGTGGCTCTGCTTCAACAGTTTCTTCAGGTTGTGGTTCTGGGATTACTGGTTGTGCCTCTTCAAGCTTCTTCTCGATTTCTATCACATCTGCGGAGCTTATGGGTACCTCGGGGGGTTGTTGTGAAATGGGTTGCAATTGTGGTTCTTCATGTTTTTTAACACCGATGCAGGTGTTTTTTATTACATCAATGCACCATTGCCTGAGGACCCTTAGATCTTCAATATCTTCGGGTTGCGCGAATGATGATTGCACAAGAGACGAGATTCCATCCGGATCAGGGTGTGCTGGCTCACAATCGGCCACTGTCTGCAAAAATTCCAGTGCCTGGGAGTCTTCGCCCTCGGATTTGCTTGTTTTTGCAAGCTTGTACAGAAGACCGGGATAATACGGGTGAACATCCAGCATTTTTTCAAGGAGGCTTTTGGCTGTTTTTCTCTCGCCTCTTGAAAACAGGAAGTCGGAGAGTATCAATTTGAGCCTTGCGCTCTGGTCTGACTGGCCAATGTCCTTGATCAGATCAAAAGCTGTTTTTGATCTGTTGCTGGAAAGATTTTCCGTGAATGATTTCACTACAGAGGAAACTTTGAGGGTCGTACTTTCTTCAATCCCGAAGTATTTTTTAAGCAGGCCCAAACCAGCCCCTGACATCTCCTGGTTTTCGGCCATTTCCAGGATTGTATCAAGCGCATCCTCGTGTTTTCCCAGTATGCAGAGCGTCAATCCCTTGCCCCAGAGCCCCACCCTTGAGGACGGGTTTGTGTGAAGGACGTTTTTGAACTCCCTCAGCGCAATAGCTGGCTCGCTGGCAAGGAGCCTGTTTACGGCGATGGTCTCCTGGGCCGGTATGAAATTGGGGTTTAGCAAAAGGCATTCGAGGAGCAACTTGTATGATGTTTCCAGGTCACCTTCTGAGGCGCAGACCCCAGCGACCGCGGCCTTGAAACCAAGGCGATACGGCATCCTGGCAGTCAGGCCAACAGATGTTTGGAGGTCTGATTTCATTCTAAAGGTAAATGTTAGCTGCGAAACCGTTTAGTGTCAATGTTTTGCTAGCCTATCGCCATTTTTGGCATGATGGTTTTTTTTACAGATATTTTTTCTGATGCAAACTCGATTGATGCTATGAAATCGAAAGGTTTTCCGCCTTCGAGTGTTTGTGTTAGTGTCACGACTATTTCCGAGCTTGACGTTGCATTTGGGAAGCAGGTTATTTCAGGATTTTTGATGGAATACGAGAGCCCCTTGACTGTCGAGGAGGCCACCAGCCTGATCTTTGATGGACACTCACCAAGATTTTTTACGGTCACCCTTACTGTGAATCTGGTCCCCTTCAGGTTCGAAATGCTTTGTGGAACATTGCAATCCAGCTTGATTTTTGAGGGTTTTATCATCATCTCGTATATGTACTCGTCGATACCGTCGTTCCATTCGATCTGCACAGAACCGTTGTATGTTCCTGATTTGAGTTCTCCACTAAAAACAATGCATCCTATGGACTGGGTTCCCCCAGGCGGGAGCGTGAAGCTTTTAATGTTCGGATTCAGCCATCCGCTGCCATTCTTGTAAGAAGTCTTCACAGTAAATTTTGTGTTTTTGCCGGTCTGGTTCTTGTATGTGACGTAATGGGGTTTTCTTGAGAAAGTACAAAGCTCGTCCTTGAAAGAGCCGATCTTTCTGACCGGTATCTTTTTTATTGCGGCCCCATCAAAAGTCCCGTACCAGTAGCCGTCTTTGCTCTTCGAGAAACCAAAACCTGCAGAGTTTATCTTGTTGTTGAGCATGTTGGCATTATGCGGCGGCGATTTTTTCCAAAGCTCAAACATCTGTTTTGCATATGTTACGCTTGAAGTCATGGCTATGTTCTCAACCGAATAGGTTGATCTGAGCCCTGACTTTTCAATTCTTTTTGCAAAAGTATCACCATTTGTGCTGTTGTGGCTTAGTTTCTTGTGCGAGGCCATGTCCTTGCTATGATCAGTGGCCAGTTTTGTCAGAACAGGGTTTGTTTCGAGTGGCGAGAGTTTTTTGGTTGCCCTGTAGGCGTTTATGAGGCCGAGAAGTTCTGTTGATGGATTTGTCGCCGTTTTTCCAGCCGTTGCCCACAGGAATGATGATACCAGAAGCGTGATTGCCAAAATTAGAGAGATTCTTTTCATGTATCTCCTTAAACCGCAAAAGGGAATGTGGTTCATTTTCAAGATAATCTTATATGGAATTGTTTTTTGTCGGTTAAAACAACAATTTGATTTGAATTGACCTATATTTATAATTGTTGTCTTTGATCCATCAATGTTTTTTGAAATACATCTGTTCTTGGCCTGAAGAGTTGCATTGTCCCACGGTAAAAAACATTTCCTCTTAAAAATTGTCAAAGTGTTTGTCCGGTGGTGAAGGTGTGTGTGGTTTGGTTGTTAAAAAATATCTGTCGGCATTGTTTTTCAGGCCGCCAGCTTGACACTCTCTCAAATATTGGAGGAAAATTGTCAAAATGTTACCTTGAACCGTGGAGTACATGCTACCACGAAAGATTCGATGATATGAGGCTTAAGGTTTGTGCCCATGCCATTCTGGCGCCAAACGGCCATAATATGCAGCCCTGGATAATTAGGCTTGACCCCAAGGACAACTTGAGATTTAAACTTTTTGTTGACCCTTCCAGGCTTACAAGAGAGATAGATCCTTTTGTCAGACAGACTGTTGTAAGTTGCGGAACATTTCTTGGTTACGCAGAAGTTACGGCACAGAAAATGGGTTGCCAGCTGAATATGGAGATTTTTCCTGAAGGGAATTTTGATAGCCAGGGAACAACTGCTTCTCTTGAATCAAAATCTGTCGCGGCGATAACCATTGGCATGCCGAAGGGTTTTGATGACAGGTCTTATGCCTCCATATTTATGGCTGGCACAAACAGATTTCCATACCTTCCTGACAAGATTGGGCATGATGTCTGTAGCCAGCTTTCTGATATGTGCAATGCCAGTGGTCTCAGAATGCAGATTTACCAGGACGACGCAAACCTTATCAGGATAGGTAATTACGTCATGGAGGCGGCCAATATTGAAGCCAGGATAAAGGATGTTGCCCAGGCCAACAGGAAGCTTTTCAGGGCCAATGAGAGGCAGAAAAATAAATTCAGGTATGGTTTCTCGTTTGAAAGCCAGGGTGTTTCTGGTGTCAAAATGATGGTTGCCCAGGTAATGCTGACTGTCATTCCATCCATGAACAGCGAAAAGGCCACTTCAGGTTCTTTCCTTAAGTCCACCAGAGAAGCTGTTGCTGGCACACCGGCATTCGGGATCATGCTTTCAAAGGACAACTCCAGAGAAATGCAGTTGAAATCGGGAATTTGTTACGCAAAACTCGTACTTGCAGCAAACACTGAAGGTCTTTGTGTTCAGCCATTGAGCCAGGCGTTGCAGGAGTATGGGCTTATGGAAGAGATAAAAAGCAATATCCATGCCGATTACGCAAGGAATGGAGAAGCTGTGCAGATGCTTTTCAGGATTGGGAAGCCATCAAGGCAGGCCCAGCGAACAATGAGACGTGATCTCATGGAAATGGTTTTCTAGAAAACAATGGAGAGGGGGCAACGAGGATTTTCTTGGTCGTTAGTTGCCCCTCTCCGGCATTTTGGAGTAATATCCACTTGTGGAAAAAAGTTTCAAAGTTGTTTCGGATTTCAGCCCTGCCGGTGACCAGCCGCAAGCCATAGAGAAGCTTGTAGATGGAATCTGGAGAGGCATGCACTTCCAGACCCTTCTTGGTGTCACCGGTTCTGGAAAGACATACACAATGGCCAAGGTCATAGAGAAGATCAACAGGCCAACGCTTGTCATAGCCCACAACAAGACCCTTGCAGCCCAGCTTTATTCTGAGCTTTCGGAGTTTTTCCCGGAGAATGCGGTAGAGTATTTTGTGTCATATTACGATTACTACCAGCCAGAGGCTTATGTTCCAAGCTCTGACCTCTACATAGCAAAAGAGACCGACATCAATGAAGACATCCAGCGCCTTCGACACTCGACAGTCCGTTCGTTGCTGGAACGCAGAGACGTTATTGTGGTTGCTTCTGTCTCATGTATCTATGGCTGGGAATCGCCAGAAGGCTACCAGGAACAGGTTGTAGCAGTGAAAAAGGGAGACACGATACTCAGGGACGAGTTTGTAAGAGGGCTTGTCGCCATGCAGTACTCAAGAAACAACATCGCCTTTGAGGCCGGGAATGTCAGGGTGATTGGCTCGACTGTTGATGTATGGCCACCCGAGCAGGAAAATGCTGTCAGGGTTGAGTTCGAGTTTGACGAAATAGTGAAAATATCAAAGCTTGATCCGGTTCTTTCATCTGTTGGCGAGGAGATGGAAGGGTTTTTGTTCTTCCCGGCAAAACAGTTTGTTACAACACAGGCCAGGCTTGATTATGCAATCCCGATGATCATGAACGAACTGGATGATAGGATCAAATATTTCAAGGAGAACGGCAAGCCGCTAGAGGCCGAAAGGATCGAGGAGAGAACAAAATATGACCTTGAGATGCTCAAGGAAATCGGCTACTGCAACGGTATTGAAAACTATAGCATGCACCTATCCGGAAGACAGCCAGGAGAGAGGCCCTATACCCTGATGAACTTTTTCCAGGATGATTTTTTCATGATCATTGACGAATCCCACATAACACTTCCACAGATCAGGGGAATGTATGCGGGAGACAAGGCCAGAAAGAAGGTCCTGGTTGATTATGGTTTCAGGCTCCCGTCTGCCATGGAAAACAGGCCGCTCAACTGGGACGAGTTCCATAATTTCATGCACCAGGCAGTCTTTGTCTCTGCAACCCCGAGTGATTTCGAGATCTCCAGCTCCGAACAGGTCGCTGAACAGCTTATCAGGCCAACCGGTCTTCTTGATCCTGAAATAGAGGTAAAACCGATAAAAGGACAGATAGATGACCTCAAAAAGGAGATAGAGGCAAGAGTGGCCAAAAACGAGAGGGTGCTTGTGACAGTCCTGACCAAAAAGATGGCCGAGAACCTGTCCGACCATCTCCTTTTGCAAGGTTTCAAGGTTTGCTACCTCCACTCAGACATAGGTACCATAGAGAGGGTCGAAATACTCAAGAAGCTCAGGGAAGGGACATTTGATGTTGTTGTTGGTGTCAACCTGCTCAGGGAGGGGCTTGATCTGCCTGAGGTGTCACTCATTGCAATACTTGACGCCGATAAGGAGGGGTTCCTCCGTTCTTCGACATCTTTGATACAAACCATTGGAAGGGCCGCCAGAAACGTGTCTGGAAAAGTCATCATGTATGCCGATGGAGTGACGGATTCAATGAAGCTTGCGATTGAAGAAACCAATAGAAGAAGGGCCATCCAAAACGAGTTCAACATAGAGCACAACATCAAGCCAGAGACGATAAGGAAAGCCATAAGAGAACTCTTGAGTATTGGGACACCACAACAGGAATCGAAGCTTTCTGGTGCCATGACAGAGAAAGACATACAGGCGATGATCCTTCAGCTCACCGACGAGATGAACCTTGCCGCTGCAATGCTGGAGTTTGAGAAAGCCGCAAAAATAAGGGACCAGGTTGCCATTCTGAGAGGTGAATTGCTGGTCAAGGGAAAAGGATTTGATGAATCATCATCTCGAACAAAAACTGCAAAGAAACTCAAGCAGAAGCTCACCCAGGCCGAGTTTCGCAAGAAGAAGGGGAGAAGATAGGGTAACCAGTTAATTTTTTCACGAATTACTTTTGCGTCTCAAGTTAAGCTGGAACATGATTTCATGTCTTTGAATTTGGCAAGTTTTCACGTTTTAGGCTTATTTTAATCTCAATATTGAAAATGGTGCCAGTTCCTATCTTGCAGGCCAAACCTTTGTTGCTATTGTAATTTTTATGTGAAAACGGTGCTCTAAACTGTTGCTTGTTGGAGTCATGACAAAGCTCCAGAAAAGCACCCAGGAGGTAAGCTATGCACATTGTTGTGCTCATTAAACAGGTGCCGGACACCCAGGAGGTCAAGATAGACCCCGAAAAGAACACAATTGTCCGTGCGGGCGTTGAATCAATCGTCAATCCCTTTGACATGAATGCCACAGAGCTGGCCCTCCAGCTTCGCGAGCAGTATGGTGGAAAAGTTACGGTCATCACAATGGGTCCACCGCAGGCCGCGATGGCTCTCAAAGAAACCTTTTCGATGGGTGTTGACAGGGTCATCCTTCTCCAGGACAGGGGATTTGCTGCTTCAGACACACTGGCCACATCTTACGTTCTTGCCCAGGGAATAAAGAGGCTTGAGGCCGATGGCGAGAAGGTTGATCTGGTGATTTGTGGCAAGCAGGCCGTTGATGGCGATACTGCACAGACAGGCCCGGGAGTTGCTTGCAGGCTTGGTTTTGACCAGGTGACCTATGTGACCCAGGTTGATAAGATAGATTTTAACGCAAAAACAGTCGTTGCAAGACGCAGGCTTGCAAAGGGCGTACAGGTTGTCCAGGCCCAGTTGCCGGCACTTCTGACTGTCGAGAAAGACATAAATGAACCAAGATATGCCACCCTCAGGGGCATCATTGCTGCCGAAAGGGCCAAGGTTGATGAATGGTGTGCTGCAGAAATCAAGGCCGATACCGAACAGATCGGCTTCAAGGG
Source organism: Caldisericales bacterium (assembly GCA_012517765.1). Lineage (GTDB taxonomy): Bacteria > Caldisericota > Caldisericia > JAAYUI01 > JAAYUI01 > JAAYUI01. The sequence continues at coordinate 3,643 of JAAYUI010000004.1, read as the reverse complement.
AAGTCCGACCTGGGTAAAGCGCATCTTCACGCCACCCCCAAGAGAGGGCGGACCGAAGTTTGATGGCTCCGATGCCGTCAAGAAAGCGCTGGACGTCGTTTTTGATAACCAGCACTTCAAAGAGGCAGTGTTTGGTGAAGAAGGGGTGTGCAAGAGATGAGTGACCAGGAATGGAAAGGTGTACTTGTATTCATTGAAGTGACAGATGGCAAGGTCCAGGAGGTTGGCTGGGAATTGCTTGGAGAAGCAAAAAAACTGGCCTCCAAGATCAACCAGAATGTTCAGGCGCTCATCATTGGCCATGATGTCGAAAAATTCGCAAAAGACGCAATTGCTTATGGTGCCGACGTCGTTTACGTCGTTGACGATCCAGGCTATAAAAACTATATAACAAAGACATACGCAAAGGCGTTTGTCGAAGTTGTAAACAAGTACAAGCCCGACATTGCACTCATCGGTGCAACAAACCTTGGCCGTGACCTCTCTGGTGCCATTGCAACAGTTCTCAAGGCTGGCCTTACCGCAGACTGCACTGGCCTGGACATTGATGACCAGTCAAAAAAGCTCTTATCCACAAGGCCAACATTTGGTGGAAACATCATGGCCACTATCTTCTGCCAGAAGGGCAAGCCGCAGATGTCAACGGTTCGCCCGAAGGTCATGAAGATGCCAGAACCAGACCCAAAGAGACAGGGACATGTAATAAAGGAATCTGTGCCGGTAGATCCAAAAGACCTCACCGTCAAGATACTTGAATATATTCCAGACTCTTGCCTGGAAAGCGTTGAAATCGAGCATGCAAAAATACTCGTGGCTGGTGGAAGAGGATGCAACACACCGGCTGGCCTCGATAAGCTCAAAGAGCTTGCAAAGCTGATCGGTGGAGAACTTTGTGGTTCAAGACCGCTTGTCGAAGCAGGCGCAATAACTCCTGACCGCCAAGTCGGGCAGACTGGAAAAACCGTTGTTCCAAGGGTATACATTGCTGTTGGAATCTCCGGAGCAATCCAGCACCTTGTTGGAATGCAGAACTCTGATTGCATCATTGCGATCAACTCCGACCCGAACGCTCCGATATTCAAGGTCGCGACCGTCTCGATTGTAGGCTCATGGCAAGCCATTGTTCCTGCCGTGATTGAAGAGCTCAAGAAGAGAATGGGGAGGCAATAATGGAAGAAACCTTTGATCTGGTAATCGTTGGAGGCGGGCCGGCAGGCATGAGCGCCGCAATCGTTGCGGCAAGGGCCGGAATCAAGACGATCGTTATCGAGAGGGGAGAATTCCCTGGCTCGAAGAATGTCTATGGCGGTGTCGTCTATGTCCACGAAATCGAAAAGATCCTCCCCGATTTCTGGAAAGACAAAACTGCGCCAATAGAGAGAGTCATCACCGACTCAAGGATCGTTTTTGCCAATGACCATGGTGCAATGCAAGTGGGTTACAAGACAGACCGTTTCAGCGATCCACCAAACGTCATCACGACCCACAGGGCAAAATGGGACCGCTGGTATGCCAACAAGGCAAAAGAGGCTGGCGTTCTGATTGTAAATAACACTGTTGTTGAAGAAGTCCTCAGGGAATCAACCGGAAAGGTGATTGGCGTCCGCACTGGCAGGCCGGATGGAGACCTCCATTGCAAGCTGGTCATCTTTGCCGATGGCGCTCAGTCACCGCTCCTTGTCAGGGCAGGCATCCGCAAGGAAGTAAAAGCCGAACACGTCGCGCTCTCCGTCAAGGAAACCATCCAGCTCTCGGAAGAGGAAGTCACAAAGCGCTTTGGAGCAAAGCCCGGCGAAGGCGTGACCTTTGAAATCCTCGGCTCGCTTGCCGACAAGATGGACGGCGTGGCGATCATGTACACCAACAAGGACACAGTCTCCCTTGGAATCGGCGCCAACCTCGAACAGTGGAAGAAATCCAAAGTCACCCCGTACGAGATGATCGACAAGCTCAAAGAGCACCCGATGATAAAGCCGTTTGTTGATGGCGGGCAGACAAAGGAATACGTCGCCCACTGGCTCCCGGAGGGTGGATACGACACAATACCAAAACTCTATGGCAATGGCTATCTGCTCTGTGGCGACACGGCAATGCTCTTCAATGCCCTGCACCGCGAAGGGACCAACCTGGCGCAGGAAACAGGAAGGCTGGCCGGAGAGATGGCAGTAAAGGCCATCAAGGAAGGCGACACCTCGGAGAGGGCACTCTCGGAGTACGACGCAAATGTCAAAAATTCCTTCGTCCTCAGGGACATGCGCAAATACAGAAAATTCCCGCACCTCCTGTTCAACAACCCAATGATATTCCAGACCCTGCCAGACGTAGTTGGCGACATGATCGAAGAGATGCTCCTTGTCGATGGCAAGTCCAAAAAGGAAAAACAGAAAATCATAGTCAGGAACATAAGGAAAAAAGTCGGTCTCTACAGGCTCATGGGCCTGGCGTGGAGAGCATGGAGGTCTGTGAAATGAGCAAAATAGAAGACAAACTCTACACAACAAGGTATCGCGTCGACCACAACACCCACCTGAAGATCGCCGACATGGAAGTTTGCAGGAAATGCGAAGGCAAGCCCTGCACAATCTTCTGCCCGGCAAAGGTCTACATCTGGGACGAAGACCACATCAGGGTGGTCTATGAAGGTTGCCTTGAGTGCGGTTCCTGCAGGATAGGGTGCCCGTATTTCAATATCACCTGGAACTTCCCAAGGGGCGGCTACGGTGTGCAGCACAAGTTTGGATGATTTTGTGCCCTTTTAAGGGCGACAAGTTTTGTTGTTAACCAAAAGCCAGGGTTTTATTGCCCTGGCTTTTGGATTTTTATTGGGTTTGTGAAAGATTGCGGAATTACTTGGGAAAAACTTAAATTTTCATCTACCATTAAAAAATATGATTTTGATTCTTGAGATTTATTACCCAACAAATTCTCGTATCTTAAATCTACTCTTAATTGTATCCATAAATCTTTGTTTCTGATTATTTTTTCAATAATACCTTTTCTATCAATATCTTCTTTATGAGTTTTGATTTGGCCAGTTTTTTCATCATACTCATCGATCCATTGATTTCTGGAAACATATTCTTCATAAAATTTTTTCGGATTCTCATATATGAAATCAATTTTTATTGCTTTGCCTTCCGAATCAACCGGTCGCATATATATTCTATCCTCATTTGTTAATGTAGAGTTTGTAGGGTATCCAAAAGAATTTTTTGGAAAAATATTCATTATTTTTATATTCATATGTAATGCTGGAGAATTACCGATATTATTGATAAGGACATATCCTGATTTGTATTCACAAGATAAATAATATGAGTCTATATCACAATGTAAGTCTATATCAAGCATAGGCTTGTAGTTGCTTTGTAGAATGCGTTCACTATGTTTTATTAGTTTATAAGTCAAATATGCATAAACAATTGTAGCTAAACAAACAAGAATTTCAGCAATTCCCTTAATTGTATCCCAATACATCTATTCTCCGTTTAATATTATTATTTAGGGTTTAGACTAGCTAGTCGGACTGCCCCTGAACTCCTTCAATAATATAGTATAAATGTCGTCATTCTTCAAGTTGAATCTCCACTGACACTCTTTCAGATGAAGATGGAATGTGTGTTTGCCAACACCATGAAACTTC
>JAAYUI010000165.1 GCA_012517765.1 Caldisericales bacterium | reverse complement strand
GCAGCCGGAAACATTTTAGTTCCTAAGTTAATCCTTGATGCAAACAACGACGATTTTTTCGTTCACAATATTCTTGAACTGGATGGAAAAGACCTTCAGGGTACGCGGATTCAATCCCACAAAAACCTGGAAGGAGCGCGCCAATATTTCCAAACTCATTTACAAACCCATAAAGAACAACTTAAAGAGGACTACCCAGATTGGTTGGAAAGGCTTTATGACAAAGTAGCAAACCAGATGAAGGTAATGGTTTACCGCCTACGTTCAGAGGCTGATGCTGGTGTGGTGTTTGAGTCGATGAATAACCGTGGCAAGAAACCGAACAGCCTGGATCTTGTTAAAAACTATCTATTATATTTGGCTTCTAAATTGGGTAATGAAGTAAGTCAAAAGCTGACGGAAGATATCAATCGAGCCTGGTCTGTAATTTTTGAACAACTCAACGCTGCCGGCAGGACTGATGCAGAAGACACCTTGCTTCAAATGCATTGGTTCGCGATTTATGATTATGACCAAAAACGGTGGGATAAAGAAAGAGAAAAAGCCGACATCATCAAAAAGCGATTTCAACTGGTCAACTATTTAAACCGCTATGATGAACTTTTTAAAGAACTGGAAACCTATATTCAAACACTTCAAAACGCTGTGGTGGCATTTGCAGATATATCCAATCCTAGTAGAAGTGGAGCTTTTCAAATTCTTGAAAGCAATCCTGTAGCCCAAAAAGAAATCGTTAAATATAGCAATAAGCTCCTCCGATTAGGTGTCTTAAGGCCTTTTACGCCGTTATTGATTGCAGGACGATTGAGTTTTCCTAATGACAGCCAAAAGTATTTAGAGGTTGTTACATTATGTGAATTGTTTGCAGTCAGGGTATTCCGAATTGCAGACCGGCGCCCTTCAGGGAGTGAGGCTTTTCTCTTCCGGTTAGCTAATCAGCTTTATCATCAACGAATAACATATTCAACCTTGCTTGAGAATTTACGAAGAGATTTGTTGGAAAAGTGCAGCGATGATCTCTTTATCAAACGCTTTGCGCTCGATGATCCCAATCCTTGGTATGGTCGGTCTAGCGGCCTGGTTAAATATTTCCTTTATGAATATGAAGAATATCTTTTTGGAAACCAGGCCCCGATCATCAATTGGTCAACTATTTATGAGGGAAACGAGAAGACCATTGAGCACATCCTGCCACAGCACCCTGAAGACCCTGGATATTGGATTGATCTCTTCCCGTCCAAAGAAGAGCGGGAGAAGTTAACTCACGTTCTTGGAAATCTGACACTCACTGAAGATAACAGCAAGTTGGGACGAAAACCTTTCCCACAAAAGAAAGGGCGGATAGGTCAGGAAGATGCATGTTATTCCAATTCTAATTTAAAGATTGAGCGTGAATTAGCTGGGATTGAGGGGAACTGGACCTCCCTAGAAATTGAAAAGAGGCAGCGTAAACTGGCAGAATGGGCAAAAACACGTTGGTATGTTGAACCTGTACCACCGTTGCCGCCTCAAGGACTGGAGGCGCTCAGGCAGTTGGCAGAAAGAAACGGCTTTTTACCCGAATTTGACCGTATTCGAGAATATGCACATCGGTTAGGTTTGGGAGAAAAAGCCAGCAAACGCTGCATGTCATATAAACCGCCTTACAACTGGCAGTTGACTGCAATTTTTGTCTACACCTATGCCAGCGGTATTGATATCTACCTTAACTTGAACCATTTCCCTAAATATAAGAATGTAAAAACGGAGAGAGTCCAAGAAATTTTTGGAAATCAAACCCATTGGTGGCTGCCGCGTGAAAAGATAGACGGTTTTTTCACTTGCCTGGAACAATTGGCGTCTGAAGTAGAGGGTAATCCATGATCGGCATTCTTGCTTATGGCTCTCTGATCACCCACCCAGGACACGAGATTGAAAGTGTTCTGGATCATGTAATTCCAGATGTATTGACACCTTTCCCGGTGGAATACACCCGACGCAGCCGGAGTCGGGCCGGCGCGCCAACCTTGGCACCTGTGCCGACAGGCTGCGGTGTCCCAGTGAAAGCAGTCGTCTTTGCCTTGAAGAAATACACCCGAAAGAAAAAGGCGCAGAATTTTCTCTATCGTCGTGAGCTCCACCAAGAACGCGACCTGAAAGTAATTTATGATGACCAGGCTCAGCGGCAGAAACGAGACGCTCTGGTGATTGAAACCATGAAGAATCAATTTGGACTTTCAGTTATCTATTACACCGCGCTCAAACCCAACTTTACCGAAATTCTTGACGCGAAACGGACACTTGAAGAGAAAGCCGAACTTCTGGCGCAGGCAGCAATTGATAGCTTAACCCAGGAGACCTGCGCAAAAGGGATGGATGGAATCCAATACCTGGCAGATAATATTGAAGCCGGAGTGGTGACCGCACTGGCCGAGTTTTATGCTCAGGCGATTTTGGAGAAGGCAGGAAACGCTCCTAACCTAGATCAGGCACGCTGGTTCATAGCGCAGGAGAGAGGATTCATTGCATGATCAATGAGAATATTCCTACCAATGTATTTGCTCTTCGCCAGAGCGAATTTCGAGCGATTCCTGGTTGCCCTTGGGTGTATTGGGCCCCGCCACTGATTAGAGATTTGTTCCTTTCATCAACTCCTATGGGTGAAATTGCCCCTTCAATACATGGAACAGGCACATATGATAATTTCCGGTTTCTCAGATTATGGTGGGAAGCCGGTATCAGAAATATTTTCTTTGGTGGCAAGAATTGGTTAGAATTTGAAAACAGCAACAAAAAATATGTGCCATATATGAAAGGGGGAGAATTTAAGAGATGGTATGGCAATCAAGATTACATCCTCCAACTAGTATTCAAGGGTCGCAGTCTTATTGAGTTTCTGAATGAGAAACGAGATTCTATCAGAGGGAGAGAGAAAATATTCAATGTCGGAATAACTTATTCATTCTTAACCTCTGGAAATTTTAGCGCTCGAATTTCTCCAGGTGGTTTCATTTTTGATGTTGCCGGCTCATCCCTATTTCCAAAAAACATTCTCCTTTATCTAGCTATATTAAATTCAAGATTTGCCAACTATATCTTAAAATTGGTCAATCCGACTGTTAATTTTCAAGTCGGTGATTTAGCTCGAATACCAGTGCCGAAGAAATCAAGCCATACTCTTGAAAAATTAATAGTAATTTCAATTCAATTATCTAAATATTCCTCCTCTTCAGATGAAGTTACCTATGATTTTATTCTTCCTCATTGGTGGAAGGAAAACAATCAAGATATTCTGAATGTGCAAGAAAAAATTACGAAATTAGAATCCTCCATAAATGACGAAGTATACGAAATATATGGAATCTCTTTCGCAGACAGCAACATTATTGAAGCCGATTTATCTGAAAATGCCATACTAAATGATGAATCTATTCTTGCACAATCTAAAGAAAATGAAGATGAGGAGGAATCCTCGAATTTATCGACGATTAAGAATTTGAGCGTTTCTTGGCTCTCCTACGCCATCGGTATTATCCTTGATCGCTTCCAACCTGGCACCCCAGGGGCTTTAGGTTCAGCCATCTACCGCTGCACCGATTTTGTTATCGGTTCCCTGCCCGAGCCTACCGAAGAAGAATTCAACGAATTGGTAGGCGAACCTTCCCAGTTTGCATACATCGACGAGCAGGGCGGGAGGCATGTCTTCTACCGTCCGGTGGAACAG
>JAAYUI010000036.1 GCA_012517765.1 Caldisericales bacterium | reverse complement strand
TGCTGGTGTTTGTACAATGGCTTGTACTGGTCTTTTTGCAGTTTTAGACATTCCCAAGAGAAAAAGCGACCGGCGCCACTTATTTGAAAAAGCTTATTTTGCCCCTGCTTTTGATAAGATCAATTCCTATAGCCTATTATGTAATGATTCCATTGGCGTTTATAAACAACAGATAGTATTTGATCTTGTAGAAGTTGTTGCCCGTATGGCAAGAAAAGAATTGATTTCAATTCAAGATAGTATTAAGGGAATTGGGGCAGTAGCACTCTTTTTCAAATCAGTGGAAGCTAGAGCAAACAAAAATCTTGATAAATTTATTGATGCTTACACATTAAGTGTGTTCATTTTGAAAGAGGAAGGTGCTTTGGAAAAATGGAGAAGACAAGTAGATGAATTCCTTGATACAACAAATGAATTTGCCACCACACCTGAAGATTGTTATCGATTCGTCAAGAATGAACCGCTAATCAAAAAGTATATTATGGCACCATTGGTGGTAGACAATCTGTATAATGAATAGGGAACAATGAACGTGCTACAACAGGTCTGTATATGTCATTGGCTTCTGTGCCGCGAGAATCTTCTGGTCAAAATGAAAGACCGTTAATGGCGGCACAGGCTGCCCCGGCTCCCGCCGGGGACTCCCTCCTGGTGTCACGGTTTTTGCCAACGCGAGAATAAAGTAATAACCGCATAATCCTGCATCGCATCACGAGTGCAAAAACGCGCGCCACCGCGACTCTGCGCCAACGCCACATACCGCCGAACGTTATGGCCAATTTTCATAAAAACCTGTAACAAGACAAAAGCTTATCAATAGTCAATTTGAATAATGAAAATTATAAGTTTATTTATCATCATAAGTGTGCAATTTAGTATTGATTGTATTGGACAACAAAACGATACTACAATTTATATAGATCCAGAGATTAATCCTAGCCTTAGATATGATACTTGTTCAACTCTAAGAAATTCGATCGAAAAATTCTTCATCGACAAATATAGAATGCCAGCTGTACTACTCGATAATTCATATATTGGAAACATTTATATCGAGTTTATAGTAGAAAGAGATAGCTCTCTAAGTAATATTAGGGTGATTCAAGGTATTGATGAACCTTTAGATAAATCAGTAATAGAAGCCATTAAAGGGATACCCAAATGGATTCCTGGTGTTGAAAAAGGAAAGATTGTAAGAACAAGAATAGTGCTTCCAATTTCAATTAATTGGCTATATGGGAAAACTAATCAATAAAATAAAAAACTGGCCATAACAGGTCGGTATATGTCATTGGCTTTCCGCACCGCGAGAACTTTCTGGCTAAAGAGGGCCGTTAAGTTGTCGGCGGTGCGGCCTGCCCCGGCTCCCGCCGGGGATCCCCTCCTGGTGTCACGGTTTTTGCCAACACGAGAATAAACAAAACAACATCATAATCCTGCATCGCACCACGAGTGCAAAAACACGCGCCACCGCGACTCTGCGCCAACGCCACATACCGCCGAACGTTATGTTTAAGCCGATACATACTCAAACAAGTTAAACATCACAAAACAAAATTATTAAGACCAATCATTCTACTCTCATCTCAAATTATAATATCTTGATTATGAATAGTTACGGCACAATATTTGTGGAACATCAATGTAATTGACTAACGACGACCTACCATGAAAAACTTATTATTCCTATTAATCTTCTGCCTTTTATTTTCAACTGCATGTGAAAAAACAGATAAAGATGTTTTTTTCAGACTTGGAAGTGGACAGGAATTCACATTTAGCGACATCGAGCTCTATGATACATCAACAAATATCCTATATTTCAAGAAAGAGCAGGATTATCTCGAAAAAATGTATGAGAATTCATTTGCCTTTATGAACAATGGAGAAATAATTTACCAAGGGAGTTTTCATCCGGGATACTCAAGCTCTATGCCAATTGGCCCGTTTATTTGGTCCCCACCTGCATACGGAACATATGCTTTAAAGATCGAGAACTGGCGCAATCCAAACAATTCAGATGTAAGAAAAGATCCTACTTTAATTAATATATTGAATCAGAACAATCT
>JAAYUI010000131.1 GCA_012517765.1 Caldisericales bacterium | reverse complement strand
AAACCCCCCTTCCGCTTTTTCTTTTCTCAAACGGAACGGGAACGGAAGCAGGCGGGCAAAAATTCCTTCCCCCCAACCCCCTTCCTTTTTGCCCGCCTGCTTGGGCTTCGCCCCCAAAACTTTTCGGCGGGACGGCGGGACTATGAAACCAAATTCTTTTCCAAAATTTCAAAATGCTTCGGGTCTGATTCTTTTACAATATTCAACAAAATCTTAATCGCGTCTTTGCTTTCACTTTTATCTTTATGCTCGATTGTGCTTGTCGGGTCGGAATTATGAGAAAATTCATTGACTAGCTTGTACGCTTTGCCCGCGTCCACAGTGCTAATTTTCTCATCTGGATCATTGATGTTTTTGATCAATACTTCCATTTTAGATTTTTGATCGCCTGTTGTCGGTATCTTGAAATCTGCAAAAATATCAAAAAACCTTCTTGCCATATTGCCGATTGTATAAAAGTCTTCATATTGCGTATCTTGTTTTTCTGAAAATTCTTTGAGCTTGGCAAACAAAAAATGATATTCGGATTTATAATTTCGCAGAGTTTTATCGAGTGCAACAATTTTTGCTTTTCTCACATCTGATTCAGTAAAATTTTCTACCATGAAAAACTCGCAAGGAATTGGTTTTTCCGTCTTGTTTTCCGACTTTAGTTTTTCGTTGTCTTTTTTCGTTGAATTGTTTTTATTGATAAACCATTCTTTGACCAAGTTGAAAAGCTGAAAATTGTGCGTAGAGATAAATAGTTGTCCGACTTCTTTGAAATGTGTGTTTATCATTGAAAAACAATGATAAATGAAATTTGAGTCAAAGCTGGAAATTGGATCGTCAATAAAAATAATTCCTTTTGATTTATCAAAATCGCCTTCGCCAACTTTTACGACAAAATACGAAAATGCTATTGCGGTCTTTTCTCCCTCACTCAAATTTTTTGCTGGTTTTCCGTCTCTTTTTATCGTGTAGCCCTTATTATCTCCGTCTAATGCAAGTTCAATTTCTTTTCTACCAAAAAATTCTTCCAAATGTTTATTGATTGCTATAATCGCTTTGCCAATGTTTGAAGTTTGTTTTTCAAGTTCTGCAATATCGGAATTATTTTTATTGACTGCGTTTAGGGCTTCTTTTTCATTTTTCAATGCTTCTTCCAAATCAGTTCCCATTTTTTTATAGTCCTGACCTGCCAGAGCAGTTGCGATTGAATTTAATTCGAGTTTTTCTCGCGCGCTCGATACTTCGCTTGCGTGATTTTTCGCCTTTTCGTTATGCTCATTGATAATTTTGTTCAGTTCCAAGATTTCGCCATTGTATGACGACAAAAAATCCTCTGGCTGTGTGGGGCTTGAAATATTGGCAAGCGGGTTGTCATGTTTTTCTTGAAGAGATTTTGTCGCTTCGTCAATCCAAGTATTTATTTTTTTGATAACTTCGTTAAGCTCCTTTGCCTTACTCGAATATTTGTCTTTTAGATCAGGGTAAAGCTCCTCATTTTTTGTCGCAATCTCTAATCGCTTTAGTTTCAAAATTTCACTTTTCAGAATTGTGATTGCGCTTTGCAGGTCTTCGTAGTCTTTGCTGAAATGCTTTGAAAGTGTGGCTAAAAAGTCATTTTCTAAGGGCTTTTGGCAAAATAAACATTTTGATTTTTCCTCTTTTGTTTTGTGTAAATCGAAACCTTGTTTCACCCAATTATTTAAAGTGTGATCATTCTTCAATCTGTCTAATGTTTCCGAAATAACTTTTTTGCCAAGCACAGCCTCAATTTTTTCAAAAATCTTTTGGAAACTATCAATGGCTTCATCGTAAAAAGAAAAAGAAAAATTATATTCTGAAAATGCGGTTTGCGTTTTGCCTGCTTCGCTTTTACTTATTGCCTCATATTTTTTCTTATCTTCGTCAGATAGGATTTTGTCGGCAAAATTATCAACGCCAATTGTATTGATTTTATTTTCTGCTTTTGTCTTGTTATATGACTTGTCAAAAAGAATGTTCGCGATTTCTCGTCCTAAACCAGTTAGAAAAGTATTTTTTGTTTCTTCTTTTGCTGATTTGTCTTTTTTTGACTGTTCGTATGTTTTGCCAAGAGTAATTTTATCTAGTTTTAACTGCTCAAGCCGTTTTTTGCTCTCAATATCTTCTTCACTCACATAAATAATCGGGTTGCATGAATCAGAAGGATCAAAAGAAATATTGTCATCTATAAAATCTTGATTGAAAATCTTTATCGGCAAAACATTTGTAGCAACATCAGTATTTTTTACAGTAGTTCCGTCGTCAGTTTTTATTTCAAATTCTCCGTTTTCGGGATATTGCTTGAATTTATCTTTGTCGTAAGTGCATTTTTTCTCGCAACTTGCAAAAACGCGGGAAATGGTTGTTTTTCCGCTTCTGTTCCAGCCATATATCAGATTGAATTTTTTGAAATCAGAAAGCTCTGTTTTCCAAGTAAAATCATGAAATATGCCGAAGTCTTTGAGTTTTGAGATCTTGCTGATCATGTTTATATTTCGCTTAAAACATCAGAAATTTTTTGTTCCATTATTTCAATCAATTGCTTATTTGCATTGATTACTTCTTGCTCTTTTTCCGCTTCGGCGACAAGTTTTTTCTGAATTTCCAAAGACGGAAGCGGGATCGTCAGTTGTTCGACATCATCTTGATTTATGCTCGGATAAGATCCTTTGCCCATTCTAGCAATCATTTGCTCTTGCAAATAATCCGTAAATAACAAATTGAAAATATATTTGGGCAAAATCTTATCTGTTGCCGTTAAAACTGCAAATCCAGTTGAGGCAAGAACTTTTTCAGGCAAATTTTGCGCGTAGGCGAACGCTTTTAGATTCGGGCGAACAGTCGAAAGCAAAACATCGCCATTTTTTATCACTCTCCTTGCACGACTCGGTGCGCTCTTTGTGGAAATAACATTGTTCATATCTACAAGTCCCGTTCCATTTTCAACAGAAGAAATATCAATATAAACAAAATCTGAATCGCTAAATAATTTTTTCGGCTCTGATGTCTTTTGATTTATTCCACAAATTTCTGAAAGTTTTACCATTTCAACATCCTCTAATTTTCTAAGTGCCTGACCAAAATATCGTCTCTCTCTCTCTCTAGATTTTGGATAATAGCTTTGGCGTGGTCTATAGCGTTTTGCTTGACTTCAATCTGTTCAACGATTTCTTTTTGAATTTCAATCGGCGGAAGGGGGATTTTTATTTTTGCCAAATCTTTACCATAAACATGGGGTTGTCCCGCTCCATTCTGAAGTTTATAAATTTCCGCTTGCTTTGATTTTAATAAACGAAAAACATAATCTGTCAAAAGCTTGCTTTCGTCCTTTGTTTTAATGGTAGTGCAATCAGAAGCAAAAATTGGATAATCAAAATAATTCACAAATCCAGCATAAGCACCCGAGGCGCTTACAGTGATTGTTTTTCCTTCGCGATTACTTTTATTGTGAAAATAAGCAGGCTGTTGCCCGCCAGCAATAACAGGGATTTTGCCTTCGGTGATTTTTGCTTTTGTAATTGATGTTCCTTTTTGAATATCACAAACATCGCCCAACTCTACCAATTCCCATTTCTGATTTACTTGCTCAATGACTTCTTTGTATCTTTCGCCAGTCAAATTATAATCGCCAGTTTTGGCAATGGCATTTTTTGAGGCAAGATGAGCGATTTCGCTTTCTTCATCATTCAAATCAAAACTTTTGCCGTCTTTGAGCGCGGACTTGAATTTTTTAATGATACTGAGAGCCAACGGCAAATCATTTTTATCAATCACACGCCTTTGCGCGCCCAGATCAAAGCCGTCATTGCTGATTTTTACAAACAAAATATCCTTCGTCTTTTTGGCGAGAGTTTTGTCAAAAATCAAAACGCCAGTTTTTACATTACCTTTTCCGCCCGGCTTGATAAATACGCCTTGCGGTAAGCTCACGACGGCAATCAAATAATCTTCAACCAACTTTTTGCGCAAACTTTTGTAAGCCGTTTGGTTATTGAAAATAATCCCTTCGGGAACGATTACGCCCGCTTTGCCGTTTATATTCAAATGATCGGCGATATAATCCACAAAAAGCACTTCCGCGCGATTGGCTTGGATACTAAAACGCTTGTGCGGACGAATTCCGCCTTTCGGCGTCATAAACGGTGGATTGGCGAGAATCACATCAAAAGTTTCGTCCCATCTGTCCTCATAGGTGAGCGTGTCATATTCAAAAATTTTCGGTTCGGGGAAATTGTGCAGATACATATTGACCGTAGCAATACGCGCCATGCCTGGATCGATGTCGTAACCGACAAAATGATTCATCAAACTTTTCTTCTCATCTGGCGTAAGCGGTTTTTCTGTTTTTTCGGGATCGTCTAAGCCGTCATGCTGTTTGAGAATATGCTTGTAAGCAGAAATCAAAAATCCTGCTGTTCCGCAAGCGGGATCAAGTATCGTTTCGTTTTTCTTCGGATCAACCGCCGCCACGATAAAATCTATCAAATGGCGAGGCGTGCGGAATTGTCCCGCTTCGCCTGATGTGCCGATAACATTGAGCAAAAATTCATAAGCGTCGCCCAAATCTTCGCTGTGTTCAAAATCAAAGCCGTTTATTTCTTTCAAAAATAGCGTGAGCGTTTGCGCGTCTCGGTATGGTGGCAACGCTCTGTCGCCGAAAATATCTCTAAAAATTTGGGGAATATGTTTGTTGCGACCTAAATTGCTAACCGCTTCAAAATACAAATTCAAGCGATCATGTCCACCGAGCCGAACATCCATAATCTTTGACCATGCGTATTTTTCATAGCCGTTCGTAAAATAGCGCGCTTTCCCGCCAAGCACTTGCGCTTCTTTGTCCGTGTCATCCATAAACTTATAGATGAGGGCGGTTGTGATTTGCTCTACTTGGGCTTTTGGATCAGGCACTTTGCCGACAAGGATTTGCCGAGCGGAGTCAATTTTTCGTTTTGTATCTTGATTAAGCATAATAATTTGGGGCTAATTCATATAAACATTAACTGGCACATAATCCTTTACATATTGCGGAACAATTTCACGGTAGCCGTTTAATTCGCGGAAATCATTCATGGTTACTTTCGGATTTGTGGCAAAACGCCCGTATTCTTTGGTTTCCACAATTTCGCGTATTTTAGGGTCAGTCGCATACGCTTTCAGATAATTTTTGATATGCGGAACATATTTGCTTTCGGGCTTGTAGATTGAGATAAACTTTTCGCATTCTTCTTCCAGTTTTTCGTCTTTGGATTTGAAAACATCAATCAAGCCAAAAGCTCTTTCCAAAAATTCACGCCAAGAGATACGGCGATCAAGGTTTTCACTCTTGCGGATTTTTTCAAGATTGAGGAACAGTTGCGGTTTGTCTTCATATTTGTCGCGCATAATTTGCACGGCTTTGTCCCATTGCTCGTTTTCCACGGCTGATTTTACTTCCGTATCTTTTTGCAATTCTTCACGGGCTTTTTCAAAAAGTTTGCGATCAACTTTCATTCCCTCAATTCCGATAGGTGTTTCGGTGAGTGTTTTTACTTTGTCGGGATTAAAAACTTCTATTTCATCAATACCAACGCCGACAGGTCCTTCTCCGCCCGTACCTTTTTGTTTGATAGGCAATTGCAAAATTTCGTCATAATCAAACTTTTCTTCAAAGTATTCGCAGTTGGCGAAGAAATCAAAAAATTTGAAATGATCTTTTGGCTTTTTGTGCTTCTCGCCGTATTCATCAGTATATTCAAAAGTGAATTTTCTTGTGCCTCGTCCTTTGATCTGAATAAAATCAGTCGGCGAAAAGACAGGGCGCATAAGCGCAAGGTTCAATATATCTTGGCAATCATAACCTGTTGTCATCATTCCGACAGTTACGCAAACCCTTGTTTTGCTTGATTTGTAATTCTCTAAAAATTTTGTGTGTCCGCTTAAATTGTTGTTTGCGAAATTGATTGTGAATTGTTGGCTATCAGCAATGTTTGAGGTGATTTGCACAGCAAAATCAGAATTGTATTTGTCGGGCCAAAGCTGGCTCGCCATTTGATTAAGCATTTGCGTTATTTTGGAAGCGTGTTTTTGGCTAACGCAAAATATAATGCTTTTGCCGATTTCACCGCTTATCGGGTCTTTGAAGGCATTTTCAATAAATGTCTGGCAAAATACACGATTGGTTTTTTCGGAAAAGAATTTCTTTTCAAAATCCTTTTGGAAAAATGTTTCTTCGCTTTCTCCACCTTCTTCGTCTTCAACCATAACCGCATAACCTTTTTCGGATAGTAATTCGGTGGTGATGTCGGTTCGCACGTCTGAAACGACAGGATTGATCAAAAATCCTTCTTTTACGCCGTCTAGCAAACTGAAACGAAAAGTCGGCTCGCCGTTTTTACAGCCAAAAGTTGTGTAAGTATCCAAGAGTTGCCGTCTTTCCCACGCTCGCGGGTCTTTCTGTGAAAGTTTTTGCGGATCAATATTTTTCAAATAATCTTTCGGCGTTGCGGTTAAGCCCAATTTGTAGCCGATAAAATATTCAAAAACGGCGCGCGAGTTTCCGCCGATTGCGCGGTGCGATTCATCGGCGATAATCAAATCAAAATCAGTCGGTGAAAAAAGTTTTTTGTATTTATCTTGCGCCGAAAGACTTTGAACTGTTGAGATGACAATTTCTGCTTTTTTCCAATCATCGCGGTTTTGTTTGTAGATAACAGAAGAAAAATCGTTGCTCAAATAGCGGACAAAGTTTTTGTGTGCCTGATCTTCCAATTCCAAACGATCAACCAAAAACAAAATTCTTTTCGCGTTGCCTGTTCGTAAAAACAACTTGATGACGGCGGCGGAAATAAGAGTTTTTCCTGTTCCTGTCGCCATTTCAAAAAGGAAGCGATCATTTCCAGCTTCGGCGGATTTTTGCAAAGCGTGAATTGCTTTGAGCTGATAAGGGCGCAAAATTCGCAAATTTTCGTCCCAAAGATATTGTTCGCGAGTTTCTTCTTTCTGATAACGAGGATCTTCTTTGAAATTCGGGTTTTGCGTGAGGGCGATATAATCATCATTAACTTCTTCGTCCGCCAAACGCTGATTGTCTGGTTTGAAATCCTGTCTGTGTTTCAAAGATTCTTGCGTTGGAAACTCCGTGATAATTTCGGGGTCGCCTCGTTCTAAGTCCCAAAAATAATGAAGATTGCCGTTTGAGAGAATTACAAAGCGGGCGTTTTCGGTGTGAGCATATTTTCTTGCTTGTTCTTTTCCGTCTAACGGATTTTTATCTTCTTTTTTGGCTTCCAAAATAACGAGCGGGAAACCTTTTTCATCAAGCAATAAAAAATCAATAAAGCCGTTTTTTGTGGATTCAAAATCTTCGCCAAAAGCGTCAATGTCTTTTTGGGTAAGTTTTACATTCGGTTCAAGCGAAATGTTTGCTTGTCCTTTTTCATTATCAAAAAATCGCCAGCCCGCTTGTTCGAGTAGTTTGTTTATTTTTATTCGCGCTTTTGCTTCTTTAGTATTTGCCATAGTTTTATTTCATTAAATCATCAAGCGAAACGCCGAGGGCGTCCGCAATTTTTTTTACAGTATCAATTGTCGGGTTAGGGGTTGATCCTGCCTCAATTTTTGCAATCGTATGGAAAGCTAAATCTGCCTTTTTTGAAAGCTGATCTTGCGAGATACCGAGTTTGTTTCGGTACTTCTTTATATTGTCGCCAATTGTGGATTTTTCGTTTGACATATTCGTATAGTTTTACTATTATAGTTGTATAGTATTAAAAACATCACTGATTTATAGTTAGTATATGGAATTTTTATCATTTAGTCAAACGAAATTAGGGAGTTCCTTTGACATAACGCGCGCACGGGTGGGCGGGGCAAGCGTTATTCCTCTTTTGTCCTTTCTCCTGCTTTCTGTCCCGCCGTCCCGCCGAAAAGTTTTGGGGGCGAAGCCCAAGCAGGCGGGCAAAAAGGAAGGGGGTTGGGGGGAAGGAATTTTTGCCCGCCTGCTTCCGTTCCCGTTCCGTTTGAGAAAAGAAAAAGCGGAAGGGGGGTTT
>JAAYUI010000053.1 GCA_012517765.1 Caldisericales bacterium | reverse complement strand
CATTTTTTTAAAGAGAACGGCGGGTTGGCAACCACAACGTTGAAGCGCATCAGCTCATCATGATCGAGCAGGCGTGGGTTGGAAATCGTGTCGCACCACTCGATCTGGGCTTTTTGGTCAATTCCGTGCAGGAACATGTTCATGCGGCACAGCGCCCAGGTGGAGCCATTGGATTCCTGCCCACCCAGGAAATAATCCGGACTGCCGATCTCTTTGGCAACGCGGATTAACAATGAGCCCGACCCACAAGCCGGGTCGCAAATGCGGTCCCCGGGTTTGGGCTGCACCAGTTTTGCCAGTAAAATGGATACTTCTGGCGGCGTGTAGAATTCACCGGCTTTCTTGCCTGCACCTGCTGCGAACTGGCCGATCAGATATTCATAAACATCCCCGATTACGTCTCGGTTACCCACAACCGAAGGGCGCAGATTCAAACGGGGACTGGCGAAATCCTCCAGTAAATTTTTCAAGCGGCGGTTGCGGTCCTTGGTTTGACCCAACGCTCCTTCACTGTTGAAATCAATGTTACGAAAAACGCTTTCCAGCTTGGATTTATTAGCATCTTCGATCTTCATCAATGCAATATTGATTAGTTCGCCAATATTCGCCGCATCACGTCGTTCATAAAGATAATCAAAGGTGCTCTCTTCGGGAACGATAAAACGCTCACGGGATAATGCGCGATCTACGCGTGTTATATCCCCGTTGTATCGATTGAAGTATTCTTCAAAAACATCCTTCTTTAAGTCGCTCAGATATTTCACGAATAGCATCGTGAGAATATAGTCTTTATATTGAGCCGATTCAACAGCCCCGCGGAAGGTATCGCAGGCAGCCCAGACAATTTGACCGATTTCATTCTTACTCGCATGTGAGTTTGCCATGTCTCTTCTTCTCCTATTCGATAATTGCATTCAGACAGACAGATTGGATTAACGTCGATTTTTTTAACAGGTATAAACCCAATAGATTCGCTTCCTTTTTTCGCAGCAATTCCAGCTCGCCAATTTTCCTTTGTACCTCAATGGGTGGGATAGGAACCTCAAGACGTGATAACGCGGAAACAGAAAGAAAGGGGAGCGAACTTCCGCTGCGGTTCAATTGGATGTACTCCTGCGCGGGTTTTTGATTGAGCCACCAGGCCAGGTATTCAGGCAGAATCGTTGCCCGATCAGGCCGTAAGATATATAATGAATTTGCTGCGAGGACATGATTGGTAACGCAGTTTATTGGGCAGGCAAAATTTTCCTGTCCTTTAGCCAGGAACAAGACATCACCCGGCTGAATTTCCGATTTGGTCGTCGAGCCAGCAGGGGTAAACCTGGTGAGGTTGGACCAATCTACCTGGTGCAGGGTGTTGAAATCTCGCGCCTGAAGTAAAAAGTGGCTGCCATCAGGATACGCGCGGATCCCTTCCCGCGATTGATAGCCAACCAGGATTTCAGAGATGTCGCTCAAGAAAACCTTCATAAGCCCTCGCAATTAATTACAGCAGTAGCATTCATACTGTAAATTATAGCGGGGATTTTTTATTTGTCAAGTATTATTTGCAGTATGTATTCTACT
>JAAYUI010000037.1 GCA_012517765.1 Caldisericales bacterium | reverse complement strand
AGGAATTGATTAAGAAGTACGAGGCGGAATTAGCTGACTTAGATAAGCAGATGCAAGCTGAAATTGACGCACTCCAGACACAAAGCACTCAGTCGATCGGAACTATCCGAGAAGTATATGTTCAGCCCCTCAAAAAAGACATCGTTGTAGAGCTATTCGGTTTGGCATGGCTGCCCCATTATGCCATCAAAAGCGGCGACGACTGGCTCATGATTAGCGGAGATAATTAAGGGACCCCAAGCTTATTGCACAGGCTCAGCGGAGACCACGCTATTGAACTGGTTAATTTCAAGGTACCAAGTACTGCCTGGCTGAGCTTGTAAATACAAGCTTTCATTAGTAGTGGAATAGGTAAAGGAATCACCGGCTGCGGAATAGGTGATTTCATAGCGTTCCGTGCGATTTCCCGTCCGCTGTTCGCTGGCAAGCTCAAAAGTTGGCCAATGTGGACTCAAATCAACACCAGAAGTGACAAGAGTCTCCACAGGCAGCCAATCCATCTTTGTGTAGGTACAATAATTTTCATATACCCGGTAGATGCAATCCTGAACGACTTGACCCAAACCTGTGCCCGTATCAATGGTGTAAGGCTCGCCACAAACTTCGGTTGCGATCGGACGGGATGCGTCGGAATCGTATCGATATTGCAGCTCACAGCTTACTAACGTTGCACCGGAGGGAATCGCATCTTCCCAGCCCTTACGTTCGACGCGCTGATAGGCTTCAATGACCTGGCTGCGCTGCCAAGAGACCGCACTTACTACCGCACTTACTTGGTCTGTTCGGGTGAGATTGCGGATGAGGAAAACAAACCCAACGATTACCACCAGTAGGATAATAATTAGAAAGGGTTGAGGGCGTTTTTGGGGAGCGAATGATTTTTGGTTGTTTGCCCGAGTTTCTATTGTCGCTCCGCTTTCGCGAACTTTAGCGTCGATGGTGATGTCACCTCCACATTTTAGACAAGTTTCAGCATCGATGTTGTTCCGTGTGCCGCAGTAGGGGCAGTGTTTATCTGCACCCTTTTGTGCCATGCGGATCAATGCTTCATCTTTGATAAAATCGAAGGATTCTGCATCGACTTTTTCAAATTGGATATCAGGAGCTTGCGGAGAGCCACATTGCGTACAGGATTTAATCGCCCCGGGATTTTTTGTGCCACAATAGCTACATGTCCAGATAAGTTGGATATATCCAAGGACTTTCCTTGCCATGAGATTCTCCTGATAAAGGCTATCTACTGAGATGGAATTACTTGGATAATTTTAACACGACTTATGTGGAAAACGGTACAGATTATGTGTTTTCACTTGGATTGTTAACCTTAGTGTAGCCCTGTACGCAAAGGAGCGCGATCACGCTCATCAATGCTGGCGAGCCGATCATCAAAGGGATGAAAAAGCGTATCGAAAGTAACATCAAGCTAAAAGCCAGCAAGCCCGGCAAGAGCACAAGCAGCGGCTCTGTAAACAGCACAGCAAAGCCATTTTTCCAAGCCAGCT
>JAAYUI010000130.1 GCA_012517765.1 Caldisericales bacterium | reverse complement strand
TCAGAAATATCAAATATGATTTTCCAGTTTCAGAAGAACAACAATTAAAAGCAGGTGATATTTTGATGAGTGCCGCTAGTGGAAGTAAAGAACATGTTGGGAAAGTTGCTTATATTGCCGAAGATACAGAATACTATTTTGGTAGTTTTATGATGGTTTTACGCTCAAATGAAAAAATAAATCCGCAATACCTTTTTGAATTTTTATCAAGCAAAATTTTCCGTGGATTGTTATTTAGAATTTTAGGCGGAACAAACATCAACAATCTTAACTTTTCAATGATAAAAGATTTTGAAATTCCGTTGCCTTCGCTTGAAATTCAAAAGAAAATAGCAGAAACAGCAAACAAAAATCGAGAGAAAGCAAAAGAATTAGAACAACAAGCCAGAAAAATAGTTGCCGAAGTTGATAGTTTTGTCCTTGGAGAATTGGGAATCGAAATCGAGAGAGAGAGAGAGTAGGTGAACCCGCCCAAATATGGCAAATTTGGAGCGACGCAATCGAAAAACGACTTGATCCAATGTTTTTTCACCCTTTGCGCTTGCGAGCGATTGAAGCGATTAAAAACTCCAATGCTTCTGTTGTTCCGCTTTCCGAAGCGGTCAAATTCCGTCGTGAACTAGTGAGCGATATTCCTGAAAATGCGCCATATGTCGGGCTTGAAAATATCGTTTCAAATTCGGGCGAGTATGTAGAAACCAATGCGAAAGAAAGTATCAGTAGCGCGTTTGTTTTCAAAAAAGGCGATGTTTTGTTTCCAAAGTTGCGCCCATATTTGAACAAAGTTTTTTATGCTGATTTTGACGGAATATGCTCAACGGAATTTCATGTTTTTGAAGCGGAAAAGTGCGACCCTTATTTTCTATTCTCATTCTTGACTCGTTCTGTTGTTGTTGAGCAAACGAGCCGACTGATGACTGGCAACACTTTGCCAAGATTACAGACGGAAGATATTGAAAATTTATTGATAGCAATTCCAAACGAAACAACGCAGGAAAAAATTGTCGCAGGAGTGAAAACGATTTATAATAAAGCAAGAACTTTGCGCCAAGAAGCCGAAAGCGTAATCGCCGAGGCGCAAAAACAGACGGCAGAGATGATTTTTGCATAGTATTCGGGTGGCGCGCCAGTTTTCAACTGGCACAGCCTCAAATTCCGCCGAAAAAAAGAATCGTCCCCGCGAGGGCGTGGCGGAAGGGGGGTTTGGGGGGAATTCCGCCACGCCCGAGCGAATACAAAAAGCGGACAGCCCCGCCGTCCTGCTCGTAAAGAGCAGAACCCCGCACAAAAGTTTTCTTTTCCTTTTAGAAGAAAAAAATCGGCGCGCGCAAATCAAAAAATGTGAAGAAAACTTTTTTGCGGGGTGGCGAGGTTTCCGAGCGACGGCGGGGCTTGCTTCCTTATTGGGGGTTTTGCTCAAAAAATGTTCGAACTTCGTCCAAAAAACACCGCCAATTTTCACTTTTTGTGAAATCGTAAGAAACAGCCTCGGCGCAAAGCGCCTCGGCATGGTATTTTTCCGCAATTTTGAAGGCATTTTTGAAATCCAAAACCAAAGTGCGGTCGGCAATGCGGAAGTTCGCCGTGCAAAGCACGGGCAAAATGGAATTTTGCAAACCAATCTTTTTTCTTTCGCCGTAGGCGAAAGGTTGAGCGCATTTTTACCCCAGGGTACTCTCTCTTGCTTCGCAATTCACCTTGTCTTTGATTGCCCAAAAGCTAATCTCAAAACAATATGGACAACATAAATTTACAAACCAAAAAATTTTTCCTCTATGCTCGCAAATCCACGTACGAACCCGAAAGGCAGGTTTTGAGTATTGAGGCGCAAATGTTTGAGTTGCGAGAATATGCCAAAAAAGAGAGACTAAATATCGTCCGTGAATTTGTGGAAAGCAAAACCGCCAAAGAGCCTGGGCGAGAGATTTTTAATGAAATGATCTCGCGCATAGAAGGAAATGAAGCCGAGGGAATTTTAGCGTGGCATCCTGACCGCCTTGCTCGCAATTCCATAGACGGCGGACGAATAATCTATCTCGTAGATACTGGCAAAATATCCGCGCTAAAATTCCCGACTTTTTGGTTTGATCCGACACCGCAGGGAAAATTTATGTTGTCCATTGCTTTTGGGCAATCAAAATATTATGTGGATAATCTTTCGGAAAATATAAAGAGAGGTATTCGCCAGAAATTGCGAAATGGCATATGGCCCGCTTGGGCTCCGCTCGGCTATATCAACGACAAAAACGCTCGCAAAATTGTAGTGGACAAAGAAAAAGCGAAGTATATCAAGCGGGCTTTTGAAATGTATGCGACTGGCGAATACCCCCTCGCTCAAATCCGAAAGATTATCAATTCCTTGGGCTTAGTTGGCAAGAAAGGCAAAATGCTTTCCGTCTCAAATTATCAGTATATGCTCAAAAATCCGATTTATTACGGCGTGATTGAATATAACGGAGAATTGTATGACGGAAAGCATGAACCGATTATCACAAAGAAACTTTTTGATTCTGTTCAAGAAGTGATGGCGAGAAAATCCAAACCGCAAACGCCAAAACTTAAGCCGTACATTTTTAGAGGATTTTTCCGTTGCGGAGAGTGTGGTTGTTTCATCACCACCGAAACGCAAAAAGGTCATAATTATTTGCGATGTACCAAACGGAAAAATCCTTGCACACAAAAATATGTCCGTGAGGAAATCATCACTTCTCAAATAAAGGAAGCAATCAAAAAAGTTTCTTTGTCTTCCGCTTGGGCAAACGCCTCAATCAATTATTTTGAAAATGAAAAAATTAAAATTGCCCAAGCGGAAAGCTCTTTCGCCCAAAAAGCGAGAAATGAGCTTATAGAGATAGAAACAAAACTTGATCGCTTGCTTGATTTGCAACTGGACGGCAATTTATCGCAAGCCGAATACACCACTAAAAAGTACAAGCTCATTCTCGCTAAAAAAGATTTAGAAGAAAAAATCTCGGCTTTTGGGCGAAAGAGCAATAATCGGTTCGAACTTGCTATAAACTTCATAAAAGAAGCCAACCAAGCCGAAAGATGCGCTCAACAAGAAAATCCCGAACGGATTCGGGATTTTCTCAAAAAGATTGGTTCGAACTTCCGCATTGCCGACCGCACTTTGGTTTTGGATTTCAAAAATGCCTTCAAAATTGCGGAAAAATACCATGCCGAGGCGCTTTGCGCCGAGGCTGTTTCTTACGATTTCACAAAAAG
>JAAYUI010000197.1 GCA_012517765.1 Caldisericales bacterium | reverse complement strand
CAAGGTTACGCCACGGGTTTCGCAATAAGATTTGCTGATCCGGTCATGGTTACCTTGGATCAAAAATAATCTGCCCCTTAACATACCAGTCAGGAGGTCAAAATTGGTTTTGTTGCCTAATGCAAAGTCACCCAGGTGCAGAACAATTTCGTCTGGGGAAATCAGATCATTCCAATTCTTGATGATCAATTCCTGCCAGTTTTCAGGGCGGCTACAATACCTTCCGATATTCTCATGGAAGAAATGGGTGTCGGAAATAATCCAGGTATCGAGAGTGATTTCGAGGTTGTTGTCGGTAACCATCCTCTAATTATATTTGGAGATTTTCGTTTTTCTCTATCTGAGAATATCAGACGAACCGTTGGAGAGAGGGGGAATTCAAAAAATTTTAGTCACTCAGCCAAATAGTTACGTTGTAATAAATCCATTCAATTACGATATGACCTGGCGGTGGACAAACCACCACCGATGGTATTACTCTAGCGAACACTGCTAAGAAATATTTTTTGGTGTCAGTGTATTGAATTTGTTCATTAGGATTAAGAAAGGAGGAGATAAAAAAGGTGATCGTAAATTAATGAAAAACGACCTCGCACATTTATGATTAATGTTTATGCTCCTGAATTACCTTGATAATTTCAGTGGCGATTTCATCAATAGTGTAATTCGCAGTGCTTCTCGCAACTTTGTCTGCAAGGGAAGGGCTATACTCAATGACTTCGTTTTTTGAAATGTTATGCCAGATAGGAAGTAAAATTTGCTCCCCAGAAACGGCCCGAGTCACTAATCCATCTAATTCATAATTAGTCCAACCCTTTTTAAAAAATGCCTGGGAGAGAACAACTATCCCAAATCGACTATGCGCTAATCCCTTATCAATTTTTCTTCGTAGACTGTCGCCTATCTTCAGTTCAAATTCATCATACCACACCTTAAGGCCACCTTTAACGAGCGCATCTGCGAGAGAACGAACTACAGCTTCCTTATCTTCAGAGGCATGGGAAATAAAAACATCGTACTCTTTGATGGGTAAATCAGATTCATTTTGTTCAAATGAAGGATCTTGTACAAGAGAGGGGATTGATGAAAGGGGAGCATCATTTATTGTGGGCAATCTTCCAGGTAATACACGTACCGCTGATCTGACAGTACCGCTATATCCGCCCAGATCAATAGCAACATACCAATGGTCTGAGTGCGGAATCTGCAATCTCACAGGTGATTTTTTCATATAGCCACCTATGTATTGATGCCTCCGACCGGATCGATAGTTTGAGAAATTTGAACTATCCATTAGGCGCACATTTGCTGCGTTTTGGGCAAGTGTGATTTCAACTATTTCACCAGCAGAGAGATAACCAAGATCATATTTTTGAAAATTCATAGTTATTCCTTTTAGGAGGAAATAAAATTATATCGTCAAATTTGATAGTACCTTCGGCAACTCGTCCCAAGTACGATCTTCAAGCAAACGTCCGTTTTTCTTTTTATTTGTTCCTCCCCATTGCTTAAAGAAAAACGGCACATTTTGCCGAAGGCAAGTGTCTCTTATATTGACCACCCAATCCGATTCCATTTTTCTTGAACCTGGACCAGATTCCCCACCGACAATTACCCAATCTATCCCTGTAAGATCAATATTTAACAAAGGACCAAGTAATGGCTCTAAAGATAGAAACTTGATCTTTGCATTAGTAGAACGAAGGGCATCGATCCTGTAAAGATAGTCTGCGTTTTCAACACTAACACCTGCCCATATATTATTAGTCCATTCTACAAATGGACTAATTTGACTTAACCGCTCAGATCGCTTAGTCAATACCTGAAAAGTGTGCCAGGAAGCTCGGTTCATAACATCAAATAATCGAAAGATGATGTCGTCTGGCACTTCTTCATGAAAGAGATCGCTCATCGAATTTACAAAAATTAATCGAGGAGTCTTTAGGTGGATAGGGTAATCAAAAATATCTTCATGGATGGTTACTTGAAAACCATTTTGATACGCAGGTTTACCCATAGCCTGTAAACGTTTTGCCATTCTTTCAGCATAACAATATTTACACCCAGGACTGACCTTTGTACACCCTGTAATGGGATTCCAAGTAGATTGAGTCCATTCGATTTTTGATTTTGTATTGGCCATCTCATATCCTTGAGTTCTCTATATTATACTCATTTAGAACAAATGTACAACAATATTTATCGGAATGTAAAGATAGTTTTATCTTTGCTGTTGGGTCCGTTTTTTGATTGAATAATCGGAGTTTTCTCAGACTCTAAAAGAGTAAGCGCGCTATTTAGATGTTTATCTGAAAACCTACCAAACCATTTCTTGCCATTGTCTTGAATAAGCAGCATAAATACTTCCTCCCGGCTTAGCTGTTGACCAGCACAAAGACGGACAATATCAGAACGTAGCTGTTCAACAATAAAAACAAAAAACTCATCCTCAGTAGGTTCGGGGGAGAAAAGGAAAAGTTGCCCTGACTTCTTCTGCAAATAATCCTGTCTTTCTAAAGTCCTATTCCTTTCGGCTGAATAAACCGTTTTACTGGCTAACATAGCAGCCTTCTGATGAGCTGCAGCAAAAACGAGATGGTATTTAGTTTCGCCACCCAGTGAAACAATTGGAAACGCGGCAGAATATCCGGTATTCCTTGATTTTATGAACTCCTCTTCTAAATTTCGCACATACAAGTTAAGTGCTTTATTGATTCGTTCTTCTGCTGTATTGCCATGTAATAATTGGGACAAAATGTCTGGGCGGTGAACGCCATAAAGATTTTGCAGATTCTGAAATTTACTATCTGCTCCCCGGGACCCTGAATCAAAAAAGCCACTTAATCGCCTGACATTTCGATGATCAAATCGAATCCAGAGATCAGTCGGAGCTCGACGGTGTGTGATTTTCATAATATCAACCCAATCTAGACCTTTTACTCCAAAGGGATCGATAAAAAATAACCCTGGGCAATTGCCAATTTGATTAAGAATGAGGTCTAGATTCGCGGAGAATGTACCAGAGTAATTTACTACCAATCCATTGAACGGCGCGGTAACAGAGACCAGATTCTGAAAATTATCCTCGTTTTCTTCAATATTGATGCAGTTAATCCGATATGGTTTTTGTTCATTCTGGTATCGAAATGCCAACTCGGCTGAGAGGAGAGGAGAGCCTTTTGAACCATCTTTATATTGACCAGCGCCAGCAAAACCGTCAATGAAATAGACACATTGCTGAAATGATCTGTTGCCCAGGATTTTGGAAAATCCAGCTAGATACGAACCCACAATTGCGAGTTTACGTCTTGACCAGTCTTTTTGTTCCTCAAAGAAATTATTTACATCCTGTGCCATTGAGTCCCCCCCCTTTATTTTGGTGGTATGAAACTCGGACTTTTAGAAGAAATTGTTATAGGCTGCCCCGAAATGCCTTTATCAGAATCTGTTGTTCCAAATTACTGGTTTGATTTGAGGCGGTAACAAATGCTTGCTCAGCAACCTGGACCCTTTGAATAAGTGCAGTGACCTTTTCCATAATACGCAACTGCTCTTCTTTTGGCGGTAGCGGCACCGGCATGGCCTTTAAATTCGTTGAATTGATCGAAGCCAGGTTTACCGACTGGCTAGCGACCGAGTCAACATAATTTCTCGCGTATTCAAGCTGCCCGGTAATGCTGACCCATTCCGGGTTGACATCAGGCAAATAAAGTCTGGCGCAGAAGATGTGATTTTGGTGAATACATGGATCGACCTCACCCTTCCACACGGTTCCACGTCCGAGTTTGTCACGATCTCCGCCCTCGGTATATAGCACATCGTTTACTTGAAGCCGATAACCGTACAATTCATCCTCTTTGATCGAGATCCGCTTTACTTCGCGTAAGTCCAAGTAACCAGCCTGCACATTGGCAACGCGTAAATATGGGACTTCAATCGTCTTGAATTTGCTCAAGTCACGACCTTTGGTGACTCCGGATCGGACATCAGCGATCATTTGAAGCGTCGTCCACACCCATCCCTCAGGCAGCTCTGGCAGTTTGGATGTGTCTGGCGCGAGCGGCTCCTCGTACACAGCCCTGGCCGAGTTTTTTCCCTTCGCTCGCAGATCCGCTCCCCACCTGCGCCGGCGCTCACCGCGGATGCGCTCCAGCAACACGCTGGCTGGTTCGTCGTTGGGATCGCGTTCGGTCAGTTCGCCGCGGAAGGCAGCCGCCAGCACCGACTGGCGGAATACTTTTAGCAGTACAGGGACGCGCTCCAATACAGTACGAGCTGCGCGGGTTTGGCTGAGAATCAACTCAAGTTTCTTTGAAATACGCTTTTGTTCATCTAAGGATGGAACCGGAACAAGAATGTTTTCAACATCTTTTCGGCTTATGGAAGCAAAAGTTGATCCTTGTCCCAAGCTAGAAATTTCACCTTCAATTATTTCTAAATATCGGAACAAATACCAAAGAGAAATATCATCTTTAGGACTTATGGCTGTTAAACCTCGGCCAATGCAACATTTGGTTTCCGTGATGTTGACAGGACCGACTGGCGCTCGAACCGACATTAAAATATCTCCAGCATTCGCAACCTGTTTCGGCGCACTGCACCATTTCTTTGGTACCGGAGAAGTAAGCCTAAATTCAGCTTTTCCTTGATAAAAAGGTAATCCAATTCCTTCTTGATTGTAAGTAGAAGAAGGTGGAGATTGCCCCATAAGTATTTCACAAATATCGACGAGTTTTTTCCACTGCCAACCTTCTGGCAATGTTATATCTTGGGATACTAGATTTGGATTGTTAACCGAAATCATGTTTACTTGACCTCGGAATTATTCTCGATCATCCCTAATAACTCATTAAGCGCATCCGTAGCCGTCTGTAAGTGGGTGAAGATCTCGCTCAGGATTTCATCCGGTTCCACCCCGGCTCCATTGGTTCCGCTGCTTTCATCCTTTAGCCAGGTGATGTCCAGGTTGTCGTTGCGCGCGGCAATCTCCTCGCGGGTAAAGCGGCGGAAACGGTCGTTTTCTGTGCGGTCGTTGGGTCGGGGGGTAGGCAACGGGCCATAGACGGCTACAAAATCCTCAAACTGTTCCTCAGTTAACGGGGAACCTTTGGTCACCCTGGGGATGTTGGTGCGGTGGTCGTACACCCATACCTCGCCGGTCGGCACGCCTTTGCGGAAGAAGAGCACATTGGCTTTCACGCCGGTCGAGTAAGGGGTAAAGGTTCCCACCGGCAGGCGCAAAATAGTGTGCAACTGGCAATCCTTCATCAGCAGCTGGCGCACCTCGCGGCCGGCGTTATCTTCAAAGAGCACGTTGTCTGGCAAAACCATGGCTGCACGTCCACCGGGCTTAAGCACCTGGATAACGTGCTGGATGAAATTGAGCTGTTTATTCGATGTTGACACGGTGAAATCATCACGATTGGGCACATCCCCCGCACCTTTCACGCCAAAGGGCGGATTAGTGAGGATAATATGATATTGCTGCCCGTGCGGCGGTTCTGCGATCGAATCGCCATAGTGCAAATCACCCTCGATCTCATGCAGGAAGAGATTCATCAAGCCCAACCGGCGCGTTTCCAGCACCAACTCACCACCAGAATAGGTGCCGCGGCGCATGCGCTTTTGCACATCGCGGTCGAGCTGCGCGCCGTACCTGCGGAACATCCACTCTGCCGCGCCGATCAGGAAGCCGCCCGTGCCGCAAGCCGGATCGTGCACTGCATAATCCGGCGCTTCATGCAAATCAGGCTGCATCACCCGGCAAATGGAACGAATTAACGGGCGCGGCGTGAAATACTGCCCGGCGCCCTTTTGCTCGGCGGCGAATTTTTGCAGCAGACCTTCATAGATGGTGCCTTTCAGGTCAACGTCCAGCTCTGACCAGGCGATTTCATCGATCAGTCCGATCAGGCGTTTCAAGTTCACTGGCTCGCGGAAGCGCGAGAGCGAACCGGCGAAGATGTCGCCTAACAAGCCGGACTGTTTACCCAGCTCGCGTAATGTGGCCTGGTAATGGTCAGTCAAATCCGTACCGGATTTCTCGCGCAGCGCTGGCCAATCATAGCCAGTTGGCAGGCTCAAACCCTTCTCTTCTGCCAGTTTGAGGAATAATAAGTAAGTAAGCTGCTCGATGTAATCCCCATAATTGATTCCATCGTGTTTGAGCACATTGCAAAAGCCCCAGATTTTTTGTACGACGTCCATGATCAAATCCTATATTAAGATAATTACATCGAATGAACCAAGTCGCTTACAGAAGCTTTTAAGACTTCCCAGCTGGTTTTACATGTTGCCTCATCAAAATTCGCCTTGCTACTTACTTCCACGTACGGATGAACTACATTTCTGGATTCTCTCAAAGCATGACTGAATTTTCCTCGATCAGTTTTGATCCATTGCAATTCCACCGCAACATCAATAAGCGTACTCAAGGTCCAATCGTGAATCGGCTTAGGTTTGTCATCCTTTTTAGGCGTCGCTTTTGCGGTATATGCCTCCGATAAACTCATCGATGCCCTTGCCAATAATAACGCTTCCAAAATACTTCCCATGAGGATGACAGCAGATAAATAGCAGCCAGCTTGTTGACATAATTGTGCCTCAATCCAACGTTTCTTTATTACCTCTTCCAAATTGGGCATTACGGAAGTCAACCGTGAAACATCTGGTGCTCCTTCTATTCTCTGTTTTTGTGTAACCAAACCAGAATTGTAAAATCGAATAGCTGATTCACAATAATGAGCAAGCGCTTCCAACCTAACTCGGCGGCTATTTGCGGTAAAATCCACGTCTTTTCCCATATCCTCCAAGATTGATGGAGGAAATCCTGGCATACCTTTAAATACTGCCCGTACTTCCCGGACTTTAGCGTCGACATCACGTAATCCAATAAACCTATCAACAGCGGCTGAGCCATCAGGTAATCGTATTTCAAGAAGAATTTTTTGAAGCATGGAAATGTATTGATTATTTTCCATAGTAATGTTTACTCTGCTATTGCTCGATTAATTTCTGCTAACCAATCTTCCAACCGGCCGCCAAAATCACGGTTTACTCGCGCCCAGTTCGCTCCGGCCCGGGTAAAGGTCAACAGGTTGAAGTCCTCCCGGTCAATCGCCAGGTTTTCAATCAAATGAGCGCGGATCAGATCCAGCCATTTTTCCTGTTCCATCGTTAATACCTTGTTCGCTGTAATCCGTTCCAATGCTCGATCCACTCGTTCTTCTGCTGAAACCAGCGGATCGCCTTCCCCAGCATGTTTAACCAGCGAGATGATGTCAGCCAGAGCAAAATTATACGCTTGGCGCAGCTTTTGCTCGGTAAAGCCTTCCGGCCGGCTTTCCAACTTCTGGCGCAGCTCACCAAGGGCGCGTGTGCTCCAACCATCGGGTCGATCGAGCAGGATGGCAATTGCCTCCACATGCTCGGGATTTTCACGTACAAAGGTTTCAAAAGCGCGCAAATAATCTTCCGGACGTACGGCTTTTCCGTCGCGAGTACGGATCAGGTAACCCGATTCGACCTGGTCGGTGACGCTCTCAGCGATGATGAAGTAAGATCTCGCACGCGGGTAATGCTCCAACCAATGCTGGAATTCCGGGTTGCGCAGCGTTGCCGTGGTCTCCGCCCAGCGCGATTCAAGTTCAGCAGGCAGCCCTGCGGCAAAAGCTGAGATATCGCCATTGGGGATCCACTGAGCGCACTCCTTGCGACCATCCGCAGAAACGGATTTGGCGATTCGCTGCAAACGTTTCACCAGTATTCGGGTGTTGTATTCCCGATCGCGGTTGCCATAAATGTCATCAATAACCTGCGCCAGGGTACGGCTGGGCTTAGTGGGTGGCTCAGCGGTAAAGGCCGTAGCTTTTGCGAAATAATCCAGCGCTCCCACACAATCAAAAACGGTGAACTTTGTTTTATTGATCTCCGGGCACAATCGAGTACCGCGTCCCATAATCTGTTCAAAAAGGATGCGCGATTTGACTGGGCGCAGCAACACGATATTCTCCAACGCTGGAATATCCACGCCAGTGGAAAGCATATCCACAGTAACTACAATGCCGGGTTCGGGGCGGTTGCGAAACTCACGGATCCGTTGTAATGGTCGATCCACATTTGGATTGCCAGTGATCTTCTTAACAAATGCGTCTCCGCGGCCGAACTCATCACGCAGCAAATTGACCAGGCGGTCGGCATGAGATACATGTGGCAGATCATTATGGGCAAAAAACAGCGTTTTAGGGAAGTGGTGAAGCTCCGTTTCCTGCTCAAGCAAGTATTTTGCTACTTCTTGTACGATGCGCCGGTCGCGGTCAGGCGCAGCCCATTGCTGGTCGATCTCCGGAGCAAGTAGTTCGCGTTGATCTTCCAGGAACTCAAAGTGAAGCTGGCCTGTAGCGGAATCCTGCAACCCGACTTCTTCTCCCGGTCGTAAGAATGCCCCGTTGAGAGAGACTTCCGAGCGTACAACAATCGGATCGTAATCCACCAGGTAGCCTTCGCGTACGGCTCGTTCGTACTCATAGTGGTATACAATGTCTTTGAAGTAAGCGGTTGTATGGGCTGCGGGGGTCGCTGTTAGTCCGACTTTAATCCCGTCAAAATGATCCAGCACTTCGCGCCACTTGCTCTCTTCGCTGGTGGTATATCCTCGGTGGCACTCATCTGCAATAATGAGGTCAAAGGCATGAATGGGAATATCTAGGCGAGACGCATCCAATTCTGCTTCAACATCCTCTACCCAGGGAGTATCGTCTGGAGCGCCAAACAAATTGATACGCATGCGTTGAATAGTGCTGACATAAACAAAGGCGTGCGACAGGTCTGGATTTGTCAGATACGAAGTCGGCAGCACCTTTGGATCGAATTTCTCGTCCTCCAAGTCTTCCGGGCGAAATCGCTGAGAATAGACTTCGTAGATGCGGTCAAATTTTAAACCCGGTTCGGCCTCAAAATTAGCAAAAGCCGTTACCGCCTGGGCTGCCAGAGCACGGCGGTCCACTAGAAATAAAATTCTTCGAGCTGTACCGGATTTCATTAGCCGGTATATTAAATCAATAGTGGTCAAAGTTTTTCCGGTACCAGTCGCCATGGCAACAAGCATAGCCCGTTTTCCAGCAAGAATAGCTTGCTCTATGGCGATAATCGCATCTCTCTGATAGGGGCGTAACCAGGGATGGTCTACTGGCATATCTCGAAGGTGACTCTCAGCTGAACTTACTTCACGCGTAAGCATTTCTTCTAGAGCAGCAGGTGTATGAAAAGCCGTCAGCCTACGCGAACGACTGTTCGGTCGGCGTAAATCCTGAAACCAAATCACTTCCCCATTGGTGGAATAGATAAAGGGTATGTGAAAGCCGTTATACGAAAAGGGCGTTTTTTGTATACCTTGAGCATAACGTTGAGCCTGCTGCAGGACATTCTGTGGTCCCACGGCTAGTTTTTTCGCTTCGACAATCGCAATCGGCCGTCCACTTGAAAAAAGGACGTAGTCAGACGGACCGTTGGTTGTAGGGTACTCTTCAACCGCCGCGCAATTAACCTGTATCGGGTTTTGGAAGGGGATTACTGGCGCCCAACCAGAAGCACATAAAGCTTGGTCAATCAGGTGTTTTCTTGTTTGTCTCTCATTTGAATAGATCATTTATCCCCCTGTGATTCTCCTTGGGCTTCTCTTTTCTTGATCCATTCCAACACTGTTTCTCTCCGAAATCTCCAGTGCTTTCCTACCTTGAAACCGGGTAACACTTTATCTTGGGCGAGCTTGTAGATGGTCGATTGCGGAATGCGTAGGTAATTTGAGACTTCTTCTGCCGTCCAGAACTCATCCGTGTCGGCCATTACTCACCTCGCTGTTAAAATTGAGATTATCACAGTTGCTCCAATGATTATAGCATCAGGGAAGGAAAAGCAAAAT
>JAAYUI010000038.1 GCA_012517765.1 Caldisericales bacterium | reverse complement strand
ATGGTCGATCACATAGCAAGCATTGAGGATAGGGATGAGCGTAACAGGCTTGCCAAATCACTTATTGCCATAATGGGCAATCTTAATCCCCAGCTGAGAGCGGTTAACGATTTCCGCCATAAGCTTTGGGATCACCTTTTCATCATGTCCGACTTCAAGCTCGATATCGATTCGCCTTACCCCAGGCCCGACGTGGAAAAATATTATGAGAAACCACGGAACGTTCCTTACCCCAGCCATCCCGTTAAGTTCAAGCATTACGGGCGTATTATTGAGCTGATGATTGAGAAGGCCATTGCAATGGACGAGGGTCCCGAAAAGGAGGCCTTTAAGCAGCTTATTGCCAACCAGATGAAAAAGGCCAATATTACCTGGAATAAGGAATCGGTTACTGACGAGGATATATTTCGCGATATGCAAACCCTCAGCAATGGCAGGCTGGTTATGGCTCCGGGCTCAAAGCTGATTGATAAGCGCGAGGTTAAACCTACCGGAGGTAAGCGACCCAAACATCATCGTAAGCGTTAATATATTTACTACATGGCAACATTTGAGGTATACGGAGGTAAGCCGCTAAAAGGCGAGTTACACCCGCAGGGGGCAAAGAATGAGGCCCTGCAAATCATCTGCGCCACACTACTCACAGCTGAACCTGTTACAATCAAGAATATCCCAAACATCCGCGATGTTAATAAGCTAATTGAGCTACTTCAGGGAATGGGAGTAGAGGTTCAGAGGCATAGCTCCTCGGAATGCACCTTTAGGGCCAAGAATGTTGATGTAGAATATCTTACCACAAACGATTTTAAGGTTAAGGCTGCTGCCATACGTGGATCAATCATGGTGGTTGGACCACTGCTGGCGCGATATGGCCGGGCATACGCCCCAAAACCCGGTGGCGATAAAATTGGCCGCCGACGCTTGGATACCCATTTCCTGGGATTCCAGAAGTTGGGCGCAACCTTTAACTTTGATACACGTGAGAATTTCTTTACCCTTGAGGGTAAAAACATGCGGGGGGCATACATGCTGCTCGATGAGGCCTCGGTTACCGGAACGGCTAACATACTAATGGCCGCGGTGCTTACTCCGGGCACAACCACCATTTACAATGCTGCATGTGAACCATACCTACAGCAGCTTAGCAAGATGCTGGTTAGCATGGGGGCAAAAATATCGGGAATCGGTTCAAACCTGCTTACCGTTGAGGGGGTTGAGTCGCTGGGTGGTTGCACCCATACCATACTGCCCGATATGATTGAGATTGGTTCGTTTATTGGCCTTGCGGCCATGACTGCCAGCGATATAACCATTCGTAACGTATCGTATCCAAACCTTGGCATTATTCCCGATTCGTTCCGTCGCATGGGCATTGAGTTTGAGGTTATTGGCGATGATATCCATATTCCATCCCAGGAGCATTACGAGATAGATACCTTTATTGATGGTTCCATACTCACCATTGCCGATGCTCCCTGGCCCGGGCTAACCCCCGACCTGCTCAGCGTTTTCCTGGTGGTTGCCACCCAGGCTAAGGGCTCAGTGCTAATCCATCAGAAGATGTTTGAGAGCCGATTATTCTTTGTGGATAAGCTAATTGACATGGGCGCTCAAATAATCCTTTGCGACCCGCACCGCGCTACCGTTATAGGTCACGATAGGAATATGAAGCTACGCCCCACCGTTATGACCTCGCCCGATATCAGGGCAGGCGTTGCCTTGCTTATTGCTGCCCTTTCGGCCGAAGGGAAGAGCGTTATTCACAATATTGAGCAGATTGACCGCGGATACGAGAATATTGATGGGCGACTCAATGCCATTGGCGCCGATATTCGTAGGATTGAATAGCCAAAATCTTCAGAAATATTCTGCAAAACTTTATGCATAATTTTGCATCTTTACCGTTTAATAAACCAAAACCATACCGTTACACTAACTATTTCTGATGCGATTTTGGACTAAAATACACCTTGTGTTAATCGCCACTGTGAGTTGGGCCTTTGCCTCGCAGGCACAGCTAACTGCTCCGGGGAGGGTTTTAACCTTACTTACCCAGTACAGCAATACGGCTAAACAGGATTCAATATTTGTATTTTATGGCGATATTGGCACGCTTAGCGCTCGCCACACCACCGGGAATAGCGCCAGCTTTAAATGGTATAGGTATAACCCTCTAATCTCAAATCCTGCCTTGCGCTTTGAACAGTTTGCGGAGGAAACAGGTGTTGCGCAAAGCAACCAATTAAGCCTGACCGAGGGTGGCTACAGAGTGGTAATCACCGACATTACCGATTCAACTGAAACCTTTACCTGCTGGCTTTTTACCGATAATGTTACGCTCAACCGGATTGACATATACAACAGCTGCCAGTTCCTTGAACTTAACCCAGTCACAACTCCCTCGTCGTATAACATTGTCTACGACCGGTTTGTTTACCATGACCTTTCGCGCTCAAATCAGCCTGAACGGAATACCTTTGGGCAGCAATACTTTGCAAATGTTACCTGGCAGGCATCGGAGAGCCGTATTGAGCTGCCATCGTCCTCAGCATTAAAGTTGGTTATTGAAAATCCTGCACCTCT
>JAAYUI010000194.1 GCA_012517765.1 Caldisericales bacterium | reverse complement strand
GGAGCGGGGGGAGTTTCGCAAACAGCTCGGCACGCTCATGGCAGGGGCAGGAATTCAGTCCATGGAAGATATTGAAGAGCTCTTCCGGGAGATGATCGGCGGTTTCGTAGATCAGGGACTGGAAGGCGAGTTGGACGAGCAACTCGGGTACTCGAAGTACGACTATCGGAACAAAGAGACAGACAACAGCCGAAACGGGCACAGCGAAAAGACGCTCAAGACGAGCTACGGAGATGTAGAGATCCAGGTACCGCGGGATCGGAAGGGCGAGTTCGAGCCGGAGCTGATCAAAAACCAGCAGACAACCCTCAGCGGCGACATCGAGGAGAAAATCCTGTCGATGTACGCGAAGGGAATGACGACCGCGGATATCGAAGCGCACATTCGGGAGATTTACGGTCTTTCGGTATCGGACAGCACGATCAGCAGGATTACGGACAAGATCCTTCCCGTGGTCAAGGAATGGCAGGCACGGCCGCTTCAGGAGATCTACGCGGTGGTGTATATGGATGCCGTGCACTTCCACGTCCGTTCGGAAGGGCGGATCGTGAAAAAGGCGGTCTATCTCGTTCTGGGTCTTGACATGAAGGGACGCAGGGACGTGCTGGGGATGTACATCGAGGAGAACGAGAGCGCGAAGTTCTGGCTGACGGTATTGAACAACCTGAAAAACCGCGGGGTAACGGACATCCTCATCGCCTGCGTAGACGGCCTGACCGGATTCCCCGCGGCAATTGAAGCTGCGTACCCCCGGACGGAAGTGCAGAAGTGCGTGATCCACCAGATCCGCAACACCACGCAGTTCGTCTCGTACAAGGACATCAAGGAGCTCATGGCGGATCTGAAACGCGTCTACGCCGCGGTAGACGAACAGGCCGCGCTCGCCGAGCTCGAGCGATTCGACGGGATCTGGGGCAGGAAATACCCGAAGATCGCCCGGTCCTGGCGTGCCAATTGGGCGGGCCTGAGCACATATTTCAAGTATCCTGCCGAGATCCGGAGGATCATCTACACGACCAACACGATCGAAGGGTTCAACCGTCAGCTTCGGAAGGTCACGAAATCCAAGGGCGTTTTCCCTACGGACGACAGCCTTCTGAAGATGCTGTATCTGGCGACGATGGATATCACGAAAAAGTGGACCGGTCGGCGGCAGGATTGGGGCGTCATCCATTCCCAGTTGGAGATCTTCTTCGCGGATCGGCTCCCCGGCTAAGGGCGCCGGGGAAGCACAACCCGGCCACCCCGTCAAGGGTAAAATGAACGGCGCTACGCGCCGCCCTTGACAGGTCGTCCGGTTTGCGCTACGATGCAATCAAGGGCGAGCAAGCTGGAGCTTGCTCCGCCCTCCCTCAAACAGGTTCCTACTCGCAGCTTTGGACTTTACACAAAATCCGGGACAGACCCGTCAATTCGCAAGATTGCTATCTTTTGCGCCACCTATTTGTGCGTATTTTTACCTTGGGTGAGCGCGGTTCCCCCCCCCTGCTTTTTCGACCGGTTTATTGGCTAATTCCGCTAAGTTGATGACAT
>JAAYUI010000235.1 GCA_012517765.1 Caldisericales bacterium | reverse complement strand
GTGCAGTTGAAGAAAATCTTACTCCGATCCACCCGGGAGATGAGGGGTGGGAGGTAAAACCGTATGTACCAACGGAAAGGAGTGAGACCGTTCGAGGTCCGAGTCAGGAGACCGCATATCGTTGCGTCAGCTATCTAGAACCGCTTCAGCCTGGAGAGGAAACATCTAAAGAATCGAAAATGGTTTGTTCCACAGGGACCATTAGTTCAATTGATGGTAAATCACTCGATTCCAGCTTTTTAATCGCAAAATTCTACGATAATACCAACTATGGATCACTCCTCATTGAGTATTACGGACCCTCTGCCTGCTCCGATTCGATTAGCTATGGGAAGACAACCCTCCCAAGCGACCTTGACAATAAATTCGCTTCGGGAAAAGTGTTTTCCGATTGCAATCTGATCTCCGTTTATGACTTCGCTAATTACAGTGGACCCTCTTACTCATGTGGACCAAATTGCTCAAGTTTCTATGCGCTAAATAACTACATGAGTTCTTGGCGCACAACCCACTAAGGTAAATCATAAAAATTGCGATGCACAGGACACGCAGGGATTATTTACTCCCTGCGTGTCTTTGTGATATTAAAGTTCGTCAAATAAATCTGCAGAAGCACCACCGTCTGGCCAATAAGCCTCATCATCTCCCTAACGGATTGCGTTTTCGTATTGCTCCGTGAGAGGACATTCGTCATCTTTGTCTAGATTCGATGTTGTGAAGGCTGTGACGGTTGGGTGATCCGTTGTAAAAGTACGGATAGAACTGCGCCAGAAAAGTACATCATCGTTCTGAAGAACTTTCTGGATTCCTTGCGCCAGGTCTATCAAAAATTCATCTTCTAACCGATCTGGAGGAAGACCGTGATCAGCCAGTGTGTGAGCGATTTCTTCGGCAATTTGACCCCACGTGATTGAAAAAGCCGACTTTTCAATTGAAAACCCGGCATGCGCAAGAATTTTGGACACCTCGAAACCAGAATCAAGGTATTCAAGTTGTTGTAGTGTAGGTAGTTGATCCATTTTTATCTCCTCTGGATTATGAAAACCCCAACCCTTTTTCCTTCAGGGACACCCATCGTGATAATCCAATGACCAAATGGTCCAGGACTGACACATCCAAGAGCTTGCCGGCTTGGACAATGGCGCGAGTCACGCTGACATCTTCGGGACTGGGGGTGGGATCTGTACTGGGATGGTTATGTGCGATCAAGATCGCCGCCGCGTTCCGCTGCAGTGCTGGTTTGAATAACTCACCAACCCGCACCATCGAAGAATTAAGCGAGCCGTGATATATCTCAATAACATCCAACATACGGTTGCGTGTGTCAAGCGGCATCACGACCATGAATTCTTGTTCACGATGCGCCAACATCGGCATCAAGATTTGAGCAGCATCTCCAGGTGAATGAATTGTTGGGCGTTCATCTTCTGGTTGAAGAAGCTTACGTCCAAGTGCTAACGCCGCTTTGAGCCGCAGTGCAGTCAAATTGCTTATGCCCGGCACTTTAGCAATCTCATTCACATGTGCCTGGGCAATTTTCTGGATCGTGCCAAATTGTGCCAGCAGTTGTTCAGCAGACTCAATTTGATTTGAACCACCAATGATGACTGCCAGCAATTCAGCCAGACTGCATGCATCTGAATCCTTGCTTACCCGGAAAGCCGGCTGCTCACGAACGGGCAGGTGCTTGAGCCGGGGAAAGTTGTAATTTTGAGGGTGTGCATTTTCTATAAGGTACGGTTGTAGATTGTTCATGTC
>JAAYUI010000028.1 GCA_012517765.1 Caldisericales bacterium | reverse complement strand
TTGTTCATCTTGAGGATCTTCTACCATATTACCAAAATTAGCACAAATGGCATTTTTTGTCAATTTAAAAACCTCCTTCACACAAAATACAACAAAACAAGTTTATTTTGTACTTGCTAAATATATAATGCCGTTATAATTTATCTAATATTAAACTCTTAGAAAGATAACATTCTGTTTTTTATTGCAAAAGGAGAATTTTATAAATGAAGCCTCTCAGGATGACGATCTCTGCTGTTCTTGCGATCTCTTGCTTACTGTGTCTGCCAAAGTCAGGTTACATCAATGCTTCAACATTTGATGTCGGAACAGTTAATTTTGATGGGAGTTTCAATATCCAAAAAGGCATAGACACAAACAGGGACGGGGTCTACAACGATGGCGACAAGACAGTAAGGGCGGGGGATACTGTTTCATACAGAATAAATTGGGAATTCAATCAGGGGAATGATCCCCTTGTTGATCCTTACGTTTATGATACAGTCCCAGCAGGAACGCATTATCTTGCGGGGAGCGCAACCCCACTCAATGATCTTTCATACTCCGCTGATAATGGTTCGAGCTGGACTCCTGGAGAACCGCCAGATGGTTCACAGGCAGGAACAATGCTTCGCTGGGGGCCAATACCGCAAGGATGGACCACAGCTGGCAACATTCCATTTGATCCCATTGTGAACAATGCCCTTGTGAGTGGCACTGCTGCCCAGGTTTCGCTTGCGCTTGATCCAAATGGGCGTCCTTGCATGGCATTTTCTGATTACATTGGCTATAGCGGTTCCAGGTATGACATATTTTTTGTTAAATGGGATGGCACCAGGTGGGTTGGTGTGAATGGCCAGCCCTATGATCCGTTGACTGGTGCAAATGCCAATGTGAGCAAGGTTATTACTGATTCAGACGGTGCCTCGCTGGCGATTGACAAATACGGGTATCCTTGCATTGCCTGGGGCGAGAAGATCCATCCAGACACTATTACGAGCTGGGAAATATTCTTTGTAAGGTGGAATGGCTACATGTGGGTCAATGCTCAGGGCGAGCAGTATGATGGCTCCAATGCTAATGTTAGCAATACACCGAGCACCTCTTACGGCGTTTCCCTTGCAATAGATGGCCAGAACAACCCAAATCTCGTCTGGTACGACTATTACGGGCCTTCATACAGTTTTGATATCAATTTCCTGAAGTGGGATGGAACTGCCTGGGTAAACGTGCAGGGTGTTCCATATAATGGCGCAAATGCTGGTATAAGCAAAACAAGCAGCAGCTCGGAATTTCCAGTACTCAGGCTTGATAGCTCTGGAAATCCATGCGTTTCATGGTCAGAAGGTTCCTATGGTGGCTATGATGTCGTGTACATCAAATGGAATGGCGCCACCTGGGTTGGAGCGAATGGTCTTCCATATAATCCGGTCACTGGCGCAAATGCAAATGTTAGCAGAAACGGTGGCTATTCGAGCTATCCTTCACTTTGCCTGGACGAATTTGACAACCCGAACATTGTCTGGCACGACTACTCTTATGGCGGGACTGCAATAGTGTCTGTAAAGTGGGACGGAACCCAGTGGGTTGGTGCCAATGGAGTGCCTTATAATCCGGCGACTGGCGCCAATGGCATCGTTGCCATGAATGCTGTTATTGGTGGAGGGCCATCCAGCCCAACGCGCCTTGCGGCTAAAATAACGTGCATAGATGTTGATAAAACTGGCAACCAGTGTGTTTCTTGGTGGGGCAACATTGCCGGAAACAGGGGTATATATTTTGCCAGATGGGACGGAACAAGGTGGATTGGGGGAAACAAGCAGCCATTCGACCCGATCACTGGTGCAAATGCCTATACCGGTGGAGGGTTTGACGCACAGTATACAAATTTTGCCAATGCCGTATCAATGGCAATGGAGGACAATTTCGATGAGCCGTTCATTGGGTGGTACAATCAAACACCTGATCTTTACACGGCCTCGCTTATAAAATATCTCCCACCCACGGCACCGCGTTCGTTCGGTTTTTCTGCAATAGTTGAAGAAACACCGGTAGATTCACAGATAAACAACCAGGCTTTTTCAAGGCACGCACTGGACCAGGGAGTGCCGGCGTTGTCAAACAATGTTGCAGTCAACACAAAAAAACCTGTAAAAAAAGCTATTCTGGAAGTCACAAAGAAAGCAAAAGCTTTCCAGTACAACATTGATGACATATTTGCGTTCCAGATAACCATCAGAAATATCGGCAATCTTGATGCCACAAACGTTGTTCTCGATGATATTTTCCCAAGGG
Organism: Caldisericales bacterium; assembly: GCA_012517765.1. GTDB lineage: Bacteria > Caldisericota > Caldisericia > JAAYUI01 > JAAYUI01 > JAAYUI01. The sequence goes on along the minus strand of JAAYUI010000028.1, from coordinate 29,438 downwards.
AGCTCAAATATGTTTCTTCGCTCCCGTCCGGCGCTGCTGGCCCTTCCAAAATCAGGTACCAGGTTGGGAGTTTGTCACCGGGTCAGTCAAAGACCTATTTGCTGAAATTCAGTCTTGCAAAATCCCTATCTTTTGCCGGAAATTGTCTGACGATAACCAACAAGGCCAGTGCTGTGTCCGATTCCGCAGAAGCAGTCACAGACTATGCCACGATAAGTGTTTGCAAACAGCCCCCAACAAAAGAAATAGTCCTTGATGTAACCTGGAAGGGTATTAATACAAAGACAAATGAAGCAAGAGTAAACGAAGAAATAAAGCTCGACCTCTCCGTCGAGGGTGGAGCTCCGCCATATGAAATCACAGTGAATTGGGGCAATGGAACCAAATCCACCAAAACGATACAGAGCAAAGACAATCTGGCCAGCTTTGAGAATTCCTATTCAAGCCAGGGTGATTTTGAGGTCCTGATAACCTGCGTTGATTCCTTTGGTAGATCAGCAAGGCAGTCCAGAGTTATCCATATCAAATAGTTCCCATACCAGTGCCTGACGAAACCTCGTTTCTCGGTTTCGTCAGGCATGTGCCAATTTTGACGTGGGCCCACCCTGTCGCTATAATTTTCAGACAGGAGGTCGAAATGAAACTGATGCCTTTTGCGTTGACTATTTTGCTGGCCATTTGTTCATTGGGGTGTGGCATGACAAACGAAAATGCTGGTTCTGGTGAAAATCTTTTTATTACAACACTTCCTGCAGATGTTATTTACAATGCAACAAGAGACGTAAAGCTTGGTATTGAATCTGATTTTCTTTTGAAAGCAGTGAAAATTGCAAACGATGGCAAAGAAGCCATTGAAGTAAAATCGATGACTTTTACGATTTTTGCAAATGAGCGAGAAATCTTCAGTCTGATCTATAGAGGTGAAGAACTGAACTCGTTTTTTGGGAAATATGTAGAGAAATTTGAAAAGATGACGTACGACTTCCAGGAGGGCATTTTCCTTGGAACAACAGGCTTTGTTGACCTGAAGAAATCGTCCAAGTCTGCAGTAATAGAGCCTGGCCAGGAAGCCGCAATTATAAATATTCCTTTCAGGTTTTACGCGGACAACCCCGCAACAAAATGCAACATCCATATTGAATTCCAGCAGGGTAACAAGACCTTCTCCAGAGACCTGGGCTTGCAAGTTGCAGAGTATGTTTTGAAAAACAAATACATTTTTCCTGCCAAAGGTATATGGATGGCCATCAACACCTACAATGCCAATTATGGCCACAGGGTCAACAGCAGCCAGGAGTTTGCATTTGACCTGATGATCCAGAAACCCAACCTGATGATGTACCCTCCATCTGGCAAGAACGAAGACTATGGTTGCTGGGGCAAGGCGGTCATTGCTTCCGCAGATGGTGTGGTTGTTGATTGTGTTGACGGTGTGCCAAACAACCCGCCGTATCTCGGCTCAAGACTGTCCAAGGAGGAGCTGGAGAAAGTCATGGAGAAATTTGGCGCAGTGGCAATGGCTGGTGGGAACTATGTCATTCTGGAACACTCCGGAAGCGAGTTCACGTTCTACGCCCACTTGATAAATGGCTCGGTGAAGGTCAAAAAGGGCGACATGGTGAAACAGGGACAGGTATTGGGGCTTTGCGGTAACTCTGGCAACTCGGACGCCCCGCACCTGCATTTCCACATCATGAATGGCCCGTCGGTGCTTGGCTCAAGGGGGTTGCCCATGAAATTCACAAACCTCAAAGATTTTATGGGTGGCAAGATTGAACAGATAACAGACCCAAATCTGGTTGTGCTTGCTGAGTAAGCTATTGGGTATTTTTTGTTTTTTTATCAATGGAAGGTTAGTTGGAGCACCCTTATTGAGATGATGTTTCAGATTTATTAAAGGCTATTAACCATAAAGATGTTAACAATATCTTACACGAGGAATATAAAATTTGAAAAATGAAAACAAAATTTCAATATGATATTTTTATTTCTTATGCCGAAGAAGATCAAAAAATTGTAGATGATCTAAAAGATAAGCTAGAAAGTGATCATTATGTAGTGCATGCATACAAACATAAATCTGGAGGTGCAAGTAGCTCCCTGGTTGAAAAAATTTTTAACAATCTAGACCAATCAATTATTCTAATGCCGATTATTTCGAAGAATTCTGTTAAATCAAAGTGGGTTAAAAAAGAATGTTTGCGTTTTTATGATAAAGATAAACATATAGTACCAGTTATTACTAACCACACAAAACCTTTCAATTTTCTAGAATCATATGAACATTTTGATGCAGAAGACAGGCATTTTTATGTGAATTTATGTAAGTCCATCAATGAATATCTTTCAAAATACATGACAAATGTAGATGGTTTGATAAAAGCTATTTGCCCTTATGAATCTTTAAGATTTTCTGGTAACGAGATTGAGTTTCGTATTATAACACTGGATGATTTTGAACCAATATTGCTTCTTTATCTACATAACCGTTTTAGGAATAAAAATAACACTATCTCATCTAGCGATATAGATAAAATATTAGATAGGTTTGGCAAATCATTTTCTTTTGGTTTTATTATTTTTATGAGTGAGTTTCAAATTGATACGAAAGAAAAACCTGTAGAAAGTCATATTTATGTTCATTTTTTGTCTGGTTTTGATGCTACAAGTAGTTTTTATGAAGAACTACGCATTGATGTGAGTAGTGTACCAACGAATAAAGAAAAAATAATCTTACTCAATAGAGCTATAGAAATATTTAAGAGTGATTTATACCAATATACATGTTATATTTCTGATACAGCAAGAGAGAGCGACGATTTATTATAGGAAAATCATGCAAGAACTCACAATATTGCGTTAAACAGATAGCCAGTGAGGATTATTCCGACACCCACAATACCAGCAAAAATGAGTATCAGCTTTGTTTTCATGACAGTCTTCAGGATCAGGAACTCGGGGAGCGAAAGGCCGGTAACAGCCATCATGAAAGCAAGGGTTGTCCCGAGGCTGACGCCTTTTTCTGTAAGAACAGAAACAAGCGGGATGATGCCTGCGGCGTTGCTGTAAAGTGGGATCCCGATCAGCGTGGCCACTGGGACTGCCCACCAGTTGTTTCCACCGGCAATTTTTGCCATGAAGTCAACAGGAACATAACCATGTATCCAGGCCCCGACGGCTATTCCGCCAACGATGAATGGCCAGACTTTTTTAAGCACATCTACAACATAACCCCACGCATATGAAGCCCTGCCCCTTGCTTTTAGGGGCATTCCATCTTCTACGCAGACGCAAGCTTTTTTCCCGGTCCCAAATTGCTGAACCAGGTTTTCCACCTTGAGTTGGCCAATGACAAGTCCGGACAGGATGGCAATTATCATTCCTGATGCAGTGTAAATAAGTGCCACTTTCCACCCAAACATTCCAAGGAGCATCACCAGTGCTACCTCGTTAATCATTGGCGAAGCTATGAGGAATGAGAATGTCACGCCAAGCGGAACGCCGGCTTCCATAAAGCCCAGAAAGAGCGGGATCGCACTGCAGGTGCAAAATGGCGTTATGATTCCGAAGGCCGCGGCCATAATGTGCCCAGTGATTTTGTTTCTCTTTGAGATAAAGAACCGGACTTTCTCTGGTGGCAGGTATGTTCTCAGGTAGGAAACCACGAAGATGATTGCGATGAGAAGCATGAAGACTTTTATGGTGTCAAAAACAAAGAAACTGACAGCTTCTCCAAGCAGTGATTCGTGCTGTATTCTGAAAATGTCATATGTGAGCCATTTTGCAAACCAGTTTACTGGTGCGAAGATGTCCATTTTTCCTCCGGAAGTTTAAGCGATGTAGAGTAGGTAGAACCCAAAGCCAATGATTAAAAGGCCAAATACTTTTCTTAGTACAAGAGAAGCCGTTTTCATATTTTGGTTATTTATGAAGGCCTGTGCGGCACCTATCGAAATGCCGGCCACAAGAAGGAGAACAGAATGTCCAAGGGCGTAGCAGAGCAGGAGTAGACCACCAAAATATGTGTTTCCGCCTGTTGCTATCAAAGCGAGCAATACTGAAAGAATCGGTACAGCACAGGGTGTTGAGACAAAGCCAAAAAGAACGCCCAGGATAAAAGCCCCGAAGAGCCCTGTTCTTGGTTTTGTCAGTATCTTTGGCACTGGGATGTTGAATTTGACTATATCAGCGAACATTAGTCCCATCAGAATGCAGAGGAAAGCCATGAAGTATGTCCACCAGGGGCCGGTCAGCGTTGCCTGCTGGCCGACAAGTGCTGCCACAATGCCAAGCACCATGAACGAAATTGACTGGCCAAGGACAAAAAGCAGAGAGAATTTTGTAGCTTTCCAGTAGGACTTGTCTTCACCCTGATATGCTCCTGATGCCCCGATCATGAGGGGTATCATGCCAAGAACGCAAGGATTGGAAGCCGTGAGAAATCCGGCGAAAAACACCGTAAATGGTGCAATCCATGGGTTGCTTTGTATTGACTGGAGGAGTGACTCGATCACCACTGCACCCCCAGGGGTTCAGTTTTCTCTTTTATCCAGTTTTTGGCGTCATCTACTTCTTCAAGCGAGAATATCCTTCTTGCTACCTCATTTGCCTCTTTGTCGAAGATGATGATGACCGGGATTACTTTCACATTGTAGAAAGTTTTCATTGAATTATCTATAAGAAGGCTGTTTAGAACAGCTTTTCCTTCAAGTTCTTTTTTCAGGTCTTCCATTATGGGGCGGAGTTTTGTGCATGGTTCACAAAGGTCTGCGCCAAGCTCGACGATTGTGACCTCACCTTTTTGAGGTTTTGGAAAATCGGACCCCTTCTCGAAAAAGAGTTTGTACGATAGAAGACCCAGTGCGGCAAGGGCCACTATGACAAGAATGATTGTGTTTGTGATATTGTTTTTCACTGCATTCCTGCTTTCTTGAGCTCACTTACAAGCTCATCCTTTGTTGCGATGCCGGTTTTCCTGAAAGTCTGGTTGCCTGATGTGTCAAATACGAATGTTGTTGGGATTCCCTGTATCTGGAACCTCTCCACTGCCCCAGGGTCTTCATCAATGTCGACAATTGCAACCTGTATTTTTCCATCAAACTCCCTGCCGATCTCGTTGATTGTGTCTGTCATTATGATGCAGGGTCTGCAGGTTGCCCTTCCAACCTTGACTACCATTGGCACTCCAGAATCGTTTTTGATTGAGATGGTGCCATTGCCGGTTTCTCCCTCACTGACACAAGGAAGATTCTCATTGCTTCCACATGATGCTAGAAAAATGGAGCCTGCAAAAACCGCCAATAAAACAAAACTCGATAAAGTGTTTCTTCTCATTTTTGGCCTCTTTCATTATCAATAATTATTTTTTTGTCTTCATAGCTTGTTTTTAACCCTAACGATTCCGCCATAAACCTGACTGGGATCATGACCCTCCCATTCTGTATGAATGGAGCTATTTTGGTGTCATTATCAATCCTTTTTTCTCCGCCACTTGTTCTGGCAGTGTTTTTCCCGACCCATAGACTCAATGTTTTGCCATTCAGCTGGCAGGTCGTCTTTTTTGATCCCTGGTCCCATGAGACAGAGCCTCCAAATGGCTCGCAAATATATCTTGCAGGCAGGAAAGATCTTCCACCAACAATGACTGGGGCAACACCCATATCTACAGTGAATGAATCTCTGCCAAGTGTTTTTTGCCCAACCTCAAATGTAATTTTTTTGGGCACTTTGCTGTACAGAGAGATTGTATTCCCAGAGGTTATTGCAATACTGTCTCCTTGCAAACTGATCGATTCGATTTTTTTGCCAAAAAAAATATCACCCTGTTCTGACCCATCAACTGCAGATATTTTTTCGATCAGATTGCCCTTGGGGACAAAGATTGTTTCTTCAGAGCAGAATAATCTTGCTGTTGGAAAAGAATCCAGTTGTGACAGCCACAATCTTTTGCCTGTTGATATGCAGCATGCCTTGCCGAAGAAATTTGCATCAAAGCAATTAATTGCCAAGGCCGGAGTCGTGACAAAAAATTTGCCTTTTGACGAAACCGCCTGCAAAGAGCCAGTGCCTGTTTCATATTTCCACCTTGGGTTTCCGCTTGAGGCCTCGATTGCAAAAAGATATTTGCCTTCCTGCGCAAGCACCCTGTTCTGGTCGGCAAAAATCCATTCTGGCGAGTCGTCTAGGGCAAGTTCCCACTCCTGTTTTCCTGATGATGTGTTGAGGCAGTAGAGTTTTTTGTCTGTGGATGCAAAAAACAGATGATCTTCACCAAGCATTTTCGGGCCTATATTTGGTATCGACTTGAAAGCAGATAGCCAGATTTTTTTGCCACTTTTGACATCAACGCAGTAGAAATTCCCATCAGTACACCCAAAAAATAGCATATTGCCAAGGATTGCCAAGTCCGTAGTTATGTTTGCCTCTGTCTGGAATATCCAGTTTTTTTGCCCGCCATCTCCAATGGAAGTGACCTGCCTGGCTGTTTTGACAAAAACCGAATCATTGCTTGAGGTTATCTGGTTTGGTTTCTGGTCAAGCTTGTATGACCAGGCCAGCTTTCCTGAATAGATGCTGAAAGCATTTACCTGTGAATTTTCAAGCGCCACGACCACTCTTGAGCCTACAAAAACAGGCCCGGAGACAATATCTGCTTGCAATTGATTTTCCCAGACCTGAGACTGGGGAAAGGAGGCCCAATCGTCATTTAATATCAGTCCATTGCCTGGTATTCCTGATTGAGATACCGCGTTTGTATTCGCAGTGGCAATCGTGAGTACAAGCATGAAAAGGAAAAATTTTGTTATACTTTTCATTGCTGGTTTTGTTTTATGAGCTCTGTTATCTGTGATGGAGAAAGCATTCTTCCTGAGGAGACAACCTTGCCGTTGATTGCGATTGCCGGTGTTGCCATAACACCCATCCCGACAATTTTTTGTATGTCTTTTACTGGTTCGATCTCGGCGCTGATACCCATCTTTGCAACGGCTTCCCTGACATTTGCTTCGAGGGAGTGGCATTTTGCGCATCCCATTCCTAGCACTTGTATTTTCATCATTTCCTCCTGTTTTTGTTATTTTGCGTGGACTGATTTTACAATTGAACACCCAGAATCGTTGCTATCACATTTTCCTAGCAGACAAGATATAAATGATTTGACGCAGGAGAGCGACAGTTTGTAGACAACCTCATGGCCAACCCTCTCACAATCAACTATTTTGCATGACTTGAGGACTGAAAGGTGCTGTGAAACACATGGTGGCCTGCACTCCATCCTTTGGGCTATCTCGGTTACCGAGAGGGCCTTGTTTCCTATGAGAGAGATTATTTTCAGTCTCTTAGTTGAAGACAGGGCCGAGAATATGTCCGAAACTTCCTGAAGTTCCTTTTCGTCGTTGTCATCCAGATATTTCATGATTTCGAATATATGAAATGTTGGGTTGTATTCAAGTTAACTTGGGGTGAGTTTTGGCGGAGTACGTTTTGTTAGTTCTCAATCAAGGTGATGGTTGGTTGAATACAAGGGTGGCTTTTCTGGTTCTGTCGTCCCAGGATATTTTTGCCCCGAACGTTTCTCCGATGATTCTTGGCGGGATGAATGTCCTGCCATTTTTTATCTCCGGGGGCGAGGCCAGCTTTATTGTGTCTATTGAACCATCCGCTTTTTCCACTATGGCATTCTGGTAGTCGACTATGAGCCTCAGTGTTGTTCCGGCCAGCGTAAACAACACCGTTTTCAACTCCTTCACCCATTCTGTCTGCGCTTTGTAGAAATAGCCAAGCGGGTCTCCGATATACCTGATTGGGACCATTGTACTGCCGTTTTTGGAGACATAGGGCGGGGCATCCATTGACAAAGATCTTCCATTCACGGTGTATTGCTTTGATCCTATTGAAAATTCTATCTTGCATTCTGGTATATGCATTGTTTTTGCGGTAACTTTCAAGGTGATTGGCGTCGAGCTTATCATGGTATTGATAGATGCCGTGTATTGCTGGTTTGGCCAGAATGTTGACGGTGATATTGTGCATATGTAGAGCCATGAGTTGCCTTTGTTTTTGACAAAGCGCGGATTGGAGAGCCATGAAGTCGAAAGTATTGGTTTTATGCCCTCCTTCAAGTCACTATCGCCAGAATTTAGTATCTGGAAGACAGCTTCTTTTGGCTTGTCCACAAAACAGTCCTGAAAAACCACTTCTACTGACGAATTGACTATACTCGGTCTTGCAGGTTGGGGAACAACATTGATTGTTACTGGCAGCGTGACCGGATTTGCAATTGTTTTCTGGTCCCCGATCTGGATTGTTGCCGCATATTTGCCTGTGGCAAGGTTTTCAGTTGAAGCGGTCACCGATATTCTTATGCTCCTGTTGCCTTCGGAAAGGGTTGCTGATTGTGGAGAACATTCAAGCCAGCTGTCAGATGGTTTGAAATCAAGCATTGCCATTGAGCCTTTTGACAGACTCACAGTAAACTCTCTCAAATTTTTTCGTCCCCTGTATGTGTCCATAAAGTCAATCTGGGAGCTTGAGACCTGTATTCTTGGCAAATCAGGCGCAAAAGTTGCCTTTACTTCAATTATTTGTGTTCCGGCGTTGGTTTCGATGCTTATGGTGCCCGGATACTCCGTCTCCCTGATGTTTTTGATGCCCGAAGAGCTGGCTTTTACTGTAAACCTTATTTCCCCGGAAGTCCTGAATCCTGACCTGTCAACCGAAAGCCATGATTTTGACTGTTCGTCCACCAGGATTTCGCCGACAAGTGGCGGATCATCAGAACCGTTATTACTGATAACAACATCTTTTTGTCCTGCTGTGCCGAATTTTATGGTGCCAAAATTGATTTTGGTTGGTGAGACCATTAGCTGTGGCCTGGCGCCCTCAAAACGGTAAATCTTGCCCGATCTGGAGGCCACAAACATATATCCGCCAGCTATCACCGGTTGTGTGAGGGAGCCACCCTTTATTTCAATATTGCTGTCATTGGTCTGGTTGACTGTGAATGTATCAAGGTCAATCGTGTATAGGTTTCCTTCCCTGGAAGGATTTTCTTCGCTGTCGAGCGATGCAGTGCAAACATAAAGATATTCGCCTGCCGAGGTTGCCTGTGAAAATACCGGATTTTTTAGGTCCATCATTCCGGCCGGTTTCATTGTTTCCAGGTCTATTCTGTACATATTGCCATCGTCTGCGCCTGCATAGATCTGGCCATCAACGACGGTCGGTGTCGCCCAGAAATTTGGCCTTTGGGTTCTCCTGTCGGGGCTTGTCCTGAAACTTGTAATTTGCCCCATATTATTTCCGTTTATTGTTACTCTGTGCACAAAACCTTTGGAGGAGCCAAAAATTGCGTATGTTTTTCCTTGCGATTCCGTGATGCATGATGATGAAGTTATCGATATATTGTCCCTTGCCGATGGCTGGACGTTTATCACCTCTTTGCCGGTTTTTCTGTTGTATGCAAAAAAAGTTCCTGAATCATCGCCAAAAATCAGGAGGTCTTTCCAGACTGATGGTGAAACTTTCACCTTCCCCTTTGCTTTGAATGAGCCTGCCATGCTCAATTCAGCAAGATCAAAAGCGTAGACATTTCCAGAATCGGAACCAATATAGCAAATATTGTCGTATATGGTTGGTGACGAAGTCATTGGCGCTCTCTCCCCGCCTGCATCAACAAGCTTTTTTGGGAAAGTTCCCCTGAAATAGACTATATTTCCAAGGTAATCTCCAACAATGACTGTCTTTTCTTCGTTCCCTCCCCAGACAGCAGGGCTCCCTACCACTCCTGGCTCGGGTATGTCTACTGCATTGAAGGTTTGCTCGCGCAAGAGCTTTCCGGTGAAGACATCATATAGTCTGAGAGTGCCTTCCTGCCTGTTGCCGCTCCTTTTGTCATAAAAACCCTGCTGGACAATATACAAAATCCCGTCTTTTACAACTGGTGTTCCCAATCCGCCAAGATTTGAAAGCGATACGTCCCAGGAATCTTTTTTGCTCTCGCTGAAGGGAGGTGTGAAGGGAAGGTAATCATCCTTGCTCATGCCACTTTTGAGGCTGTCATGCCCCATCATTGGCCACCAGTCAAAAGATGACCTGGCGAATGACAAACCTGTTGCAAAAAGGCACAAAATGGCTACTAGTAAAAGAAAATTTCTTGTCATTTTTGTTCCAGACTGAACTCCACGGTTGTGGTTTTTCCTGGCTCGACCCTTACCGATTTGGTCTGCATTTTGTATCCGCTTTTGTCAACACGGATCACATATGTTTTTGCGGCCACTTCCCTCGTGTACGGTTCTTTGGGGCTTGTGAAAATCCTGTCTGAGAACTCAATATTGTCTATATACACAATTCCAACCACATTGCAGGTAACCTTGAGAATCCCTGAAGAAACCTGGAACTTGAGTGAACTTCTTCTTCCCGGTTCAACCTGGACTTCTTTTGTCTGGTCGGGGAAATCTTTTAATCTGTATATGACCCTGTGTTTGCCTGGCGCAAGTCCCAGGGATAAGCTTGTAATATTTTGCTGGGTTTTTCCATCTACAATGAAAGAGCCCCACGGAACATTGACGCTGAGATCAAGGAACCCATTTTGTTTGGGTTTTGTTTCTACTGGAGGTTTCTTCTCCTGTTCTGGCGGTTTTTGCTGTATTGCAACCAGCGGGTAGCTCAAATCAAGAGTTTTTGTTGTCACTAGTTTTATCTCGTCGTTTATATCGTTAAAACCGCCCATTTGTATCTTTATCTGGTAAACACCATTTGGAAGCTCTATTTTTATTGGCGTTTTCCCCTTGTAGTTCTGGTTTATCAACACAGTCGCGCCTTTGATGTCATTGCCTTTTTCGTCTTTGGTGCTTATTGAAATTTTTGAGCCAGGCACGGGTTGTTTGAATGTCAGCTGGACTTCAGAGCCATTTTCAGACGTTATGGCTGTATCCATGTATGTTTCGGCAACATTTCCGGAGACCATCATGGAATCATTGAGAACAACCGGTGCCTCGTTTAGCAGCTTCTCTGAGCCATTTTCTTTCAGTGTTTTTTCGCCTTTCTTGAGCTCGATTGTCTTGTCGGAGGTCCAGTATGTAAGTTTCCCGGATTCCCTGTCCCATTCGGTTTGTGCTTTGGTCCCGGATGCTATTGTATCTACAGGAACAAAGATCTTTCCGTTGATTTTGACAGCATTTTCAACTTTCGAGTTTGGATCATTGGGTATTTCATCGGAGCTGATCAACCTGATTGCTTTATTGCCAAGGTTGCCTTTGGTCACCTCGACATTGAAACTTGTTTCCTCGTCTTCCTTGAGATCGTTTTCTCTTGTGTATTGTATGCCCAACCTTATCTCATAGATGCCTAAAGGCATTGTCAGGTTTGAGTAAATTGAAAGCATCCAATTGCCTTTGTTTCCATCGCCCTGTTTTTCAATTTTTGCTGACAGGCCGTCCGGAGACATGCTTATCATGGCTTCAATGTTTTTTGTGCCTGGCGGTTTCACAAGTGGAATCTGGTACTGCACCAGTTCTCCCTGCGCGACCTGAAAATCAGGTTCTGGTGGTTTTGTGCAACCTCTGGATAGCCAGATGCCTGATGTTATGGCAATTATTCCCGCAACTGTCAATGCTATTGCCGTGACCTGTTTTTTCCTTGCGCGTGCCCTGAATGTTGGTTCCGGGGACGAGAGTGCTATCTGTGTCAGCCTTGTTCTTCTGAGAGTATCTCTCTCAAATTGTGTTATGCCCAGCTCTTCCGAAACAGTTCTGAGTGCAGATGCAAGTTCCTGGGGAGTCTGGAACCTGTCAGACGGGTTTTTCTCAAGGCATCTGAACATCAACGAAAGCAACGAAGCAGGAATGCCCCTTTCTTTGGCTTCCGGGGGAATTTTTGGCTGTTTGTGCCTCTGCATTTCAATTACTTCAACAGGTGATGGAGCATCAAACGGCAGCTTGCCAAACAGCATTTCATAAATGACAATACCGGTCGAGTATATGTCAGACCTTATGTCAACTTCCCTTCCATCTGTCTGCTCCGGTGACATGTACTGGAGTGTTCCGAGGAAATCAGACGATCTGGTCATGCTTGGGAGGTCATCGCCCTTGCTTATTCCAAAATCAAAGAGTTTTATATTCCCTTCGGAAGATATTTTGATGTTGGAGCTTTTTATGTCCCTGTGGACGATTCCCTGGTCGTGCAAATCGCCCAGCACTTCTGCGATTTGCATTGTAAGGTCAACAACCGTGGGGATTGGAATCCTCTCTTTCCCCTGTGCTATCTCCTCGAGTGTTTTGCCGTGGAGGTATTCCAGAACAAGAAAATACTCTCCAGTTGACTCATCCTTTCCAAAATCATGTATTTTGACCACATATCTGCTGTTGATTTTTGAAAGTATCTGGGCCTCTCTCAAAAACCTTTTCTCAAATTTTTCCTTGTTGGGGAGCCCAGAGAAATTGGGTATCTTTGCCACAACGATTTCGTCTGTGGCAAGATTTTTTGCCAAGTGAACAGTTGCCATTCCACCAGATGCCAGAGGTTCAAGCAATTTGTATTTCTTGACTATGACCCTGTTTTCCAAAGGTTTCCTCCGATAAAAATCCTAGTTTTTCTTTACTTTCGAAAATACCAGATAAATTTTTCCTATCCTTATTACATCGCCATCATCAAGCTTTGTGGGAGTTTTTGGGGAGAGCATTTTTCCATTCAGATAGGTGAAATTGGTTGAGCCGAGATCTTCAATTATGTAAGAGTCACCTTTCTTTGTTATGCAGGCGTGCCTTCTGGATGTTACCATTTCTTTGTCAGCATCTGTTAAGTCGATCTCCGGCACTATTCCTGCAAGCCTGTCCGCCCTCCCTATTAAAAACTCTTCTTTTCCATCAAGAACAAACTGGTGCTCGTCGTTTAGTGCAAGCCTTCCAATCATCTCGACCTGAGTTCGTATGGCAGGGTGTGGTGAAGTGACAGTGCTTGGCGGATGTGGAAATTTTATCAGGCCGGGGTTTCTGAGAATACTTTCAAAATGCTCGTCCTTCTGGCCAGATTTAGCTCCACAAAGCTCGCAACACATAACACCACCGAGATTTGTCCTGCCACAAATGGGACATTCAGTCATTTTGCCTCCGTTCCTGCATTATACACCATAAAAAGCTGTTGTAAACTGGAGTGGCGCTATTTTATCCCAAGTCTTATCTTGGAGATGGCTTTTCTCCTGTCAGAGGATATGATGTGTGTGTACCTCATTGTGGTCTGGGCGCTCTTGTGGCCAACCACCGACTGGACTATTGCCACTGGAACTCCCTGCCTGACAAGTTCGGTCACAAATGTATGTCTGAGTGTGTGTGTGGAGCCTTCAAGCCCAAGCTTTCCCAAAGTTTTTTTGGTGATTAGCCAGAGACCTTCATTGCTGAGTCTTTTTCCTTTTACGGAGAGAAACATTGGTTCGAGGTTGTCCCTGCGTGCCCCCAGGTAGCGGGAAAGCGTGACGCAAACCTCATCGCCAACCTCAACGATCTGCTGGTCGCCGCCTTTTCTTGTGACCATGATGGTTTTTGATCCTTCATTAAAGTTTTTTCTATCAAGGCCAACCAGCTCGCTTCGCCTGATGCCTGTCCCCAGCAAAAGGCTTATGATCGCCAGGTCCCTTTTGGCCGGGTTTACCCGGAAACTTTCCAGTCCATGGATTGCTTCTTCTTGAGTGGTGCCATTTGATTCAAGCCATGAAATATGATTTTTGAAAGCTTTTTTTCTGCCATTATCTTCAAAAAATGTTTTTTGTGATTCCTGATTGTTTATGAATCGGGCTACACAAGCAGAGGATTTCTGGTCCAGCAGGATTTTTTTGTTTTCATGAAGAGAGATGGTTTTATTGCGAGTATTTATTTTTGAAAAAGAGAGTGAGGATATTTCTTCTATGCTCAATCCAAGCGTTCTGAGAAGAACAAAAAATGAATCTAGGCCAGGCTCCGATTCATAGACAATCTTCAAAATCTTTTTCTGCACATCGTTTTCTTTTCCAGCTTCATGGCAAAGCTCCTTTACCAGTTTTCGAAACTGGTTTGCAAGCAAAAATTTTGGCACTTTCTGGGTTTGCTTTGGCGGATCAATTGTTTCGGCAGGATTTGACTGTATGTATCCTTCCCTGTAAAGGAACCTGAAAAATGTTTTTATACAAAAAAGCGTTCTGGCCCTTGTATGTGACGAGTTGTCCTGGTTGAGCTCCGTGAGAAAATCTCTTATATCCAATCTTTTGCAATCTGGAATGGTGATGCCGTTTTGGGCAAGGTAATTGAAAAAGCGGGAAAGCTCCCAATGGTATGCTCTTACTGAATTTGGGCTTTTGCCCAGTTCTTTTCCGAACCATGAAAGAAATGCCTTAAGGTAAGGGTTTTCTTCTTTTTGCGCCTTTATTTTATTTTGAGCATGAGCCATCGCTACAGCCGGTACTCCCGGATGTTAGCTTCCCTTGGCCGCCGTGGTCCGGGTGTTTCAGGTAGCCAAGTGGCGATATTCTCTTTTTTGTCTTTTCGCAACCGCATTTTGGGCAGGATGGTGTTCCTTCTTCTATTTTTACTGTGAACACTTCGAAGTCGTGTCCGCATTTTGGGCATATGTATTCATATATAGGCATGGTGTTAATTTACTATTCATTTTCAAAAAAATTGTCAAGTGGCATTTCGATTGCTCCATCATCGAGAAGGTCTTTAATGACCTTCATCTTTCCGTGTTCAACCAGTTTTAACGTTCCAGAAGATACAGCCTCGGAGACTATTTTTGCCATCGGCTCAAGATCATGCTCTTTCCTGGTTATTTGTTTCAGGGAAATGGCATAGGAGGGAGGTTTGTTGTTTACATTCAATCCCACGCCAACCAGAACATATCGGAGCTGCCCGGAAGTGATCGACGACTGGCAAAGTATTCCGCAGAGTTTTTTCCAATCCTGATTGCAACCAAAAAGCAGATCATTTGGATATTTGATTGTTGCGTTCACACCCGTTGTTTCCAGGAGGGCTTTTTTTATTGCTAGTCCTGATGCCAGTGCGATATAAGGAACAAGATCCAGAGAGACTTCGCGGCGCAAGACTATCGTTGTCCAGAGTCCACCGACAGATGAAGCCCATGTCTTGCCCTGTCTGCCTCTGCCTGCTGTCTGGTCTTCGGCAACAATTACAGTCATGTCCTCGGTGCCCTTTTCGGCCAGCTCTTTTGCCACATCCTGGGTTGATGTGCAAACCGGGATTTTTATCATTCTCACACAAACATTCTAGAACATGTTGCAATTTTTGCTATGCTTTTCCGATAATGGAACTCAAGGATTTTATTTATGAACTCCCCAAGGAACTGATTGCCCAAAAACCCTCAGACGTCCGCGACATGTCGAGATTGCTTGTGCTTGACAGGCCGACGGGAAGTTTGAAAGAAGGTGTTTTCAGGGATGTTCTGTCTTATTTTGGAAAAGGGGATGTCATTGTTCTGAATGATACGAAGGTAATTCCTGCCAGGATTTTTGGCAAAAAATCCACAGGCGGGAATGTGGAAGTTTTTTTGCTTAAATGGGAGGCCCCTTCGACATGGAAATGCCTTGTAAAACCTGGCTCAAGGCTTAAAGAGGGGGCCGAGGTAATCATTGATGGACACAGGGCCGTCATTATGGAAAGAACACTTGATGGTGGCAGAATTGTGAAGTTTGAAATGGAGGACGAAAAAATTCTGGAACTTGGGAAAATACCGTTTCCTCCATATGTCCACAATGAAAAAATTGATCCTGGTAGATACCAGACAGTGTATGCAAAGGTACCTGGTGCCGTTGCTGCGCCCACTGCTGGCCTGCATTTTACAGAACAGCTTTTGCAGGAGCTTTCATTTGGTGGAGTTTCAATTGTAAAAGTTACCCTGCATGTCGGAATTGGCACTTTCAGGCCAGTTAAGACGAACAATATAGATGAGCACAAGATGGAATTTGAGTGGTACAGTGTTTCGGAAGAGGCCGCCTCGACCATCAATTCAGCTAAAAAATCGGGGGGCAGTATTTTTGCCTGTGGAACGACTGTTGTGAGAACTTTGGAGTCTTCATCCGGTAAAGATGGTCTTGTGGTGGCAGGTTCGAGAGAAACGGATCTTTTTATAAAGCCTGGATACAGTTTCAAAGTCGTCGACCATCTTATAACAAACTTCCATCTTCCTGGATCAACACTGCTTCTTCTGGTTTCGGCGCTCGCCTCAAGGGAAAAGATTTTCGAAGCTTATGCATACGCCATTGAAAAACGTTTCAGGTTCTACAGTTTTGGTGATGCGATGCTTATTCTTTAGAAGGACGTTTTTTTCTCTCGAGCGAGGACGGGATCCCCATATCGTTCCTGTATTGCGCAACGGCCCTTCTTGACAGCCTGATCGAGAGCTGTTTGCCGATTTCATCTGCAATTTCCTTGTCAGTAAGGCACCCCTTCGCGCATATGTCCTTTACCATCTCTCTCACGGTAAGGTTCGAGACCATGGTTTTACCATTGCTGAATCCGCCTGTGAAGAAGTGTTTTAGGGGGAATGTACCTTTCGATGTTAAAACATATTTTGAATTGATTGCCCTTGATATTGTTGATGGAGACAATCTCAGTTTGTCGGCGATGTCTTTTAGTGTAAGGGGTTTGATTTCGCCAGCGTTTCCCTTGAAAAAATCTCCCTGGACCCTCGTTACCTCGGTAACTATCCTCATGATGTTTTTCTTGCGCTGGTCAATGGCCCTTATAAGCCACTTGGCCTCCTGCATCTTGTCCCTCAGGTAGTTGGAAGTCTCGTCATCGTGGTTTTCCTTCAGGATTTGTGCATACTCCTGATTTATGGTTATGTTGGGAATGCCGTCCCGGAGTGGTAGCACCTGGAGTTGCTCGCCCATCGTCCTTACCTGTATCTCTGGTGTTATATACTCGGCTTTTGGGGCATAATTGGCACCGGGTGAAAGCGAATATTTTGAAATCCTGTCCCACAATTCGCCAATCTTCTCGGCCGATGTTCCAAGATTTTGGGCCACCTCCCCGATCTTCCTTTTTTTAAGGTTCTGGTAGTGCTCCATGACTAATGGTATGGCGATTTTACGATCTTCCTCACCCATGTCGTGCCTGATTTGCAGTACCAGTGCTTCCTGCGGGTTTCTGGCCCCAACACCGGGCGGAGCAGCTTCCTGGATGCAATCCAGGACTTCTTCAACCATATCAACTGGCACTTCAAGCTGTTCTGCCACCTCTTCTGCCGAACACAGCAGATATCCGTCATCATCTATGTTCCCGACGAGAAATTCTTTTATTGCAGTCTTTTCCTCATCATCAAACGATAATTGTGGTTCTTCCATGAGAATATCACGCAGTGTTTTTTCGTGAGACCTGATCTGCTCTTCTGTAAAAAGCCCTTCAGTATCTGTAGATCTTGATTTGTATTCAATCCGGTCGTGGATTTCCGTTTCGGGGTCTGGCTTGTAAGGTTCTTCCTCAAGAATGGGGTTTGAGGCCAGGTAACCCTGGATTGTTTCCCTGAGGTCAGCGGCAGGCATGGAGAGAATTTTCAGGGCTTCATGGAGCTTCAGAACTCCCCTCAGGTTTGTTTTGAGTTTGGTGGTGGTTGATACACGAACTGACTGGCTAGGCATTTCTTCCTCTAAAGATTATTCTCGACAGCACCCTCGACAGCTTCTGTACTGAATGTCTCGCGAGCCCGTCATCAATGGTTGCAAGATCTTCGGCAAGAAGGTTTGTTGTGAATGCCATATCTTCTGGGATTGCGTAAAGTGGGGTTGCGTTCGACTGTTTATATTTTTCCAGGACTTCTTCCGGAAGAGGAGTGTTGCTGGAGATTACCATATCAAATATATCAGCATTTGTGTGTTTTTTAATTGCCGTTATATGGTCTGTGATTGAGTATCCATTGGTTTCTCCAGGCTCGGTCATTACGTTGGCCATGAATATCTTCCTGGCTTTTGAATTTACCATGGTGTCTACGATTGGAGCAAGAAGGAGTGTTGGCATTATTGATGTGTACAGACTTCCTGGCCCAACAATCACGAAATCAGCTTCAGCAATTGCTTCTATGACCCTGACATACGGCTTGGCATAAGGGGGATTAAAGAAGACATTTTTTATCGGTTTGTTGACCTTGGGAATGTTTGCCTCACCAGAGACAACAGTGCCATCATCATATTTTGCACAAAGTGAAACATCATCTATTGTAAAGGGAATGACAGTTCCTTTTGTCGCCATTAGTTTTGAAAGCCTGAATACAGCTTCAGTAAAGTCTCCTTCAGTTTCGGTGAGTGCCGCAATGACGAGATTGCCCATCGAGTGCCCGGAAAGCGATGAATTTTGCCCCGAGAACCTGTATCTTATGATTTTGTCAAACAGTGGCTGGTCGGACAGAGCAAGGAGACACTGCCTGATGTCTCCTGGGGCCAGCATTGAGAATTCCTGCCTGAGTTTTCCGGTTGAACCACCTGAATCAGCAATCGTCACAACAGCAGTCACGGAAGCCCCGATCGATTTTAGCGCAAGTAGCACAGGATGGATCCCCGTACCACCACCGAGAACCACAACTTTTGGGCCGCTGTTTTTGACGGCTTTTGTGGAAGGCTGTCCAACTACCCTGAGCATAGAGATTATTGATTGTATGGAAGAGGATACTGCAATTGCAACACCAATCCCTATTGTAAGCCATCCGACAACTGGCAGAAACCATGCTGGAAGGCTGGTATTTTCGGTGATTCTTACAAAAAGATCGTTTATCCAGCCCATTATCCTCTGGGAACCCGAGGTCCAGTCAAGTGTGAGTATCCCCAGAGAGATTACTATTCCAGCAATAAGCGTCAGGAAAAACCATCTCTTTACGCCTGCACCAGGGCGATAGACAATCCTTATGAGATCCTTGGTTTTCATTGCTTGTCTTTGTCCCTGTGTGCCACGATCACATCGTAGCCTTCCTGTTTCAGCCTATTGGCCATCTCGACCGCTATTACAACAGAACGGTGTTTCCCCCCAGTACAACCAAAAGCTACCGTGAGGTGGCTTTTACCTTCTTTTGCGAGATATTGCGGGAGTAGAAATTTGAGTAGGTTTGTGAATTCCGAGAGAAAGTTTTGTGCCGATTCGTCCGAGAGCACGAAATGGGCAATCTTTGCGTTTGTGCCATCAAATTCCCTCAATGATTCATCATAGTATGGATTGTTGATAAAGCGCACATCCATCACAAGATCTGCTTCAGACGGGACACCGTACCTGAACCCAAATGAAAGAAAGGTTATTGTCAGATCGGCTTTTCCACCCTTTATCGAGTAGATCTTTGATATCCTCACCTTTAGGTCTTGGGGTGTTAATGTCGAGGTGTCGATCATCTGGGTGGCCATCTTCTTGATTGACCTTAGCAGGAGTCTTTCTCTCTGGATTGCATCAAAAATGCTCCCGTTAGTGTCCGAGTTCAAAAGAGGGTGTTTGCGTCTGGTCTCCTGGTACCTGCGGATGAGCGTGTCGGTGTTTGCTTCAAGATACAACACGTCAACATTGACACCGTTTGCCGATATGGTGTCAATCTGCTCCTTGAGTGTGTTGGTGTAGGTTTCTTCTTCCGGGAGCCGAAGCGTTACGGCCATGTGCTCCATGTTGTCCTTGGCGTCGATGCCAAGGTTTACAAACTTTGAAAGAAGTTCGAGCGGGAGGTTCTCGACAGTAAAATAGCCAAGATCCTCAAGGGCTGCCAAAGAGCGTGATTTACCTGCGCCTGAAAGGCCGCAGACTATTACCAGGGTTCTACTCATCAGGACGGGGGCTTATGTTAACATGACAGCCCAGGTCCTGCAAGTCTTGTGCCACAAAAAGTATTTATTTTTCTTTAGTGAACAGTTCCTTTATTGCGCCCAGTGATGAAAGCATTCCTGTGGCCTCGTAGGGGATAAAGACCTTGTTTGCCTGTCCATTGGCTATCTCGCCAAGCGACTCGAGATATTTTACAGCGAGAACCTTCTCATCTATCCCGGATTGCTTGATTGCATCAAGATACATTTTTATCGAGCTGGATTTTGCCGCCCAGAGGGTTTCCCATGCCTTTGCCTCTCCCTCTGCCTTAAGGATATCTGCTTGTTTCTGGCCTTCTGCCTCGAGTATTTTGGATTGTTTGAAGCCTTCCGATTCGAGTATCCTGGACTGTTTGATGCCTTCGGCTTCGAGGATTACAGCCCTTTTGTCTCTCTCGGCCTTCATCTGTTTGGTCATAGCATCGACTATTTCTGATGGTGGCTCGATAGATTTCAGCTCTATCCTGTTGACTTTTACGCCCCATGGGTCGGTTGCTTCATCAATGATTGCCCTGAGCTCGGTGTTGACCTGGGTCCTTGATGTGAGGAGTCTGTCAAGATCAAGATCGCCAATGATGTTCCTTATGGTGGTCATCGAAAGCTTAAGTATCGCCTGGTTGAGGTCGATTATTTCGTAAATCGCTTTCACAGGGTCGGTTATGTAGTAATAAATGACCGTGTCTATCTGTGCTGAAACGTTGTCTTTTGTTATAACTGATTGTGGTGGATAATCCAGTACCTGTTCCCTGAGATCAACTTCAGCCCTGACAGAATCAATGAATGGAACTAGGACATGAAGTCCTGGCTTCAGGGTCCTCGAGTATCGGCCAAGTCTTTCAACTATGATAACTTTCGACTGGCGTACTAGTCTTACTGATCTGACGATGGTTGATAAAACAAAAATGATAACAAAAGCAAGAATAATATAGCCAATTACGCTCTCTGTACTCATTTGTCATTCCCTCCGTTTTTAAAAAAACTCTTAATCTTCGTCGTCATAGATGGCCCTGTCAAAAGCCATATTTGAACCAAACCAGAAACCCAGAAAAATTGCCGAAAGCAGGGCCATTATCCAGAAAAAGCGCTTAATTGAGCCCATTTAGCTCCTTCGGTTTTACGATTACCTTTACTCCTTCAATCTTCTGGATCACAACAATAGTTCCCTCGGGTATCGATTCATCATTGTCAGATCTTGCTGACCAGTCTGTGCCCCTTATCTTTACGATACCCTCACCCTTCCTGTTGTCAATCCTGAAAGTGACCAGTCCCTCCTGGCCCTTGAGAGCATCAACGTTTGTTTTTATTTCTTGCTGTCCTCCAAAAATGACCTTTCTCACGATTGCTTCGGAGAGAAGCACGAGAAGGAGTGATATCAATGAGAACGCAAGTATCTGTCCGGGGATGCCAAGGCCAAAAACTGACAAAATTGCGGTTATAACAGCGGCTATTGCAAGCCATATAGTATAAAAGTTCACCGTTGCTATTTCGATGATTCCGAAAACAAGTGCTACAATCAACCACATTTGCCATGTAAACCAGATCATTTGGCCTCCTTGAACCCTTTGACACAACTGCGGTAGGTTAGTTTTTTTAGCAATCCCTTGATAGATTCTAGGTTCCAAATCCCTCTTTTCAAGGTTGCCTTTGGGACTCCATTTATATAGAATGGAGGCGGAGGAACCAATGAAAACCGTAACTTCTGCCCAGATGAAAGAGATTGATGGACAAACGTCCGCAAGATTTGGTGTTCCGTCCATGCTGCTGATGGAGAATGCCGGTGCTTCTCTTTGCGATATTGCGACTGACGAGTTCCAGACTAAAAATCCGGTGATTGTTTGCGGAAAGGGCGGCAATGGCGGTGATGGTTTTGTTTGTGCAAGGCATCTGGCCATGGAAGGTATTCAGACAAAGGTTTTTCTGCTTGGCAAATCCGAGGAGCTTATTGGTGACCAGGCAGTCAATTTTGGAATATTGGCGAAGGGTTTCTCCGGGTTCATAGAACTTTATGTTGGGGAAACCGACCAGAACCTTGGCAGGCTTTCGCAGTCCCTCAGGAAGGCAGATCTTGTAATTGACTGCATGCTGGGGACAGGGCTTTCAGAAGCCCCGAAAGGGGTGATTTCACAGGCGATAGAGCTCGTAAATTCTGTAAATGTTTCGGTTCTGTCCTGTGATATACCCAGTGGAGTTGATGGCTCAACCGGTAAAGTGCCTGGTCTGGCTGTGCAGGCAGACGTCACATGCACTTTTGGATTGCCGAAGATCGGTCATCTTCTTTTTCCGGGAGCATCAAAGGTTGGCAAGCTCCTGCTTACAAATGTCGGGTTTCCAAAAGTTCTCCTTGATGATCCCTACATAGAGGCCAATGTTCTTACCTTGAAGGAGGCATTGTGGCTTCTCCCGGAAAGAATCCAGTCAGGCCATAAGGGTTCTTTTGGCAAAGTTCTCATAATAGGTGGTTCTGCAGAATTTCCGGGAGCACCCGTTCTTTCCGGACTCGGTTCTTTGCGTGGTGGTTCCGGGTTGACTACCGTGCTGGTGCCTGGGCCGATATACCAGAGTGTTGCTGGAAGATATCCTGAAATGATTGTAAAAATGGCACCTGCTGATGAAAATGGTGCTTTTTCCGGGGATGCTGCAGAGGTGGCCTTGAAGGCGGCTTTTGATGCAAATTGCATAGTCATTGGTCCAGGTCTTTCAAGGTCCCCGGGTCTTTCCCATTTCATCGGAGAGGTCCTTGGGAAGATAGAAGCCCCAATAATAGTCGATGCTGATGCTTTGAACGTGCTGGCAAGGTCTCCGGGGTCGCTCCTTCTTCGTGCAGAGCATGGATGGCCAACCATACTTACGCCGCACTGGGGTGAGGCTGGAAGATTTGGCACTGTTGCAAGCGATGTCACGACCGACCCAGTAGCCACTGCCAGAAGGTTTTCTACCAGATATGGTTCCATAACAGTTCTCAAATCTGCCAGGACGATTGTTGCATCTCCATCCGGGCAATACTACATAAACACAACAGGCAATTCTGCGCTTTCAAAAGGTGGGTCCGGAGATGTGCTCTCTGGTCTTGTAGCTTCATTTGTATCGCAGGGCCTTGCCCCTTTTGATGCCAGTGTTTTGGGTTGCCATCTTTTTGGTCTTGCCGGTGAGATGGCCTCGAAAGAACACACCGAGTATGGAACCATATCAACAGACGTTGCCAATTCAATCCCGAAAGCCATCCAGGAGGTACTTGAACAATGAAAATTGCCATAGTGGGGAAAATCATACCACTTGTCCCGACGATGCCTGAAGAATTTGACGGATATGTGGTTGTAGAAGGAAACCAGATAACAGACATTGGTATTGGACAGCCAGAAGGCTGTTTTGACAAGGTCGTAGACGGTCTGAAACAAGTCATCATGCCAGGATTTGCAAACACCCACACCCATGCGGCCATGTCAGTTTTCAGGGGAGTGGCAGATGACCTTCAATTGCAAACCTGGCTTGAGAGGGAGATATTTCCCAGAGAGGCCAGGCTGACTCCAGAAATAGTTTATTGGGCCACAAAGCTTGCCATAGCAGAGTTTCTTCTTGGTGGCGTGACATGTTTTGCTGACATGTACTTTTTTATGGACGAAGTGGCCAGAGCTGTCTCGGAAACTGGAATAAGGGCTTGCCTTTCAAAAGGGCTGGTCAGCTTTTCAGGCGAAAAAGAGATAGAGGTAGGCAGGGCCTTCTGTCAACGGTGGCAGGGTGAAGCCAGAGGCAGAATACACACCATGTTGGGCCCTCATGCCATCTATACATGTCCACCCGCTTTCATGGAGAAAGTGGTAGCTGTGGCTTCCGAAAGGCACATCCCGATACATATGCACGTTTCCGAAACAAAAAAAGAGGTTTCAGATTGTGTGTCTCAAAACGGTGGGACACCAGTTGAAGTGTTAAACAGGCTGGGGGCTTTTGAAGTCCCGTTCATAGCCGCCCATTGCGTGCACCTTGAAGATGAAGACATGGAGATAATGGCCAAAAAGGGTGTTTTCCCTGCGCTGAATATAAGTTCCAACTTCAAGCTTGCCTCTGGGATGCCAAGGGTTGAAGCCATGGAAAAGGCTGGTTTAAGGATGACGATCGGAACCGATGGTCCCGCCAGCAACAATGACCTGGACATGTTTGAAGAAATGAGGTGGACAAGTTTTTGCGGAAAAGTTACCGGTAATCCCCAATCTGTTCCTGCGTACAGGGCACTTGAGATGGCGACAAAAAATGGTGCGCATGCAATGGGCTGGAAAAATCTTGGGATTATTGCACCAGGGCAAATTGCCGATATCGTGGTTCTTGACTACTCTTCTCCAAGGCTAAATCCTGTTTACTCATGCCTTTCGCATGTTGTTTATGCCGGAAATCCGGGCGATGTAATGCATGTAATGGTCGACGGTGAATTTGTTGTCTGGAACAGAAAAATCATCACCTTTGACGTTCAGGAGACGATTGAAAAAGTCAATGAATTTGCAAGAGGTTTTGCCTGAGATGGTTGGAATCATAGGTGGTTCTGGTGTTTATGACATTCCGTGGCTTGAGGATGCAGTTGAACTTATCTCAGAAAATGAGTATGGCGAGGCGAAGTTAAAAAAGGGACATGTTGGCACCATTGAAGTCGTCTTCCTTGCAAGGCATGGCAAAACACATTCAATACAACCCGCTGTAATAAACTACAGGGCAAACATTAAAGCGTTATATGATTCTGGAGCGAGGAATGTCTTTTCAACATACGCTGTCGGCGCGATAAACCCAAAATACAGACCTGGCGATTTTGCCATACTCGGGCAATTTATCGATTTTACATGGGGGCGAAATGGCACTTTTCATGACAGACCTGGCTCTGTTGTTCATACTGACATGTCAGAACCTTACTCCAGAAAACTGTCGGGACTCCTTAAAAACTCTCTCCAGGAGCTCGGGCAACACTTCTATGAAGACCAGGTCTATATTTGCACCCAGGGACCAAGATTCGAGACACCAGCAGAGATTAAAGCATATTCAATAATTGGTGCAGATGTTGTAGGGATGACTGGCTGTCCAGAAGTTGCCCTTGCCAGGGAATTCGGCATGAATTTCGCCTCTCTTGCAGTGATAACAAATTTTGCTGCTGGAGTCAGCAGTACACTGGTCTCACACCAGGAAGTGCTTGATATTTTCAGTGCAAGGATGGAAACTGTCTCTGAGATTCTAAGACTTTCCTGTATTGGCATATCGGCCATCTGACAAGAAGGAGGTCAAGATTATGGAAGAAGAATCGGCATTTTCCAGGGAAGAACTCTCCTGGCTTCTTGCCCAGTCAAAAGTCCCCAGGCCGTTGATTTTCGATGAGGGTGCCTTGAAAATACTGGACCAGCGAATTTTACCTGGCAAAATTGTTTATATAGACGCCAACAGCTGGGAAGAGGTTGCGCTTGCAATAAAAAGCATGATGGTCAGAGGTGCCCCGATGATAGGAATTGCGGGTGCCTATGGAATGGCGCTTGCGGCCACGAAAGACCCTGGGAACATTGAGAGGGCCGCCATTGAACTGAAAAAGACAAGACCAACCGCGATCAATCTCTCATGGGCCGTTGACAGGGTTTTAAGAATAGCAATGGAAAATCCTGAGGGTGCAATCAGTGAAGCCAGAGAAATAGAGGCTGAAGACCACGAGAGGAGTTTTCTGATTGCCAAAAATGGTTCGTCTCTCATAAAGCCGGGGATGAGAGTACTTACTCACTGCAATTCAGGTTCGCTTGCCGCGGGAGGATTTGGGACGGCACTTGGCTGCATCATCTGGGCAAAATTGATTGACGGGAAAGAGATATCTGTTTTCAATACTGAAACCAGGCCGTACCTTCAGGGTTCAAGGCTGACAAGCTTCGAGCTTGCCAGTGCAGATGTTCCAGACACCCTGATACCGGATATGGCAGCCTCTCTTTTGTTGAGCAAAAGAATGGTTGATTTGGTGATTGTTGGCGCAGACAGGGTGGCAAGAAATGGTGATGTGGCAAACAAAGTTGGAACCTTGCAACTTGCCATTTCTGCACACCATTATGGCATACCATTTTATGTTGCCTCGCCACGCACCACTTTTGACATGTCGATTGAAAGTGGCAAAGAAATACCGATAGAAGAGAGACCTGCCGAGGAGCTGGTCATCTTTAATGGTATAAAAATGGCGCCGGACGGCATTTCAGTTTTTAACCCGGCCTTTGATGTTGCACCTTTCAATCTCGTGACCGGTTACATAACTGAATCTGGCGTCATCGGCGCCTGGAAAATCCCCTACTTGGACTGAGAGACTATTTCTAGTTTTAGTTCTGCAACAACTTCGTGATGGAGCTTGACAGGAATCGTATGGATTCCTGTGCTTTTGATTGGCTCATAAAGCTCAACTGATTTCTTGTCCATTACGATGTTGAAATCGCGCTTCATTGCCCTGGAGATCATTTCTGCAGTTATTGAACCAAAAAGTGTTCCTGTCGGGCCTGCCTTTGCAGAGATTGTTATTGTTTTTGATTCGATCTTCTGCTTGATTTCTTCAGCCCTTGCTTTTGCTTTTGCAGACCTTTTGTCTGCCTGCTCCACGTTGTATGCAAGATTGCTGATCGAGGACTCGGTAGCTATTTGTGCAAGGCTGTTTTTGACAAGGTAATTTCTTGCATAACCTGATGCAACCTCGGCAACTGTGCCTTTTTTACCAACGCCAGGCACATCTGCAAGAAGTATGACTTTTGTTTTCATGCGGGATTACCTCGCAGAAAATGGCAGAAGGGCTATTTCTCTTGCCCTCTTGATTGCCGTGCAGAGCCTTCTCTGGTGTTTTGCGCACATGCCGGTTGCACGCCTTGGAAGGATCTTCCCTGTGTCAGTGACGTATTTTTGAAGCCTTGTAACATCCTTGTAATCAACATAGTCATTATGGTCAGCGCAGTAGATGCAGACTTTTCTTCTGGGCTTGCTGAACTTGCGTCCTTTTCCCATTCTTCTGCCTTTGCGATCGTCATCCATCATTTTATCCATTTTTCAATTCTCCTCTCTTCATGAAAACGGAATGTCTTCGTCATTGAAATCTGGCGGCATGAATTCGTCTTCCTCTACCTCTGCAGAGTGCTGCTGGGTTGGCCCTTTTTCGAATGTGCCGCTTTTTGTTGGAGATCCAAGGAACTTCAGGTTCTGCACCCTTACTTCGGTAACCCAACGCCTGATCCCGTCTTTTTCGTATTCCCTGATGACCAGTTTTCCCTCAACAAAGCACTTGCTGCCTTTTTTAAGGTATTGGTGTGCCGATGTGGCCTGGTTTCCCCACACAATACAGTTTATAAAGAGTGTTTCTTCTTTTAGCTCAGTGGAGCTTTTTGACCTGAATTTTTCTGTGCAGGCCAGTCTGATTGTTGTTACTGGGGCGCCTGAAGGTGTGTAGCGAATTTCAGGGTCAGCGGTAAGGTTGCCTATAAGCAGAACCTTGTTGTACATCAGTCCTCCGTCGGTGTTTCAACTTGCTGCTGTTCGGCTTCCTGTTTTTGCTCTCTTTCCCTGTCCCTGGCGAGTGCTTTGGCCGTCCTGCGTGCTTCGGCGGCCTTCATGTATATCTCGCGATTTTTCTGGGCCTTGATTGAATCGGTGAGGTCAATAAGAATGTCCCTGAGGAAGCCTTCAGTGATTTTGACGATCCTTCTCAGCTCTAGCGGAACCTGGGGCGGGGCCTTGAATGTGAGGACCCAGTAGGAACCTTCGATCTGTCCTTTAATCTCGTAGGCCAGTCTTCTCTTGCCCCATTTCTTGAGGTCCAGCACTTCACCGCCGTCATTTTTTACAACTGTGGCGAGTTTCTCTGCGAGTGCTTTTTCAGCTTCCTCGTCGAGTGCCGGGTTCAAAATAAACATCTGCTCGTAATTCTTCACAATTCCTCCTTTGGGCTTGTGGGTCAATTTGAGTTGACCAGAAGGTGCAACTAAAAAATAAATGTTAGGTTCTGTTCCTGATATGTCAAGATTGACTGGCCTCATTGTTGACCTAAAATCTAAAATATTATGGAAAAACGGCTGGTTTTTGGTCGCTATGAACTAACAAGGAAAATTGGCAGCGGAGGGATGGGCGAAGTTTACATTGCATTTGACATGCAGAGCAATGAAAATATTGTGTTAAAAAAATCACATTTTAATGACGACTGGGACAATATTGAGAAAAACAGGTTTCTTTCAGAGGCGTCCATTCTTGCTTCGCTAGATCACCCTGGTGTCCCAAAAGTGTGGGACTGCTTCAAGGAGGGTGGAGATTACTATTATGTAATGGAGTATGCCAAGGGGACACCTCTTTCCAGGATGCAAAATATAAGCATTGAACAGGCGATGGGGATTTTTTTTGATGTGGCAAGCATACTTTCCCATATTCATTCCAGATCGGTCGTTCACAGGGACATAAAACCAGGCAACATAATTTTGCTTGACTCCCCGGACAATAAAACAGGGATAAGAGTAAAGCTTGTTGATTTTGGCCTCGCAAAAAATATTGTGAACGGGAGAATAACAAGTACAGGAATGGTTGTTGGCACCTTCAACTATATGGCCCCGGAGCAGCTGATGGGTGGAACAATAGACATGAGGGCCGACTTGTACTCGTTTGGTGCAACAATGTACAATGTCCTGACTGGTTTGTTGCCCTTTGGTTCCCCAGATCCAAAAAAAATTGCCTATCAGCTCATCAATGCTGCATGTGACCCTCCATCACGCTTTAATGAACATGTTCCAGAAGAGCTTGACAGCATAATTCTCTGTTTGTTGCGCAAGGACCCGAATGAAAGAATACAGAGCGCCTCAGAACTCCTTTCAATGATGAATTCGGTTGGCATTGAAAAGAAAAATGAAAAACCCGCCAGTCTTGTCCTTTGTGAACCGATCATGACCGGGCGTGATTTTGAAATGCAATATCTTGTTGATTCGTGGAACAGCTCGCAAAACCAGCCCGTAACGGTTTGTGTTACTGGGCCATTCGGGATTGGTAAAACCAGGCTTATTGACGAGTTTGCCTCCATAATACAACTTTCTGGCAAGATTCTTCTCAGGGCCAGAGGGCATGACTCAACGAACCCTCTGCCAATGGATGGACTCAAGCAGCTTGCGTTTCATCTGGCCCATTATAACCTGGACCAGTATTCTGAACTGCTTGAACAAAATTCCATGGAGCTCGGATTCTTTAACCAGCAATTATGCAAATCAAAAAAGAGATCTGCCGTTCCACTGGCAAATCAGGGTGCGCGACTTTTGTCAATTTTTTTTGAGCTACTGAAGGCGGTATCATCAGAAAACCAGATTGTTATTTTACTTGAAGACATAGAGCGCATTGATAGCGAAACACTTGATTTATGCTTTGAACTTTCTTCCACTCTAGGGTTGAAAGTGATGGTTGTTTTCACATGCGTGGAACCGACGTTCAGGTCTAGTGCATCTATTGGATTGAAGTTGCATAAAATGAGTGATTTGAGATTTATAGACCTTAAAAACCTGAAGAAATACAATGTAAAGATGTTGTTAGAATCAATATTAGGAGAGCACAAAGCCCCAGATTGTCTGGTAGATGATCTATGGGACAGATTTAATGGTGTCCCATACCTCCTCATAAACTGCAC
>JAAYUI010000158.1 GCA_012517765.1 Caldisericales bacterium | reverse complement strand
GTGAGCTTCATCAGCAATCAAAACCAATTTTTTGTCCTTAAAATCTTCGTAGGTTACGCTGTTTTCTTTGGTGTTGTTCAGGTCAATGTGAAGCTGTTGAATGGTGGTAAACTTTAAATTGATATTCTGATTGTCGGCTTCTTCAAAATTGTCAATCTCTTTGATTAACACTTCTTTTCCATCAATTACAATTTTGTCGTTGAACAAGTATTTTGAAGCCTGCGGATTGAGGAAATTGTCTTTGGTTTTCTGAATGATATTGTTGCTGTTTACAAAAAACAAAAAGTTGCGATAGCCTTTTTGGTAAAGGTGCAACATCAAACCTACCATTATCAAAGTCTTTCCGCTTCCTGTTGCCATATTGTAAAGCAAGTGAAACGGTCTTTTGGGTTTGCCTTCAAAATTTTCTGAATGGCAAAGAATAAAACGTTGAAACGCTTCTATCTGATAAGGTCGTTGACCAAAGCCAGGCTTTAAATTATCGGTTATGTGATTAGGAACGGAAACTTGTGCAATGGCTCTTTTACCAAATTCCTGTAATAATATGTCATATAAAAACGCCATTTGCCTACTTCTTTATTTGGTAAAAATCTTTGGTTACTTTCTTTTCTTCTTCGGTGCAGGCAAAATCTGCATCATTAAGCGAAGAAAGATTTACATACAATTGGTTTTTGTCCAATAGTTCGCAAAGTATATCTTTTTGTTTTTTCAGTTCAAACTGCTTAAACTCTTCAATACTCTCTTGAAACTTCTGCAAGTCTACGCTGTATTTGAAAAAACTTTTGGCTTTCATCTGTTCCCAAATCTGGAGAAGTGTTTCGGTGTCTTTGGCTTCCTCAATCTGTTCAATAAAGGTTTGGTTGTATTTTTTGAGTTCGAGATAGACGAATGAGCCACCGCCTTGCCATTCATAGGCTTTTGAAATACCACCTTGTTCTCCATCAATTACTTTCTTAAGCCTTTCCACCGCCACAGTTTCCACATAATCCATTTGCTCAATTCCAATATACTGCCGATTCATTTTGTGGGCGGTTGAAGCCGTAGTTCCACTTCCCATATGATAATCCAAAACAAGGTCTCCTTCTTCTGTAACTGCCTTTATTAAAAAACCAATTAAAGATTCAGGCTTGGGATATGAATTAAAATTAAGATTTAGAGAGTCAATGTGCTTCTTTGAATCTTCATTTGTTTCTACACCTATGGCTTTGGAAAGATAAATTTCATCAATTAATTTATCAGGTGCCATATTTGAAGCAATTTCCCTTTGATACCTAATAGAAAACTTATTTGATTTGACTAAGAAATATGTCCCATTGCTAACTTCGGTATTCAAAAAAGATTGTTGCCATTTGAATCGACCTTTCAATCTAATTGTGTTCTCATTCTTTCCCTTATTAACGACCAAATCATCAAGTAGCTCAACCTTATCATAACTACCTTTGGGATAATTACCATCAGGGATTCTAAACTGTATAATTTCTGGTTTGAATTCTAAAACAGTGATTGGATTACCACTATTTAATAAAGGCGCATCATCATTATCACTGTCTCTACCAACATATCCTTTAGTTGTATCAAGAACTTTTTCATAGCAATGAATAAACTCAAGGTTTTTCCGAGTCTTTTTTGAAAGGGCTGGTGCATTATCTGTATTCTTCCATACAAATGTTTCTACAAAATTTTGTGCTTTAAATACTTCGTCCATCAAAATCTTAAGATATGCTTGTTCGTTATCATCACACTGTATAAACATTTTTCCATCTTTGGATAACAAGTCTCTTGCAATCTCAAGCCGATTTTTCATAAAGGATAGCCAAGTACTTTCATTGAATGAATCATTATATTGAAAACTATCATTACCTGTGTTATATGGTGGGTCTATATAAATCAGTTTTACTTGTCCTGCAAATTCTTCTTTCAGCGTATGCAAGGCTAAAAGATTGTTCCCTTTTATAATCAGGTTATCGGTTATGGTGCCGTTCTCGTTTCGGTTAAATTGGTCAAGTGGTTTTTCTCCGTCTTTGTCAATGCGTTTTGCATTGGTCAAAATTTTTGGCTCTAAAAGCTGGGTAATTTCGTCTTGTGCCAAAATCTCGTTGAAGAATATTTCTTCTCGCTTCTGTTCTTCTTTACTTTGTCCACCTTCCAAAATGCAGTCCTTAAATGGCCAAACCAAAGCCACTTCGTTGCGTTGCTTGAGGTATTTGCCGTCAATGGTTAGTCCAACTTTGTTTTTGTATTGGGTGTAGCTGTCGTTCAGGTAGTTTTTCTGCTCTAGAAACTGCACAAACAGGTTTTGGTTGAAAACCAAAGTGCCTTTCACGTTTACAAAAAACTTGTCTTTTAGGTCTGCATTGTCTAGCAACAGTCCAATCAGTTCTTCGTCAAAGTTCTGTGCTTTGTTCAGCACCACCCATTTTTTCAGTTCTCCGTTGTCTGTCACAAAGTTGGGCTCTTTCTTGAGTTGTTGCTCTAATGTTTCGTATAGTTTCATTTATATCAAATCCTTAAATTTTAAGTTTCAAAAATACATTTTTCAATTCGGTAATCTTTCAATTTACCACAATTCTTGTCAACGAGTTTTCAAGGGTGGTGGGTGGGCTCGGGTGCGTCGGTAAGAAAACAACTCTTTTGCAAGCTGAAGCATCGGCTTGTGTGTCGGGGCTTGCAAATGTGTTGTTTTGTGTGTCGGCAATTTTCATTTTTCTTTGTCTTTATGCAGTAAAAATTCCTTTATCATTCTGTCGTCTGTTTTGTCTTTTTACAATGAACGCTAACGGTTCGGGTATTGCCGCAGTGGGGGATTTTCAGCACCAAAGTTCAATAGATGTACTACCGTTTGTTTAAGCACAAAAGTTTCATAGAAGCACTTTACCCCCCATTGCGGC
>JAAYUI010000120.1 GCA_012517765.1 Caldisericales bacterium | reverse complement strand
TTGTTACTTTCGGACTATTTCCCCGATATACTAATACGATGATGCAAACATTGCCCGATGATGATGCTCTTGTAGAAAATGCCCGGCACGATCCAGATGCTTTTGCCGCTCTTTACCGGCGTTATTTAACACCGGTCTATCGCTATTTGCTCATACGCCTGGGGAATTCTCAAGATGCTGAGGATATCACCTCCAGAGTGTTCACTGAAGCTCTGGAAGGACTTATCCATCAGCGATACCGTGAAGGTGGAAATTTCGCGGCCTGGTTATTTACCATTGCAAGGCGCAGGCTGATCGATTTGTATCGTCAGCGCCCCGCTGTCTCACTTGAAGAAGCTGCTCTCCTTGACCCGGATCCATTCGATCAGATTCAATTTTCTGATAACAAAACTCGTCTTAAAGAATTGCTTTCAGAGTTGGATGAAGATAAACAAGAGCTGATGCGCCTGCGCTTTGCCGGTGGACTAAGTTTCGCGGAAATAGCTGCACTAGATGGTAAGAGCGAAGCTGCGGTCAAAATGATGGTCCACCGCACGATCCACTGGCTGCGTGAGAATTGGGAGGCGAAAAATGTCTGACTTAGATTGGGTACTTCCGCCGGAACTGGACGCTGCAATTACCGAGTATTATGCCACTCTCGAACCATCGTCCTCTTTTGCAGCCCGCCTGGAACAAGAATTGCGCCAGCGCCAGGGTGAATTGCTTCAACACAAAACCAAACCCCGATTCCATTTTTTGTGGAGTGATAGGAGAGAAATCATGCAAACTTTACGAGCTCGCCCCATCTTTGCGTTGATCGTGGTACTTATTGCCTTATCCTTGCTAACTGGAGTGGTGTATGCGCTTGGCAGGTTAACCGGATTTATCCCCGGCTTTGGTTTTACTTCAGATATCCGGTCGGTCTATCTACTGTCAGAACCGGTTGATGCTATTAGCGGGGGTGTAACACTGAGCGTAGATCAGGCGGTAAGTGACGAGAGTAAGTTGTGGGTAAATCTGACCGTAACGGGGTTACCTGAAGAACAGGATTTTTCTCAGGCTTTTGTTTTCTTGCCAAACGGTGAAAAAATATCCTTCCAAATGAGCAGCGGCATGGCAGTTGATTCAAATGGTGCACACTTGACTTACGTCTTTCCACCATTGCCTACTGCTACAAGTGATCTGGTTTTGTTTGTTGAAAACCTGGGTGGCCAGAATTTTAGCGTGCCTATGCAATTGCGCCTGGCAAAACCAGGTGAAATCCTTCCATCTGAGCCGGAACAGTCAGAGCAATTGAGAAGCGAAACCCATGATGGGGTTACCCTGGTTCTGGACCATATCGCCCCGGCCAGCAACAAAACTGTATTTCAAGTTTCTCTACACTTCGATCAACCCGGCATGTCACTCAACAACGATTGGAATGTTGTCCTGACAGATCAAAATGGCGCAATATATCCGGCCATCGATATCACTCCCGATACGATGGATGGAAATGCCAAGATATTCCAAACCTCACCCTTCTCCGGTAATGAGCAGTTAACGGTTTCATTGAATGTTTTTCCCACCGCGAAGGAATTGCCTGTGTCAATTGACTTCTCGATGGATGACGCCAATGGTTTTCTGTTCGACCCCGGGCCAGATCCGGCGGTCGGACAAATCTGGACACTGGACGATGTGATCCAAATTGGTGGTTTCACGCTGCGGGCTGCCAGGGCGAGTCTCGTATCAACCACGGAGCTGCTGTTTGAATTTGAGCCAGCTGAAAACCTGACGGGTGTCATGTTGTACACTCCAGATCCCTTGGTGCGCGGCGCTGGTGGTGGTATCCCACTGGCAAACGGGGGAATTTCGGCTGGAATGAGATTTGAGAAAATCCCATCACAACCGTTTGAAGTGCAGGTGACGCGTGCATACTATACGGCTCACGGTTCTTGGGAGATCCAATGGCAGCCCTCACCTGCGCCCCAGGGGGCAGCAGTGCAACCTACTGTAACATCTGCCCCAACCCAACCACCCTATGCCACCCCAACCTTTGCTTCAACGAATCCGGTTTTGCTCGAAGTCCAGATGCTGGCCCAGCAGTTCGATGCACCTTTCCAGGAAGGCCCGGCATGGATTCATGTGGTGACGGAGAGAACATCGAATCCTCGTTCTGGTCAAACTTATCCCCTGCCTTATTTAATCAGTGAACAGTGGATCGAAACGGATGCCAACGGTTACGTTATTCGCAGCGTTTGGATGGATAAGGATGCAAATGGAAATACGATCCAGCTGTCAGCAACGGTCGGCGATTATTCGGTCAACTTCACGACCGGTGATGCGGGTTACAATAATGGCCAGCCTTACCGTTTTTCTGCAGACAAACTTACACGTGACCTGGAGCGTGCAGAACAATATGGTGGCTCCGTTACACGCGAGGAAATAACCTGTGACGATGGCCAAGCCTGCATCGTCATCACATCGGTAGAATCCTTCTCACAGCCCACCCTGCTTGCAGGCGAAGCGCAAGCATTTGTCGGATCTGGCAATACAGTATGGATCAACCTGACTACAGGCCAGCAAATCCAATTCCAGGCATTCTGGCGGTTGGAGGATGGAACGAACAGGGTAGAATCCACCGAACGCTATTTGCTAGTAGAAAAGGTTTCTTTACCACCACAGGAAATCCTGGATATCCTGGCCAAAGTGATCGTGCCATGAATCAAGATATTGCACGAACAAGGAGAATTTCCATGATTTTCAAACTGTTGTCCAGGGTGTTCATCTCGCTAGTCCTATTTGCGATGCTGACTGGTTGTGCCGCAGGACCGGAAGTTTCACCCGGCGTAACACCTGGTCAGAGTACATCCCCAGTTGCGCCGACTATTCCTCTCACTGAGTCTGAAGCTAAGATCCAAGCGAAAACACCAGATGCCCAATCGCAACTCCAACGATTGCGGATTACCAACCAAAGCACCTTTACCCTGCATAATCTGGTCGTGAGATTCCCTGACGAACGGATCGAGTTCGGGGATGTTCCGGGCGGGACCACCACAGAATATCGGGAGATATCGCAAGGGGTCTACCGTTATGCTGCCTACGACGTTGAAGTGAACGGGCAGAAATACCAGCAATCGGTGGTCGATTGGATTGGGGAAACCCCCATGCAGGGGGAGTCATTTACCTACATCATCGAG
>JAAYUI010000027.1 GCA_012517765.1 Caldisericales bacterium | reverse complement strand
CGAGGCTGTTGAACTCCTGCTCCAGTCCCTCGTCAGTGGACTTGCGGGTGTAGATGGCGCAACGGATCGTCCCGTTGGTTCTTGATGCCGACTCCCGGGCTTCTCCCCGGCCACGGTTATTGTTTCTGCTCATTCGTTCCTCCTCTCGGGTTTGCGGCTCCCGCCTCTGGCCGCGGCATCGGCGATGCCGAAGAAGAGGAACCCGTTCCACTTGCTCCCGGTGACCTCCTGAGCGATGGCGGATAGGGACTTGTAGCGTCGGCCGTCGAACTCGAAGCCGTTGTCGAGTACCTTGACCACAATGTCGCGGCCTTGGAACTCGCGGGCGAGCAGAGTTCCGGGCAAAGGCAGCCTCGGGTCGCGCGACGGGGATATGCGGCCGGTCGCCGTTCTCGCTTTGACCTCGGAGGAACCCGAGGCGACCGGATCACGCGGAGCCCGCGTTCTCAGGTCGGCGTCGTTGGCCAGTTCCTCGGCTCTGCGCCGGGCCCGCTCCGAAAGATCACCCTCCGCCAGGGCCTGAATGCGCCAGGCGATTCGCTTGCGCAGAAACTCCTTATGGTAGGAGCGGGTCTCTTCTCCGAAGACCTCGAGGTACTTGTCCCGGAGTTCTCCGACGGTCATCCGGGAGAGCCCCTGGACCTCTTGATACGTTGTTGCTTCCATCCGAAACCTCCTTGGTTCATGGGCTTCGCCCCGGCGGGCGGTTCGTCCGCACCGCAATCTCAGGGCGTTAACTCGTGAATGAATGAAGGCTTCGGTGGCCCGAAACATCAAGGCGTTTCTCCGTAAACGCCTCAGATTCTTCGACTTGCGCTACATGCACCGCCTCGGTATCCGATTCGGGGGCAAGTCGGCGGCCGTTGCGGTGGCGCATATAGCCCCGGGCCAGGATCGTGGCGATTTCCGATATCACCTCTTCAAGTGAGGCGGGGACGTGTTCGTTGTCCGGCATCCGGTCCTCCTTTTGCGGGAGGCCGCGTAAAGGTGCCGTCGTGGATGCCGCTGGGGCGGGATCGGCCTGACGTCGAGAAGACCGTTGGAGCCCGTCCGACACCACCCGAAGGCGATGCCGCCGGCACCCACAACGGTCTCCGATCTCACGGCCGTTTCCGCTGTCTGGTAATCCGCTTTCGCCGGACCCACTGGTCCGGCTTTCGTCGGATACCTACCGGAGGGGAGTTCGAAACGTCGAAGCGGGTGCCCGGATGCAACCGGGCTGTTAAACAAGGCGACTCGAAAAACGGAGAACGGGAGAATTCGGAGAGGACATTTTCGGTGAGCGCCCGCAACCCCCAGGGTTGCGCCCGGTCCCCGGACTGCGGGCTTCGAAACGGAGAATAGGGGTAAATCTGCGGGCGGGCGTAAGTCGGCGTGGACACGCCGGAAACGACGAGACCCCGAGGGGATCACCCCACGGGGTCTTGCGTTAACTAAGCACCGCTGAAATCAGCGGATTGAATTTTGGCTCCCCGACGAGGATTCGAACCTCGAACCTACTGGTTAACAGCCAGCCGCTCTGCCGTTGAGCTATCGGGGAGTAGCGTAGGGCATTATATCCGCCAAGGTTAATCTGTCAAGAATGAAAGGTTATAAAACAAATACTTGAATGAATACAAGGCCATTCCAGCATCATTCTGGCCTTTGCTTTCAGCTGCCTCCCTGATCAAAACAATAGCCAACCTTGTGTATCGTTCTTATCATTGATGACGAAAATGATTTGTCCTCTATTTTTTTTCTTAGTTTGTTGACGTGGACATCAACTGTCCTGCAATCTACAAGGGACTGTTTTTTCCAAATTTTTGTGAAAAGCTCCTCACGGGTGAAAACCCTGCCCGGATTACTCATGAGGAGCCAGAGAAGTTCAAACTCCTTGACGGTCAGATGTATGCGTCTGTTGCCTTTTAGCACAGAATGCGCTTTTGAATCAACAACCATGTCATCAAAGACAATTTCTTCCTTTGGCCTTGCTGGGGCAGAAAGATAGTGGCAACGCCTTATAAGGCCCCTTATCCTTGCCACAAGCTCATTGAGTGAAAAGGGTTTGGTGAGATAATCATCTGCTCCTGATGCAATGCCAAGGACTTTGTCTACCTCAGAGCTTTTTGCAGTAAGCATGAGAACGGGTACATTGGAGCGTTTCCTGACCTGCCTGCATATCTCGATCCCGTCCATGTCCTGGAGCATCAAGTCGAGTATCATGACATCGGGCTCGTTCTGGCTAAACTTGAAAAGACCATCCTGACCTGTTTCTGAATGCAGAACTTCAAATCCTTCAGATTTGAGCCTCAGCTCCACAAGTCGGGCAATCTCCCTGTCGTCTTCAATAATCAATATTCGATTATGTAGCTTTCTGTCAGTCACGTGTATAAATTTATGTTACAATAACAGGATGTCAAGTGACCGTTGATATTTCTTTGTTTCCACAAGATTTTAATAAATCTGACTATCCAGGCTTGCCTCCCGAAATATAATCGCTTTTGCCATATTCCAGTGGCATTTTAACACGCCCTCTCGCATGCATGTTGCAGGAAATTGCAGAAAATATTGATGCGTGTATTCAATGACACGAATATTTGTGATCTTGTGTGACAGTGGTGGACAATGAAAAATAACGACAGGAAGAAATCATTGGCCAGAATTGCAGATTTTCTTGGCCTCAGAAAAAGCATTACCGGGATGCTTTCGATGGTTGTACTCGTAGGGGTTGGCGAGCACATGGCGGAAAAATTCCTGCCACTCTACATGGTATACCTTCAGGGTGGCTTCATCTCAGTCGGGTTCCTCAACTTCATGGACAATTTCCTGGGAGCACTCTACTCGTTTCCTGGAGGTTACCTGGCAGATAGGATAGGAACAAAGAAATCTCTCCTGGTTTTCAATCTCATCGCAATAGCTGGATATTTGCTCGTGATTATATTTCCTTACTGGCCGGTAGTCCTGGCTGCGGCAACACTCTTTCTTTCATGGACAGCCATATCGCTTCCCGCAACAATGGGACTGGTCTCTAGGGCGCTTCCAAGAAACAAGAGGACAATGGGTGTGTCATTACATTCGCTTGTCAGAAGGCTCCCAATGATACTTGGCCCAATGCTTGGCGGGTTGCTGATAAAAATATATGGCACCGAGCTTGGCATAAGATACTCTTTTTCAGTGGCAACAATGCTGGCCCTCATTGCTGCCGTTCTCCAGCAGATCCTGATTGAGAATGACAATGGCAAAAAGAAAGAGGAAATGACCTCTTCAGGGATCAAGCACTTATACAGGCTGATGAGCCCCGAACTAAAAAAATTGCTTGTTTCAGACATTCTGATCCGTTTCTGTGAACAGATACCATATGCTTTTGTGGTGATCTATGTTGTTGGGGCGGCCGGGACGGCTGGAATAACGGATTCGCTGGGTTTTGGTATCTTGACCGCTATTGAGATGATAACCGCAATTCTCGTGTATATCCCTGTTGCCTACTTTGCAGACAAAACCAGAAAAAAACCTTTTGTTGTGGCAACATTCGTCTTTTTCACACTGTTTCCAGTCATTCTTCTTGGTTCAAAATCTTTTGCGATGCTCATTATTGCATTTATAATAAAGGGTCTGAAGGAGTTTGGCGAACCGACCAGAAAGGCCCTCATAATGGACCTGGCACCAGAAAACCATAAGGCAGGCATGTTTGGCCTCTATTACCTCATAAGAGACATTATCGTTTCAGTGTTTGCATTCCTTGGCGGGATACTTTGGATGATAAGCCCGACCCTGAACCTTGTAACAGCGGCATCTTTCGGGTTTCTCGGCACACTCTGGTTTGTTTTCTACGGATCGGATCTGCCCTCTGCACAAACCAGCACATCCTGAGGCCTGAAAGCCAGCATTCACAAGCTTTTCTTTTGATATATCAGTTTGAGTTTGCTTGACTTTATTCCCCGTGACGTGATAATTATTGATTCAAGGTCACGAAAGGAGGCACACAATATGCGTATACAGGTAACCGGTAGGAATGTGACGGTAAGCAATGAGCTCAGCTCGTACGCGCAGGAGAAGATTGGAAAGCTCGAGAGGTATTTCGATGGCATTCAGGACGCACAAGTTCTTTTTACCGAGCAAAAAACCATCAAGATTTGCGAAGTAACAATGAAGGCGTCCGGCAAGGTAATTCGTGCCGAGTACAGGGGTTCAGAGTTTATGGAAGCGGTAGACTTCGTGGCCGAGAAGCTTGAAAGGCAAATCCGCCGTTACAAAGAGAAGTTCCAGGAGAGGAGAAAAGAAGGCTCAAAAGATATAGAACCAGTTTTTGTCAAACAGGAACAGGCTTCCCAGTCAAAGATTGTGAGAGTTAAAGAAGTCCCGGTGAAGCAGATGAACTTTGAAGAGGCAATCATGCAGATGGAACTGCTTTCACACGACTTTTTTGTGTTCTACAATCCCGACTCCAAAAGATTGAACATCCTTTATAGAAGGAAAGACGGTGATCTGGGGATCCTTGAGCCGATTGAAGCTTGATGAAACTAAAAAAGCTTTTTAGAAAGCTAAATTTTTGGGACATTGCAATAATCGTTTTTGTCGTTTTGACAGTTGGCCTGTTTGGATACAGCGTTTATACAAAAGCGGTTCAGCCACCTGCAAAAACAATCGAAATCAAGGTAAAGGCTGGTAACCTCTATCAGGAGGTTGCCTATTCCATTTCTGCAGGCGATTTCATTGTGGACAGGGATGGGAGGCCTTTTTTCAAAATCAGCCAGATTGACGAGCTGAGGAACGCAAAACAGGCTGTGGTCAAATGGGACGGGCAGATGGTCTCTGCCGATAATCCCGAACTTTATTCCGTAGAGTTCACTGCCCAGTCTGTGAATCCCAAATTCAAGGGAAGCAACTTATTTTACAATTGGGAACTAGTCAAGCCCGGAAGGACTATGTATATGGAGACGGAGAAAACCGGGTTTATGGCGGTAATCATCTCAGTTGGTGAGGAAAAATAGTAAATGAGCATACTGTCGAAGCTGTTCGACTCGTCCGAAAGGTTCCTGGGACGGGCAAGACCCCTTGTGTCACGAATAAGCGCACTGGAACCTGAATATGAAAAACTTGCCGATGAGGAAATAAGATCAAGGATAGGTGAAATAAGGCAGCAGGTCGCAAACGGCCAGAAGCTTGATGATGTCCTTGTGCCGACCTTTGCTTTTGTAAGGGAAGCTGCAAAAAGAACTCTAAGCCAGAGACCATTTGACACACAGATGATCGGCGGAATGGTTCTCCACTCGGGAAGAATAGCCGAAATGAAAACCGGTGAGGGAAAAACCCTCACTGCAACATTTGCCGCAACACTGAATGCTCTGGAAGGCAAAGGAGTTCATGTCGTAACTGTAAATGACTACCTTGCGAAGCGTGACAGGGAATGGATGGGCAAGGTATACGAGTTCCTGGGGCTGACTGTGGGTTGCATCCACCATGATGCGACCTATGACGAGCGCAGGAAATCCTACCAAAGTGACATCACTTACGGGACCAACAACGAGTTCGGTTTTGACTACCTAAGGGACAATATGGCCAGGCATGTTTCACAGCTTGTCCAGAGAGAACTCCATTATGCCATCGTCGACGAAGTTGACAGCATTCTTGTCGATGAGGCAAGGACACCGCTTATCATTTCAGGGCCTTCCGAAGAGTCCACTGACCTTTACGAAAAAGCTGACAAGGTTGTAAGGCAACTCAGAGAAGAAGACTACAACATCAACGAAAAGGACAAAAACGTCACTCTGACTGAATCAGGTGTTGAAAGGGCCGAAAAGATACTTGGAGTAAGCAATCTTTATGGACCCGAGAATGTCGAGATAAACAGGCACATCAGTCAGGCACTAAAGGCGCACCATCTCTTCAAGAACGAAGTTGATTACATAGTAAAAGACGGCGAAGTAATAATCGTTGATGAGTTCACTGGAAGGCTGATGTTCGGCAGAAGGTACAGTGACGGTCTCCATCAGGCCATCGAGGCAAAGGAAGGCTTGAAGGTCAGGGAAGAAAACCAGACCCTGGCCACTATAACTTTCCAGAATTATTTCAGGCTGTTCGACAAACTGGCCGGTATGACAGGAACCGCAAAAACCGAGGAAGATGAACTAAGGGAAATCTATGGGCTTGAAGTCGTTGTTGTCCCGACAAACAGGCCAATGATTAGAAAAGACCTTCCAGACATAATTTGGAAGACAGAAAATGCAAAATACAAACACATAATCGAGGAGATAGCGGACTGCTACAAGAAAGGCCAGCCAGTACTTGTCGGAACAAGGTCAATCGAGAAATCCGAGAAGCTCTCTTCAATGCTCCATAAAAAGATGATCCCCCATGAAGTGCTGAACGCAAAATACCACGAGAAGGAGGCGGCAATAATCGCCAAGGCAGGCCAGATGAATGCCGTGACAATAGCCACCAACATGGCCGGCCGTGGTGTCGACATTGCGCTTGGCCCCGGGGTGGTTGAACTCGGCGGCTTGCACATCCTGGGAACAGAACGCCATGAATCGAGGCGTATTGACAACCAGCTCAGGGGAAGGTCGGGCAGGCAGGGTGACCCTGGTTCATCAAGGTTCCATCTCTGTCTTGATGACGAACTCCTCAGAATCTTTGGTGGCGAGAGACTCAAATCGATGTTCAATTTCCTCAAGATAGAGGAAGACATGCCACTTGAGCATCCGCTCCTCACAAGAACAATAGAGAATGCCCAACGCAAGGTCGAAATGCACAATTTCGATATCAGGAAGTATGTCCTTGAATATGACAACGTACTCAACAAGCAAAGAGAGATAATATATGCGGAACGCCAGAAGGTACTGCACGGTGAAGACCTCATAGAAACCGTGCTTGCAAACCTTGACAGGGCCTGCGAGGACATGGTCGCAAACCATGCTTCCACAGAGCTTGCCGTGCAGGACTGGGACATCAAGACACTCCATTCAGAACTCATGGACCTGACTGCTGGTGTAGTTAGGAATGTTGAATTCAAGAATAGGGAAGAGCTCCTCACGAACCTGAAAGAATCTGTAAGGTCGGCCTACAATGACAGGGAAGCCAGATTTGGTCATGAAACAATGCGTGAAATCGAGAGGTTCGTGTTGTTGTATGTGGTTGATCAGAAATGGAAAGACCACCTCTACAATATGGACATTCTCAGAGAAGGGATCGGGCTCAGGAGCTACGCGCAGAAAAATCCGGTCCAAGAGTACCAGAATGAAGCATTCTTGATGTTCCAGAGGATGCTCAACTCGATTTGGGAAGATTCGATCAAGTATCTGTTCAGGGTAGAGCTCCAGGCCGACTCAAACCAGCAACAGAAACAAACAAGAACACGAACCAATGAAGATGATATAAAAACCGCTCCAGCAAAATCATCCAGAGGTGATGAGCCAGAGAGACAAGGCGAGACATCAAGAACAATGAGACCTTCGTCTGGCGG
This sequence comes from Caldisericales bacterium, assembly GCA_012517765.1. Taxonomy (GTDB): domain Bacteria; phylum Caldisericota; class Caldisericia; order JAAYUI01; family JAAYUI01; genus JAAYUI01. The sequence continues at coordinate 43,446 of JAAYUI010000027.1, read as the reverse complement.
GCATACCGCCAATGAGCCCATAAAACGACAGGGTGACAAAATAGGCAGAAACGACCCATGCCCGTGTGGCTCGGGGAAAAAATACAAACACTGCTGCGGAGCAGGTCAGTAAGGCAGCAGGCAAGGAAACAACAATGTTGATAGATGAAATACAAAGATCCATAGATCAGGCAAAAGAACGGCTCAACCAAGCCAAGGAGTTTCTTTGACCCGCTAAAGGCCGAACGGGAAAAACTCTCAAAACAGCTGGAATCTCCGGAGGTATGGAACGACCAGCAAAAAGTTGCCGAGATAAACAAAAAAATTGCCATGCTTGACATCAAGCTCAATGATCTGGAGCAGGCCGAGCATTTCATAGGCGAAGCTGAAGTGTACATGGAATTTGTCCAGATGGGCGAAGGTTCGGAAAAAGAACTGGTTGGCGCAATAAAACAGGCCGAAGTAAAAATCGAGGAAATAGAGCTCAAAAACCTCCTCTCCATGGAGCATGACCAGCTCAATGCCTTTGTTTCGTTCAGCTCCGGTGCAGGTGGTGTCGATGCCCAGGACTGGACAGAAATGCTCATGAGGATGTACACAAGGTGGGCAACCAACAAGGGTTTCAAGGTCACTGTAGCCGAATACAGCCCTGGCGACGAGGCCGGTGTCAAATCGGCGACTCTCCACATTGAAGGCCCGTATGCTTTTGGCTTCCTCAAAAGTGAAAAAGGTGTCCACAGACTGGTCAGGATTTCCCCGTTTGATGCAAACCACAGAAGACACACTTCATTTTCACTCGTTGAGGTGCTCCCGGAGCTCCCACCAGCAGAAGATATCGAAATAAACCCCGATGATTTGAGGATTGACACGTTCAATGCTTCAGGCCACGGTGGTCAAAACGTCCAGAAGAACGATACTGCTGTCAGGATAACGCATATACCAACCGGCCTTGTGGTGGCGTGCCAGAATGAACGTTCACAGGGCCTCAACAGGGCCATGGCCATGAAAATCCTCTCATCAAGGTTACAGGACCTGGCAAATGTCCAGCTCGCAGAGGAAGAGAAAAAACTCAGGGGGCCAAGGGTCTCAATTGAGTGGGGCAACCAGATACGCTCCTATGTTCTTCAGCCGTACACTCTCGTAAAAGACAACAGAACAGGCTATGAGGTAGGAAGTGTCGACAGAGTTCTTGAGGGTGACCTGGATGAACTTATCTGGGCCTACCTGAAATGGGCGGTAAAAAATAAATGACCAAGAGGAGCTTTATTGTCGGAACAGCAGGGCATGTTGACCACGGGAAATCGACCCTTGTTACGAAACTGACCGGCACTGATCCCGATAGGCTCCCTGAAGAAAAAGCCAGACAGATGACAATCGAGCTTGGCTTTGCAAAGCTCGATCTCCCCTCCGGAAGGATGTGCGGCATCGTTGATGTGCCGGGCCACGAGAAACTGGTCAAGCAGATGCTCATGGGCGCACAGGGGTTTGATCTGGTGATGTTCACTGTCGCATGCGACGAAGGGCCAAAACGCCAGACCTACGAACATCTGTCTATCCTGGACATGATTGGGATCCGGGTTGGTGTTATCGTGTTGACAAAATGCGATCTGCCATATGATGATACAGTTTTGCAGTCGCAACTCGATTCAATGCTTGCAAGCACCTCTCTCGAGGCAATGCCAAGAATAAAAGTTTCAGCATATAGCGGAGAGGGGATAGACAAGCTCAGGCAAACTATCGATGACCTGCTTGATCATGCGACCCCAAGACCCCTTAACATGCCAGCATTCTATCCTGTTGACAGGGTATTTTCGGTCAAGGGTTTTGGGGTAGTGACCACTGGCACACTCTGGCAGGGCCAGGTGAAAAAGGGTGAAGAGCTGGAAATATTCCCTTCAAGGAAGAGAGGCAAATTGAGAGGCATAGAGAGTTTTGATGCCCAGATTGAAACTGGCGACGCTGGTTCAAGGCTTGCCCTCAATTTTCAGAACCTCGACAAGGAAGACATAGCAAGGGGAAATGTTCTAGCAACACCTGGGAGATTTGATCCTACAACAGAATTTGATGCAAAAATTCGCCTCATTGAAAAAGTGAAAAGGCGTACAAGGCTCAAATTCCACTATGCCACCATCGAGCAGGAAGTTGACTACAGCGACATGGGCGGTGGCTATGCAAGGATTAAGCTGGAGGGTCCTCTCCCGCTCACAAAAGGCTCCAGATTTATTCTCAGGTCGATTGCCCCGGCAGACACTGTTGGTGGAGGTGAAGTTGTGGACCTTCATCCAGAGGGCAGACTCAATGCCCCGGAAACACTTCAGAGGCTTGGGAACATTGGCCAGATTGATGATGAAAGCTATCTTTCAAGGTTAATTTTTGAGCATGGGGAATCAGGCTTTGAGATATCCAGGCTCAGGGGACTTGTAAACTGGCCGGATGACAGGTTTGCCCTGTTCCTTAAAAATGGGCCCCACAGGATGATATCCGGCAGTATTTATGACAACAATGTTTTTGATTCATCATCAGTAAGGCTTGGCAAATTGCTGACAGATTTCTTCAAATCAAACCCATCCAGGAACTCCATTTCGAAAAGCGAGGCAAAAACCAAGCTCATGCCTGAGTTAAATGAGAATCTTTTCTCGGAGATCCTTTTGGCTGCCATAAAAGAGCCACTGAGGATGGTTGGCCAGGAGATTTCCCTCTCCAGTCAGACCACAAAAAAATCACAAATTGAAATCGACATGGAGAAAGAACTTCTTAAAAACATGTTTTCCCCTCCGGCGCTCTCGGAGTTAAGAAAAATGCCTATTTTTTCAAGAAACCTTCGTGAAACCGAAGCGGCCCTCTCAAAGATGATCGCAGAAAAAATAATAATCAAATCTGTTGACGATCTTTTTTTTCATAAAAACGCCGTAGCAAAAGCCTACACAATAATGAAAAAACTCATAGAAAAAGACGGCTCGGCAAAGCTTTCACAATACAGGGACGAGGTTGGAACAACCAGAAAATATGCGCAGGCAATGCTGGAGCTGCTTGACGCCCTTGGGCTTACCAGAAGGGTAGGCGAAGCAAGGGTTCTTGGTCACAAGACACTTGACATCGGTGGTAAATAGTATTAATGTGACCGCTCTGATCGCGGGAGCGGTTGGGCTCTGGTGGGCCTCCTGGACTTCAAATCCAGTGTGGGGTGAACTCCCCGGGTAGGTTCGATTCCTATGCGCTCCCGCCAATTACGCTAGAGGTGGAACATGAACATCATCGTGATTGGTTGTGGAAGGGTCGGTTCGGCGCTTGCAACCATATTGTCTGCAGATGGCCACAACGTATCAATTGTCGATGAGGATGAATCTGCATTCGACAAGCTCCCCCAGAGTTTTTGCGGAAAAAAGATCACAGGCATAGCGTTTGATTCTGGAACGCTTATTGAAGCAGGAATAGAAACAGCAAATGCTGTTGCAATCGTGACCCCCTCTGACAACACAAACATCATGGTCGCAGAAACTGTCAGGTCGGTTTTTGGTGTAAAAAACGTTGTTGCAAGAATCTTTGCACCCAGAAAGAAAAGGACCTATGACAGACTCAGCCTGAGGTCTGTTTGTCCTACAACTGTAGGCGCATACCAGATTTATGCCGAGATACTTGGCGCCCAGGTTGAATCAAGACTGCCACTCAACAATGGCGATTTTGAACTGATTGAGATACCGGCCACTTCAATGGACGAAAAGGAAACAAAGAGCTTCGAAAAAGAAAGCGGTTCAAAGATAGTTGGCGCAAGAACAGGGACAAGGGTTGTCTTCCCCTGGCTTGGTGAAAAGCTTGATGATGTCAAATCGTGGATAATCCTTGCACCAACAAGCCACCTTCGCTCGATAGTAGACTCCATCGTTGGAGGTGCATGATGTACATGGTCATCGTTGGTGGAGGGAAAGTGGGCTCCAATCTGGCAAAAATTCTTACTGCACACAAACACCAGGTTGCCGTCATAGAAGCAGATCCCGATCATTGCAAAAAAGTGGCCCAGTCAACTTCAGCCCTCGTGATCCAGGGCGATGGCACCGAAATAAAATACCTTGAGGACGCAAACACTGGTGCAGCAGACATTCTTGTCGCCGTGACCGGTTCTGATGAAGACAACCTGGTCGCTTGCCAGCTTGCCAAGGCTGCCTTTGGCGTCAAAAAAGTTATTGCAAGGGTAAACAACCCGTTGAACGATCCCGTTTTTCAGTCGCTCAAGATTGACGTCATATTTGACAGCACGCTCATCCTGGCGAAACTCATCCACGAGGGGCTTGGTATCCAGGACCTCATCAATCTCACTCCAATCGCAAAGGGGAAACTGAGGGTACTCGAAACAACTATATGCAATCGCCAGATTGAGGACAAACCACTCATTGATCTGGGGTTGATAAAAAAAGGTATCCTTGTAGTCTCGGTGGTAAGGGATGATGAAGTTTTCATACCTCATGGCGCAACAAAACTCAAAGCTGGCGACCAGATTACTGTTGTTCTCTCGCCAGAGGCAGAGCCAGAATTGATGGAGATCCTGACAACATGCAAGACGGATTGATTTTTGAAAGCAATGGTAAGACACATAAAATTACCAAACTAAAACGGAGAAATATTTTAAAAGAAATTGTGGTCGGTTTTTCGGCAGAATTTATCTTTGCCACATTACTGATGCTCTGGCTGGTAGCGTTGGCGGCATTTTTTCTCTTCCTGGTGAAATGACATGATCAGAAAACTCACTTCTCTGGACTTCAAAGTAATAATGTACTACACCGGAAAGGTAATGATTGGTGTTGCCATCACCATGTTTATTCCACTATTGGTTGCACTTGCCTATGGTGAATTTGGCAGTGCAGTAGATTTTGGAATAGGCATAGCTGCATCGGCCCTGTTTGGGTTTGCTTGCACAAAATATCTCAGCTCGGAAAAAGCTCCGAACCTCTTTCAGTCAATGGTTGTGGCAGCTTTCTCGTGGCTGGTTGCCTGTGCTTTCTGTGCGATACCATATTATCTTTCCGGACATTTCGGATCATTTCTTGATGCATATTTTGATCTGATGTCAGGATTCACCACGACCGGCCTTGTCCTGATAAAAGATGTCGATCATGCAAGCAATGCCCTCAATATGTGGCGACATCTTGTGACCTATATGGGCGGGCAGGGAATAGTTGTCCTGGCGTTGAGCTTTTTGATCAGAAACACGGGTGGTGCATATAAAATAATGGTTGGGGAGGGCAAGGACGAGGCCCTTGAGCCATCAATCAAAAAGACTTCCCAGAACATCTGGATAATATCGCTGGTCAGCCTTTTTCTTGGCACGCTTCTCATAGCAGTTGCAGGATATAAAGATGGATTAACATGGGATCGGAGTATACTCCATGGCTCATGGATGTTCATGTCCGCCTGGAGCACAGGCGGCTTTGCGCCAGGAACTCAGAATTTGGCATTCTACCATTCTTACATGTATGAATATCTCATGGCAGTATTCATGATAATAGGCTCTTTCAACTTCGCCCTCCATTATGCTGTATGGATAGGAAAATTAAAAGAACTCAGGAAAAACATAGAAATCGTATCGTTTGTGATAACGCTTACAGTCACCGCTGCCATGGTGGCCTGGGGTCTCAAGGAATCTGGACTTTTTACAGGGCTCAATGCCATAGTCAGGAGAGGGTTGTTCATGGTTATCTCAGCCCACACCACAACCGGCCAGATGACAGTTTACGCTCTCCAGATGGTCCACAGCTGGCAGCCGCTGGCCTACATGGGTCTTTGCGTAGCCATGATGATCGGTGGATCGGCAGCATCGACTGCCGGAGGCTTCAAAGGAATGAGGATGGGACTTGTTTTCAAAGGTATACTGTTTGAAATCAAAAAACTCATCATGCCAGAATCTGCTGTTGCAAACATGACCTTCCACCATGTAAAAGACCAAATTCTGGAATCTGGGCTGGTCAAATCGGCTGCACTCATAATAATTTGCTACTGCTTCATATATGCCCTTGGGACAGTCATTGGTGTGGCATACGGATATCCGGTTGCACAAGCTGCTTTTGAAGGCATATCTGCCGGATCAAACACCGGCCTTACAATTGGAGTCACCTCTCCATCAATGCCGGCGCTTCTTAAAATAACATACATCCTGTTGATGTGGCTTGGCAGGCTTGAATTCCTGGCAATTTTTGTGCTTGTCGGGACAATCGGCCTGACAGTAAGCCAGGCCTTCAGGAGGGCAAGGAGATGAAACGCCATATAGCGATATTGACTCTAGCAATCATTATTCTGGCGCCGCAAATAGCTTTCGCTTCTTCACCGGTCTATTCCCCAACAGACCTGATCACAAAAGCCCCTGAGTTTGACGGGAAAACCATCACTGTGCGTGGAGAAGCAATCACCGAGGCCCTTGAGCGCAATAATGGCTACTCATGGGTAAACATCTTTGACGGTTCTTCTGCAATAGGCGTCTGGATGAAAAATGACCTAAAGAACCAGATAAAAAATTATGGGACAAATCTTGTCAAAGGTGATGTTGTAGAGATAACAGGCAAATTTTTCAGAAACGATCCGGAAGCAGATGGCGAACTCGATTTAAGGGCCGAATCAATAAAGATTGTTGAACAAGGCTATCCTACACCAGAAGAAACTGCACCGTGGAAGGTGATTGCTCTTGCTATCCTGTCCCTTGGTGCATTAATGCTTCTTGCTGACACGGTAATTAAAAACAGGAAAAAGGCCCTTAAAAGCAAGGAAGATTTTGAGATAGAAAGCATCATCCACGAAGAGCTGGAATAGATTATTACTCTTCGATAGATTTTCTGATCCTTTCTGCATCTTCCTCGGTTATTTTTCCTTCCCTCAATGCCCTCTCGACGTTTTCAAGTATTTCCTTGTTCTCCGGTTCTTCTTTTGGATTTCTCCTGCCATACCAGAGGACAAACACAAGGGCTACCGCAATTGGGACAATTATTAGTGGCAATATCCATAGCATCATCATGGTCAAATTAAAACGGGCCCCGACCTTGTGGTCAAGGGCCCGCTGGAAATTATTTCTTCTACTCTTGAATCAGGCGACGTTCATCTGGTCCTTTATCCAGGCAAACACAGCACCAAAAATACCAAGACCGACAATGTTTAGAATCATAAGAATGATTGCCCATATTTCATAACCGATGCCAAGACCACCACCCAAACCAGAAAAGGCTCCAAGGATAATATTCTGAATACCTGCAAATGGTGTGAACCCGAAATGCAACAACTTCCCAAGAACAAGGTCCAGGACAAAGAAAACAATACCGTAAAGCAAACCAACCATTGCGCCCTTGTCCCAGCCCTTGCCTATATCTTTCCAGCAATACATAAGCCCGCCCCAAGTCAGGGCAGTCATCAGAAGTGTTTGTAGGATCCCGCCAACATACATGCCAAAAACATCAAACAATCTTGAAATGAGCATCAACCCGAAACCAAGTATCAGGGCCTTTATGATGTGAACAGTGCCTTTTTTGATATGGATATCCATCGTGCCTTTGCTCATGAATTCTTCTTTCATTGTGTTTACATCCATAAATTCCTCCTTATTCGATTTGTGTTGTTAAATAATATGGGAAATAGCTCTGAAGATAATTTACAAAGAGTTTACAAGTATCAGTGATTTGATAAAAAAACGGGGTTGCCAGATAATGGCGACCCCGTTTTGTGTTTCAGAAATATTCCGAATTACTTCTGTTCGTTTATCCAGCCGAGCATTCCACCAAAGAGGCCGATGCCGATAAGCTCGCCCCACCAGCCTGGCCAGCCAAAGAACGCACCATAATCACCAGTGAATACCATGAATGGGAATGTTCCACCCCAAGCAATATAGTGGAAGATTATTCCGACAACAGCAAAGATTATTGCATAAACAAGCCCTGCAATGAAACCTTCACCAAGCCCTTTAACGTCTTTCATGCCATAGACAAAGAGGCCAAAAATCCAGGCGAGCATGAGGATTGATGTCAAAAACGAGCCCACTCCACCAGGAATCTGTGCAAGAATCCAGCTCAAAACAATCCACCCGACAGAAATCAACAGTGCAAAAATAATGTGCTTTACGTCAAATTTCATTTCAATAAACCTCCTCTTTTTTGTTTTGGAGCTTTTTGCTCCGATACAACCTTTGATGTTCTTAACTTTCAAAAGGTTACACTTAATGATTGCATTGCCAAAAAATACTTGAAACGGTGCCTGGTCATTAACTGGGCAAGTTGGCATTTCCTTCGGCAAAAGATATTAACCAACCTTGTTTGAGAAGGTCATTTAATGTTATATAATTATCCGGGCTCACATGAAAAAAATCTCGACATTGATACTATTTACAGCGGTTCTTCTTTCAAGTTGTGCCATTCCCGGCCAGGAATCACCTGTAAAGCCGGCAACAAGTCCAAAGATTGCCAACAATGACTTTTTTCCTCTTGGCTGGTTCACTTCTTTGAGCAAGGATGAAATCGGAGGGCTCAACAAAATAGGTGCCAATTTTGCAATCACCTATGTCCTCTCTGGAAGGCTAAAAAAAGAGCTGCTCTCAGATGTGCTTGATGAGGCCGAAAGAAAAAACATAAAAGTGCTCCTGGATGTAACATCGGACTGGAAGTGGTTTGATGACGACATGCCAATACCGAACGACCCTATTGGAGACTGGAACTGGAGTCTTGATCATGCTTATTCGAAAAGGGCAAGCCACCATGGCGGATGGAATGACGAACTGAACACCCACGGCTTCGTCATGCCCGAAGCTGGTTACCCGGCAATGAATGTCCAGGACCACGACATGATAGAACAGTGGGTCTATATACCATCAAAAAATGACGTGAAAGAATTGATGATCGAGTTTTACGCTTCAAAGAGCGGTCCATCATTCAGCTGGAACCACAGGGTGTATTGGGGCGAGGACCTCATAAAAAGGGGCGATCAACAAGAGAAAGAAATTGTCAGCCCATTCAGGGCGGGCGATCTCCCAAAAGAAAGGGACAAGTGGGTAAAATTGACCTTCAGGGCCAATGATATAAACCTTGATGCTACCCTTGTTCGCGGTGTCAATTTCATCAATTATGGCTCGCAAATCTACTGGGACCTTATGACAAGGAGGACTGGCAAAGAGCGCATACAGGAAAGGGTTAACTATCTAAAAGGCAAAAAAGCCCTTTTTGGCTGGTATCTATGCGATGAACCAGAGTTAAGGAATATTGATCCGCCAAGGCTTAAAGAGATTTACAACCAGATAAAAGAAGTCGACCAGGAGCACATAGTTGCCCCCGTATTCCAGGACTGGAAAGTCATGGAGCAATACAGGGACTCATGCGACATCTTCTTCCTCGACTGTTACCCGGTTACAGTAAAGAGCAGGAGCATGGACTGGATAACCCAATGGGTGGTGGAAGGCGCAAGGGTCGCTGCAAAATATAAAAAACCGTTTGTTTTCGTGCCCCAGGGGTTTGGTGATGCGCCAGAATACCCGCTATGGACAATGCCAACAAAACACGAGCTCAGGTGGATGACCTGGACACCAATTATACTTGGCGCAAGGGGCATCTGCTACTGGGCCTACTATAAGGCATCCAAAGAGATCGTTGAAGAATCGGGAAAGCTTTTCAAGGAGATTGGTTTGTATAAGGATTTTTTGACAAAAGGCACACCAGTGACCGGTCTTTCTTCAAGCATCACCTCGGACAGCGATTTTGATGGAAACCCTGATCTGATGTATTGTGCCTACGATTTTGCCGGGAGACGCCTCTTGATGGTTTCAAATGGGACCTCAAGGACATTTGATAAAGTAAGGTTGGTGGGGCCAGGATACGAGAAAGATTTTGATCTTGAGCCTTACGGAATTAAAATAATCATGGAAAACTTGGAGGACAACAGATGACCAGATGGGCACTCACTGCAGCATCTCTGTTAATGATGGCAGGCGGAATTTTGATGATGGTCATCAAGGACACAAACGGCCACCCAATTGGGGTTCCAAGTCAAATCTCACCTGTGGTTGGCTGGATAGTTATAATACTTGGATTTCTGTTCCTGATGTTGTCAATGATAAGAAGTGAGTAACGACAAAAGCGAAGAAAAAAACCTCATAGAGAGGGCAAAAAAAGGCGAAGAATCTGCTTTTGCAGAAATTGTTGAGCTATACGCCGACAAAGTTTTCTCCGAGGCTTACTACATCATGAACAATCGCGAGGACGCGCTTGATGCCTCCCAACTTGTATTTTTGAGGGTTTTTCAAAACATAAGGCACTTCAAGGGTGAATCACTCCTTTCAACCTGGATCTACAGGATAACAGTAAACACATGTTTAAGGGAATTGAAAAAAAGAAACAGGAAACCACCTGAGCCGGACGATGATGACCTGGATCCACAAGACGAAGTCATAAGGAATGAAGAGGAAAGGACAGCCATGGAAATACTGGCGAAACTTCCTGAGCCTTACAGAGTCATATTGATCATGAGGGAGATGAACGACATGCCCTTCAAGGACATTTCAGATGTGCTAGGCATCTCCGTCAACCTGGCCAAAGTAAGGGCCTTTAGGGCCAAGGCCAGGTTCAAACAACTTTTGGAGGAACAAGAGAATGGGTAATACGGCTTTTTTGATGCCAGGCCAGGGCTCCCAGTATGTCGGGATGCTTGGCAAGCTGGACGCGTATCCAAAGGCCCAGCAGATCATATCAAAAGTGAACGGCGTTCTTGGCTTTGATCTCGTGAAGCTGATGAAGGAAGGGCCAATCGAGGAGCTCACACAAACCGAGAACACACAGCCAGCGCTGGTTGCCTGCTCTGCAGCCTGGCTGGAAGTAGCAAAAGAAAAGGGGCTTTCGTGCCAGTTTGCCCTTGGGCACAGCCTCGGCGAGTATTCAGCCCTCTATGCCGCAGAAGCGATTGACATCGAAACTGCTCTGAGGCTTGTCAGAAGAAGGGGCGAACTGATGAGGGACGCAACATCAAAGATCCCCGGAACAATGGGCGCCATCATTGGTCTTCCTGCCGAGAAGGTAAAGGAAATCTGCCAGGAGGCTTCAAAAACTGGCGTATGCGAAATGGCCAATTTCAATTCGTCTGGCCAAATCGTTGTGTCTGGCGAAGTAGAAGCTGTAAAAAAAGCCATGGAGCTGGCAAAAGAAGCCAAGGCAAGGCTGGCAAGATTGCTCCAGGTATCTGCACCGTTCCATTCGTCCATGATGGATCCGGTAGCCGAAGTATTTGCAAAGGACCTTGAGGCTGCAAACATAAATGATGCAAAATTCCCGGTAATAGCAAATGTCAATGCAAAACCGGTCCAGAAGGCATCAGAAATCAGGGAAAACCTCACAAAACAGATCAACTCCCCGGTTCTTTGGGAAAAATCAATTCTGCAAGTTGTTGCAATGGGCGTCGACAATTTTGTCGAAGTTGGTGCCAAAAATGTACTTACAGGATTGAATGGCCAGATCGTTCCAAACCTGACCACATCAAACACTGAAGCTATGTTCTAGAACCAATCCTATTAAAAAAGCCCCCTCGGTTGAGGGGGCTTTTTTGTTTCTGGTAAAACTTTCTATCTGGAAAGTAATATATTTCTGATTTTTTCTGTCAGCTCAAGTGATTTTTCAATTGGCCTCTGCCACATGTTTCTGCCGAATATGAAACCTGCAACACCTGCATCAACAGACATCTGGACTTTCTTCAACAGATCATCGTCCGATATTTTTTCGCCACCGGATATGATAACTGCAGCTTTTCCTGCTGATTTTACGACCCTCTTTATTGCATCTGCTTCGGCTTCCCTCAGGGACCTGTAAGGCTCAGGCTGTTTCTCGGAAACGGCAGGTGAAATGTTCGGAAAATTCACTTTTATGACATCCGCACCAACCTCAAGGGCAGTTCTTGCCGCATAGTCGACAGCATAAAGGCAATCTTTTCCACCTTTTGCGTCAATAAACTTGCCCCTTGGGTATGACCAGACAATCAGTGGCATTCCGAACCTGTCACACTCACGCCTGACATGGCAAAATTGCGATATGTCCTCGTCTTGCCTTGGGGAACCCACAAAGAGTGTGTAACCCACAGCATCAGCACCAATCCTTACCGCATCCTCTACGGTCGATGTTAGGGATGAAAAAGCTTCATCGTCTGGTGGAATGTTTGTTTTTCCATTCAGCTTGAGCACAAGCGGGACTTTGCCAGCATAATCGCACATGTATTTGTCCGCAAGGCCAATATGCAAGGCTATTGCAGAGTAATTGCCCCTCAAGGCAAGCTCGAATTCGAACTTTGGATCAAGGCTCTCCGGATTGTCAAAGAAATCCTTTGGGCCATGCTCCAGGCCCTGGTCAATCGGAAGGATCATCAATTTTCCGTTTCCAGGTCCATGCTCGAAGGCCATCCTTATCATCCTGACTTTTTTGCCTGTTGAAAGACTGGAAAGATTCATACACACCTCTTCTTCAATTGGGTCTTGGTCACAAAAACCCTCCATTGTTTCAGAAAGTCCTTGAAGCTAAATCTAGCAACAATTTAAATCAGTTTAAAACCAAGAACACTGACAATCCATGATGGCCAGATGAGCCACAGAATAATGACCACAATGGCAGCCATTGCGATCGGGAAAAGCCACCCTGCAATTGCCTTGATCCAGCTGTAGCCATAAAGGAACTTTACCTCAAAATACCATGCCACAGCAGTAAAAATGGTGGCCAGAAGCGGCATCTGGAAGAATATGAGACTAAAAACAATGTTTGTGCAGAGAAGCAAAAGAGCGCCATAAAGTATTCTTCCCCAACCCGGATACGCGGGCTTCATAAGTTTGGAAGATAACAAATTGCCCAGCATGAAGCAAACAAAAATAACAATGTACATCAACATGGCTCCATAGCCAATCCAGGAACTGTCGGAGCCAGCAAAACCAACGAGATTGTAATTAATCATTTGCGCACCGCCTTTCAGTAACCATTGTAATTCCGGCAAAAATCCAGTCAAGCCTTGATTTGCCAACTGCAAGACCTTATCAATTGGGTATGGAAAGAAAAACTTTCAGATATTTTGTCAGTGTCGATTGGGAAAAGGGCAAGCAAGGGTTTTTCTCAGGCATAAACAACGAAAAATTTGCCTTTTCCTGCCCACCAGAATTTGGGGGACCAGAAGGTTTCATGTCCCCCGAGGAGATATTTGTTGCCTCAATTGCAACATGCGTTATGGCAACATTCATCAATGTCTGCTCAAGAAACAAGATAGGGATTGCATCGTACAATTCAAAGGCCGAGGGAGTAATGGAACACATCGAAGGCAACTACAGGATAACAAAGATCTTCCTGCGGCCGCAAATAATAATCAAAGACCCAGAACAAAAAGAAGAATGTGAGAGGATACTTGAAGATGCTCACCAGACCTGTCCGGTTGGCAAATCGGTTGTTTCCCAGATCATACTGGAACCTGAGCTGAGTGTGTCAAAGGCGTAACGACACCCACCAGGTAAGTATTCCAAGCGCCATCTGAGCGATTGCAGGAAACAGCATCAACTTGAACACCTTGAAGAGGGTCGTCCTGAAATAATCGCATGTAAGGACTATGCACAGGTGCATCGGTGAGAAAAGAACGCCAATTACGCCAGATGTAAAGGCAAGCGCAAAAATGCCGTATGACGAATTCCCTGCAATTGCAAGCACAATAGGGAAAGAAACACCTACAAAACCAGGGGTTGCACCAATCAACATGCCAAGGATCATGGGCAGAACGATGGCCACAAAAACAGGTGGTATCCCGGTTGAATTGAACCATACAGAAAGCTCTCCAAAAGCAGTGCTGTTTTGCAGGACCTGGTTCAGCAATATTGAGCCAAGCAAGATTATGAAGTAATTTGGCCTGAACGACTCCTTGACTGCATCCACAAAAACCCTGCCAGCGAACTTGCCCTCCACCTGGCCTTTTTCAACCTTTACGATTATTACAATCCACAGTATTGCAATACTCAGAAGGATTGAAACGACGATTTCGGTAGGGAGTGCCAGCACAAATATGATTGCAAGCAGAATTGGCCAGGCGTCCTTGAGAAATTCCAGGACCCTTTTGGAAATACGCCCTTTCTCGCCCTGGGTGCGCGCCACACCTTTGTAGGCAACAGCAAAACCGGTAAAGGCCCCAAGAATTGTGACCGGGAACTGAAAAGCCATGATCTTCGGGATTGAGAAGCCTGTAATTGCAGAGGCCATAAATATGCCAGGATAGAGCGGAACGGAGCTCTCCCAGATGTGTCTGAACCAGTAATTGATAAATGCCTTTTTTTCCCTGGATATGTCCATGTCTTTGGCAATTTCATGAACAAGCGGGGCCGAAAAATATGCGCCACCAACAGAGGGCATGAAACCAATTACAGAGGGGAGGACTGCACAGGCATACCTTCTGTCGGTAAACATTTTCACCGATGAAGACGCAAGCGACTTGAGCATTCCCATCTTGTTTAGCGATCCTTCAAGCAGAAGGACCGCCCAGAGTGCCAGAACGTACTTCCATGTGTCCCAAGAAAAAATTATCTTAAGAAATGTCAAAGGGATCTTTTCAAGCGGCATAAAAAGAAATCCTGCCGCAACAGCTGCCACAATTAGCGTTATCGAAATGGGTACCTTTTTGGCAGATGCGATTATGACTGCTATCAGCAGCCCGCAAATTTTGAGGAATGCGATCATTTTACTTTGTCCAATGCCTGAGTTAGATCTTCTATGAGATCGGAATTGTCTTCAATTCCAACGGAAAGCCTGAGCATTCCGCTGGTTATGTCTGCTTCCTTAAGGGCCGCCTCATCAAGGTGATGGTGTGACATCAGGACCGGGATTGATATGCAGCTTTCAATGCCACCGAGACTTCCCGCTCTGAAAATTAACTGAAGGTTGTCAAAAAGAGCGCTCGCCCCTTCGAATCCACCCTTCATCTCGAATGTTACCATGCCACCCCAACCTTTCATCTGCGTCAGGGCGAGCTCTCTTTCTGGCGAGTTCCACAGACCCGGGTAGAACACCCTTGCCACTTTTGGATGATTGGCAAGAAAACGTGCAATTTCCATTGCGGTGCTCTGCGCCTTGTTCATTCTGAGCTCGAGGGTTTTTAACCCTCTTGCCAGAAGGAAGCACGAGAAAGGATCAAGTGGCGATCCAAACTGTGTCATGAGCCTGTATGCTTTCTCTACCAGATCGTTCCTGCCAGTTATCGCACCGGCAAGACAATCACTGTGGCCCGCCATGAATTTTGTTGCTGAGTAGACAACCAGATCAACTCCGAGGCTTGCCGGTTTCTGGAGATAGGAAGTGGCAAAAGAATTGTCTGCAACAACCAGCATGTCTCTGCCATGCGCCGCAGTGCATGTTGCCCTGATGTCTGTTATTCCAAGTGTTGGATTGGATGGTGTTTCGATGTAGGCAACCTTTGCTTCTTTTGGTGCCCATGATAGATCGTAAAGCTTCTCTTTGGGGACAAAAAGTGTTTTTACTCCAAACTTTGGCAGTACATTGACAACCAGGTCGTAGGTCCCTCCATAAAGCGAGTTCTGTGCTACTATCATGTCGCCTGCAGAAAGGCAGGACATAAGGCCTACACTTACCGCTGCCATTCCGGACGAGAGTGCAACAGCACTTTCACAGTCGTCAAGCGAGGCTATCTTCTCTTCGAGTGACTTTCTTGTTGGATTGGAGATCCTTGAATATATGTAACCATCCCAGCCTTCAAGCGATTTCGCATTGGGTATTACATAGGTTGTGCTTGGCGATATGTCGCCCGTAACAGCCTGGTTGAACCATTCAGGGTGTTCACCGGAGTGTATTGCTTTTGTACCATAGCGTTTCTTCATGCCAAATCTCCTTGCAATAAAAAGTGGGAATTGCAAAAAACACCATGAAAAGGATGTTTACTGCCATCAATAAAAATTGCCAACAGCCACTTTTTGACTTTGCAAAGAAGATTGTGAACATTTTTGCATTAAGTGTCCACCGTTGTTATACTTCTATCACAAAGTTGCAGCAAAAAATGACAGGGTACCAAAAAAATAAATGGCCCCAAAACAACAAAACCACACTTGAAACCTTGAACACATAAGCTAAGATTGTTGACCAACAGGAGGTCTTGATGAAGGAAAATGAAAATTTACCAGAGTTGATGCTTACTTTTGATGATGTTCTCCTTGTCCCGCAATATTCAGATATAACACCACCAGAGATTAGCGTATGCACAACACTTGGCCCCATCAAGCTCAATATACCATTGCTGTCAGCGGCAATGGACACCGTTACCGAGTCCGAAATGGCGCTGGCACTGGCAAGAGAAGGTGGCATAGGGATAATCCACAAGAACATGCCAATCCATGACCAGGCAGACCAGGTCGACAGGGTCAAACGCTCCGAATCCGGGATGATAACAAACCCGATCACCATATCACCAGAAAGACCACTGTCAGATGTCTATGACATGATGAGAAAGTACTCCATCTCTGGTATTCCGGTAACCAATCAATCCGGCATTCTCATTGGCATCATAACAAACAGGGACATGATGTTCGAAGAAGACCTGACCAAAAAAGTAGAAGACATAATGACAAAAGACAAACTGGTAACGGCCCCTGTGGGCACAACCCTCGATCAAGCCATAACCATACTTCACAAATATCGCATTGAAAAACTCCCTGTCGTAGATGAAAACCTCAAACTTAAAGGATTGATCACCATCAAAGACATCAAAAAAAGGCTCCAATACCCGAACTCTGCAAAAGATGCCAGAGGAAGGCTCATCGTTGGTGCGGCAATCGGTGCTACTGGAGACTGTTTTGAAAGACTGCAGGAGCTTGCAAAAAAAGATGTTGATGTTGTAGTAATAGACACTGCCCATGGCCACTCGCAAAATGTCATAAAGGCAGTTGAAAAAGTCAAAACGCTGGCACCCAATGTGACCCTTGTTGCAGGCAACGTGGCAACTGCAGAGGGTGTCAAGGTGCTTGCCGGTGCCGGTGCGCAGGTGGTGAAAATAGGAATAGGCCCAGGTTCAATCTGCACAACCAGGGTCATTGCCGGAATCGGAGTGCCCCAGCTTTCGGCAGTAATGGAGTGCCACGAGCAGGCCAAAAAATCTGGCGTCGACATCATCGCTGATGGCGGCATAAGGTATTCTGGTGACATAGTGAAGGCTATGGCTGCCGGTGCACAATCAGTCATGATTGGATCACTGTTTGCAGGCGCAAGGGAAAGCCCAGGCGAGTCGGTCCTCTATGAAGGCAGAAGATACATTATCTACAGGGGCATGGGTTCCATCCCTGCAATGAAGCTAGGAAGCAAAGATAGATACGCGCAGGGACATGTGGATGATGTGAACAAGCTCGTGCCAGAGGGCATTGAAGGAAAGGTGCCATACAAGGGTCCACTTCAGGACATTATTTACCAGATGATTGGGGGTCTGAAGGCTGGAATGGGATACTGCGGCGCCAAAACAATAAAAGAACTGCAGGAAAAAGCAAGATTTGTTAGGATAACACAAGCCGGGCTGAGAGAATCACACCCCCATGATATCCAGATAACAAAAGAAGCCCCAAACTACGAGGTACCAAGGTGACAACCCAGAGGCAGGAAGATCTTGTCCAAGCCTTCCTTGCAATGATAAAAACAGAAACTGAAGTGATATCGGTTTTTTTGTCCGGATCACTTGCCAGGGGAACAGGCGATGATTTGAGTGACATTGACTTGACGGTCATCACAAAAAATGGTGCTGGTGATAACTGGTTTTCCTCTCTTCAACCAACCGTTGAAGGCATAAGCAAGGTGCTTCTTCCAATAAGAACGGACACTGCAAAGCGATGTGCAGTCTTTATTTTTGACGATCTTGTCGAGATGATGGTCACCGTGCTTGAGGAATCAGAAGCAAAACCATCGCCTGCATATTCAGAAATTAAACCCCTTCATGATCCATTAGGTCTCTCTTCGACCCTCAAGAGCAAATCCTCATTGCTCCCCAAAAAGGCAAGAATAGAGGCTCTGATAGCCACAGAATCGCTTTTCCTGTGGGGGACACTCGCCGTAAGGAAAAGACTTCTAAGAGACAACGTCTGGGATGCCAGGGACGCACTTGAAAAACTAAGGTATCTCGTCATCAGACTCATGAACCTTCGTGATGCAAAACTTGATGGTTACAAGAACATTGAAAAAACACTTGATGCCAAATCGATAATACTGCTTTCAAAAACGGCTTCCGGCTACGACAAGGACGCAGTCCTGTCAGCACTCGCCGCTTGCTTCGATCTTTTTGTCAGAACCAGAGACGAAGTATTTGCTCAATTCGACATCAAACCAAATGAAATAGCTACAAAAAAAGTTTCACAAACACTCAATTCGTTCAGGTAGTCTCTGCCCGGACAATGGCAGTTCTTGTTGCCTGGTCCCATTTGACATCGCAATTGATTGCATCTGCAACAAAACGAAGGGGCACGAATGTCCTGCCCGCCCTGATTTGTGGTGTTGCATCAAGCTGGTATGGCTGTCCATTTACATACGCATTTTTTTTGCCAACCCACATGGTTATTATGTTTTGTCCCCTTAAGAGATCTATTCTCTGCTCTGATGCTAGCCACTTGGTCTGATAGCCCAGTTTCTCGGCAATATACCTCAACGGCACGAGTGTCTTGCCATTGACTATGAACGGGGAGGCCTCGAGCTCTTCACAATTTCCATTGTTCCAGGCCTTCCTGTCATCGATATGGAATGCCAGTTCCCTCAGATCAGTTCTGTTGATCATCCTCCTTATCCAGAGCGATCTACCATACGAAGAGTCCTCGACTTTAAAAAGCACATCACTGGAATGCGTCCCGAGATTGATGTCAGTGGAATAGCTACCCTCGGAGGTCAGCCTCGGAATATACTTTTCATTCTGGTTTTCCACAACAAGGACCTGTTCTCTGGATGAATTTCCGGAAACGGTCACGATATCGCCTTTTATGTTTTGTCCATCTGCAATACTTGCTTGCAAAGAAAAACCGTTCTGATCGATATTTATCCTGCACACTGGAAGATCAGATAGCAGATGAACTGACGAATCTGGCGATTTTACAGTGGCAAGTGTCAAAGAGATATTTGATGCACCCTGCTTTCTCCCCTGGAAACAGAAAGAGAAGGCAATTCCTGGTGATGAGATGCCATACTTTTCAAAATTTCTGGCAAACGAGAAAATGATCCTGCCTCTCGACTGGATCGAGTTGGGTGCTTCGCAACAACGATAATCGAGGGTAGCAAACTGCCCGACCCTCATCTTCTGGAACTGGAGTTTCTCGTTGTCGTATTCGAGCTGGGCAGATAATGAATCAACCGGAAGAGACGGTGAAACAAGCAAATCAATCCATAACTCCTGTCCCTGTTTTGCGTATGTGTACTCTGGCAGAAGGACAAGTTCTGTAACGGTTGGGGGAGGTGCCTTGACAACAATTTCCAGTTCTGCCTGACCTTTATATTGCTGTGATTCGCCTTTTACAGTTACAATGACTTTTTGGGGGACAACAAATTTCTCAACCTGGACAATGACCCTGGCATCCTGGTTCGGCAGCGGGTCAGGCGGATCAAAAGTTATCGTGATACCATAAATGGTTGTGTATGAAAGTTTGAGTGGATAGATGGCAGGCACTTCTCCAAAAACAAGCTTTGTTTCTGCTTTCTGCCCAGACACAACGGTAATAGATGCTGGGAAAAAGGCCATTTGAATGTCTTGCTTCGGGATAACGGGTTCCTGTTTCATGCCAGGGTCACCAAGCAAGATGAACGAGTAGACATTTTGAAGGTACTTTTCTTGCCATCCATTCACTGTCCTGAATTCTTTTGCGAATGATTCGAGACTTTTTGCAAGCGCAAATCCAACTGCGTCCCCTTCAGCATAGTTTTTTGTTATATTGTAAGAAATAGTCTGGTTTCCACCATCAGATGGCTTGCTCCATCCTGGTGTAAAATAATTTATCGCTGTTGCGCCGATAAATGCACCAGCACCCGAACGCAAGGAAGCCGAACCAAGGGATGATGCGCCACCTGCAATATCGGCCGTTGAGCAGGCCGTGGAGATAATGAGCCTCGATTTGATTATGTTGTTGTAGAGTTGGCCATCATCAAGCAGGAGAGGCATCCTGATTTCGGTGTTACTGTCTGCGTGACCATTTCCATCCTGGTCATTGAGCCAATATTTCCTGACTATCCTGTTTGTCTCGCCATGTGCCAGCCAGTTGACAATTCCATAATCATTCTTTGTAAGCTCGTTTATCAGGTTTGTGCTGTTGAGGCACATGTCACCAGGAAGACCGGGTTTTGTGCCATCGCATTCGTACAGGGTTTTCCTGATGTATTTCATGGGTTTGAGAATGTCGTTCCATATTCTCTCCTCCATGTCGGCACCATCAGTGAACTTATTGGTAGGATCACCGTCTTCATTGTCAAAAGAGTAAATGGCGGCGGCCTGCAAGACATTTTTTCTTGAGGCAGAAGGAGAATCATAAATCTTGACCCTGTTAAGGTATTTTTCAATATTTCCCTGATCGGAAAATGGTATTCTTCCAACTGCAATTTTGGGGGCAATCAGAACCTGGTCATCTTCAGGTTCCCCAAGCCTTCCATCACTGTCCCTGTCCCAGTTGGTGTCCGGCTGGGAATAGAAATAATCGGAATAAACAGGGCCGGGTTCTCCCCAGACAACATTGTCCACGTTCTTTGCTGCATAAAGCCTTGGCATTGGAACGTCATTTGTGTCACCAACAAGCAAAAGGTATTTGATATTGAATTTTTTCTGGTTGTCACGGACATAGTTCTGGACCTGGATGTATGGTGCAATTCCGCTGCTGCCTGCGATGATATCTGTCGATCTGACAACTTTTACAGTAAAACCCTGTGATTCTCTATGTTTTTGCCATGGCTGCAATACATCTTCGACGCCAGGGGCCACAATGACCAAATATCCCCCCTGTTCCGCCGATTGTGCGAAGCGAGGGTGGGAGAGGGGCGCCAGAAAGACCAAGAGTGAGAGTACCAGAGAGATTTTTCGCATTTCTATCTATTTTACATGCGTTGCCCCCGTCAGGCAACTCCAACGGGGGCAAGTTTGACCAGTTTAAATATGGCTTATTCTTTGATTTTAGTAGGAGAGTCTTTCAATCTTTACAGTTTTTGTGGCCGAGTCAAAATTGACTGTGCAACCCATGTTCTCGGCTACAAATCTTAACGGAACAAAAGTCGTTCCAGACTTTATTTCCGGTTCAGCATCAAGTTCAACGGCCTTCTGGTCGACATAAGCAGTTTTCGAACCGACTCTCATGATTATAAATATTGATGCACCACCCTCATTGAATGTGATAGTGATGCTCTTGTCTTCGGGAAGCCACTCGACCCTGGCGCCAAAAGCTTGTGATATGGCTCTTATGGGAACCATTGTTCTTGAACCCTTGATGTAAGGAGCAACTGAAAGTGGAGGGCTGGAGGGTTGACCATCAACAAGCATGGTAGAGTTTCCAATCACCATCTCGACAACAGTCTTGTGCCATACCATAATTGCAATGGGTTTCTCGGTCGAATTCCCGGCCCTGTCCATGGCAACAAGCACCAGATTGTTCTGTCCTTTTTTGACCTGGACAGTTGCCTTGAAGATGTCGTTCACAACGATTGCTTCGACTTCCCCAATCCTGACCCTGGAACCAGGTTCGACCCTGCCTTTTATTTCGACCGATTCGACATCAATCAGCTTGTCGAGGTTATCAAGTATTACCAGTGGCGGGATGTTATCCATCTCAACAACTATCATCTTTTCTGTTTCGTTTCCAGACGGATCTTTTGTGGTGATGGTTATCTTGTTGACGCCATTCTGCAATGTGATGGTTGCGAGAAATTTGCCTGTTGAATCGACAACGGCCCTTGTTCCATTGACAAGAACAACACAATCTGGCTCTGTTGTCCCCATCACGCTTATCTTTTCTTCTTTGGTGAGTTCCGGGAGCGGATCAATATTGAGCATGGGGGGCTGTTTGTCCTTTGCTATCCTGTAGGTCAAAAGGGTTTCCCTGAAACCGTTCTTCGTGGCCTGGACTACAACCTCGCCCTCCTGGCTGAAAGTGCATTCAAAAGTAGCCTTCCCTTTTGTGTTTGTAACAGCCGTGGCGTCAAAACCACAGCCTTTGACGGTAACATTTACATTCGGAACAACCTCTCTGGTCCCGGAAGTATAGCAAGTCACAAAAGCCTTTATGGTTCTCCCAACCTCAGGCTGGGGCTCCCATTCGATGACAATTTCAAGGCCCTTGTAGACATCCAGCCACGTGACTTCCTGCAACTCGTAATATTGTGGCGAATTTGGAAGAACCTCTAGCCAGGACCTGTTTTGAGTCCTATACCTCATCTCGACAACTGCCTCGCCAGTACCTGTTGGCGTGAAGACCATGGTTGTTTCGACATCATTGTAGCGCTCTTCATATTCTGTACGCCCGTAAATTGCCGCCTCGTGCTGATTGCCTTTGAAACCTGGTTCGCCATCGATATGCATCGGTAAATCTCTTTCATCGGCCGGTTGTGTGATGACAACCACGTGATTTTGGGTAGAGTAGACCAGATCGTAATTGTCCTTGTTAAAGAAGTATTTTGGGAGGTCCTCTCTTGTCTCGGCAATCAGGAGCTTGAATTTTGGGGATGCTATTTTTGCAAGCGTTTCCGGTATCGCATCAAAATCAAGCCAGTAAGATCCGTCGCCTTTGTACCTGGAGGTTATAAAACTGGCAGAAGTGTTTGTGTTCGGCGGCCTTCCTGCGGCATCAATGTCGGCCCAGTAGTTGTTTCCGACCAGGCCACCCACAAAGCAGGCATCTTCGGCAAAGATGTAGAAACTCGTCTGGCCATTTACATCAAGATTCAGGCTGTCCCTGTAATCAATCACCTTGTCGTCATTGAGGTTGGCAAAGATCACGCCATCAAAGTGCGGGCTGTTATAGATACAACCAAGCCCCCAACCACCATATTCGGCCGGCGGGAGGTCAAAAAACGGATGTGTAGAGTATTCTCCATTGTTGTACCTTACATTGGTAGTGTTGTAGTAAGTGAGGTAGCCAGTCCATATTTTGTTGGCGGTGTCAAAAACATACTGCGGGCCGAAAGAGAATATTTCCTTGTTTGTCCACTCAAGCCTGCCATCGTTATTGAGGTCAAGCCCAAGATGCATGTCATAGCGACTGCCATCATCGGCAAGAAAATATGCCTGCCCACCTGCATAGAAATTGTACCCCTGGACAAGCGCCGGTTTGGTTGCCCACTTGTAGTTTGCCGGTCTGGTTGTAAACGGTGTAAATCTTGCGGTCTTTTTTATCCCGGTGCAAAGACTGACTCCTTGCGAGATACCCCTGACCACTTTTCCCTCTGCATCCTGAACAGTCACCCTGATGTTGTATATCCTGTTGTCGCATGCTGTCATTACAAAATCCGGGTCACCCGGGCTTTCAAAGGCCTTTGACTCCGTGTCCTCGGTATTGGTGATTTTGTAGGTGACCACAGGTGCCTTTACGGCTATTCTTGCTTCCCCTGCAAATCTCCTGTCGGGGGTGATGACTTTTATTCTCAATTCACCAACATCATTCGCCACAAAACCCTTGAAGATGTATATGCCTCTGGAAGCCTGTGAAAAATCAATTTCAATGAGATTTCTTCCAAAGAGTAGTTTGTTGCAGACATTTGTTCCATCATCATTGTGCAAGTCGGTCCTTGTCCAGTAATAGCTTGGAAGGACTGCGTCCCTGCCATAATAGTATCTGTTGTCTGGATGGGGGTCCAGAAACAGCTGGTTCCATACGACCTTCTGGTCGATAGCAGAACCATCAGGCCCTCTTGTAAGATCAACAGGTTTTCCATTCTGGTCTGTGACCATGAGCTGGAAAGGTCTTGCCGGATCAACAAGTTCGGCGGCCATTCCGGCCGTCAGGATGGATGGCGTTGGAGTTATGATGAGGGAAGATGCTGCCAGTGCCTTGTTGGTCTCCTTTGTGAATCCCGGGAGTGCCAACATCCCAAGGACCAAGGCCAACGAAATTATTGTTCTCATGGTTTTCATTCAAAACCTCCTGGCTGATTTCAAACTCAATACCGAAAACACTCCCCAAAAGTTCAACAACATGCAATGCACTGTTGCCAAGATGACAATTTGGTGCAATATTTTTTGTGGAGGTGCAATTTGGATAAAAACATTTGCATGGACTTCATTAAAGAAACCTCATACTTGTCAGGAAAAGAAATAGATCCGCCAGAACTTGCAGAAGAGTTTCCACCACTTCCAGACATCATTTCCGAGCCAGTAATCCTGCCAGGGTTTGACCATGATGACAGCTTGCTGGGTGTTATAAGCCAGAGAAGATCGAAAAGGAACTTCGAAGATAAATCAATCACACTCGTTCAGTTATCAAAGCTCTGCTGGGGCACACAGGGTGAAACTGGCAGGATTGGCCAGACCGTGCTGAGAGCAGTTGCATCTGCCGGAAACAGGCATCCGTTAAACACCTACATTTTGGTGAATCGAATAGAGGAACTACTGCCAGGCCTTTATTTTTACGACAGCTGCAAAAACTCCATCGGACCATTGAGGCTTGGCAAACTCGGTGATGAGCTGGCCGAGGCCTGTCTGGGGCAAAAAATGGTGGAGACCTGTTCGGCAGTTTTCATATGGACCGCTGCAACAGCAAGGACGACTTCAAGATACAGGGCCAGGGGCTACAGGTACATTTTCCTCGATGCAGGTCACATTGGAGCGCAAATGCAGCTCCTTTGTGTAGACCTAGGACTTGGCTCCTGCAATATAGCTGCTTTTCTGGATGATAAAGTGGGGGAATTTCTTGGGATAAAGCACAAAAACGAAATACCTGTTTACATAACTGTTGTTGGGTGGCCAAAAAACTAGTTTTTCTAGTGTATTCTTGAGACGGCAAGCTTGGTGACGTGCTTGAGAGTTTCCTTTACGCCAATACCTTTTGTGGCAACAGCCTCGTAAACCGGAAATCTTCCTTCGGGATTTAGGGCCTCTTCCAGCACCTCAAACGGTATTGCATTCGGGAGATCACGCTTGTTGTACTGGATGATCAGCGGGATCTTGTCCAGATCGAGTCCATATTCCCTCAGGTTTTCAGCCATGTCCTGGAAGTTCTCTATGTTTGCTTCAAGCTTGTCAGGGTCTGAATCCGCAACAAAAACTATTGCATCAACAGATTTCAGGATCGATTTTCTGGTAAGGCCATAGATTGCCTGGCCTGGAACAGTGTACACACCAAGCCTTAGTTTGAAGCCCCTTACAGTTCCGAGATCAAGGGGCAGATAATCAAAAAACAGCGTCCTTTCTGTGGCCGTGGCAATGGAAGTGAACTGGCCTTTGACCTCCGAAGGGACCTGGTCGTAAATCACCTGCAGGTTGGTGGTTTTTCCGGACAGTGCCGGACCATAATAGACAAGTTTTACATTGATTTCTTTTGTTGCAAAGTTGACCAGGGCCATTTTGTCACCAGCTCAAAGGATATTGTCCAGATCAAGGTCCTTGTCCAGATCTCCGCCACCAAAATCAGTCGGGATGGCCTGTGCCATCCTTTCAATAACCGGCGTGAGTGCAGTAGAAATCTTCTTTGCCCAGAACCTGATGGCACCTATGGGTGCCCTGTTGTCAAAAATCATTATTAGCAAGGTTTCCTGGGTGAGGAGCGATATGTGTATGTTGTTCTCGGAACCCTGATGAAAAGTTATTGTAAACTCGTTCTCGCCGATCTGCCTTGCAAGCTCGTTGGTTGCAGCATAGACACCGGCCGACAGCGCGGCTATGGCAGAAGCAGCCTGTCTGGTGGCCGAACCATGCTTCGAGATGAGCTGGCCGGATTTGTCCACAAGGAATATATGTCTTGCCTGGGAATCTATGAGGGTCTTCGCCAGGTACTCGTCGATTTCCCTCAGTTCGTTTTCAGAAATGACAAGATTGGTAAGCCTTTCGCCCATTAAACATCTCCTTATTTGAACTGGGGTTAACTTACCAAACAATCATCTTTGTGTCAACGAGAAAGCCATAAAAACCCGGCTTTGCAAAAATCCTGCCTGTTGACTGCAAGTACGGTATGGGATAATTTTTCACCTGGAAAGGGGTAATATGCCTTCAAAAAAACTTAGTGTTATTTTTGCAGTGATGATTTTGGTACTGACCTTTTCATTGGGTTGTGGGAGCGGAGGTGGTGCAAATGGAGGAGGGACAGGTGAGAAAAAAATCCCCGACCTGAAATACAAATTGCATCCTGTTTCACTCGGTAACGAAAACAGCATATATCAGGTAATGCAGGAGAACAATGCAAAGGCACTTATCTTAGACTTCTGGGCAGTATGGTGCGAGCCATGCAAGGAAGAACTCCCATACCTGGAACTGATCCACAGGGAGTACAAAGACAAAGGCGTTGTCATCCTTGCCGCAACAATCGATCCTTTCGAAGACGAGTCGATGATCAGCGAAACGCTGGACGGAACAAATGACTCAAAAATAAAAAAATCATGGAAAAAGCTTGGCGAGTTCGAACTCATAGACGGAAGGGCAATAACCATGGACATTCCAGTTGACGGGGACAGAAAAATCGCCAATGCGCTGGGTGTAACATCCATACCAAGAACATTTCTTATAGACAAGGAGCACAATATCGTTTACCAGCACACCGGCTTTGACGAGGGAAAGGTTGAGGAATTGAAGAAAAAACTGGACGAACTGCTTGCCAGATAGACCGTTAAATCAAATTAAACCAGCCTTTAAGAACTTCAGACGCGATTTTATGGTTGACTAGCGTGTAAGGATATGTACAAAAAGGATTATCCTTAAAGGAGGCAAAAAATGAAGTACACAAAAATATTGGTTCTTTTCTTGGCAGTTGTTCTTCTCGGTTCTTTTGTCCTGACAGCATGTGGCGGAAGCAACACAAACCCGACAGACAATGGAAAACCGACCGATCAGGGAACCACCGACCAGGGAACAACTGATCAGAACAATAACGGGCAGACCGACCAAGGAACAGACAAGCCGGCCGGTGAAGAAGACGACATCCTCGTTGTTCCAGGAATGGAATCCAATGTAAGGCTGAATGCCGGCGATGTTGTTCCAGACCTCAAGTTCAAACTCCACCCAGTCTATGCAGGTTCCGAATCGTCCCTCTACCAGATCATGGAAGAGAACAATGCAAAAGCACTCGTCCTTGATTTCTGGGCAGTATGGTGCGAACCATGCAAGGAAGAGCTCCCATATCTCGAACAGCTCCACAGACAGTACAAAGACAAGGGTCTCGTAGTTCTTGCTGCAACCATTGATCCATTTGAAGATGAAGTTTCAATCATGGAGACACTCGATGGGACCAACGACAACAAGATCAAGAAATCATGGAAAAAGCTTGGCGAATTCGAGCTCATCGATGGGCAGGCAATCACAATGAACATCCCGGTTGATGGCGACAGGGCAATGTCCAAGGCACTCGGAGTCACTTCAATCCCGAGAACATTCCTCATTGACAAGGACCATAAGCTTGTTTATCAGCACACTGGCTTTGACGAGGGCAAGGTCAACGAGCTCATCCAGAAGGTCAAGGAAGTGATGGGAGAGTAAAACCTCCAGAAAATCAAAGCGCTCCTTTTAAAAGGAGCGCTTTTTTTGTATAATGGCAAAAAAGGAGGTGTAGGAATGAGCGTAACTCATGTTTCAGGAGAGAACAAAGGGACCATTTTCATTTATGCGCTTAGTACATGCGGCTGGTGCAAAAAAACCAAAGAGTTCCTCAAAGAACTGGGCCTGGAGTACAGCTATGTTGATGTAGACCTCCTGCCAGAGAGTGAAGAAGACAAAACAGTCGAAGAAATGAAAGCCTGGAACCCAAGCTCCTCGTTTCCAACAATTGTAATCAACAATAAAAAAGCAGTGATCGGCTTCCAGCCTGACAAGATAAGGGAGCTTCTGGGAATATGAGCCCCACTCAGGAACAGATTGACCAGCTTTATTTAAAACTGAAAACAGAGGCAGAAGAGGGCGGTTACTACCTGAATCCTGATGTTGTGTTCACAAAAAATCTCATCAGTGGGCTCATAACAAATCAAACAAGGTTTGGCTACCAATCCTGCCCCTGTAGGCTAGCAACAGGCTCGATTGATGACGACCTGGACATAGTGTGTCCATGTGATTACAGAGACCCCGACATTGCAGAATTTGGCGCCTGTTATTGCGCTCTTTATGTAAATGAGGAAATAAGCTCTGGAAAAAAGCAGGCCAGTTCAATCCCTGAAAGAAGACCACCAAAAGAACAGCGTCAAAAACAAGGAACCCCAGATGTCCAGGTTGAAAAAAGGTCAACCTTATTGCCATATCCAATCTGGCGCTGCAAGGTATGTGGCTATCTCTGCTCAAGGGAAACACCGCCTGAAAAGTGTCCGATCTGCAAGGTAGGAAAAGAAAGGTTCGAAAAGTACACAATCTAGATGGTGAAAAAAAGCAAGGGAATGCGTTTAAGAATTGTTGGTGGCACCCTAAGGGGAAGAGTGATGATGTTGCCACCCGAATTTCAGGGCAGACCAACAAAAGACATGGTCAGGGAAGCCTTTTTTGACATTATTGGAGATTTTGTTATAAGAGCAAATTTTCTTGATCTCTGTTGTGGATCAGGGGCAACTGGAATCGAAGCTGTATCAAGAGGTGCGCGTCATTCATGGCTTGTCGACAGGGATTTTGTTGCCTGCAAGGTCGCCAGAGAAGCAGTGAAGACCTTTAAGGTGGATGAAAGCGTGACCGTTGAAAAGATGGATGCCGGCTCTTTTGTCTCGCAAGCATCAGCAAATAAGCTTTTTTTTGACATAATTTTCTGTGATCCACCCTATGAGATTACACCGGAAAAACTATCAAAAAATCTGGAGCATATGCCTTCAATCCTTGCTCCAGAAGGAATATTGATCATCGAACACGATGAAGAAACTGAATATCCGGACGGGCTTTTTGGCCTCTCCAGATTCAAGGAGAAAAAATATGGTGGAACGAAGCTCACGTTCTATTCGCGCCCTGTATCCGGGGACCTTTGACCCACCCACACTGGGCCACATATCACTGATTGAAAGGGCGTGTTCCCTGTTTGGAGACGTGACAGTGGCTGTAGCCAAAATATCTGGCAAAGATCCCCTGCTCATGTACGAGCAAAGGATAAACTTACTGAAACAGATTTTCTCCGGAAATCCCAATGTAAAAATTATTGGTTTTACCGGACTCCTGGTTGATTGTGCAAGAAAAACAAACTCAAATGTGATTGTAAGAGGCTTGAGGACAATCTCTGATTTCGATGTCGAGTACAGGATGTCAACCATCAACAATATAGTCATGCCCGAACTGGAAACAGTTTTTTTGATGTCAGAACCTGAATATAGCTTCATATCCTCAACTTTCGTCAAACAGATAGCCAGAGAGGGCGGAGATATATCGGCATTTGTTCCAGGCGCAGTACTGGAACTGCTAAAGGAGCTGGAGGAAAATGGGCATAATATCTGATCTTGAGAGCTTCAGAGAACTTGTCTTGAATGGTAAAAAAGCAGCTTTTTCAAAAACTATTCTCATTCCTGAAAAAGAGGCGAGAGAAATTCTTGAAAGAATAATCCAGGATTTTCCTGCAGAGTTTGAGGAAGCCTCGGAAATCGTAAAGAAGCGCGCAGATCTGATTCGGCAGGCTGAAATAGAGGCTGAATCAATTAAACTAAACGCTGATGAGAGGGCAAAAATCATAAAAGAGGCCACGGAAAAGGCCCAGGAAATAATCAATCAGGCAAATTTTGAAGCCTCCAGGATAATTGAGGAAGCAAAAGCCGAATCAAAAAACATGGTTTGCCAGACCAATGATTTTGTAAGAAAAATCCTGGAACAGGCAAAATCTTCAGTAATAAAATCCCAGGCAATACTTGAAGAATCAATTGAAGGTACAAAGAATGCCAATCTATGAGTACAAGTGCCCTGCTTGTGGGCACAAGTTTTCAGAGCTTTTATCGTATGATGCCAAAAATCCGAAATGTCCAAAGTGCGGATGTGAAAACACCAAAAAAATGGTATCTTCATTTTCCTCACCATCTATTTCAGCAATTTCTTCAGGTTCGTCCTGCAATTCATGTAACGGAGGTTCGTGTAGCTCATGTCAAAGATAGACCCTTGTAGACTCAGAAGAGATTTTACAGTCCTGGACAGGGAAAACCCGCCCATTTACCTCGACAACGCCTGCATGACACTAAAACCAAAACAGGTTGTCGATGCTATGACCACCTATTATGACGAGTACCCAGTCTGCGAGGGAAGGTCGGCCCATGCAATGGCAATGAGGCTCGAGCATGACATGCTCGCTTCAAGAAGGGCCATAAGAGACTATATCAAAGCGAACCATGTAAACGAGATTGTGTTCACAAGGAACACTTCCGAATCAATAAGCATAGTTTCATACGGCATAGACTGGAAACCTGGTGACGTTGTGCTGGTTTCAGACAAGGAACACAATTCAAACTTTGTTCCATGGTTCAGACTGAAAGAGTGGGGCGTAAAAGTTGTTGTCGTACCATCCGGAGATGATGGAAGGTTCTCGGTTGACAACTGGGCAAGGGCAGTAAAAGAATCAAAACCAAAACTCATAAGTTTCTACCACACCTCAAACCTTGATGGTGAAACCTCAAGGGTGGCTGAAGTGTGCAAACTTGGAAAAGAAGCCGGGGCTCTGGTCTGTCTTGATGCGGCGCAGGGAGCGGCACATGTCCCACTCAATGTTCAGGAAATTGGCTGCGATTTCATGGCCATTTCGATCCACAAGATGTGCGGGCCGACAGGCATGGGCGCACTCTACGGGAAGCTTGAGGAGCTAAGGAAGCTAAAACCATTAACAACTGGTGGCGGAACAGTGTTCTCTGTAACATACGATGAAGTAAAACTGCTTGATCCTCCAAGAAAATTTGAGGCAGGGCTGCAAAATTATGCCGGCATTGTGGGTGTAAAACCTGCTGTAGACTATATCGAATCGATAGGGCTCTCAAACATACACGAGCACGAGATTGAGCTGAACCAGCACCTGCAGAACCTTCTTGAGGGCATTCCGCAAATAAAGATCCTCGGGCCAAAAGACGCCAAGGACAGAGGTGGAATAACAAGCATGGCGGTCGAAGGCTACAATGTCCATGACCTTGCCATGCTCCTTGACGACAGGGTCGGAATAATGCTGAGGGCAGGCTTCCATTGTGTGCATGGCTGGTTCAATTCAAGAGGGATCGATGGTACGCTGAGAGTTTCAACTTATCTCTACAACACAAAAGAGGAGATGGAGATATTTGCCAGCGCCATCAAAGAGATAATCGCGGAGGAATGATGAAAAGATTTGCATCGTTAACGCTTGCTATAATGATGTTTGCAACCCTGCTGCCGCTTGTGGGCCAGGTACAAGCATCAGACTACTCCTTTGCAGGGCTGGTAGAGAAAATAACGTCAGAAGCCCCAATGAAATATATCGAAAAACTCTCATCAAAGGAATTCAGGGGTAGAATGGTCGGCGATCCCGGAGAAAAGATAACAACAGATTATATCGCCTCATTGTACAAATCATTTGGCCTCAAGCCGGCAGGCGACGATGGTACATACTTTCAAAACCTCACCACTTCTGTTTTTCTTCCAAAATCACCTGTGGACTTCAGAATGGTTACAGAGGATGGAGGAACAGAAAAGCAATTTATTTACAAAAAAGACTACAATTTCCTCCAGGTGACCGGCTCAGGCAAAGCAAATGCTGAGGTCATCTTTGCAGGATTCGGAATATCGACCCAAAAATACAATTACGACGACTACAAGGGAATTG
The DNA here is from genome assembly GCA_012517765.1 of Caldisericales bacterium. Lineage (GTDB taxonomy): Bacteria > Caldisericota > Caldisericia > JAAYUI01 > JAAYUI01 > JAAYUI01. Next base: position 11,591 of record JAAYUI010000027.1, on the reverse strand, counting down.
ATGTCAAAGGCAAAGTTGTTGCCGTAATAAGGCACGCTCCGGATTATCTCAGGGAGCTAGCTGGACAGGAAGCAGATTCGCTAATGGCGTTCCAATACAAGGTAGACAACGCAATATCCCATGGGGCATCTGCCGTTGTCGTATTTGAGAACCCGATGCTCCCGCCAGAAAACAGAAGAAACATGAACGAGAAGATCGTCAGTGCATATCCTTCTTCCATCCCATGCTTTTTTGTCTCTGTGGAATGCTCAAACCAGATACTTTCAAAATCAGGCCTGGCTTCCAAACAGCTCTTCAAAAAAATCAACGATTCCAAATCTCCGAGTTCTTTTCAGATCAAAAACACGAGGCTCCAGGTAGAAGTCAATGCAGAATTTAATCCTGCACATAAAACCTCCAATGTCGTCGGCTATATTGCAGCATCAGACCCGTTTGGTGCAAATGAAACAGTCCTCATAACAGCACATTATGACCACCTCGGTGTGGATGTTGACGGCACCCTTTATCCAGGTGCATGCGACAATGCCTCAGGCATCGCATCAATGCTTGAAATCGCAAGGGTTTTTACAGACAGTGGCCTCAAGCCAAAAATAAACATCTGTTTTGCAGCGCTTTCCGGTGAAGAACTTGGCCTTGTCGGGGCAAGCTATATGGCCAACAATCCACCTTTCCCGCTTGATGGAATGACAGTTCTCAACCTTGACATGGTCTGTGGCGAACCAAACAGGATCAACCTGTCAATGGACGCCAATTTCACCGATCTCTTTGATAAATTGAAATTTTCCGGACTAAAGGTCGGTGCCGATGTAAGACAGGGAAGGCCTGCAAACAACAATGATTCTGCGGCATTCTATGCAAAGGGTGTCCCATCAGTTTTCATATTTGGTGGAAGGGGCATGATGTGGCACGATCCGGAAGACACCATAGAACATGTCAATCCGGAGGGTCTCCAGCTTTGCACAAGGTTTGCGGCTCTAACAGCGTGCCTTTATGCCGAACCATTCTTCCTTGCGCTTGACAACCAGACTCTAGAATCTCCAGCACCTGACTATGTTGTATCAGGCTACACCGGTAGAGGGGCAAGGGTCACCATCGGTGGAAGGCAGACAACAGCTTCCGAAACTGGCAAATTCTCCATTCCGGTAACACTTGGCGAAGGCAAGAATGACTTGAAGATTACGGCCACAAAACCATCATCCGGCGAGAAGATCGAAAAAACAATCACCGTTTCATACGTTCTCCAGGCAAAAGCTGAACTTTCCACATCAATGCTGAACTTTGGTTTTGTAACCCAGAGATCAGAACCAAAAACAATCACATTTACAATCACAAACACAGGTAAGGGTCCACTTTCCGGAACATTGAAACCATGCTCCGACTGGCTTGAAATAAAGCCAGCCAAACTCAATCCCGACAAAACCACCGTTGAGGCAACGCTGTTGCCAAAATGGCTAATTCCAAAGGGCTTCCATATATGCATGATCCAGATTGAGACATCGGGCGGAATGGTTTTCCTGCCAGTAACTGCAGTTACTGGCGAGGAGCCAACCGTAGAGCTCGTCATGACGCCAGGGTCGAAAAGGGTAAAAATCCAGGGCGATGATGTGCCAGTGAGCCAGGGGTTTGAGGTCGTATCAAATGCCAATTGCTATCCATCATCTGTCCTCTCAATGTCATTTGGAATGCTCGTAAAAAAAGACGCTGACGGGATAAAGCTCACCTTCAATGACGAGCAGTACAGGTTGTGGACAGGTTCGGCAGTCGGATTGAAGGGCAATGTTCCATTTACACTCAAAAAAGAAGTTTATGAGAACAAAGATGAGGTAATGCTCCCCGAGAGTCTTCTTGAGATCATGGGCATGGGAATCGAGAAAAAAGAGGGCGGTCAGATCGTAATCACCTACGACATGTCAAAGGTTGCCCCATTCTCTGCGGAGATCTTCCCACCTGATTTCATTGAGCTTGAACAGGATACAAAATATTTCAAAGATTTCACCTGGATGACACTACAGCATATCAAATTCACACCAAACAGAAGCGGGTTTTTAAGCTACGTTGTTCCGAACTGGCTGTATCTAATAGGAGGTTACAATTATCCTAATAATTATCCTGTTGAAGGCGGCAAAACAATTGAAATACAGCCATTCCTCAATAACGCGCTCATAAACCAGCTTAAGCCAAAATCTGGAAAAATTGAGTTCTTTATAAATGGGCACCCCGTCGGATCAGTTGAAGTGAAACTCAAATACGCAAATACAAAAAGGATAATCTCGATTGTAATCGGATCAAAAACAGCAACCATTGATGGCGAGGAAAAAGAAGTCTCCCCACAAGCCTTTATTGAAAAGGGAACCACCTATGTTCCATACAGGTTTATCGGAGAACCTTTTGGCGCAAAGGTGGAATGGGTGCAACAGACCAGGAGTGTCCGTGCAACAATAGGCACAACCACAATCGAGCTCACCATCAATTCCAAAAAGGCAATCATCAATGGTGTCCCAACAACACTCCAGAGCCCGGCGATAATAAAAGATGGAAGGACATTCGTCCCGATAAGATTTATTGGCGAGGCCTTTGGTGCCGATGTGAACTGGGACCAGAAAACAAAAACCGTCCTTGTAACATTGGACCTTGCAAAAGATAAACCGCTTGTTGATGTAGACAAAAACAACATTGATATTCAGTGGCACGATGCAACGCCAAATGCAATCCCCCCCCAAACAACAGTGACAATAGTAAACAAGGGCGGTGGTAAGATAAGTTTCAAGGAACCCATTGATACCACGAGCGCCATGAAAACAACACGCGTTTCTGTTTCAAAGGAAAAGGTTACCCTTATCCCAATATTTGGAAGCGATGTGCCCATTGAAACAAGTGATGCGACAATAGTTGCAACCCACAATGGAATTGTGGGATTAAACCTCAATGTTGGCATCTACCCGAAAGACTCGGTCCTTTTCTCGTCAAAAGGAAACTTTTACAAAATCAATGGCTTTGAACAGCAGGACCAGCCAAAGGTGCTTGATGGACTGGTCTCGACATCTGTTCTCAAATTCATTTCCTCCTGTGGCGGATCAAGCATATTTGACCCAACAAGCGGCAATCTTGCCATAATGATGAGGGGCAAAACACTTGAGCTTGGCACAAAAACAGGTGATTTCTTCCTTGATGGCACCAAAATGCCGTGGAAGTTCAGGTATGAGGTAAAAGGTGAAGATGTCATGATGCCCTGGGCCTGCCTTTCGCTCGCATTTGGCCTGGAAATAGGTGAAAACTATGAGAGTGTCAGGGTCTGGCTCAAGAAAGAACCCCAACCCCTGCTTTCACTCGACTGGCCAAGCATTGACCTTGTGAAGATGAATGATAAAAAGGTGGCAAAACCTTTCGAGGCAAATCTTTATCCGATCAGAGAGAATGCCAAGTACAGCCTCTTGCAGGACCAATCACAATACAAGCTTTTCTTCTTCTACTCAAACAACCAGGCATGTGCCAGAATGATACCGTTCATTGAGAGCACTTTTAGAAGGTACAAGGACAAAGGTTTGTCTTGCTACCTTGTATCGAATTCGATACCAACAGATTCTACAGTAGAGCAGTTTTTTGCAGGCAATAGAGACATAATGGAGGGTCTTGATGCACTCTCAATAGTTGGCCTCACACTGCCGATCATGTTTAATGAAAGCGGTGAGATTTGCGAAGGTTTCCCTGGCGAGTCAATCCCCAGACTCTATATTGTCAATTCCAAAGACGAGCTTGTTTTTGCCCTCCCGGATGCAAACCAGTCCCAGCTTATTTATCTTGAACAGGCCACCGCTTCGATCTTTGACAACCAGGGCGCTGTCCCACCAGATGTGCTCACAGTAAATGTGTCAAACAAAGGTGGCTCTGCAGGCCAGGGCTCGATAACATCAAATTCATTGCTAGTCAATATTTTAACTGGTGCTTTCAGGAGTTCGCCTGCCCAAGTTTCCTTGAGCTTTGATCCATCTCAGGTTGAACTCAAGAACACGCCAAATTACAAAACCACAACAGCGACCCTGCTTGGGACAAGCAACCAGGTCGAGATTCCGGTCAGGTGTTGGAACATTCCGCCCTTCACATCCTTTTCCAGCTGGTATAATGGTTCAAAGACTATAAGAATAAATGGCTCAAACGTCAGCATACCTGTTGCTGCCACTGCAGGTGATGATCCAATTGGGCCAATAGGATTGATAGCAAAATCTATAGGCGCAGAAATAAGGATTTTGCCAAACCAGACTGTCAGGTTTATTGCCGGACAGAATGAAGCAACAATGTATATCGGGCAAAACTTCGCCGAATCTGGTGGATCAAAATTCGAGTTTGGTGGCAAATTCTCGATAGAATCAGGAGAAATATACGGCCCTGTAAAATTCCTGGCACAATTTACAGGGGCAATCCTTCAGAGTTTTAACGGAACGATAGTGTTGTGGGCACCAACAATAAAAGGAAGGGCAACAACCCCACTCCTCTCGGTTGACAAATCCAGTCTGATGTTCAATTCCTATATTCAACCAACGGGCGGGTTCAGGGCGGCACCGGATTTTGAACTCCCAAACTATCCATACTCTTCGGGAGCCAAAACAAAGCTCTCAGAACTCCTCAAAAAACCGGAAGTGCAGGTTGTCATAATTGATTTCTGGGCGACATGGTGTCCACCATGCAAGTCCTCCATGCCTCATCTGGAAAAACTCTGGAGGAACTACAAAAACAAAGGCCTTGTGGTACTTGGTGTCATCACCGACCAGGACGAAAAGACAGATGAAGATATCGAAGAAACACTCACTGAAGATCCAAGGATAAAAGGAGGCCTAAAATCACTCGGACTGGACAAAATAACCTACCCGATGTGCTACGACATCAGGCCAGAGCTCAAAACATTCCGTCTATACGAAGGAAAGGCGATCCCGAGGCTCGTTGTCATTACAAAAAACATGAAATGGGCATATACAAATGTGGGTTTCTGGGACCAGGGTGTGAGGAACCTTGAGTTCAAGGTAAGGAGGCTGCTTGGAATTGAGGAAAGCGCAAAAGCCCCATCCCTCAGCCTTTCAAATATTGGTGTTGGGGAACTCTCCGGCACAATCACCAGTTCCCTCCCGTACATAACACCAAAAAATACAAATTTCTCTGCCACTGATTCTGCCCCAATAGAATTTTCAATCAACGCATCAACCGCACCGGCTTATCCTGAAACAGGGACAATAACCATCGAATCCAATGGTGGAAAATTCATCTGCGACATCCAGTACAATCCTGTTTTTGAAAACAGGGCCCTAGAGCTTAAAATCAACACTGGTGACGACTCTCTCGTCTTCAACAATCTTAAAACCAAAATTTTTGTGCCAACAAAAAGGTTTGGTGACAAATATCTGGTTGCAATCAATTCATTGCTCCCTGCGCTTGGTGGATCAGCTTCCGTGCTGCCGGACAGAAAGAGGGCACTGGCCCAGTTCGAAACATGGCAGATAAGCGTCGAGCACAACAAAACGGCCATATCTGCAGGGCCATTCTCCCTGAACGCACAGGCCCCGACAATCATTGAAGGCAGTGACATCTTTGTGGACTTTGAAACACTCTGCGACATAATCGGAGCAGAGGCATCTTTTGAAAACGAAAACAAAACACTGGTGTTGAGGTATGAGATATGAGCGAAATGACGGATGAAGCAGAATTTGTGATAGACATTCTCAAGGGCAAGGGCAAAATGACCACAACCCAGATTGAGGATGCCATCAAGGTCCAGGGGATCGCATGTAGGGATGCAGCATCAAGGTTTCTTCCAGGACTCAAAGCCCAGGGCTTTATAAAGGGTGAATTCAAAAACAAAACATGGATGTGGTGGGTTGATTGATGACAGAGCTTGAAGAGAAGGTAAAAAACCTTCCACTCAAGCCAGGTGTTTATCTCTTCAAGGACCCCACCGGGAAGGTCGTATACGTCGGAAAGGCAAAATGCCTTCGAGACAGAGTTTCATCATATCTGGACAAATCGCAGTTGCTGCCAAAAGTGGCAGCAATGATGGACCACGCTTGTGATCTGGACTTTATAGTCACCTACTCGGCACACGAGGCCCTTGTACTCGAAAACAACCTGATAAAGGAATACCAGCCCCATTACAACATCAAGCTGCGTGACGACAAAGAATACAGCTTCATCTTTGTTTCAAAAGAACCATTCCCGAGACTGGGCAGGACAAGAAGAACGGACAATCCAAATTTCCATTACTTTGGCCCTTATACCAGATCCGAATCTCTCACGACAAACATCAGGACCATAAGGCAATTTTTTCCTGTCAGAACATGCAAGCTCGAACTCCCAGAGAAGAAATGCAGACCTTGCCTTGATTATCATATTGGATTGTGCCTTGCACCATGTGCAAATCTAACAAATCATGAAGAATACCAGTCAATGGTCGCTGACTTGTTGTTGTTGCTCTCTGGCAAATACAAGAAGCTGGAAGAAACACTCCACAAGAAAATGACTGAGGCATCTGCATCCTTGAGATTTGAGGAGGCCGCCAGGTTGAGGGAAAGCATCAAGAACCTCTCCTCGATAGTATCAAGACAAAGAGTCGTCAGTACAGAACTATCTGACAGGGACGCTTTTGCTGTTTTCAATAATGAAAACAGGGCCTGTGTCGAATACATGAAAGTAAGGGGAGGCAGACTCATCCTGGATATGCAGATGTTCGCAGGTTCCGAGGACGAAGCGACCCCTTCAGAATTTCTTGGTGCAGTGATGCAACAGGTATACGGTAGCCATGACAACATCGATTTGCCATCAGAGATCCTTGTTAACGTAAAACCAGAGGGTGAAAAAGAACTCTTCGAGTTCATTAATCAGGGCAGAGAACTCCTCAGGCAGATAAAAATTGTCCAGCCAAAGAGGGGTGACAAAGTGCAACTGCTGAAGATGGCAGAGACAAACGCAAAACACCACCTTTCCGAGCACATGAGAAGGGAGACCCTTGCACTTGGCAAGAACGCCATAATTCAGCTCCAGGAAGCGCTTGGACTCAAAAAACCCCCATTCCTTATCGAGGGTTATGATATAGCCAATATACAAGGGAAAGGTGCAGTCGGATCACAGGTCAGTTTCAAGGATGGCCGACCAAACAAAAAAGGCTACAGGATTTATAAAATCAAAACAAAAGACACTCCCGATGATTATGCAATGATGAGAGAAACGCTGGAGAGAAGAAGAACGCATTGGGATGATGAGGAGTTTGCCCAAAAACCAGACCTCCTCCTCATTGATGGAGGAATGGGGCAGCTAAATGTTGCACTTGATGTATTCAAAGGGATCGATGTTGAAATAGCTTCTCTTGCCAAAGAAGAAGAGCTCGTGATGCGAAAAGGCATGGAACCGATAAGGTTGCCGGAAACCAGCCCTGCATTGAGGCTGCTCCAGCAAATCAGGGACGAGTCCCACAGATTTGCTGGAAAACATTTCAGAACACAGCACAAAAAACTGTCGGGACTTGATTAAAGGCCAAAAGGGAATAACTTAAACACCATGAAAAAAGGTTTGCTCATCTCAACCATAATAATCTTTTCAGTATTTTTTGCCGGATGCGGTGGCCCCGACCTGATGATAATGGTGCCCAACCTCACAAACATGAGGTTTCAGACCGCAGAAAAGGTCGCCCAGAAAAGGGACCTGAAACTGGTCATCGAAAAATACGAGGCCTCGGAATTTGTGCCAGAAGGAAGCATAATATCGCAGGACCCATCTGAAGGTGCCTATATAAAAACCGCCAGGAGCGTCTTTGTTGTCGTTTCAAGTGGTAAAAGAAAAATGAAAGTGCCAAACCTGATAGGGATGAGATACGGAGATGCACAGGATTCCCTGCTCAAGATGGGGCTTGCAATAGGTGGAATAGAAGAGGAATCGTCAAATTCAAGTGATGTTGGCTATGTTGTCAGACAGTTTCCAGCACCTGACAGCGAAGTTGATAGAAATACGCCAATAACACTGACTGTATCGGTTGGACAACTGACAACTGTCCCCAATGTTTTGGGTCTTCCAGTCGACCAGGCCTCCGAAACTCTCCAGCAAGCTGGTTTCGAGGTAAATCTCATTGCTGTCCAAAAAAACCTTGCTCCTTACGCTGACGCAAATATCGTTCTGAGAACCGACCCTGAACCAAACAGGGAATGCGACACCCAGAACAAGGTCGACATTTATTTTAGGCAACCATGACAAAGCTGGCCCCGTCACTTCTTGCAGCCAACCCCCTCAACCTTGAAGAGGGCATCAGAAGCATAAACGAGTTTGCAGATATTCTTCACCTCGATGTTATGGACGGCCATTTTGTCCCAAACCTCGCCCTGGGGATTCTAACATGTGAATGCGCATGCAAAGCTTCACTGGTTCCTGCATATGCACACCTGATGGTCAGCAATCCCGGCGAATATATAGAAAAATTTGGGAACATAGGCGCAAAAGCATTTGTATGGCATGTGGAACTTGATCTGGACCATATGAAAATAATTAATCTCGTAAAATCCTCGGGAATGAAACCGGGTATGGCCATAAAACCTGACACCGATTGCAACACCCTCAAACCGTTTGTTGACCAGATAGCCATCGTAACAGTGATGGGTGTCTATCCAGGATTCTCGGGCCAGAAATTTATTCCATCAACAATAGACAGAGTGGCCATAATAAGGGAACTGTCAAGTAGAATAGAAATTGAAGTTGATGGCGGTGTTGGGCTTGAAAACGCACCGGCGCTTGTCGAAAATGGCGCTGACATTCTCGTTTCAGGATCAAGTTTTTTTAACTCAAAAGACAAGAAAGCCTTCTCTGACAAGATAAGGTCATTTAGGAGGAAACCATGACAAAAAAACTCGCCCCCATAACACTGGCCCTAATTTTGGCCATAGCTTTCTTTGCCTCTTGCGGAGGCAGCTCATCAAAACTATCAGGAACCGTAAGGGACACAATCACCCTGGCAAAGATTGCAAATGCAAGCATCATCATTGACTCCAGAACAGTCACAACGGATAGCGACGGAAGATTTGTTGTGGAAGGACTCTCCGAAGGGAAGTTTGATGTTACGATCTCTGCAGACGGGTATTCAAAAACCACCTATCCGGAGTTTGAAATCAAAGATGGGGACAATTTCCTTGAGGCAACACTCTCAAAATCTGAAAGTTCCAGTCCTGAAAATACTACAAAGCCCCCTCTAAAACCCCAAACAACCCCGCCTCCTCCCCCAGGAAAGTCAGTAGAAAATAGGCCGAAGATCAATTTTTACATGGATCTTGCAGACTGTGTAGTGAAAACAACAAAAGGTGACAGGCAGTTCCCTGGATCAACACTCGAGACAATATTTAAGGGTGATTTGATAAAAACCATAATAAAAAGCCAAAACCAACAGGCACCACAAAACGAGATGATTTTTACCCCAACCATGATGTACAACAAAGCCCAGGACCAAAGCTGGATTGGTGTTAAAGTGCAGACAGGTGGAAGTTCCGGTGGAACTCCAAAAACCCAGGTCCAGCTCTACATGAACGTAATAAAAGACGTGCTTTCAGACAGGAAATCAACGTTTAATGCGCTCGGAAAAGGGTCATTCGCAGGCCAGGAAGTTGACAGATATTACATCGCAGGATATGGAAAAGACATAACAAACCAGGCTGATGGAGAAATATTGGTGCTCTCAAAAGGAACAAACAAGGGATTGATGGTTTCCTTTAACGGAAAACTGTCTGTTGGCAATGAGGGTGACAGCTACATAATAGAGATCACAAACATTGGTTCCGCACCCCAGATTCAGTTGCCACCAAACGCCAAAATAATGGACCCGACATTGCCTGCGCAACTTAATCCGTCGCAACCGACGCCAAAGCCCAGAAAGCCCTGACAAAAAACGATCTTCTAAAACACAACAAAAAAAGGCCAGATATGGAATCTGGCCTTTTAAAATTTCTACCCCCGAACTCAGTTCCTTCTTTTAAAGGGAGCGTAGAGAACAAGTTCCATAAGATCTTGATTGTCCGGGTCTTCTTTGTCAAAAATGAGCTCCTGGATCCATGGAGCATGCCTGCAATCGATTCCCTTCTCATCAAAGCTCTTGAAGAGTTTCGTGTAATTTTCAGGAATGTCCTCGAGTCTGCTTGACAAAATAAGGTAGTCACCACCCTCAACTTCCTTTATGCCAACACCACCGGAAGGCTCGATATCATCTGTCACGGTAACCCAATGCTCAAATCCATAAAATGACCTGTCAGGTTCTGGACACGGATTGTCAAAACCAAAAATTTTTGTTCCTGGCAAGTCAAGAACTCCGTTTTTAGTTGCCCATTCCTTCATTATCCTCCAGGAGTCGCTTTCTGGTGAAGCGCTCAGGGCACAGCAATGTGCTACCCTCATTTTGCCAAGTTTTACTTCCTTTATCTCATTCTCAATCGGTTTTTCCTTCACCTTGATCGGCATGTAAAGGTCGATTTCGAGTGTTTCATTGTCCCATCTGTCCGGAGGCGTCAAATGTTCCTCAAGACACTGGTGCGTTCCATATTCATACTTGCTCAGCGAGAGCCATGTTGAAAAATGCTTCCAATCTTTCTCAATATTGGGGAGTGTTGTGCTCATGACAGCATAATGACCTCCCATGAGGTGTTTAAATTTAATTTCATCAGTCCCTCTGACATCTTTCTCCACAGTGATGCAAACTTCATAGCCATATTCATCTTTTCCTGGTTGTGGTGAAGGGTTGTTGAATCCAAAAAGTCTGTATGGGCCATCAAAAAGACCGTTGCTTGCTGCCCAATCTAAAAGCTTGTTCCAAGCGTCTTTCTCCGGTGTTTTGCCAATCGCATTGTAATAGGCAACCCTAATTGGAGGAAGCCATTTCAGGACTTTAACTTTAGGGTCTCCCTGCATATTATTTGCCGAATTATCATAATATTTTTCAATCAGGTCCACTTTGTTATACTCCTTTATCTTTGGTTTGTTTTGCCTGAATGTGCCTGGTGTGACACCGAATTCAGATTTGAAGGCCCTTGTGAAGGCTTCTTGCGAGTCATACTCGCAATCAAGGGCAAGTTCGATGATGCTTTCATGTCCAGCTCTCAGCTTTTTTGCTGCTTCAGTCATTCTTCTTGTCCTCACGTAGGCCATGAGGGATCTTCCCACCAGCATATGGAACATTCTGTAGCAATGGGCGGTGGAAATGCCTGACTGGCCGCAGGCCGTGTCCGGATTTATCCGGACTGTGAGGTTTTTCTCAATATAATTGATCACCCTCTGGATTCGTTCAAAGCTGTTCATCATCGTCACCACCACCCATTATTCACACCATCTGTTCTCTTGTCTTGATTATTTCTATCACCGGTTTAACAAAAAACTCAATACTCAATTTGCACAAATAGCAGAAAGAAATTTTTTTCCTGCAACGGATTTATTCTTGGGATTATTTCTAAAGGGTTTAGACTAGCTAATCGGACTGCCCCTGAACTCCTTCAATAATATAGTATAAATGTCGTCATTCTTCAAGTTGAATCTCCACTGACACTCTTTCAGATGAAGATGGAATGTGTGTTTGCCAACACCATGAAACT
>JAAYUI010000124.1 GCA_012517765.1 Caldisericales bacterium | reverse complement strand
TGGTACGAGAGCAGGTTTACCACAAGAGAAGACGTCTACACTACCCAGACATACATCAGCCCTGCATCATACTTCGAGATAAGGGTCCGCGACAAGGAGACAGGGGAAATCGTCGAGAAAGACGGGTTCGGAAAGACCTACAGCGTGGATACCAGGAAAGTGCTCCAGGTCCGGACTTCAGGCGAATACCTCATCGAATTTTCCGGCAATGATATCATTGCGACCGTTCAGATGCGGATTCCCGCCCCCCCGGGCACAAATGTCACTCCTGTCGGGACACTTGCGTGTCCCTCATGAGAGCCGCCCGAGGTCCTCCACTTTGTTGATGTTGGTGAACGTCCTTAAGTCCGGGTCGATTTCGCGGATGGTTGCCACGTCGACGTAGCGGGCGTGCATCCCCTGCACCATCCTCCGCACAGAGAGACTTTCATGGTTTTCAAGCGCACGGAGCAGCGCCCTTCTCCTGTACACCGCATGAAGGGGCTCAATCATGTCACTGGTCCATTGAGGGATGACGGCATCATACTCGTCAAGGAGGGAGAAGAGCCTAGAGACCACCTCCATGGATACGCAGGGCATGTCGCAGGCACAGACAAAGATCGCCTCTCCGTGAGCGGCGAGCGCGCCGGCATGGAGGCCGCCGAGGGGGCCGTGCCCGCGCCTGATATCAGCCACGCACCTGGCGTCCTTGAGGTGGGAGAAACGGGTGCACTGGGCCGGGTCTTTTGCGACAAGGATGATCTCATCGACCACCCCCGCAAGAGTCCCGGTCAGCCTCTCTATGAATGTCTGTCCCCTGTATCTGAAGAAGTACTTCTCGAGGCCATTGGCACGCCGGGCCTCACCCCCAACAAGGATGACTGCAGACCGCTCCATCAGGATTCCCCGGGCATGGGTGTGCGAATGGGCAGTGCCCGATAACTTCCGCACCCGAGATTTCCAATCATCCCCTGCCAGTGAATACGAATTGCACAGCGTGTCCTGGCTGAAACGGATGGGAAGAGATCTATCTGCACACACCTTGTCATGTTGAGTCTATTCCTGAAGACTGGGGCCTATCCGGATAAACACCTTGTGTTTCTTCGTTCCATGGAAAGGAGCGCCTCCTTGATCGCGGGATCGGGCGTGAACCCCCCCGGACCGGTCCGCGAGACCACCCTGTGGCAGGGGATGACGAGTGGGGTGGGGTTCCGCTTCATTGCGAGCCCGACCTGTCGCGGTGAGATGCCAAGGTCCCGTGCAATATCCCCGTACGTCTTGGTATGGCCGTATGGGATCTCCCATACTCTCCTGTAGACCTCCGAGTACGGGTATCCGGGAGAGAGTGCAATGCTTTGCAGTTCCCGGAGGTCACCGGGAAAACCGGCACAGTAACGCTGGATCGGGAGCGGCACGGCACCTTCAAGAGGATGGAGTGAGAATCGGACCAGCCTCACAAGGCTTCGGGACCAGTGGACATGCACATGCCAGAGCCCGAACCTGCAGGACCCCTCCCTCATCTCCATCTTCCGATCAACTCCCCGAACTCTTTCAGGTTGCACGCACGCATCTCGTCCCTCATCCACTTCGGCAGCCCCTTGTGTATCCTGCCTTCGAGGAACCGCCGTTCGCCAAGGACGAGGACTCCCCGATCATCGGGTGTCCTGAGCACTCTTCCCAGCGCCTGCTGGGCGCGGTTTATCGCAGGGAGAGTATAACAGAGGAACTCTCCCTCCTCCCCAAACCGCCTGCGGTAGTACTCGATGACCATCTTCCGGACCTGGTTGAAGGGTGCAAGTGGCAGGCCTATCACCATGGCCCCCTGGAGGAGATCGCCACGGTAATCAAGCCCCTCGCTCCACTTGCCACCGCAGACTGCCAGGAGGAGGCCTGACTCCCCTGAACCCGAATTTTCGGGGGGGTGCGGACAATCCGGAACTCGCGGTAGTTGCTCATAACCGTTGTCAAATACTCCCGGATGGCCGCGTAGTCGCGGCCTTCACTGTCGCGGTAATTGGGCGACACATG
>JAAYUI010000026.1 GCA_012517765.1 Caldisericales bacterium | reverse complement strand
TTGTGCCAGAAATGGGCAAATTACCTTGTTCCCGGAAGGTGTGTCAAGGTCTGTGGCCAGATGGTGAAATATCCTGTAGATGCTTCGACCACAGGGCTTGGTCTGAAAATAACCAGGCTGGAACCTGTCGAGTGTCCGTGCCAGGAAACCCAGAAAGAAGAATGCATCTGTCTCGAGATAACTGAGAACAGTTGCGGTGACGGAAAATACGTTGCATACGGCAAACAGTCGAACGGAAGAACATGGATGCTGGAGCTCGGGCCGGATATATGCAAGCTGTTTGTGAAAGGCACTTGCTGGAAGGTCTGTGGCGCCGTGACCGCCCCAACAACAAGGGGCGGGCCGGCAAAAATGAAGGTCACAAAATATGAAAAAGTGGATTGCCCCTGCGATTCCGGGCAAACCGAATGCTATTGCGTGACTGTCCTGAAAGCTGACTGCAACGCAAATCCGCCAGTTTTGTACACCAAAGATGCAAAAGGAAGGGAAATAAAGGTCATCCTGACCAGTGACATGCTCAGGATGTGCTACCTCGCAAAACCGGGGACATGCTGGAAAGTCTGCGGAAAACTGGTTCGCCTGGATTCAGGGGAATATGTTATCTACACATCGACAATAACCGCCACTGATTGCCCATGTGCAGGTTCCCAGGACTGCAAGTGGACAAGGGGCATTGTCAGCTACGTCAGATATGCCAACAACAAATGGCAGGTTGGTTTCAAGCGCTGTGATGGAACAGAGACAGTCTATGTGGCAAATGAAGACCTCATAGACATAACAAGAAGGTACAAGCTCTCGCAGTACAAAGGGTGCGCAGAGCTGTGCATCAATGACAACAACGAGATAGTAATCTGGAAGGCACTCCCAGACCAGGACTGCTGCCCAAAATAACTTTAAGCAGATTTTCTGAAAAAAGAGGGGGGGCAAAACCCCCTCTTTTTTATTTTAGCTGACCGGAGGCTTGAAGACTTGCCAAGACTTGTAATAATATTGAGTCAAATGAAAACTGGATTTGTTCAAAAAAGCCTTGTTCTGGTTGTTGCGGTTACCCTGATGTCGTCATGCACCGGGGCATTCAATGAAGGTCCTGGCCCCTCCGGAGGGTGCGACTGGTCAATGTTTGGCCAGAGTGCGTCACACAATTCATCAGTGCACGGCACCTGCGGGCCACAGACGAGTGACCTCATAAAAAAATGGTCTTTTGCAACAAAGGGGCCAATAACCTCATCCTGCGCATTCGAAAACGAAAAATGTTTCTTCGGATGTTTCGACAAAAACCTCTACTGCATAGACAGCATTGAGGGTTCGCTGATATGGAAGCATGAAACTGGCGGCACTGTTGGCTCGCCGGCCGTTTCTGGCGGGTATGTATGCTTTGCAAGCCAGGACAAAAAGCTTTACTGCCTCAGCTCTGCCACCGGTGAAACAGTCTGGGAAATTGAAGGCACCCAGAACTTTTCATCACCCACGATCTACCAGTCAAAAATCTACTACGCCTCGATAGACCGCAATGTTTACTGCGTCGACCTGTCTTCCGGCCAGGAAGCATGGCACTTTGAAACAAAAGGTCCGATAGGCTCCTCGGTCACAGTGGTAAACGACAGGGCATACGTCGGCTCGAATGACTACAACGTGTATTGTCTGAACGCCAAGAACGGGAACGAGCTGTGGTCTTTCAAGACAGACAACGCCGTCGTTTCAACGCCATCCGTCTGGGGGGACAGAGTGTTTTTTGGTTCCTACGACGACAAAATATACTGCCTGAATGCAACAACTGGCGAGAAAATATGGGAATTCAAGACTGGCGGAGACATCGTCTCGACGCCTTCAGTCTACATTGACAGGCTTATTGTCGGTTCAAACGCAGGAGTCGTTTACTGTGTTTCGATAGAAGACGGCAAAGAGCTCTGGTCATTTGATCCTGGCCTTTGGGTGCCAATCCCGTCAACGCCAGCGATCGCAGGCACAAAAATGTTTGTTGGTTCGGCAGACAAGAACGTTTACCTGATAGACACGATCACAGGCAAAAAACTCTGGCATTTCGAAACCAGCGACAGGATATTTGCTTCCCCTGCCGTATACAAAAACAGGATCTACATTGGTTCCGCAGACGGAAAGCTCTACTGCTTCGAGGACAAGGCAGCAACTGGCAAGTAGCCCAAAAACTGACCGATATTCAAAAAGCCCTGCTTCTAGCAGGGCTTTTTGTTTTTTGGGAACAAAATCCGAAAATCTTTTGTAAGGATTGTATCGGGAATGACCTCCCCGATCCAAAGCAAGTTAAAACTTTTTTCCTCTCCTAAAAAAGGCCCCGCTGACCCCGGGGCTTTTGTTTTTCCAGTTTTGTCATTCTCCCAGCTGTGTTAAATACAGGCCCTTGTTCCTGATTGTATAAATCATTTTGTCGCAAAAAACCCTGAAAATTCCAATTTCAGCGTAATCGGACACGATGTCAGTCTTTTTCAGGGAGCCATCTTTCTTGACATCAACAACAAACAGCTTGCCACTTTGGCTGTTGAGGCCTATCTTTTCACAATATGCGACCCTTCTTCCGCAACAGCACCCGGAAAGGCTTTCAAGATAAAAAGCATCCTTTGGCTTATCGCCATTTGATGAAGGCTCCGCAATTGTAATTGTCTTCTTTGTAATCGGGTCATAGCACATAAGTTTGTCAACTGAATCATAGCGGGTTTTCGTCCTGGTTTTGAAAAGAAACAGTTCTGAATAAGGGTTGTTTGGTATAGAAATGGTCATTTTTGCCAGAGTTTTGTCAAAGAATGTGAATTTCTCATTCGTTTCCAGGTTCAGGGCCCTCAGTTCGGGGTTGCCTCCTTTGTCCATGACGCCATAGATGATGAATTCTCTGGTGATATTGGGCATGACAACTTCTTTTGCAGAATCTATTACCTGCAATTCCCCTGTCTCGGTGTCATAAAGGCAAACCTCTTCCAGACCCGATTCCTCATTTGGCCTGCAATAAACAACCTTCCCATTGGCAATGCGGGGGAATTTCTCGTAATAATAGGCTGTTCGTTCAGCTAATTTATCTATAAGCACAGGTTTGGATTCCATATCAGCAATATCATTCCAGTAAATGCCACGCCCATTGTCAGTGGAAAAGAAAACCACCCTGCTGTCATAAATATTTGCACGTTTATCAATGGTACTGTTCTCGCAAAGCTTCTTTGGTGTGGTGCCAGTGCACGCCATTCCATATTTTGGCCAGCCTGGACCAATTGAGCTCCAACAAACATACGCCGAACTCAAATGAATTTCTTCCTGGTATTGTGCCATCTCAAGCATGGTGCCACTATTGATCTTGAACTGTTTGCCATTTGCCATGTCAAACAAGTTCAATACTGACGAATTGCCCTTCGCTGCGTTTCTCCAGACACAAAATCTTGAATTGACATGACCATTGTAGACATGCTCTTTGTCCAATGACACTGTCTTGTTTTCAGCACTGGCAGGAAATGACGCCAGAAACAGGCACAACAAAAGCAAAGCAACAGATATGCATCTCCTCATCAAATTCCCTCCTCCACCAGTTTTCAATGATTTTGTTCTAAGAGTTCCACATTTTAAAAACAATGCCGTGAAACTTAAAACAATAGTAAGCAAACAGGGCATTCCTTAAAAAACTTGACAAACCAAAATTGACGATTATGATGACTCGCATGTCAATGACTAATGAATCAATGACTAGTGAGTCAACGAACAGGAAGCAGCAGAAAGAGAACACGAGGAACAACATTCTCCAGGCTGCATTGAGGGAATTTGTGGACAAGGGCCTTGCCGACACAAACGTCCAGGACGTTGCCAAAGCGGCAAATGTTTCATACGGCACGATCTTTGCCCAT
This sequence comes from Caldisericales bacterium, assembly GCA_012517765.1. Classification (GTDB taxonomy): domain Bacteria; phylum Caldisericota; class Caldisericia; order JAAYUI01; family JAAYUI01; genus JAAYUI01. The sequence goes on along the minus strand of JAAYUI010000026.1, from coordinate 112,878 downwards.
TTTCCCAAAAAGGATGACCTTCTGATAAGGGTCATCAACGAGTATGGCTCTCAGATTGTCGAAAAATTCAACAACCTCGTAAAAGAGGAGAACGACCTTGAAAAGATACTGAGGGCCGACCTCAAAATCATCGGGGAATACGAGCCTTTTTATGCGCAACTGGTTTCGTCAATCTCGAGACTCCCAAGTGATGCAAGGAACGTCCTCATAGGCATCCAGTTTGTTGTTTCGCACCATTTCCAGAGAGGATTGAAGAAGGGGGTCACAAACTGGATTTTTAAGGACCTGCCAGGGCATCTGGCCTTTAATTGCTGGACCAGCCTTATTTACTACTACCTCTCAAACAGGGACCTCTTTGCACCGGGAGGTTCTGTCATTGAAAGTAAAGGTGATGAATTGATTGGTTTTTATATGCGTATGGTTAGAAAGTAGAAAAGGAAAGTGAGGTAAACAAATGAACGAGAGAGATGAAAGAATAGAAGAACTTGCAGAACACATGGTAAGAACACAGGGCCTTGACAAAGAGGCGGCAAAAAAGATCGCAACGGAAATGTTTGAATACAGGCCCACAGGCCCGAGCTGGTTTTCAAAATCGCTCAAGAAGACTGTTTCGGTTTCACCAATGATTATTGGGGCAATGGGCGTTGCAATCGTAGGATTGTCCGTGGCCCTTGTGACTACAAATATCCAGGAATATTTGGTGAGTTCCATAGGGACTGTAACAACCTCGGATATTCCGGCAAACAATGCATTCAATTTTAAAATCAATGACGCCATGCCTCCAACCGGAACATTCAATTATGAGGCGGTGCCAGTGCCAGAACAGCCAAACACGATCGTTGCTTCTCCCTCTGAAAAAATGGAAAGCAATGCAACGATAATATACCATGTCGAAGATGGCAAAGAAGGCCGCACTTACTCATTCGAGACACCAGAAGGTGGTAAAGAAGGTGTTGTTTATTCATTTAAGACACCGGAAGGCGATGTTTACTCGTATGAGACACCTCCGGTGCTCAAGTTCAAGGTTGAATCAAACAAACTGTTGCCAGTACCAAGCACGCCTCCAATAACAATAACACCAAGCACAGGCGCAAAAGCAAGATAATTGAAAAGATACCCAGCCTCTCCATCTTTAGATGGAGAGGCTTTTTTATTTGACCATCTCAAAAATTGGTCGCCAGCCTGACCACACTTTCTTGACATAGCCCCCTTCTGGATGTAACAAGGAAACGTCTTAATAACCATCGGGGTGCTGTGAAGGCTGAGATGGGCGAAAAGCCCGACCCGCAAGACCTGATCTGGGTAATACCAGCGCAGGGAATGGGACCTTCCTCCCTCCTGATAATTTAAAAGGAGGCTTTTGCATGCTTAGTGATTCTGGTGCTGTGGCCCAAACGGGCCTCTTCGAGAAAATTGCCAGCTATTTCAACTCCTTCAACTTTCTTGCTACTCTGGCAATTCTGGCGTTTTTTGTGTTCCTTGTCATCGCATCACGGAAATACAAATGGGACGTTTATATAATTGCGACAATAGGGATTTGTTTAATTTTATTATTATTATTCATCTACTTCAAATCATTCCACATTCTTGTCACTCTGGTAATCCTGGTATTTCTTGCCTTCCTTATTATTGTATCGCGATTATATAAGTGGGATGTCCGAACTATAGCAATAGTCGGGATTTGCTCTGGACTTTCGGTAGCGCTTGGCTACTTTCCATTCTTCAGGATGCCAGAAGGCGGAACAATCTCGCTGGCAATGGCGCCAGTGGTTGTTGTGGCATTGACGAAAGGGGTCGTGCCCGGAGTTATCACCGGTGTCATTGCCGGATGCCTCCAGTATTTCCCAGACCCGTTCTTCTACAATCTGCCACAATTTCTGCTTGATTATCCGGTAGCATGGGGGCTTGTCGGTCTGGCTGGGCTGTGGAAAACGGGTGGCGAGAAAAAAACGCTTCTATGGGTGATAGGTGGGCTAACGTTACTGGTTTGCGGTGGATTCATACTGGACCTGGTGCTTGAGGGTGGATATTCCTGGGACAAATTTGTCGCGCTGGCAATAATGCTCGGATTGCTCGTTCCAGGGTTCCTGACCGCAAAGAGGGGTGGGGCATGGTCCCCGGCTGGTGGTGTTGCGATTGGTGCATTTGCACGTTTTCTTGCCCACCTGCTGTCCGGAATGCTGTTCTTCTACACATACGCATGGCCAGGATACAGCATACTGGGCTACACCTCGATTTACATAGCCATACACCTTGTTCCCGAGACCATCTTGTGTATGGTTGCAGCTGTACCAATAAACAAATATGTGATAGAGAGGTCATAAAGAAACCTTTGGAAGAACTGACCGTTGCCTGGCGCTCGGAAGGCTACCTCGAGGAGAAGAAGTCCGAGTTTTTCTCGTTTCTTGTCCCCTCAAAATCGCTTGCGGACTTTGAGGGTTTCATTTCGGAACTCAGGCAGAAAAACAGGGAAATGTGCCATTTCTGCAGTGCAGTCAGGCTCAGGAGCCCAACGCTTGTTGAAAGGGCGAGTGACGACGGTGAACCTTCCGGAACGGCCGGCAGGCCAATACTAAATGTCCTGCAACGCAAAAACCTGATAAATTGCGGGATTGTCGTGATGAGGAAGTTTGGCGGAACGCTTCTTGGGACAGGCGGCCTCACAAGGGCATATTCCGAGGCTGCCCAGTCCTGTGTTTTGTCCGCAAAAACGGGCAGAATGGTCCCATTTTCCATGATGAAGGGAACCATTGGCTACAAGGAGTGGGCAAAAATAGAAAAATTGGTCCGTGAATATGACAAGTCCCCCCAAACCAGCTTTGGTGAGAATATCCAAGTTTCCTTTTTGGTGAGGGAGGACAAAGTAAACAACATTTTGATGCTGCTTAAAGAAGTGCTTGGGGGAGAAGAACCCTTCTCCCCCATTGAACGCAGGATGATTTTTGAATCTATCTAGCTAAAGCTACTCTCCAAGTAGAGACATTGCGTTGGTGTCCGGGTCCTCAAAAAGCACCATGTTGCAGTCTTCCCATTCCTCAATGACTGCTTTTTCGTTTTTCAGGAGTGCCTTTTCTTTCTCATAGTCGTCACTGACAAAAGTCAATCCAACTCCCTGCTGGTCTTCTTCGGCCTTCCACAGGGCAAATTTCACATTGCCTATTTCGAGGGCGATAAAGTCATCTTCCCTGGAAATTTCCTTTGCGCCAAGTTTTTTGTAAAACTCGAGCATTTTATCAAGATTTTCGCACCCGATGTCGAATCTGACTTCTTTTATCATTTTCTTTCTCCTTTTCTTTTGAGATGGAGTTTCCGCCCAAAACCACCCAATGTCAAGAGATTGTGTTGACCTTGCGTTCCCGGGTGGTAATATTTCTTTTTTAGGAGGTATCAATGAAGGAGTTTTTGTTCAAGATATTTAGAAAACCGTCATTCTGGATTGGTGTCGGTTCACTTGTAATGATGAGCCTGATGTTCTATTTTTATTCCTTCATATCAACGGGTTTCATACCCGATGCCATCCTCGAAATAACCTCCAGACCCGAGAGGGCAACGGTCACATACAATTCAAGGTATGCTGGCGAAACCCCATATATATTCAAGAGCACAAAGACCCTCACGGGTGTGGTAAAAATATCGTTGCCAGGCTACAACACGATAACGATTGATCTCAACAAAACAATAATAGAGCCAGGCGACCACAAGAAGATAAGAATCGACCTTTCACTTGACACAAGCCTTACGGTAACAAGCACACCACCCGGCGCCAACATCTACATTGACGACGAGCAATGGGGTTCAACTCCATATACCTTCAAGGGCCTGATATCTGCCGGACAGCACAAAATAAAGGTAGAGCTCCTATCGCAATGCTATGGCGAACAGACAAAAGATGTTGTCGTTGATCCAAAACTCTTTTCAAATGTACACTTTGACCTTGAAAAGCTTGTAATGGTCAGTGTTTCCACAACGCCAACCGGCGCCAGGGTAATCTGCGGCCCTGATGACTGGGGAACAACTCCGCTGGTAAAATGCGTGAAACCCGGAAAGTATCACCTAATGTTGTCCAGGCAGGGCCTTGTTGATGAGGAAAAAGACATTGAGGTCAAAGAGGACATGTCGGTCTATGTCAGAATGTATGATCCGGAATCTTACAAGAAAAAGGACTCCTACGCTGTAGATGCGGACCAGCCTGAAACAGAAATCTTCGCCTATCCAAAGAGGGCCAACGGGGAACTGTTTGGCCAGATAGTGACAATGGGGAAAAATCCTGCTTTCCTTTCAAAATCCGAGATACAGGCAAAAGCCGGCATCACAGATGCGCCCGCATCCTACATTGTTTTTGGGTTAAAAGATGGTTTCTCGCCAGGTGTCACCGAGCTCTTCGAATCCGGCGAAACAATCTTCCCAATGTCGCAGTTGACGATATTCTCAAAGGGCATTCAGAAGGACCACAAATCTTTCCCGAGCCATTCAGGCCACCCATATTCAAACGTTTCTCCGGACGGGACATTCAGCATTGACGCTTCCAAGGACAAAGCAACCCTCAAGGACACCGCGTCAGGGGCCAGCTATGAGCTGTACCTGGAAAAGGAATACGACTATTTCAACAACACGTTCACTTTCTCTCCGGACTCATCAAAACTCTGGTATTTCCGCAATAACAAGGGTGTCAGAGAGCTCATTGAAAGAGACCTCTCTTCGCAGGAAGAAAAAGTATTAGACAAGGTGGATTCCAAAGAGCACAAGAACGTGCCAATGGACTTCATTTTCTCGTGCCTGACCAATATTGCCTATGATTCGTCATCTGGAAAACTGCTCTATTTCGTCCCGGGTGCGTCTGAGAAACTCACCCTTGCATCAACAAAGCCAGGTTTTGGAGGCAGAAATATAATAGATCAGGACCTCGTCCCAGGGGCCCCACAAGTCGACAGCTACAAGCTCTGGATGGTTTCGCCAGACGTCCTGAAAATACAGGGCATATTCCCCGGCTCGGTCCTGTGGGAAGGTCTCTATCATCTCTCTTCAAGGCAACCTATAAAATTCAAAATCAGGACCGATCCTGACCCAAGCGGCAAAGTGGGAATGATAAAGCAGCTTGATTCTGGAATGACAATGTTCCCTTCGTGCGCTCTTGTCACGGAAAAGGACGGGAACCTGGTTATTGGAGTAAACCTTTACAACAAGCTCGCGGCGCTGATCGTCTACAGTCCTATCAAAAGAGACTGGGAGTTTGTCTGGTTGAGGGTTGACTAAGTAGCTCCAGAAATTCCTTTTCAGTCAAAACCCTTACGCCCAGTTCCATGGCCTTGTCGAGCTTGCTTCCGGCATCCGCTCCGGCAACAACAAAGCTGGTTTTTTTGGACACTGACGAAGAAACCTTCCCACCGTTGTCTTCAACAAGCTTTTCTGCCTCGCCCCTTGTCAGCGATTCGAGGACACCAGTCAGGACAATCGTCTGGCCCGCAAGCGGACCTTCTGGCTGTTCTTTCACTTCCTCGGAGAGCACCACACCGGCTTTTTTGAGCCTTTCAATGAGCTCCCTGTTCTGCTCCTGTTCAAAAAAAACTGCTATCGAGTGTGAAACCTTTTCCCCGACACCCTCAACGACCCTCAACTCGTCCTCGCTTGCACCCATTAGGTCATCAACGTTTTTGAAGCGGGCGGCGATGGCCTTTGCGGAGACTTTTCCAACCATCATTATTCCAAGGCCGGAGAGTATTCTTGAAAGTCCAGCTTTTTTGGATGATTCTATGTTGGAAAGGATTTTTGTAGCAAGCTTGTCGCCCATCCTTTCCTGTTTAAGCAGGTCCTCTTTTGTGAGGAAATAGAGATCAGCAATTGATTTTACAATCCCCGAATTAACGAGTTGCCCGACAAGGGCATCTCCGATGCCATCAATGTTTGCGTTGTCCCTGGATGCAAAGTGGAGGATCCTCTCCTTGACCTGTGCAGGACATGAAGCATTCGTGCACCTTGTAAAAGCGGAACCCTCTTCGCGTAGTGTGTCTGCGCCACAGACCGGGCAATGTTTTGGCATTACAAAAGGCTTTTCCTGGCCTGTTCTTTTTGATTCAATGACCCTCACAACTTCAGGTATTACAGAACCGGCCTTTCTCACCACTACATGGTCGCCGACCATGACACCCAGCTTTTTTACCTCGTCCTCGTTGTGGAGTGATGCGCGTGAAATTGTGGACCCTTCAAGCCTGACCGGATCAAAAACGGCGAGTGGCGTTATAGCCCCGGTCCTGCCAACAGAAGGCAGTATTTCCCTGATTATGGTTTCGGCCTCTTCAGGCGGGAACTTGAATGCGATTGCCCACCTTGGCTCGTGTGATGTGGCGCCAAGTTCCTGCTGGAGGGCGACCTCATCAACCTTTATGACAACACCGTCTGCGCCATAAGGGTAGTTTTCCTTGTGTTCCTGTATCTTCTGGATATTGTTCCAGCATTCCCTGATGTTCTTTACCCTCTTGTGTTCGGGGACAACCACAAAACCATAGCCCTTGTATCTTTCAAGCATGCCGGTTTGCGTCTCGGCAAACCTCTCAGAGCATTCCCCGATGTGGTATGCAAAAAATTCCAGTTTCCTTGAGGCGGTTATCTTCGGGTCGAGCTGGCGTATCGAACCGGCAGAGGCATTCCTTGCGTTGGCAAAGGGCGCCATCTCCATGGACTCTCTCTCCTGGTTGAGTCTTTCCAGCTCCCCCTCTTTCATCAACACCTCGCCCCTGACCTCGAGTATATCGGGAACATCACCATCCAGTCTCAGTGGGATCGATTTTATGGTTTTGAGGTTTGAGGTGACGTTTTCACCGGTGTTTCCGTCACCCCTTGTTGCACCCCAGACGAGGACACCCCTTTCATACCTGAGGTTTATTGCCAAGCCATCGAGCTTCATTTCGGTTGTGTAAGTGCAATCGGGGGCAACCTTGCGGACCCTCTGGTCGAAAGCTGTCAGGTCCTCCAGATCAAAGGCGTTACCCAATGAGAGCATTGGGACGCTAAAAGCCACTGTCTCAAATTTTTCTGAAGGCTTCCCACCAACTCTCTGCGTTGGCGAATCTGGTGTGGCAAGTTCTGGAAACTCGGTCTCGATCTCTACGAGCCTCCTGAACATGCTGTCATATTCGGCATCGGATATTTCAGGCGAATCCAGCACATAATACTGGTGGTTTGCCCTGTCCAGCTTTTTTCTTAATTCTGAAGCTTCCTCGGCAGCCCTTTGTCTGGCGTCCTTCATTGGCCCTTTATTTTTTGCGCCTGGAGGAGCATCTCCTCTGCATGTTTCAGCGAAATTGGCGTCACCCTGTCGCCGCTGAGCATCCTTGCAAGCTCGTCCACCCTGCCCCTTCTTGCAAGCTCGAGGCACGCAATGGTGGTTTCATCCTCGCCCTGTGTCTTCTGGATGAGAAGGTGGGTGTCCCCAAAACAGGCTATCTGCGGAAGGTGGGTGATGCAGATTACCTGCCTCCTTTGTGACAGCTTGGCAAGCTTCCTTCCGATCATCTCCCCGATCCTGCCACCAACGCCAGTGTCGACTTCATCGAAGATCAGCGTCGGGGTCTGGTCAACTTCACTCAGGATGACCTTCAGTGCAAGCATTATTCTTGAAAGCTCACCGCCTGAGGCAACTTTCTGTATGGATTTTTCCTTTTCGCCGGGGTTTGTCGAAATGACAAATTCGCAGTATTGAGGGCCTGTGCCCCCAAAACCGCATTTTTCCCCAAAAATGCCGATGTACTTGTCTTCACCTGGCGGAAGCAGCTGGAACTGGACGCTGAACTTTGCCTTTTCAAGAGCCAGGTCACCAAGCTGGGCAACCACCTCTTCAGAGAGCCTCTGTGCGGCCTTTTCTCTTGACCTAACAAGCTTTTCTCCAAGAAGCGAAAGATTCTTTCTTTCAAGCTCTATTTCATTTTCTATAGTTGAAAGCCTCTCCTCTGATCTTGAGAGTCTTTCCAGCTCTTTTTTGAGCTTCTCGATACCCTCAAAGGCATCGGCAAGCGAACTGCCGAATCGTCTTGTCAGTTTTCCCAGAACTGCCAGCCTGTCCTCAACAACCTGCAGCCTGTCTGGATCAAAAGTCAGTGAATTAATGTATGATGAAATAAAAAACAATGCCTCCTGGGCATTTGCCTCGATAATATCAATCATCCCGCCAATTTCCGAGGCCTTTGGATCAATCCTGGAAAGATCGGCAAAAGATCTCTGCGCGATGCGGTTCAGGGACCTTATTCCCTGCTGTTCATCGGAGCCTTCAAGCGACAGCCTTATTGTCTGCGCCAGATCGGCAAGCCTCTGGATGTTTGACAGCCTTGTTCTTTCGGCATTCAGACTTTCGTCCTCACCCTCTTGCGGTGAAACCTGCTCGAACTGGTCAAGCTCGTAAGAGATATAGTCAATCCTCTGGCGTCTGTCGTTCTCGCTTGTTCTTATCTGGACAAGCTCCTCTAGAAGGGCATCAAGTTTTTTTGCCTGGGCCCTGAACTCGTCAAGAATGGCAAGATTGTCCGGTCCGGCATATCTGTCCAGCATCAGAAGGTGGACCTTCGGGTCAAGGAGTGATTGCGCTTCAAACTGCGAGTGGACATCCACGAGCCTTGATGATGTCTCCTTGAGTGCAGTGAGGTTGGCAAGGGAGCCCCCGATCCTCACCCTGCTCTTGCCCTCAGAGTCTATTGTTCTTGAGAGTACAACCTCTCCGTCCTCAAGGACGCTTGAGTCTGGCAAAAGGTCTCTTTGAGAATCACCCAGATGAAAAACAAGCTCCACGATCGACTTGTCTGCGCCATCCCTCAGGTACTCCTGCTGCCACCTGCCACCAAGACCAACGAGGAGGGCGCCGACCAGAATAGATTTTCCAGCTCCTGTTTCTCCGGTCAAAACTGTGAGGCCGGGGTCAAGATCAAGGGTAATATTTTTGGCCACGGCAAAATTTGAAACCGAAAGCCCTGTAAGCATCGCCTATCTTTTTCCCCAGTTGAATTTTATTTGAAGGACCCTGTAGAATTCCTTTTGTCCAAATTTTGCAAAAACGGCGCTGTGCGGTGACCTTGTCACAAGCAACTCGTCCTGCGGGCGAAGCTGCGAGACAATGTCTCCGTCAGCAAAAATGGATGCTGGCCCGTAAGACATGTCAAAAACAAGCCTCAGGGGCTTGCTGTTTGGGATTATTATCGGACGCTGGTCTATTCTGTGTGGACATATGGAAACCATCCCGATAACTTCACATTCCGGATCAATGATTGGCCCACCGGCAGAAAGTGCGTACGCAGTTGATCCAGTGGGGGTAAAGACAATCAGCCCGTCAGCCCTTGTTGTTGAAACCTTTTCCTCACCCACATAAGCCTCAACATCGACCACCTGGGAAAGAATGTTTCTGTAAAGGTATATGTCATTCAAGGCATCAATCGTGAGGAGTTCCTTGCCTTCCCTCATGAGGGTGCCCCTTATCATGAACCTGCGCTCTAGATCATACTGGTTTGAGATGACCCTGATAAGGGAGTTCCTGAGCCATGAACCTTCAACTTCGGTCAGGTAACCAAGATGGCCAAGATTTATACCAAGTACTGGAATGGCATACGGGGCCGTCTTGTGGATCGCCCTCAACAGGGTGCCATCACCGCCAAGCGAAAGCACCAGATCGCACCCTTTTGGAAAATCAGGATCTGCATTTATGCCAAGATGGACTGCAACATCCTCCGGAGCACCTACACTTATTCCCCTGTCCTGCAGCCATCTTACGGAATCAATCGCAGTCATGACGATTGATTCCGTGATTTTTCTGATGAAGATGCCTATCTTCATCAGAAGTTTGCTCTCAGCTCCGCTGATCTGATCGTGTTTTCCATGAGCATTGTGATCGTCATTGGCCCGACACCCTTCGGGACTGGAGAAATTGCGTAGGCAACTTCTTTTACTTCATTAAATGCCACATCTCCGACCTGCCTGCCATCTTCGAGCTTGTTGGTGCCCACATCAATGACCCATGCGCCTGGCTTTATCCAGTCGCCCCTGACCATCTCTGCCTTGCCAACTGCCGCAACCACGATATCCCCTTCCCTCACAACACCGGGGAGGTCAGCAGTTTTAGAATGGCACACAGTGACCGTGCAGTTTTTTGAAAGGAGCAACATAGAGACAGGTTTTCCAACAATATTCGACCTGCCAATGACAACCGCCCTTTTCCCGGCAAAGGTTGCACCATATCTCTCAAGAAGAGTGATTATTCCAGCCGGTGTTGCCGGAAGGAAAACCGGTGACCCGATGGAGAGCCTGCCGACATTGTATGGGTGGAAGCAGTCAACATCTTTTGATGGATCAATCGCTTCAAGTATTGTCTGCTCATTGATGTGTTTTGGCAGTGGCAACTGAGTCAGGATACCTGTTGTTACCTTGTCTTTATTCAATTTGTCAATCAGCTCGAGCAACTGCTGCTGGGTTGTTTCTTCTGGAAGATGGATTGTTTCTGAGCCCATGCCCAGTTTGTTGCACCTCTTGCCCTTCATCCTGACGTATGTTTCGGAGGCGGGGTCATTGCCCACAAGAACAGCGGTCAGCTTGACTGGAAGACCATTTTTGCGGATTTTTTCTACCCTTAGAGCAAATTCTGCGTCCATTTTTTCGGCAAGCAGTTTGCCGTCAAGAAGGATCTCCATTGTGCCTCCTCAGATTCCAGTTATAACGCCGTTGTCGTCTACGTCAATGTGTTCGGCGGCCGGCTCTTTGGGGAGACCAGGCATAAGCATTATGTCGCCGCATATTGCAACCACAAAACCGGCACCAGCAGAGACCTTTGCTTCCCTCACTGTGACTTCGAAACCTGTCGGTGCACCAAGAAGGTCTTCATTGTCCGAGAAGCTGTACTGGGTTTTTGCCATACAGACCGGGAGGTTGCCATAACCCATCTCTTCAATGCGCCTGATATCGGAAGAGGCCCTGGAGGTGAAATTCACCTTTGTTGCGCGGTATATTTCTTTTGCAACTGCCGCAATCTTTTCCTTTATCGGGAGCGAGTAGTCGTAAATTGGCCTGTAGTCTGGCGGATTGTTCTTTATTCCCTCAACAACGTTCTTTGCAAGACCAATGGCACCCTGGCCACCCTGCTCGTAGTTGCTGATTATTGCCGCGCTTGCACCCATCTGCTCGCACAACGAGCAGACCAGCTGGAGCTCTGAATCAAGGTCAGTCGGGAACCTGTTGATGGCAATCTGCGGCGTGATTCCAAACTTCTTGATGTTCTCAATGTGTCTGGAAAGGTTTGCAAATCCAAGTCTTATGGCCTGCTCGTTTGGCTCCAGGACAGTCTTTTTGCCAACTCCGCCATTGTACTTGAGTGCCCTTGTCGAGGCCACTATTACAACGGCATCCGGTGGTAGACCCTTGCTTGGAGCAACTATGTCCAGGAACTTCTCACACCCAAGATCAGCACCAAAACCTGTCTCCTGGACAACGTAGTCGCCAAGGCCAAGGGCCAGTCTTGTTGCTATGACAGAATTTGTGCCATGGGCAATGTTGGCAAACGGACCACCATGTATGAATACAGGTGTGCCTTCAATTGTCTGGACAAGGTTTGGCTTGATTGCTTCTGCCATCAGTGCGGCAAGTGCACCAACGCACTTCAGGTCTTTTGGTGTTATTGGTTTGTCATCATTTCCATAGGCACAAACAATCCTTCCAAGTCTTGCCTTCAGATCAGCAAGGTCGTCAGAGAGGCAAAGGATCGCCATGATTTCAGAAGCTACTGAAATAATAAACCCCTCGTCCCTTACAACACCATTTGTCTGCCCGCCAAGGCCAACAATGACCTCCCTGAGGCACCTGTCGTTGAGATCAACACACCTTTTCCACGGCACATGTCTTATATCGATGCCCGGCTCGAGATCGTATTTGATAAAATTGTCGATTATTGAAGACAGTAGATTGTTTGCAGTTGTGACTGCGTGAATGTCACCCGTAAAGTGGAGGTTTATGTCAGAACTGGGAACGATTAGCGACTTTCCTCCACCAACAGCACCGCCCTTCACGCCCATGCATGGGCCAAGCGAGGGCTCCCTGAGGCAAATTATCGAATTCAGACCAATCTTTCTCAGAGCATCGCCAAGACCTATCGAGGTTGTTGTCTTCCCTTCCCCGAACGGGGTGGGATTGATTGCAGTTACAATGATCAGCTTGCCTTTTTTTTCTGATCCGTACTTTTTTGCAGTGGCATAGGAGATTTTAGCTTTGTATTTGCCATAAAGTTCTATGTCGTCTTCAGTGAGTCCAAGAATGCCAGCAATTTCCTTAATCGGTTTCATTTTCTTCAAGCTCCAAGTTTTACCAGTATGAAAAGCCAGAACACAAAAATCTGGAAAATGCAGTTTGTGGCAATATATATGCCCCAAACTTTATATTTGCCCTGTCCCTGAATTGGCCACCAAAACTGGAAAAAGGCAAACAAGAGGGCATTGAAGACAAATATCCAGAGATAGCCATTTCCAAACAGCGAGAGCATGAACAGCACAAACAGTGTTGTTGTGGCAACAGCATAAAGGTTAGCCTGGAAAGGTACCTTTTCGCCTGTGAATGCCCTCACCGCCACTGGAAGTAGAAACATGGCAAATGCGAAGCACACGACAAACCAGATAGAGTAAAACCACCAGTTGATGTACATTATAAGTCCTCCTATTTCTGCGCGCGGAGCTGGTCGATGGTCACAACACAGGCCTCCTGGGAAAGCCTGGCCAGCTTCTGGCGGTATAACAGCACGGCAACAAAACCGGCAAAAATTATCAATGTTATCACAATACCCTGCATGACTGGCGCACCAACCGGAAACTGTTCGTACAGTGCCGCCTGGTTAATTCCAAGCACAGGAAGTATGTTTGAATAAGACATCATTACATCCAGGGCAATCTTTGCAATCATTGCAATGGTGAAAACCACCCAGGTTTTCATTCCCTCATGCGTCTGTCTCCTGAAGGACCAGAGGACCCATATCACAATGGCAAGCGTTATGGCCATTGCCATGCCCCTCTGGAGGAAGGGAATGGCCATATCATAAAATGCCAGCGAGGCTGACGGATAAACCCCAGGCAGGGGTGCCCCGTAAAGGACTGGCACCTTGCTGGAGCTTATCCCGAAGAGACTTGTAAACCCTGTGTATGCTGACAGCAAAGGTTCGACCATTACATAACCCACTGCAAATCCATAAAGCTCCCTTGGGGTTATGGTTTTCATCTCGGCTATCGACCTGGAGAAATAAAGTCCTATAACTACAACAATTGCTATTATGGCAACCCCTGAGAGCGTCGGGACAAGGTAACTGTAAGGACTGTTTACCAGCTTTGCTATATTGCCCCTGGCAATCTCGCCAATGATCTGGCCCACAAAGTTTGAAACAAGGAAGATCATTGCACCCCAGACCATCACGCGCATGTTTTTCCTGCCGACACTCACAATTGCGGCAATGACCAGGAGAAGGAAAAGTATCGGCCTCAGTGATGCCACCCACGGGACTTCTTCTTCCGTAAAGGCTATGACATGGGCCTGGCCTGTTGTCTGTTCCGATTCGATAATGGCCCTGAAAGTCCCGACCTGTCCGGCCTTCTGGCTGAAAATCACCGGGCTATCGAGCTGCTGTCCGGACGGAATTACCACCGTATAGAGCTGTTTGCCGTCAGGAGCAAAAACCTTGGCCGTAAGTTTGCCATTTTCATGGGCACCGTGAAAACTGAAGTTGATTGTTTGTGAAGCGTCTTTTGCTTCCTGGACCGCCTCTGAAGCGATTCCGGTAAAATTTGTAAAACCGTTGTCAAACTTGGGGTTTATCTGGACAATCCCGGAGGCGTTCTCTCCAAGCACATCAATCCTGAATACCCCAGGTTCCTCCGAAGTTTTTACGAACGTAAAGATCCCCCAGGTTGCCCTCTCAGCCTCACTCTGGTTTTTCTGGAACTCGGCATTGGACAGGAGGCTCCCCTCCTCCATGGTTTTCCCCGAGGGCGCCTCGACCCTGTATTTAAGGGTGCCTGATGTCTTCCTGAAATTGATTTCGAAGGCCAGGGGGAGCTGTCCTGAAGCGACAATCATCCTGGAAGAAAAAACAGTCCCGTTTACGCCGGAAAATTCAAGAGGGCGCTTTGAAGCAAGCGGCGACTCGACTTTGGCCGTGCATCCCGCAAGAAATGTCATGGCAAACAGACAAAAGACCACAAGTGATATTTTTCTCATTATACCCATGATATTGAGGAAAAGGGTTAATGTAAATTATTTCCATAAACAAGTCATAATTGGGAAATTTCAACGCTGTGTTTTTTATTCACAGTATTTTCCATCTTTATGCCCAGGAAGTTATCTAATATAAATATGTTGCTATAAAAGACGTCAAATATAGTTATATGATTCATTTAGAAGCATAAAGTCAAAATTGCTGTATAAGATTGCACATATAGCCACATATTGGTAACATGAAACAAACCATTTTTGGAACTATCTTTATTGCCAATGCAACCTCTTGATATTGACACAATGAGCATCGGGCTTGAATTGTCGTTAAAAATGTATTATATTGCTTATCATGAGGAGAATAGTGCCCGTCGTTCGTATTGTTCTGATTGCCACAATCCTTTTTTCGCTGCATTTTTCAGCCCCTCTTCCAACACTGGCCAGACAGGATATGGTGACCTGTATCATAGAGCTAACTGACTATACAGGTCGTGGTGAAACAAGCTCAATGCTTACTGCAAACCAGCACAGGGGGTTTCTTGAAACACTAAAAAATGACTTCCCTGCAGCATCAGTCAATTTTGAATACTCGGCCCTCTCCTCCGGTTTTTCGGTAAATGTGGCAAGGGAAGAGATAAACAGTCTCGCATCCCTCCCTGGTGTAGAGCATATTTATTTCACAAAATTTTATTATCCGGTTCTTTTTGAATCGGTAGAGAGCACGAGGGCAAAAGAAGCCTGGGACCTGAAAGACGGCAGCGGACAACCACTGACCGGAAAAGATGTGCTTGTCGGCATTGTCGATTCCGGCATAAGCTACGACCATCCGTCACTCTCAGGCGGGTTCAATCCTGGCTCAAAGGTCTGTGTCGGCTACGACTTTGCAAACATGGATGACGACCCGATGCCAGAAACAGGTCATGTCGGCTGGCATGGAACACACTGCGCAGGCATTGTTGCCGGTTCGGGGCTCCCCGGGGTTCCCGGTTCAGACCCAGCTCCAAGCGGAATAGCACCTGACGCCAGACTCGGCGCCTACAAAGTTTTTGGCAAAAGTGGCGGGGCAAGGAACGACAGGGTAATGGCCGCAATAGAGAGGGCCTACAAGGACGGGTGCAAAGTAATATCCCTAAGCCTTGGAAGCAACTATGTCTGGGCAGACGAGCCAGTTTGTAAGCTCATAGACAGGGTGGTCGAGAACGGCGTTGTTGTAGTGGCCGCAGCCGGAAACGAAGGTGACCTGTCAAGAGACGAACTCCCATACAAAGTAATTTCGCCAGGCGGGGCAAAGAATGCAATATGCGTCGGGGCTGTGGATGATTCGCAATACCCGCACCTGGTGGCCGGCAATGTCGATTGCCTGCCAGAATACCTCACCTATTCAAAACCCATAGAGGACCCGATAACAGGCCCACTGGTTTTTTGTGGCCTCGGAAAAACCGACGATGTAAAAGGCATTGATCTCAAAGGCAAGATTGCCCTCATCAAAAGGGGAGACAACACATTTTTTGACAAGGCAGTCAATGCGCAATCAAAAGGCGCACTGGCCTGCATCATTTTCAACAATGAACAAGGTGACGTGCAGGGAACGCTTGGCTCTTCAGGCGTTAACATCCCAATTGTCGGTGTGTCAAGCGATATAGGCGAAAAACTGAACGGGTTTGCCTCTACCGGCAACAACGCCACATTGGACGTCAAAAGCAAGCTTGGTCTGATGGCCGGCTTTTCTTCACAGGGCCCGACAAACGATTTCAGACTGAAGCCAGACGTTTCTGCACCAGGCGTAAACGTCCTTTCGGCCGTTGGCAGCAATAGTTATGTAAAGATGTCCGGAACAAGCATGGCCACACCGATGGTTTCCGGCGCATGCGCCATACTCATCCAGGCCCATCCTGAATGGACGCCGTTTGATGTGAGATCGGCAATAATAAACTACGCTGTCCCACAAAAAGACAAAGAAGGGAACTTACACCCGGTCCTCTCGCAAGGCACTGGAAGAATAGACATTGTTTCATCAATAGGCGCCAAGGTACTCTTCAGTCCCACCTCAATCGACCTTGGACACATAAAATCTGACTCCACTGCATCTGTAACGGTCAGAAACACCACGAAAACCCCGCTCAAAATAACAGTGACCAATGAGCCTGAAGGTGGACAACCCGCAAAAATCGACGAAATGACGCTCAAAGCTTCCGAATCCAGACTTTTCACCACCAACATCACTCCAGACAACTCAACTGATGGAGCCCATACAGGCTATCTTGTTTTTGATTACGGCGGCTCAAGGGCCAGGGTGGCCTACCTCTACTTCACTGGAGACAGACCCGATCCGCCAACAATATCCAATGTGGAAATCCAGGTGCCGGCATTCTCCCCAAACGGCGACAAAAAAGGGGACTACCTGAATGCCACTGTTTCCCTAAACAAGATGATAGATGGTTTTGAACTTGACTTGACAGATACAAACAACAAAATCCTGACCATCCTTGATTACTCGTATGGAACCCAGGGCGGCGGAATGTGGAACCTCGGCTGGGATGGCAGTGTTGAGGGAACAAAAATCGAGGACGGAGTTTACAGGATACACCTCTATACCCTCGCAACCGGAAGAGACCCAAGGGAACAGGCAAACTGGGAACATTTTGGCCCCATCGAATTCATGGTGACAACAAAGACGCCTTCCATCCAGCTGAATGCCACTGACGGAAAATTCTACAATCTTGACGGCCCCGTAACCCTCTCCGGCTCGATCAAGGATCCCCTCTTCGATTTCCAGGGGCTGGGCGAAAAAGCTTTCAGTATGGTTGTCCTTAATTCTGGCAAACCACTGGAGCTTGGGGACAATGGCAGTTTCAGTTTCCAGACCACCCTGAAGAAGGGTGACAATCCGATTTCAATAACTGCAATCAACATAGCAGGCCTCAAAACGACCTACACTATCACCCTCCAGTCTCTCAGAAAAGCAGAAATCTCATGGGACAACACCGGAATAACGGTGAACGACAAAAAAATTGCCGACATTTCATTCAAGACTGTCGATAGCGAGATAATGATTGATGCTTCAAAACTTGGCATTCTTGTCGATGGGATGGCATCTGACAAGAAGGGGCAGAACCTGACTTTCACACTCGACAAAAAATCTGTTCTAATGATGATTGGGCAACCATTCGTCATAGTGGATGGCAAAGCGTCATTCTGCAATCCACCTGAAGCAAAAGATAATGTGGTAATGGTCCCTCTTGGGGCATTGGCGGTCGCTTTCGGCGGAGACGTTGGAGATTCAAGAGCAACGATTGTCTGGAGGGGTGATTGAACTGGATTGATTACCTTTTTCTGGCTTTCATTGTCTTTATGGCCATCAAAGGGCTGATGATAGGATTCTCTGGTGCAATCCTCGGTAGCCTTGCGACACTCATCGCCTGGATTGCAGCATTTTTACTAGCCGCTCCAGTAAAAAATCTCCTCCAGTCATTATTTGGCATCGTTTCATGGTTGGCATCGCTACTCTCGCCAGCCATATCGGGAACACCACTACAGGATTGCTCGACTGTTGCGAACGCCCTTGCAAAATGCGGTCTTCCGCCATGGGCAAAGGGAATGCTTGGAAGGGTTGTTGACCAGGGATACACAGTTTCAACAACCGGTGACCTGATTTCCTACTGGGTCGCAAACACAATGATCGTAGTGTTGGTGTTTATGCTGTTACTCGTAATAATCGGTTTTTTCACAAAGATGCTGGTTGAAAGAACCAAGCTTTCACTCCCGCAGGAGGGTTTTGTTCATGACTTCGACAACCTCCTTGGCGGAGCAACCTATGCCTTTCTCGCCTTTTTTGTTGGGTTTGGCATCCTGGCCATTTTTGCAGCACTTTTCCCTGCAGGTGTTGCTGGCAAATCGCCTGTGGGAACCTATGTTTCACAATCATTCTTCGGAGGTCTGGTCTATAACAACTTCTTGGGAATTCAAACAATTTACGGCTCAATCACTCGCCTTGTTCTTGGCTATTAGCCTGACACTCCCCTTCACCATATCGGCAAGCAAAGAACCTGCCATAAGGGTTGGACTGGGGTCGATTGCCAAAGAATTCACCATTGGCGGGACAGATCAATTCTCTGTCATCGAGGCATCCAGTGGAAAGGTCGCATGCACCCTCCAGAAGGAAACAAAGTGCCTTGTCCAGGACGGTGAAAAAGCAGTTTATTCAGTATTCATAGACACCTTCTACACCAGCGCAGACGCTGAGAACTTTGCCAAAACACTACTTTCAAGGTTCCCGGCTGGTACCGGCTACAATATCGTTTCACAAAAGGGTGTTTTTTCACTCGAGATTGGCGAATATCAGGCAGAGGACGAGGCAAAAAATGCCATAAAATCTTTCCTCTCTGATCTCCCAAAAGCAGCGGTTGTTGCGCATGCCGGTTTGACAGTAAAGATCGGCGACAATATCGTCATGCACCCTGTCGTGACTGGAAAAGCCACAAAAATATTTGCCATTGAAATAAAGCAGGGGCAATATGCAAAGTATAACAGCAGGAGATACCGGGGAATACTTGAGCTGTTCTATTCAAACGAAAAATTTGTAATGGTCAACACTCTTCCATTTGAAGACTATCTGAGGGGTGTTGTTCCTGCAGAGATGCCGGCACTGTGGCACATCGAAGCAGTAAAATCTCAGGCCGTTGCAGCCAGAACATACGCAATACGCTACATCGACAGGCCAACAAACTACGCCTACGACATCTGCGCAGACACCGGTTGCCAGGTGTACGGCGGTCTGGACCGTGAACAGCCACAATCCAACAGGGCAATTGATGAAACCATGGGAATGGTGGCTATCTATCAGGGAAAACCTATAGATGCAGTATTTTTTGCCAACTCTGGCGGTTATACCGAAAATTCCGAGTATGTTTTTTTAAGTCCAACACCATACCTGAAAGGCGTCCCTTCACCAGGCGAGGAGGAATCACCGCGCCACACATGGTTCAAGACAGTGCCCATGGAGGAATTCCAGGAGATATTCAAACCGCTGATCAAGACCGACATAGGGGCAATAATCGACTGGAAACCAACAAAACTGGGCGTCTCCGGAAGGACCTATGCAGGTTCTGCCATCGGGACAAAAGGCGAGGCCAAGGTTTCAGGTGGTACTGTCAGATCGACGTTTTCACTCAACAGCACCTGGTTTGATATAGTTTTTGCTTCAGAATTTGTTGTTTTTTGCGGAAGAGGATGGGGCCACGGCGTCGGACTCTCACAGTACGGTGCCAAGGCCATGGCACAATCCGGGAAAACGTATGCCCAGATCATATCCCACTACTATCAGGGGGCGTTGCTTACAAAATGGTATTAAACCGCACATATGTTGAAACGTATTTAAGTTTGACTGGCAAAAGAGTGGTATTTATAAACCAATATGTATTTTTTCTTTCCGTAGCAGGTTTTCAAAACCAAGTGTTTGGGAAGGAGGAACCATGAAAAAACTGGCAACGTTTGCATTGCTGTTTTTTCTTGTTTTGGGTGGGTTCTATAGGACAGCATCGTCTCAGGACATGGCTACCCTGTGGATATCACCCCAGCTTGAGTGTGTAACAGTGGGCTCGGAGATCCTCGTACAGGTGAAGATAACTGAATGCCCCTTCGCCTACGGGATTGGTGCCCAAATACTTTTTGACACCCAATATCTCGAGATCAACCCTGACAAGGTGGTTGAGGGCGAATTCTTCAGGCAGGACGGCGCCACAACGTATTTTGCCAGCAAGGTGACCACTGAGCCGCAAAACCCAAAGGTCGGCAAGCTTATATTTGGCATCACCAGGTTCAATGACCAGAACGATTCATACGGGCCAATAGCAGGCGAGGGCCTTGTCCTGTACTTCTCGGCAAAGGTGAAGATCGTTGGCGAGTGCGCACTCGGCTTCAAGGAAGTCAATCTGATCAACCTCCAGACAAAGCAGGGTGAAACATTCCTGGAGAAGGTGCCGGTGAGGCTGGAAGAATCAAAAATAAACATCTGCGCAAAAGACAACATCGCTCCAAGCGTGACCATAACCAAGAGCCCGCCACCAGAAACAAACCAGGTCATAGGACAGTTCTGCTACCAGGCCACAGATGACAGCACCCCGCAGGACAAGATCCAGTATTCGGTGAGGCTTGAGGACCCGATCAGGGGCGGCGAATGGACACCGTGGATGGACAAGACCTGTTATTCCTACACCTTTGGCGCCCAGGGCAAAAACACCTTCTGCGTCAGGGCAAGGGACGAGTTCGGAAACGTCTCCCAGCCCGCATGCGTAACAATAAATTATGATTCGACCCCGCCAATCCTTGAGCTTGCCCCGATACCTCCAGAAGTCGAAGAAGTCACTTACAACCTCTGCGGCAAGACAGAAAAACCGGAAACCGGAATCTCGCTCCTTGTGCAGGGCGCAAGGGTGCCAATAAATAATGATGGGACCTTCTGTGTCCAGCTCAGACTCGTTGAAGGCCCGAACACCGTGCACGTTGCGGCAATCGACAAAGCCGGCAACATAGTCCAGGAAACACACTCCGTATCGCTCATCAAGAAAACTACCATCATAATGAATGAAGGCCAGCGCCAGGGAACAATCAACGGAAGCGTCGTCATAATTGATCCACCACCAACAAACATTAGTGGCCGTGTGCTGGTCCCACTAAGATTTATTGCCGAGGCCTTCGGCATGAACCCAACTTTTGAGGCGACTGAAAAACGCATTGACATTGTCTGGACAGTCAAGGAGGGTGGGACACCGGTACAGCACCACCTAAGGCTCTGGATAGGCAAAAAGAACTACACGCTTGACGGAAAAACAATGTTCCTTGATGTTCCACCACAAATTCCACCAAAGACTGGCAGAACAATGGTACCAATAAGATTTATTGCAGATTCTTTTGGCGCAACAACAAGCTACGACTCGGCAAACCGCAGGGTCACGATAGTATACGTGAAGAGATAAAGGAGGAAAGCATGAAGAAGATCCTAGTTTTGCTGCTTTCTGTGGCCATAATGGCACCACTTGTTCCGTTCCCCGCAACCATTCAAAATACCATCGCAGCGGACGGATGTTTTGATACGAGAAAAGGAAACAACTTCAGGGACGGAGTCTACCAGGGCACCCAGATAAATGCACCCGCCCTTCTTCAAACATGGTACTGGCAGAGCATAGCCAATATCTCGACACCCCCTGTTGCCTGCGGATCAAGGGTCTACATCGCATCAAACGACCGCAAGGTGCACTGCATCGACAGGACGACTGGCGAAGAGCTTTGGGAAACTGCAGAAATGTCCAACTTCCCGGTTTCATCCCCAACAATCAATGTCGGCACCCAGAACCTCTATGTGGCAACCGGCGGCCAGATTGAACGCCAGTCAGTGCTTTATTGCTTTGATGCAGTAACAGGCACCCAGAGATGGCAATGGACGCCAGGCTCGGAGGGAAGCACAGCCCAGATAACATCAGGGCCAACAGTCGTTGGTGAAAATGACGGCCTGGTGCCAGGGCAAATGATGGTCCTTGTGACCGTGGACAAAGGCGCGATCTTCGCCCTTGACTACAAGACAGGAACAAGGATATGGGGATTTGGCTTCAATGGTTTCCCACAGTCTGACCCTGTTGTTGCAGAGCAAAAAATCTTCCAGCTCAACACATTGGGTGTTTTGACAATACTTGACCTCAAGACCGGAAAGCTCATCTCCCAAACAGTCATCGACGACAAGGAAATGTACGAGTTCAACAACACCCCGTGCTACATCCCGAGCTACAACCTCCTGGTTTGCGCCTCAAGGGGCAAATCGGTGCTCGGTGCAAAGGGAAAGATATACGGGATCAACACAACGACCGGCAACGTCATCTGGGGCAAGAACATGGAGATTGACCAGTTCCACAGGGCCGGCCCGTCTGTTGTAAACCCGCCTGTTGTGGACAACATCGGCATCCTTATAGGATCAGACACCGGTACTGTCTACATGATAGACCCGCCAACCGGAAGGATGCGCTGGTCATACAAGCTCGGAACGCCTATCACCACAGACATTATAGTCTCTGGAAAGTATGCAGTGCTTGGTGCTGCCAACATGCTTTATGCAATTGATGCCGCAAAGGGCAATGTTGTGTTCAAGCAGTCACTTGGGAACACCATAACCGGGCACCCGATCGTCAACGAGGGCATGGTTTACTGCGCCTGCAATGATGCAAGGCTGTATGCCTTCTCAGACCATGATGACTTCACAATAGACGCGCTTCCGAGGTCAGAGGGGATATATCCAGGCAACAAGAGGTCATTCAAGGTGACCATTTCGGCCACAATGAACTTCTCCCACCCGCTCACGCTATCTGCGGTTGGTTTGCCAACCACCCTGAAGGCCCAGTTCTCAAAACCATTCATTTTCCCTGGAATCGAGCCGGTCGAGGTTGACCTCACGATTGAGGCATCACCAGAAGCACAGCCAGGAAACTACATCTGCAACGTAAGCGGCATTCTGCTTGGCAGGGAAAGAAATGCTATCATTCAAATACAGGTCCTTCCGCCACTGGCGGGCGATTTCAAGCTATCGGTGTCACCAGACCAGCTCTCTCCAGACAGAAACGTCAACCAGGGAGATTCAATATCGTTCCAGGTGAAGGTCGAAGCTATCGGCGGATTCAATGCAGAGGTTGCCTTCTATCCGAATCAGTCAACACTCCCGCCGGGCATGCAGGTCTACTTCATCCCGGACAAGATAACACCCGATGGCTACGCAACTGCGGTCATCAGGACAGACACCACCACACAGGCAGATAGATATGTAATCGAACTGCAGGGCCACGCCGGTGGAAAGGTGAGAACCACAAACGTATGGTTCACTGTTGGTGGATTTGACACCGAAGACTGGACGCAGTTCCAGCAAAACATCTTCAAGACCGGCGCAAACACCAAAGAAAAATTCTTAACTGATCCCGAACCGCGCTGGGACTTCAGCTTCAAGCCGGACGACAACCCGGAGACCGTGGTCAGGTATCGCACACAGCCGGTAAACGGGATGGGCAAGCTATTTGTTGTTGCGGAATGGGAATCAAAGGACAATTCGAGAATACACAGGTCTTCGCTGATCTGCCTCGATGCCGTTCTGGGAACAAAAATGTGGTCTTTTGAGTTCGGAAAGTCTGTCTCGGAAGTTGACAATTTTGACGACAATGAAGACAAACAGTGGCCAGTTATGTGCACCCCGGCACTCGACACTGAAAATGGCTACATATATATTGGCTCTCTCGATGGAAACTTCTATTGTATCAACGCAAAAACTGGCCAGAGGGTGTGGAGCTACAACACGACAAAACCAATCAGGACATCCGTGCTCCTGCTCAAACAGCCAGAAGTGCCAACAAAGAGGGTATATTTTGCAACAGTCAACGGCACAGTTTACTGCATGGCCGCACACACCGACATCGACACCATAATATGGAAGCAGCAACTCCCGGCGTCCTGCTACGCCCCGTTCTCCTACGCATTCAACAGGGTTCCGCAAGTAAACAAAAGCACCATCCTTGTCCCATGCATGGACGGCAAAGTTTACCAGCTCGACGCTCAGGACGGGAAGAAATACTGGGAAACCGAGTTTTTCAAATCAAGGCCAATCAATGCCTGCCCGGTCGATGTAGACAAGGGCGAGTTTTATTTTGCAGGCGCACAGGGTGCCACAGACGACAACTACTGCTATGGCAGCTCGATGATATACAGGAACAACATCTCCGATGGATCAATGCGCTGGCAGCTGGCAACATTCGGGCCAACGTTTGGCTCGCCGGCACTCAGGATCAATCCAGACAAAGATGTCATCCACGTCAACACAAACTGGGGCATCACACCGGAGATAAGGACACAGACAAACAGGTTTGTCAGGGTGGAATCCGAAAACAGGCAAAAGATCCTTGACAACGTCATTGGCGAATGGAGCTGTGAAAAGAGGCAGTACGCCTACGGCTCGGTGATAATCGACAAGGACGCGCAGTCCATGACATACAACAAGGACGGCCAGATATACTGCTTTGATCCAAATGGAAAAACTATCTTCACAATCAAGACAAACAGGCCAAGCAAATCCCACCTGACATTCTCCAGAAGAATGCTGTATTATGCAACCGAAGACGGCCATGTCATGGCCTGGGCCCAGAAGTGGGGATTTGGCCTTGCCCCGGAAACCGGCAGTCCGGTCATTTGCCAGGGAACATCAATGCCGCTCAACATCTTCTTCAGGTCAGAAATCCCGCTCAAGACTGCTGTCAGGTTCAAGATAATTCAGGCCCCACCAGACACAACAACAACATTCAGCCCTGACACCCTGTCAGCTTCCGGAACTACAACACTTTCGATAAGCGTCGGCGAAGGTTGTCCGGAAGGAACACACATCATGGTCATCCAGGCTTACGGCGCAGGGTTTGAGAGAAACGCCACCATCAGCCTTGTAGTCAGGAAGCCCGCACCCGGGGACTTCACATTCACAGCAAATACAACAAAAGTAACGCTTTATGCAGGAGAACCAGCTGAAATTGGTCTCACGATTGACGCGGCAGGAGGATTTGTGGGTGCTGTATCGCTGTCCATAGACGGTCTTCCAAAGGGCGTTACTGGCTCATTTGCCCCAATCATTACACCTGTTCCAGGGAAATCGAAATACAAACTGGACATAGCCAAAAATACGGCCCCTGGCCTATACAACCTAACATTCAGGGCAGAGGGTGGATGCAAATCACACACCTTCCCTGTCACACTTGTTGTTGAGCCGCCTGTTCCTGGAGACTACAGGTCAAAACTGGCAAACCCGGACGACAGGGACATAGTGATGTGGCTCGGTGAAACAAAAGAAGTTGGCATAGCAGTTGATTTCCTCGAAGGATACAATCTGCCCGTCACATTTGAAGTGCTTGGCAAAAACGACTTCCCGGGAATAACATTCACATTCAAGCCGAACGAGGTCGTCTCATCAGGTGTCGTATCACTGGTCATCCAGTCAGAATTCCTTGGACAACCGATAGACGGCAAGAGGGTGACAATTGTCACAAACTCCGGACGAAAGGCCCCGAAGATGCAGGTCAGCTTCATCCTGACCGTAAAGAAGGAGCAGGGCGGGTTCTCGATAAGCCCCAAGGAGGGCATACTCCAGATATCCGCTGGACAGATGGCCATGGCAGTGTTTGAAGTCAACATGACATCAAACTTCAATGCTTCCGTTGCATTCTCGCTCAACCAACGAGAAGCATGCAAGGGCATCGAATACGAGTTTCTGCCGAAGAGACTCGCTCCAAGCAGGCTCACTCAGAGAGTTGTATGCCTCATCAAGGTCCCGCCGACCTTCCTTGATGGTGACGCAGACGCTCTCCAAAAAGGACTTAAGGAATGCCTGTTCCAGACTGTGGGTATAGGTGGTGGCCAGAGAGTGTCTTCAAGGGACGTCCTGCTGAGGGTCTACAAGGCAGACTCGCCACAAATGGTCAAGTTTACGCCTGAATACAAGGGTCTGAAGAAAAAGGCCTCTGATACGGTCGATATAGAGATTGGCAACCTAACCAATGCCTGCGCGGTAGAATTTGACATCATCTATGATCCCCTTGCAATCGAGATCATCGACGTCACCGAAGGCCCGCTCATGACAACCGACCTGAAGAGATCGGCATTCGTAAGGACAATCGACTCAAACATAGGCATAGCCCATGTTGCCTCGACAAGGGAACAGGGTACAGGGCCAATATCGGGCACTGGTGTTTTCTGTAGGGTACAACTCAGGGGCACCAATATAACCCAGGAAACCAGGCTCAGGATTGCCAACATAAAAGTCTTTGACTGCAACAACGGGTTCATTTCAGTAAGGACAATAACCGGAACCGAGCCAACGCTCAAGCTGACTGTGTCTGGCTTCCTACCGGGAGATGTTAACGGTGACGGCAAGGTCGATACCCAGGACCTTACACTCCTTGGCAAAACATTCGGACTCTCAAGAGGAGACCCGAATTTTGACGCAAGGGCTGATTTCAACGAAGATGGAATCGTTGATGGAATGGACCTCATCATACTGTGCATGAACTGGGGAGCTACCCTCGGCGATGAGGGCGCGACTCCCTGAGGCAAGACAAATTATTCAATAATTAAAAAAGGCCGTCCCTCGAGGGACGGCCTTTTTTAATTAGGCGTTCGGGATGGAAAAATCAGAATGCCGGGCACATCTCCGGGATATTCATGCAAACGAAAATTTTTGGGTCTTTTGCAAGGCTTTCATACAGGTTGCTAAAAAGACCGTTCAGCACGGGCATTTCTGTCGGGCCAAGGAACCTGAGGGGAGGGTGCTTTTGGTAGGAAGGGTTAACAATCCACCTTCTTTCGTTCTCCGCTCCGACACAATAGTAACAACCACCATGGTGTTCTCTGAAAACACCATACTCAGAAGTGAATTTGTTTGAGATGACATTGGCGGTAACAAGAAAATCTTTTGACGGGTTTATCGTCACATGGCCATACCCGGGAGGAACAAAAACCTGCGCACCCCTACTAGCCTCAATCACAATAGCATCGGCCACATTTTCATCCTGCAGGAGAAAAACAGCTTCTCCAAAAAGGACTTCATAGATTTCCGGATAAGCTTCGCCACTCGGTGTTTTTGGGTGGTAATGGCCAATCGACTTTACATATTCTTTCCCAATCTTTCCAGGCGAGAAGACAGTTATGTCGTACCGCAAGTTTGCTGATTCAATTTTTTCCCTGTCCTGCGGCAAAGAAACCCCTCTGTACATCCAGTAGAGCACTTCAGGACCAGTGCTTTGAGGGTCCATGAGAAAATCCCTTGCATCATCAAGTTTTCTGATGGCTGGGCCAGAAAAATCCGGTATCTGCGGGAAAACAAGCTCTCCACTCTCCGGGTCAAAATAAACTTCAAATCCTGCCGATTTCGTCAAATCCATCATTTCACACTCCCATAAAATTCAGGTATCAAAAGACTTTTTTTGAAAAGGATTTCCTTCTTGCAATATACGAAGCCATTGCATCACCAAAATCATTTTTCAGGTCTTTTGGCACCATGCAGCTCACTTCCTCAATCATCGCCACTTCCTTGTCAGACAGGGGTATTCTTGAATATTCTGTCTCTTTTGGAGTGGTTTTCTTATTCTGCCGTGGCTGTTTTGCTATTGTTATCCTTATTTCGCTGACAATCCCTTTTCCAAGCATCTTTGTTATGTTTTCGACAATCAGACTCTTGTGGTTTGCAAGCTCTGCACTCCAGGTGGAACTGTCGCACCTTACCAAGAGACTTCCTTTGAGCAGTCCATAAGGCTCGGTGTGCCTGGCAACGGCAACCCCGACAATTGACGGCCATCTCGGAGCTATTATTGTCGCAGAGACGACTTTTGGGATCCGCGACTTGTTCATAGAAACCATGACATGGCCAACTTTGACTGGTGATTTCACTGGCTTGTCCTTACAAGATTATAGTTTCCTTCAGGGGCCTTGCAGGCACATGTAAGGAACGACTGGCAATACCGGGAAAGCACTCCAAGTGCAGCTTCCTGCCTCTCTCTGTCCAGTTCTGCAAGGAGGTCATCGGCCAAAACGAGCGGCTCTATGCCCGTGGCCTTTGAAATGAGGTCGGCCTGTGCAATTTTGACGGTCAGCATGACCGATCTGGCTTCACCCGTTGAGGCAAATTTGTCGACCCTTTTGCCGTCAAGCACAAAAAAACAGTCGTCTCTGTGCGGCCCAATGAGCGTCATTCCCCTTGCCTTCTCGGCGGGCAACAGCCTTGCAAAATCATCCACCTCGATCGGGTGTAACAGGCCAAAATCCATTTTGGTGTTTGCTTTTTCCATAAAACCATTCATCATTTTGACAACTTCCAGCCTTGCCTCCCTGAGTTTCCTTGAGAGGGCAATAAAATCAAGCGTCATAACATCGACAAGCTTTTGTGGCCTGTCATTCTTGAGGGCAAGGTTTCTCTCAGACAGTGCGACCCTGAAATCAGAAACAACTGCCGCCCAGGAAGGATTTATTTGCGAAGCAGTATCATCAAGCAGTTCCCTCCGGTGGGAGGGCGGGCCAACTGCAACCAGAGAGGAATTCGGGGTTATTGTGACCACCTTGAACGCCTCGAGCAATGCTCTTGAAGTTCTCACTGGCTTTCCATCCAGCAAGACGCTCTTCCGGCCATTGAAAGACACCTCGACCCGGCTTTTGGTTGTCTGGTCAAAATCTGTCCTCAGGTAGAATGAATCCTTGCCAAATGACACCGCATCAACATCCTGGCTGCCAAGCATGGATTTTCCCCTGAGGCAATACCCGATGGCCTCGAGAATGGTTGTTTTTCCTGTGGCATTGGGGCCCTCTATGACATTGAGTCCACTCCTGAACTCGAAAAAAGACTCCTCCAGGAGCCTGAAATTCGATGCCCTTAATTCCTTTACGATCAACGCTGGGTTACAAGAATGTACTTGTAGGTATCGTCGCCCTCTGTCTGTATGAGAACAGGGTGCAACGGTCCATTTATGTTGATCTGGACCTGTGGACCTGTTGTGCCCTTGATTCCGTCAATGAGTTTCTTGATGTCAAAGGAAAGCTCAACATCGGCACCATCAGTTGCAGCTTCCAGCTTTTCCTCAACCTCTCCAATTTCGGGTGCAATTCCCTTGCAAACAAGCTCTCCATCCCTTGCAGCAATCGTGACCTTTCTTGAGCTCTGCCTGACAATGATGTTGACCCTCTGCAGCGCAGAAAGGAGTGTCTTCATATCAACAATGACTTTGTATTCAAACTTGGCCGGCACGACCTGGCGGTATGGAGGATATTCACCATCTATCAGCCTGCTGACGACCCTTACGTTACCAAATTCAAAACCAACCTGGTTTTGGGAGAATGCGAGCCCGACATCACTGTTTTCGCCTTCACCAATCAGCTTGGCAAGGTTGCGCCATACTGTTCCAGCCACAATGACCTCTACTTCGGGTGACCCTGGGGTCGGAACTTCGCAAAGCGCAAGTCTCTGGCCATCTGTCCCGACAAGGTTGAATGTGCCACCCCTTATCGAAACAAGCGCTCCCAGGAGTTCCCTTTTGTCTTCCATTCTGTCCGAAAGTGCAGGCGTGACCCTGTCGACTGCGCCGAGGAGCGTGTCCCTGTCAATTACCACCTTGTCTCCTGATGCCATCTCAGGGATCCTGGGATAATCAGAGGCATCGGCACAATTGAGCGTCACTTTCGCCTTGGAAGATTTCATGACCATCTGGGAGCCATCACCAATTTCTATCTGGACATCTTCGCCAGGGAGGTTTCCTGCAAGCTCGGTGAATATTTTGGATGGAACAGTCGTTTGCCCTGGCTCCAGAACTGTGGCCGGAATTTTTACGCAAACCCAGGTTTCCATGTCGGAACCTGTGAATTTCAGCTCGGAACCGTCAGCCTCAATCAAAAGGTTCCCAAGAAGCTGTATTGATGGGCTTCTTGGAACAACGGTACCAACTTGGTTTGTGGCATTGACGATGTCTGCTTTTTTGGCTTCAAACTTCATTTCCACCTCCGTGGAGGGTTAATTATAAGCACAAGCGGGGCGTTTGGCAATAATTCGGGAACAGAACCCGGATTACGAACCAATACCGTAAAACTGATAAAGTCAGGTTTACTGCATCTTAACCTCGCAACCTTGCTAGTGGCTCTCTACTACTTAGAATTGTTCCTAAAAGGAGGCCTTAATGGACAGAAGGTTTTGGGCCGGAATAATAGCCGGAGCAGCAGTCTTGGCCCTGGTAGTGATTGGAATAGTCGCTTATACAAACAACGGAGGCTCGCTGGCCTCGGCAAACAATTGCGGAAGTTCATGCGCAGAATCTGGCGCAGGCGGCTGTGGTGGCGAAAGCTACGGTTCCGGGTGTGGCGAGCAGATTGCTCCCACCACCAATGCAACAACAGATTTGAAATCGCTGGAAAAAGAAGCTGTAGATTATTACGCAAGGACTTATGGCGACAGCAATGTTACAGCAAAAACTTTCAATGCGGGTTGCTGCACTGGCATTGCCATCATAAAGGACGGCAAGGTCATTGACAGCTTCAAGTACAAGGACGGCCAGTTCTTCAAATGATTGGCCAGGCTGACAGGCGTACAGAGCAAAGGAGGGTAAAAAATGGAACCCGTCCGTAAAGAAACCGGAAAGGGCTTCTCCGGCCTCGTGCGTCAGTTCGGCATCATCATTATTGGGCTTGTGCTTGTCGTGGGAGTATTCATTTCAATGTATTCCCTTGGCTGGCTCACGCTCGAAGGTGTCCAGGAGACATACGGGAGTACAGAAACCCATTCAGCCATCGAAATGCCGATAGGTGAGATTGTCAGCAAATGTGACCAGATACCCGGGGACCTTGTCAAAGTATCAGGCAAGATAGTACTTGAATGCAAGATGGGGACATGGTTCAGGCTGACTGATGGTACTGACGAGATTTTTGTTGATTTGAAACCAGCCAATGTTGTCCTGCCTGACAGGACCGGAAAAACCGTAACTGTTTATGGGACGCCAAAGCGCAGGGGCAAGGGTTGCTATCTGGAAGGACTCAGGATTGAGTTCTAGGAATTTCAAGACCACAGGGCCAGCAATGCTGGCCCTTTCTTTTTTGGTGCTCTTTGCCAGCCCGGACTCGATTGCTTTTGAACCTACAAACCAGCTTGGGCTCGGGACCAGCAAATACAAAGATCTGTATGTTGCAGTTGCTTCTGTAGGCAAGGTAATGCACCTGGACACAGAAACAGGCATATACCTCGGCGATTTCATCTCTTCAAAAAACATCGGCGCCGGATCAATAACAGATGTTTCAGTCTGCTCATGTGGTGGCGCAATCGCAATGCTTGACGAGGCAGAAAAAACTGTCAGGCTATACGATTACGACCGGAACAAGCTTTGGAACTACGACTTAAAAGGGCCGGAATTGTTCTATGACAAGCAGAGCGTAAATGCGATTGCCCTTTGCCAGGACTCAGACTACGAGCACGTCATAGCAACTGCACCAGGAAAAATCTTTCACATCTCCCCCCCAGGGCAATCAAGCAAGGTTTTTCCAAAAGAAATCCTCTCCACTTTGGGCAATCCTGCCGGTGCATATATGGATTTTATAAAACAGGTTTTTATCTGTGATCCCGACAATTCTAGGATCATTAAAACCACCGAATATGGCAATCTAACAGGATCATTTGGGCAAGGTGTCCTCTCCAGTCCGGTTGATGTCTCCACAACCGAGGACAACGACAGGAGAATATGGGTTGCAGATTCGGGCACCAAGAAAGTACACGTTTTTTCTGAAAATTTTGCACATCTTTTCGACTGCGGTGACGGCATCGTCAAAAATCCGTCATCTGTAATCTGCGACTATCTTGATTCCGGTTGTTATGTGGGTGAAGTGACAGACGGAAAGGTAAACATCCACAAATTTGACAAAAATGGTGTTTATCTGTTTTCAATAAAAGACCTGATGTCGCTGCCAGCGCAAAAGCTTTCTTACACCAAAACCGGCAGCTACGTCCTGTACAACAGGTCTGGCGAAAACATAAAGCTTTCAACACCGGCAAAAAACACATCAGGAATATTCATGGTTGAATTGAGGGCTGTCTGTGAATCGCTGGGATTTGAGGTCTTATGGGCACCAAAAACCAGGACAGTTACAATCAGAAAACCGGGTTCATCAATAAAACTTAACATTGATAATGCAACTGTTGAACTGCCAGACAAAAGGATATTGCTCGACCCAAAACCGACAATTCTTAAATCAAGGATCATCGTTCCCTCGACCTTTTTTGACATGGCGCTTGATATTTCAAGCTCATCAACACAGGACACCATCTTTTTCATTTCCCCGAAATTGATCCCCGGACAGACACCACCAAAACCGGACATCGGCAAGGATCTTTTCGAGGCAAAATGCAACAGGTGTCACCAGGCACCATCACCAGACACAAAAGAACGGGACATCTGGCCAGAGATTGTAAAAAGAATGGCATCAAAAGATCCCTCATGGATAACAAGCGTTGATTCTGACAGAATATCACACTATCTCTGGGGCCAGGGCAAGCCAGGCAAAAAACCCTGAGTTTGCATTTTAACAATCTTTATGTACATTTTTAAGTAATAATAATCAATATGGAGAGTGCACATGAAAAGAACAATGGTATTTGTATTGTCAATATTTTTCATAGTTGCTGCTGCCGGAGTGGTAACTGGAAGAGGAACTTACAGGGAGGCATTTTTTGCAAGATACCCTGATGCCAAAAACACAAAATTATACAGAGATTGCTCATTGTGCCACATCACACCTGAGGGTGGAACAGCAAGAAACCTTTTTGGAATATCATTTGCCGCCAACAACATGAAAGGGTTTTCCGAGATAGAAGGAATCGACTCCGATGGAGATGGATACACAAATATTGATGAGATAAAAGCAGGCACATATCCTGGGTTGTTCACTGATCAGCCAGACCCAAAAAAATATTCAAAATGTGTCAGCCTGATTTTTTTCCAGGCACCAAAAACAGGCAAGATACCAGCATACTCTTTTGTGGACGGGAAATATGTCGAATTGCCCAGTGGTAACAGCTGCTATATCAAAAACGGTACTTCCATGGCTCCATTGAGGTTTGCAGTGGAAAACCTTGGCGGCACAGCATCATTCTTTGGTTCTGAAAGAAGAATAGACATAAAAAAGGGCGAAACAGTGGTTGCGCAGTTCTGGATTGGAAGAAACACCGCAAGAATAAAAAACAAAGACTACAAGCTTGGGAACCCTTCCGAAATAGTTGGTGGCAGTACCTTTGTTCCTGTAAGGGCCCTTTCCGATTCGATGGATGCAGAACTGAACTGGGTAGCACCGTCCAAAATTCTCAATATCGGATATAAAGCAAAAAAATCCTGCTGCGAAGGCGATTGATTCCCGAAACCAAACTTAATTCAATGTTAAATTTTGAACTTTGTAAAGATGTGTGCTGGCAGAACAAAGCTGTAATCAAAGCTTAAACCTGGGTTTAGTCTTGGTGACCTTGTTTTGACCTGTGTGCCCTTAAACTTTCATAAAGGAAAACACACCTGCACCAGGAGGATGTCCATGAAAAAAAACACATTGATTGCTGTAGCCACCACTGCATTGATAATGCTTGGAACACTTGCGTTCGTCTTTGCCCAGCAGGACTACCACGATGAACTCATTCTTACCTATCCGAAGCTGAAGGGATCAAAAATTGACAAAACCTGCCTTTGCTGCCATTTTATACAGGAAGGCACCGGGCCGAGAAACCCGTACGGCGTCCTCTATGAAAACGAGGGATCTGCCGATTTCGCAGCATTTGAAAAAATTGACGCAGATGGTGACGGATATACAAACGTCCAGGAAATCAATGCAAAAACATATCCTGGTGATTTTTCTGACTCGCCATCACCAAGGAAATTCAAAAAATGCGTGACTTTCTTCACTTCAAAGGACACGAAGACAAAAAAAGACATTACTGTCTGTGTTGCTGGTGGGAAGAAAGTTGACATAGCGCCACTTGGCGGGGCCGCATATGAAAAATCGGGAACGGTAATGGCCCCATGGAAGCCGGTTGTTGATGGACTTGGTGCAACTGCAATCTTCAATGCAAAAGATGGCAAGGGCAGACTCGACGTCAAAAAAGGTGGCAAGGTTGTTGCGCAATTCTGGGTCGGAAAAGCAAAGGGCAAGCTCAATGGAAAAGACTACAATTGCAAGATTGCTCCGGAACTTAAGGGAAAGAACATGTTTGTTTCGACATTTGACCTCGCAGTCAAGGCCCTTGGTGCCACCGAAGCAAAGATAACAATGGGTAAAATCTGGAACTACAACCTTAAATAAAAGGCTGAACCTGAAACAAAAAATATTGTATTGAGGATAGAAAACCAAGGAGGTATGTGTAAATGAAAAGGTCAATTGTGGCAGTTCTGGTACTTACCGGACTCATTCTGGGTGCATTCGCTTATGTTTACGCACAACAGGATTACCACGATGAACTCATTCTTACCTATCCGAAGCTGAAGGGATCAAAGATCGACAAGACATGTCTTTGCTGCCACTTCATACAGGAAGGCACCGGGCCAAGAAACCCGTATGGCGTAATGTATGAAAATACAGAAGAACTTGGCGACTTTGATGCGTTTGAGAAATTTGACGCGGACGGCGATGGATATACAAACATTGAGGAATTGAATGCCAAAACGTATCCTGGTGATTTCATGGACCATCCCGGGTCGGCAAAATACAAAAAATGCGTTACGTTCTTCCTCTCGCTTGACACAACAACCAAAAAGCCAATTACTGTTTGCGCTGTTGACGGAAAGAAAGTTGATCTCACACCCCATGGTGGTGCATGCTATATCAAAAACGGCAAATCAATGGCACCGCTCCGCATAGGCATTGAAAGCCTCGGTGGAACAGTTGGCTGGGTCGCCTCGGAAAAGAGAATCGACATCAAGAAAGGCAGCAAACTTGTCGGACAGATGTGGGTCGGCAAAAAAAACGCAAAAATCAACGGCAAAGATTATCCGCTTGATGCTCCGCCAGAGATAGTCAGCGGAAAGACCTTTGTACCAGTAAAAGCTGTTGGTGACGCACTTGGTGCAAAACTCATTTGGATAAACAGGGGAAAGATTGCAAATTTTGTTTTATAGTGTATAATCAAAGTGTGAATTTGAAGTCCAAGTGATTTGGGCCTCGGATTTATGAGGCCTTTTTCACTATAAAAGGGCAAAAAGCCCAAATTAGTATTAGCTCCTGAAAAAGGAGCAGAAGGAAAGAGAAGTAGAATGCCAGAAGGAACTGTTAGGTGGTTTAACGCAAAGAAGGGTTATGGATTCATCACCCGTGCTGACAACGGAGAGGACGTTTTCGTACATTTTTCAGCCATTAGGGCTGACGGATTCAAGTCCCTTAAGGAAGGCGACAGAGTTAGGTTCGAGATCCAAGAGACACCGAAGGGCGTGCAGGCGTCAAACGTTGCCATCTGCTGATCGGCTGCAGGTCTTACAATAACCATAGACCTCTACAGAGACGTCCTGGGCGGAGAAATCCCCCAGGACGTCTTTCATTTTATCAAGCAGAATTTTGCTGTCCACTTCTTTCTCATCGATTTTACCGCAACGCCTGCATATCATGTGGACGGCCTTCACAAAACCAAAATGGGCGTGCTGCTGGGTAAAATTGCTCCTGTGCACAATACCAAGCCTGAAAAGAAGGTCAAGCACCCTGTAAACGGTAGCAACATCGACGTCCTGCCCGCGCTCCCTTAGGGTCCTGTATATCTGCTTTGCATCCATGTCATCATTTTCTTCAAGAAGCGCTATGACCGCTTTCCTGGGTTTTGTTATTCTATAGCCAGCCTGTTTTAGCTGTTCCAGTATCATTGTTCTCCTCTTGCCCTGTAGACAAGGGCATTGTAAAGCATTATGCAGGCTTGCTCTCTTGAGAGCTTTTGCCCTAGACCGAATTTGCCACCTGAGAACAGTCTTTTTTCTGCGGGGTCAATTATGCCGGCAAAAACGCACCTAAGGATGGCTTGTGAATAGACATTGTCCTGTTTTATATCAGAAAATGGCATTTTTTCGGCCTTTTTGCCAAGCCTCAAGCCATTGGAGAGGACTTGCACAAGGAGCTCTCTCGTGCAGGCAGATGTGGGGTAGAATTTTCCTTTTCCGGACAATGTCCCGTGCTGGACAAGGGCGCCAATAAACGGCTCTTCCGGAGAATTCTTTGGCACGTCTTCGTATGTGGATTTTCCCGGCTTTGGGTCAAGCCCAAGCAGTAGTGCAACCCAGATGACCATCTTTCCTCTAGAAAGAGATTCTGAGGGGTAAAACTGGCCATTCTCATTCTTCAGGATGTTCGCGCAGGCAAGCTGGCCAATCTCGAAAAATGACCCGGATTTTTGCGCGTCAGCAAAAAGCCCGGGTGACGGTGTATAGTTTGCCCTGACCTCAGACCTGTTGCCCGCCTCATCTTCACAAGAGATCAGGATGGAACCTGACCCAGCCGGAACTGTTGTGCGAAGAAGTGTCCCCTCAACTCTTACCGGCTTGCCATCAATCAAGACTTTTGAAGCACTCCTGACATTGGCCAAAACTTCTATCTCGAGCGACGGTGTTTTACCGCCTTTTGGCGAATACATGACAATGCTGGGTGGTGTGGTGTCTATCGTTACAGTGTGCGGCGCTGATCTCGCCAGAAGGCCATTTGATTGTGAGATTAGTACACATTCGTGCTTTCCTTCCGCAAGGCTGGCCCAGAAAGAGAAAAAACCCTCTGGATCAAGATCAACGATTTTTTCGACACCGTCTATTGTTATTGAAGTTTTTGATGCAGGTGGTGCAAAACCACTTATTTCCACAGATTTTGTGTTTACAGCCTTTGACGGTGAAACTATCTGGCCGGGAAGGAGCCTGCCTTCACCAAAACCAAGCACCATGGCCAATCTTCTGATCAACTCAGCCTTGACATTTGCAAGATCAACATCCTGCAAACCAAACGAGCAGGCTATGAGATTGTCATGCTTTATGATTGAGGCACCCTGGCCAATAAACCTTGCCAGGACATCTCCTCCCGAAATTACAGGAATTGACATGCTGTAGTTTCTCATGCTTTTTGAGTTGGATATGAGTATTCCCTGGAGTTCATTCTCACCCATGGACGCATAGACAGGCGAAGTGGCTGAATCTATCTGGACTGGTCTGCCAAAGGCCCTGCAAAGCTCCGGGCCGGCAATAATGGCACCTGCACCACAAAGAAGGGCAGTTTTCACATTGCCTATCATCTCCATCTGGGAGCTTGAGATTTTCTCCGGATGGTTCCAGACAATAAGACCCGAGGACACAATGTCTGCGACAGTTGGCTGCTGGATGGTCCTGTAGGGTATGCCGATTTCGCTCAGCGTCAGCTTTATGTCATCAGCTTCCTCAAAAACCACTGCTGCCTTCTGGGACTGCCTCATATTAAGAGCAATCCTGCCTGGGGCAACGACATCAACTTCCACAGGATCCCTTCCCCTCGATACAGCCACAACTTTGTATTTGCCTTCGGGCAATCTGACTTCACCCTTTGCTGAGAACTTAATGGGCTCCACATTCTTGTCATTGAAAATGAGGTATCCATCAGAGTTGGACTCAAAAGAAACTCCAGACAGGGGGGCAGGTTCAAGCATTATCTGCGAAGGGAGGTTTTCCGGCCTATCCTCCAGGATGACCTTTTTATAGCCAAAACTGGAAATTTCGATTTTTGTTGCCACAAGCGGGAGGTGAGGCACAAAAATATTGCCCCCGGTAAAATCTATGGTTTCCCCGCCAATTGCTATGTTTCCGGAAGGCAATTTACCATCGTCAGTTTTTATATCGGCCTTCCATGGCAATGTGTCTTCAAAACTATCGATGCAAAGCTTTAAAAGCCAGCCCCTGTCCTCTTCCGAAGCCACATTTGGGAACGTAAACCCAAGGATTATTCCCTGGTTTTTGAGGGTTGAGACTTTCAACCCTGCATACTTTTTGGGGCTTGTACCAGCATAAGAAAGCAGGATTTTTGCCTTTTCGGACATCGGCACAAGATTTGAAGTGGAAAAATAGGCGCTTGGGTTGCCAAGCGCAAGGCTCTTGTAAGTCTTTCCGTCCCAGTGGGTTAATGCCGCTCCACCCTCATCGCTTGGTCTGCAGGCAAAATATGAGTCCAGAAAAACCGTAGAATCGGTCTGGCCGATGAAGGATGCGCCATAAAAATCGGAGGTAAGGACAAGTTTACCTCCCATGTCCATGTATCCGCCAAGAATGCCAACGTCTTTGGCCGAAAGTGAACCACCGGAGTTCCATACCACATACTGGAAAGCACCAAGTTGCTTGGCTGTCACATTACCTTGCAAGGTTGACCATATAAAATAGGGCAATCCTGTTGAATCCAAAGCTGGTTTGAGCTTTCCACGGATCGGTTCCGGGCTCATCCCCCAAACTGGTTTTCTTGTGTCAATAAAGGCTAATTTTGCCTTCTCGAGAGGCATGGAGGCAGACAAATCAGACGAGAGTTTTATCCTGAAACTCCTCGATGCGTGGCCAAAAGAAGTCGCAACAAATTCGTGCTCGCCCTCCGGTAAAGCAAGCTTTAATGTTCCGTCAGGTGCCTCAAATGTCGGCAACGGGGAATCTTTCAGGGTGACTTTGCTGTCAAGATTGTTCTGGGTGCCCTCTTCGTGCACCGTCAGAACAAGCGAATGCTCCGGAAGAGGTTTTAGCTCAATGGAACTGCCTGCAATCGTTGAGGATTCAAAACCGAAAGCCCCTATCTTTGTCTCCTCGCCTGATCTGGAGAGAAAAGTAAACGATTTCGCCTGTTCCCTTGAAACCACATACGAACGGTCACCAGAGGTGACATTTATGTCTCCCCAGAGGGCAGAACCGGTGGGCCACGTCACAGAAACAGTTTTTGGCTCCATTGACAGGGCAAGTGAAAGGCTGTCCCTTGCATCGACAAGGCCCTCGCCATAGCGCCTGTCCCTGCCTGGCCTACCAAGGTCGACAGCAGTCTTTGAGAGGAGATAGGTCAGGTCTTCAGGGGATATGCCGGGCCTCTTTTCAAGCAAAAGCGCGCAGATTCCGGCGACATGTGGGGAAGAAAAGCTGGTGCCATCGGCAACATCATAGGTCCTTCTTGGGGTGGCCACCCTGATGTTTTCCCCAGGTGCACATAAATCAGGTTTAACCAGTGTCAGTGAGTCGTCTTCGTTCTCCCACACCACTTCGGCACCGCCGGAGAAACCAGACGCCTTGAGCCCGTAGTCCACAGAGCCAACGGAGAGGACTTCTGGCATATTGCCAGGATTGCTCGATGAACCTTCGCCATCGTTGCCTATCGAGGCAATGGGCAATATTCCAAATGTTCTGAGGTTTTTTATTGCGGTCTTCAGGTAGTCCATTGTCCCGGAAGCGCCAAACGACATATTGACAACCCTTGGGTAATCATTGGTTGATGGGTCGTCGTCAGGGTCGGTTATCCACTGCAACCCGCCCAAAATCTGGGAAATGTTTCCCGAGCCGTCAGGGATGACAGAACCTACAATCAATTTTGCCTTTGGGGCAACGCCAAGCGTTTCGCCACAAACGACCGAGCAGACGCTTGTTCCATGGCCATCACTGTCGCTTGCAATAGTTTGGCCAGTCTTCCTGCCATAACTGTCAAAAGAAGCAAAACTCTGGACTTTTCCGGCAAGCTCCGGATGGGTGGAATCACAACCACTGTCCAGAACACCGACGAGCACGCCATCACCCTTTGCCGACATGGCCCATGCCTCTGGCACATGCGTTGCCTTGAGGTTCCACTCTATGTCAGTTTCCACCTTCGATCGCCCGGCATGGGGCAGGTAAATTTTTGTGTTGGGCAAAACAGCCCTCACAGAGCCAAGGCTCTCGAGGCGCGAAAAGGCCTTCTGGGTGCCTGTGACAAGAATGCAGTTCTGTATCCAGAATGGTTTGTAAGAGAGCACCTCGCCCGATGAGGAAAGGGCCTCCAGCTCGGATATTGCACCAGACTGCGCCAGCGAGGTTTCTGTTTTCAACTCTGCCAGATTTTTTGCATCGGGCTGGTCAAACATCAACAGTCTTTCAACAACCTGGGTGGGTTGCTGGGCAGTTGAAAATCTCGGCCATGTTGGAAGAAAAACCGAGATCAAAAGAACAAAAATCAGAGCAATAGATATTTTTTTCATTATTTTTGTTTTAGGTCCTCACAAACAAATACACCCTTCGAAGTAAGACAGGTTCCAAAACCCGGCTGTGTGAGCCTCCTCACAAGACCGAACATGTCTTCATGGACGCCTGTTCTATCGAGGGCACTCTGTATTCTGTTCATCCCCTCCGAAACTCTGGCCACAGAAAGGTCGGAGTAAATGCCAAAGATTGGCAGCGGTAGAAATTCGTAAAAATCCTCCCCGCAAACAGCCACTCCACCATCGCCAGCAACCATGCTGACGGCCTTTTTCATCAATCCTGCTGAACTGCCCAAAACAAAAATGTTGTGCGAGTGGATCGGTGTCGTTGTGGCAAAAGCGCCACTGACCTTCCCAAGTCCTGCGAGTCTGCAAAATGAGACATTCTTTTGACCAGAGCGCACATTGATTACGCACGCAAAAACCGGTTCGCTGGAATATCGCCCAGTTGCACCATCCCCTGCATCAACAATCTCGCTGTTTCGGAAATTTATATCATCAATATCAAAATCAATAACTGCATTTAGCGGGCGTCCTCCCAGATCGCAAGCCTCCAGGTAGTCGAGAAGCTCGCTAGTCACCTGTTCACCAGACAGGAATGTTGAAACCACATTCAATGTCCCGGGATCAATCAACACAAAATCGGCCCTCTTGCCGATGGCAAAACTGCCCCTGTCGGTCATCTTCAGGGTCGAGGCAGTGT
The DNA here is from genome assembly GCA_012517765.1 of Caldisericales bacterium. Classification (GTDB taxonomy): domain Bacteria; phylum Caldisericota; class Caldisericia; order JAAYUI01; family JAAYUI01; genus JAAYUI01. Next base: position 72,220 of record JAAYUI010000026.1, on the reverse strand, counting down.
TTATGGTAGCCATCTGGACCGCCCTGACCAGCGGGACACCGCTTTGGAAAGCTTTTCTGACACAATTGTCGATTGAGCCTTCTTCAAGCAGCATCTGTGGCTTGATATGGTCAGTGCAGGAACTGAAAAAATGCTGGTTCTCACTATTGCAGGCCTTTAGCACAGACAGTAGGTCTCTGTCGAAACTGCCCTCTCTTGCCATTATCCTCACACCAATCGCAAACCTCTCTTCAGCTTCTTCTGGCGTTTTGCATTCATGGTCGCAGGATGCCCCTGCTGAAAAATACTCCTCAAGCGCTTTCCCGCCAAGGCCCCTTGCATGACCATCCACAACCTTGTTTCGGAACAGCTTTATTTTCATGTCCATGCCGTCGCCGTTTGGATCAATTATTTCTGAAAGCCCAACAAATCTTGGTTCTGCAGCAAAACACGCCAGATCAAGATATGAAAGGTCAACGCCATAATCTTCAAATTCGTACGGAGGGACACTTGACGGGGCATAGAACAGGATGTTTTTCTCAAAATCTCGGGTTGTCTGGTCAAGATACCTCACACCGGCAAGCCCCGTTGCATTGGCGGTGTTTGAGGGATTAAAGACCACTGTCGTGACACCCCTTCGAAGCATCGAAGCAAACGACCTTAGAGGATGGGAAACTAGGGTTTCCGGGTGAGTGTGAGGGTCGATAAAGCCTGGGGCAATATAGGCACCACCAGCATCAAAAACTTTGACACTCTTTTTCTGGCCAAAACCAGCAAATTTTCCATCAGCAACCGCAACATGGCCATCAACAACCTGCCCAAGTGACGGATTTATTATCCTGGCATTCACTACCAGCAAGTCAACCGGCTCCCTCCCAGCGATCTTGTCCCTGAAATTCATTTTGACAGCCTTGAGAGGGCGTGCTTTATTATCTCCTCCGAGGACGCACTTTTGCCCTTTATGCCATCTAGCGCTTTCTCTATCTCGCCAATCGAGAAACCAAGTGCACGCAATGCCGCCCTGGCTTCATCAATCTCGTCCGATTTGCCAACAGAACCTGGTTGTACTGGCATTCCGGCCATGACGTCCCTCAATTCCAGAACTATCCTTTCGGACATCTTTGGGCCAATGCCGGAAACGGCCCTGAAAACATGGGCTTTTTCATGTATGACGGCATCAGCTATCTGACCGGGTGTCAGTGTTTTTAAAAGAGAAAGGGCTGTTTTCCCCCCGACCCCGGAAACCTTGCTTGTTATTGTCTTGAAGAGTTTTGATTCCTGCGGTGTCTCGAAACCAAAAATAGTGTATCCGTCTTCACTGTTGAAGCGCCATACAGTATACAGCCTCAGGCTTTTTCCAATCTCAACCCCGGATACCCTGCCAACAAGGACCTCAAAACCAATGCCATTTACATTCAGGACAATAACTTCGTCATCAAAGTCTTCTATTGTTCCATCCAGATGATTTATCATTTTTACCTCAGCGAAAAGAGATGGCAAAGTCCGAGCGCACAGGCATCTGCAACATCATCTGGCGAGGGTATTTTGGGAAGCCTCAAAAGCATTTGCACCATTTTCCCAACCTGGAGTTTGTCTGCGCTACCTGATGAAGTTACGGCCTGCTTGACTTGGTTTGGTGTGTATTCGTAGACAGGCAGACCCGTCAACTGGGCCGACATTATTATGACACCTCTTGCCTGTGCGACATCGATTGCTGTCTTGACGTTTTTTGAAAAAAACAGTTCTTCTACTGCAAAAGAGCTTGGTTTGTGTTTTGAAACAAGTCCGGTTATTTTTGAATGTATTTCGGAGAGTCTCTTTGGAAGATTGTCTTCCTTTGGGGTCTGCAGCAATCCACATTCGACAAGCGAAAACGAATCGCCATCCGACTCCAGGATGGCCCATCCAATGCGGGCCAGCCCTGGGTCAACGGCTATTATTTTCATTCAAGCTCGCTTGCTATCTTCTCCATCTCTGATTCGTCCATCTCAAAGTTGGAATAGACGTTATTGACATCATCATGATCTTCGAGGTCGTTCTGGAGTTTGAGGACTTTTACTGCATCCTGCCCCGTGACTTTTACGGTGCTCTTGGCGTTATAGACAAGGTTGGTTCCCTTGACCTTGTAGCCGGCCTTTCTGAGGACCTCGGCCACCTGGTGCATTACATCGGGGGGAGTTGTTACAATGAAAGTGTCACCATCTGCTTCAACATCACTTGCTCCGGCGTCCGCTGCTTCCATGAGGACATCGTCAAGTGATTTTCCGCCACCTTCTACAACAATTTCACCCTCGCGTTCAAAATTCCATGCAACACAACCCTGCTCGCCGAGTGATCCGCCATGTTTGCTGAAGATTTTCTTCAGTTCGGAGATCGTGCGGTTTTTGCTGTCTGTAGAAGCCTCAACGATTACGGCAGTGCCTGCCGGCCCGTATCCTTCATAAACTGCTTCTTCGTAGGTTGCTCCTTCAATTTCTCCGGTCCCGCGCTGAATGGCCCTCTTTATGTTGTCTTTCGGCATTCCGGCTTCAGACGCCTTGTCCAGGGCAGACCTTAAGCTTGGGTTGTGATCGGGATTTCCACCCCTTTTTGCTGCAACAATGATTTCCTTGGCAATTTTGGTAAAAAGCTTGCCTCTCTTGGCATCGGTCACTGATTTCTTACCTTGGATATTATGCCATTTGCTGTGTCCTGACATCAAACCCTCCTTGCGATATCGCAAAAAAAATTATGGATTTTTATATCACCTGTCATCTCTGGGTGAAAGGCGGCGCCAAGAAAATTGCCTTGCCTAACGAAAATGATGTTGCCTTCCTTGTCGCAGGAGAGCACTTCCACTTTTTCACCGACCCTTGTGATGAAAGGGGCCCTAATAAACGCGACCGACACATCGCCAATGTCCTTGGCGTGTATCGTTTCGACGTGCGATTCAAGCTGGCGCCCATAAGCATTGCGCCTGACTGTTACGTCCATTATATTCCATGTTGGCTGGTTTGGGTAGCCTTCAATGTCGCGAGACATCATTATGAGCCCAGCACATGTACCAAATATTGGAAATCCCTCTTTTGAAAGGGAAATTATTTTCTTATCGAGTCCGATCCTGTTCGAGAGCTTCCAGAAGGTTGTTGATTCACCGCCAGGGAGAACAAGCCCAGACAGATTGTCCAGGTCCTGTGGGTTCCTGACCTGGACCGGTGTGCAACCAGAAGCCTCTATTGCCTTTATGTGTTCGGCAACATCACCCTGGAGGGCGAAGATGCCTATTTTCACCAGCCCCTCCCGGCAAGTTTTTCTTTCTCGTCCAAAACGTCAATATTGATTCCAACCATGGCTTCGCCGAGATTTTTTGACACTTCTGCGATGACTTCCGGTTCCTGCCAGTGGGCAACCGCATCAACAATGGCCTTTGCCCTCTTAGCCGGATTTCCCGATTTGAATATGCCAGATCCAACAAAAACTCCATCAGAGCCAAGGTGCATCATCAACGCTGCGTCGGCAGGAGTTGCAACACCACCTGCAGCAAAGTTAACAACTGGCAATCTTCCAGTTTCCTTGACCATCTTTACCAGTTCGAGTGGAGCACCAAGCTCTTTTGCTATTGTGGCAAGTTCTTCATCAGGGGCAATGACGACTCTTCTGATTTCCCTCTGGACGGCCCTCTGGTGGCGAACGGCTTCAACAACATTGCCAGTTCCAGCTTCACCCTTTGTCCTTATCATGGCAGCACCCTCACCAATCCTGCGAAGGGCCTCGCCAAGATTGCGGCAGCCACAAACAAATGGCACCCTGAACGACCACTTGTCAACATGGAACTCCTCGTCGGCTGGCGTTAGAACTTCGCTCTCGTCTATATAATCAACACCAATGGACTGCAAAACCTGGGCCTCTATGGTGTGGCCAATCCTGCATTTTGCCATGACTGGAACAGAAACTGCTTTCATGATTTCAGAAATCATTTGAGGATCAGACATTCTGGCCACGCCGCCCTTTACCCTGATGTCCGCAGGCACGCGCTCAAGGGCCATTACGGCCACAGCACCGGCCTCTTCGGCTATTTTTGCATGCTCCGGTGTCACAACATCCATTATCACACCACCCTTTAGCATGTCAGCCAGGCCCTTCTTCACCAAAAATAGTTCCTTGTCCATCAATTGCCTTCCTTTCATACCATATTTTAACCTGAGGTTGGCCCGATTCAAGAAATGTGTATTTACTTCACACCTTGAGAACTTAACAATTCACGGTATGATATTCTTTCTGTTGAATTATGGAAAGAATAGTCATTGCAGTTGGCGGAAACTCTTTGCTGTTGCCGGGTATGACCCAGACCGTCCAGAACCAGAGGGCGGCAGTATGGGAAACAGCATTCCACATAGCAGCGGCCGTAAGTGCCGGATACGGCATCATAGTGTCGCACGGGAACGGCCCGCAGGTCGGTCAGGTCATGAGGAGGTCCGAGCTCGCATCACACGAAGTCCCGGAGACCACACTGGATTATGCCGTCGCAGAGACACAGGGTGGCATAGGGTACCAGCTGCAGCAGGCCCTCACTGAAGAACTTTCCAAGAGAGGGATCAAGAAGAACGTCATAACCGTGGTCACCCAGGTTGAAGTTTCCTCGTCAGACAAGGGCTTCAAAAATCCCACTAAACCAATAGGCAGTTTCATGGATGAAAAAACGGCCAGAGAAAGGGCCCTCACACTCGGATGGAATATTGTCGAGGACTCTGGAAGGGGCTGGAGAAGAGTTGTTGCATCGCCATGGCCACAATCAATAATCGAAAAAGACACCATCAAGGACCTCGTTGACTCAGGCGTTGTTGTTATAGCATGTGGCGGTGGCGGAATACCTGTAGTCAAGGGGCCGGAGGGGTTATCCGGAATTGAGGCGGTAATAGACAAAGACAGGGCATCTGCAGTTCTTGCCCTTGAGGTGAAGGCATCAAGACTGCTGGTTTCGACAGCCGTTCCAAAGGTATGCCTCAATTATGGCAAACCAAACCAGATTCAACTTGACAGACTGACGCTTGATGAAGCAAAAAAATACTCCGAGGAAGGCCACTTTGCAAAGGGCTCTATGGGGCCAAAAGTTGAGGCCTCAATACATTTCCTGGAAAACGGCGGCCAGCAGGCAGTCATTACTGACCCCGCCCACATAACACTTGCATTAAAAGGCGACGCCGGCACAATAATATCTAGATGATACAACACCCGGTAATTGCAATCGACGGGCCGGCCGCTTCCGGAAAAACAACTGTCGGGACGCTTGCTGCAAAAAAACTGGGGATAAAATTTCTAGATTCCGGAAGGCTCTACAGGGTCGCCGCATACGCATCCACAAAACTTGGCAAAGGGCTTCCCGAAATACTCTCCGAAATAAACCTGAGACTTGAAGGGGACAGGTTCATTGTGAATGGAGAGGACGCCACAGACAAACTCGGTTCGGTTGAAACAGGAGAGCTGGCCTCAAAAATGTCGCTTGATCCAGAGTTACGCGAATGGGTCAACGCAATGGTAAGGGAGCTGGCCACGGAATACCCGATAATAGTCACAGGAAGAGACATTGGTACAGTGGTGCTTCCCGACGCAACTCTCAAGGTTTATCTTGACGCATCGATTGAAGAGAGGGCAAGACGAAGGCACGCCGAGAACCCGTGCAAAGCAACTTACGAAGAAATTCTTGAAGCACTAAAAAAAAGAGACAAAAGAGACTCCGAAAGGGACATAGCGCCACTTGTCCCTGCCAGCGATGCAATCATCATTGACAGCACAAAAATGAATGCCAACCAGGTAGCAAATCTCATAGTCAGAGAATCAAGGAAAGGGATTGGAAAAACAAGATTCACCAGATGGTGGAAGTTCTCGTATTCGGTAATATGGTTTATCTCGAGAAAACTCTTTGACATAGAAATACATGGAAGGGGCAACATACCACCAAAAGGTCCGGTTGTGGTTATTGCAAACCATACATCAGCGCTGGATGTTCTTTTTGTCGGGCTTTCACTTACAAGAATGGGCGTTTATCTTGCCAAGGAAGAGATTCTCAAAGTACCGGTGCTAAGCAGTTGTATCAGGGCCTTTGGGGTCGTTCCAGTCCGGAGGGGTCAGACCTCAAAAGACACGGTCAGGGCCATAAGCAACACCCTCTCAAATGGTGGCCTTTTCTGCATCTATCCGGAAGGCACTCGCTCGAAAGATGGAAAACTCCAGGGGAATTACCAGACTGGTGCGGCTCAGTTTGCCAGCAGATTCGAAGCAAAGATACTTCCTGTGGGCGTTATAGGCGCATATAAAGTGATGCCATACGGTTCAAAATGGTTCAGGCGTGGCAAGGTAATCGTAAATGTCGGCAGGCCAATAGCTATTGACAAAGTGGCCAGACCGTCCAAATATTACTATGAAGAGCTGACCGAGATGGCCATGAAGGAAGTTGCACGGTTATCAAGACAGCCATATGTACCGCTTGAAAAACCGGCAGATTGAAAATTTTTTCCTTTGCCATTTTTTTCTATTGAGCATCTTGCTATTGCAAAAAAATTGTATTAACTACCCTGTAAGTTAGCAGTAAGCTTTACTATGATGTACAAGCAAACTGAGGAAAGCAGGTGACAAGTGAAATTTTTTCACAAAATCACGATCTTGGTGCTGACGGCAATCATTCTCGCGTCATGCGGATCATCTTCCCTGCCTGCAGTAAATCCCGAATCTGTTGGAATGCCTGTCGTTTCAGAAATTGGAGAAAAGTTTGGTGATGCAACTGCATTCACCTGGACCGATGTCGGGGGTGCAAAAGAAACTTTTGGACCTGTAGAAAAACAGACGATCCTCGTTTTCTGGAAATACGGTTGCTCCTCGTGCATCGAGGAGATCCAGGCGATACAGACTGTGAGCGACGAGTACAAGGTCCCTATCCTGACCGTGTGCATCAATCCGGTTGACACGCTGAATTCTGTTGTTGCAATACTGGGATCGTTGGGTCTCACAGTTCCGGTGGTACTTGACCCAACATCTGCAGTGGCAAGGGAATATGGGGTGTCTACAATACCGGATTTGATGCTTGTTGACCAGAATGGTAAAATAACCGGCAGAAAGAAAGGGAGTGTTGACATAGACAGGCTTCTGGAAATTGTTGACAGCATGGAGGGGGCCAAGTGAGTTTTATAAAACTTGCTTTCAAGGGACTACTCCGGAGACCTGCAGGTTTTATTGCAGCCTGCCTGACCATAGCAGTGGCGTCATTCGTTCTGGTTTTGTCTCTGGGCCTCTCCCAAGGCTATGATTCGGCCCTCCTCTCAAACATCAGCAGTATAGGCGCCAACATCCTGGCAATCCCAAAAGGGTGCCCCTATGAAGCCACAGGGGTCATTTTGAGTGGTGGCAACCTCAGGTATGCCGTTGCAGAAAACCAGCTTGAACCAATTAGAAAAACCGATGGCGTAAAAATTGTTTCAGCGGTAATCATGGGGCAGCGTCCAGTCGGTCCGTACAAAAAAGTCCATGTAATTGTCGGCGCTGATGAAAATTACCACCTGATGAGGCCAAAACTAGGTTTTCAGAAACCGTTCGCCGAGAATGAAGTTGCCCTCGGATACAAGATTTCGCAGGTGCTTTCAGCAAAAGTTGGCGACAATTTCGACATATCCGGAAAAACTTACAAAATCACCGCCATAGCCGATAAGGGCGCAACAGAGGACGAGGACCTCGTTTTCGTGAACCTGAAATCAGCGCAAAATCTTCTCAAGGCAGAGGGGATGCTCTCCTCAATCCTGATCCAGGTTGACGACCCCACAAAATCGGACACCGTTGCGAAAAAGCTGATGACCATTCCCGACCTTCAGGTTGTCACGATTGGAGACTTCCAGGCCACAATAAGTGACTTCATTTCAGGCGCGAGGATCGCCATCCTTTCAGTACTTGTAATCATAATCCTCATAGCAGCTGTAGGCATTCTTACAACCCAGGCTTCGTCTGTGGCTGAAAGAAAGGGCGAGATCGGGATGATGAGGGCCATGGGCGCAACAGGTGGGCAAGTGCTGTTTGGAACAACACTTGAAGCCACCATTCTTGGCTTGATAGGTGCCATAACCGGAATCCTGTCTGGTTTTGTCTTGTCGTCTAGCGTTAGCGATCTGATCAAAAAAAGTCTTCCACAATCACCAGGTGGAAACATCATCTCTATAGGATGGACTTCGGCCTTGATAACACTGGCCATAGTCATTGTGATATCAGTCCTGGCTGCTTATGGCCCGGCCAAAAATGCCGCCAGTACAAAACCGACGGAGGCAGCTTCCGATGAATGATGCTATAGTAGCAAACGGGATTTCGAAATCTTTCAAAAGGGGCACGGAAACCATCCATGCCATTCAGGACGTCTCCCTTAATATTGGCAAGGGAGAAATGCTCTCAATAATGGGGAGATCAGGCTCCGGAAAAACAACCCTGCTCTCCTGCATCGGAATGCTCGAGAACATTGATTCTGGAACACTGGCACTGGAAGGAAGGAACATTAAGGACTTTTCCGAGGCCCAGAGAACAATTCTGAGAAGGGAACTCATGGGTTTTGTTTTCCAGAGGTTTTTCCTCATTCCAACACTAACAGCCTACGAAAACGTTGCACTACCCGGACTCTTTGCAGGCAAAAAACTCGGGAAAGACCATATCATGGAACTCCTTGAAATGGTTGGAGTATCACAGAGGTACAATCATAGACCAGGCCAGATGTCTGGCGGCGAAATGCAGAGGGTGGCCATTGCCAGGGCGCTGGCACTTGATCCACCAGTCATTATCGCTGATGAACCAACAGGAAATCTTGACACGGCAAACGCCGAGGCCGTATTCGGGCTCTTCAGGAAACTTGCCGGACAAGGAAAAACAATTATTATCGCCACCCACAGCCAGAAACTTGCAAAAGACTGCGACAGGGTGGTAGAACTCATGGACGGGAGAATAACAAGAGATGAAAAAAATTAGCTTTGTGTGGCACTCGTGGTACTTTTTGGCGCCATTGCCATACTCGCATCATGCGGACCATCAGGCCCCCAAGAAAAAACGTTTGGTCCACCGCTTGAAAAACTGGAGGAATACCAGCCAGCAACTGTTGAACAGGTATTCGCAAACCCTGAACTGTATGACAAAATGGTTGTAATGGATGTTTACATAGATGAAGTTTGTCCTGCAGGATGCTGGTTTTTCATCACAGACAAGCCGGGCGACCAGGTAAGGCTTTATGTCTCAAGGAACAAGGACAGTTTTACAGTTCCAGAATCCATAAAGGGCCTCCATGCAAAAGTTTATGGAAAAGTGACGGCCTCAAACACGGGTGAAATGCTTGAGGGCCACAGGGTGGAGCTTATCGACTGATGTCAACTTTCAAGCTTGCCTTGCGCAATTTGGCAAAAAAACCCTTGCGCACAGTGTTGGCAATTGCCACAGTAACTGTATCCATAACGCTCCTTCTGTCACTTCTGGGTTTCTATTTTGGATATAACAAAGCCATGAGGGACGAGCTGAACAACTTTGGAGTACAGATGCTTGCCGTGCCAAAGGGATGCCCCTATTCTTCAACAACACTCCTCTTGCATGGTGGAGTCATCCCAAACAAGCTCCCGCTTGAGGCAATTGACAAGATAAAGGCAATCCAGCATGTAAAAAGTGCGCAAGGTATTGTGATGGGGACCCTCGAGCTTGATGGCATACAACATGTTGTCTACGGCATTTCTCCTGGCTTTGAAAAGCTCAGACCAAACTGGAAGGTGCAAGGAAAATTCCCAACCACGGAAGGTGAACTCGTTCTCGGTTCCACCATTGCTAAAAAACTCGGTGCAGAAATCGGGAAGAAGTACACTGTGATCGGGATTGCCCAGGACAAAAAACAGCAGGAAGAGCTTGGCACCTATCCACCGATTGGCCAGCAAGTCATAACTTACAAGACGGACCCAAGAGAGCTGACCATTGTTGGCCTTCTTGACCAAACTGGCGCTTCCGAAGACAACTTCTTCATTACAAACGACAGCGAAGCAAGAAAAATCATTGACCTCAACGGATACACTGCCATTGCAATAGAACTTGATGATAAGGCTGGCTCAAAAGAGTTCGTGGCTGTTGCCGTTGAAGGCGTCAATGACGCACAGCCAGTGACAATCAACCAGGTTGCAAACACAGTGTCCGGGCTCATTGATTCGGCCAGATCGATAATGCTTTCCGTTGTCATAGTTGCAATTCTTGCCTGTGCAATTGTTGTTGCAGGTGCCGCACTGATGGGCGTCATTGAAAGATCAAAAGAGATCGGCATGATGAGGACTATCGGCGCAACACCGATACAGGTGGGAACATCAGTTGGTCTTGAGGTAGTCATGCTCACGCTAATAGGCGGCATCATAGGCATTGCGCTTACACTTGTTTTGCAGAACCCGTTAAGTGATCTGCTGAGGATTTTGATACCAAACGCACCCAACACAAATCTGGTATCACTTCCTCCTGACCTGCTTCTTCTTTCAGTTGGTGTGGCCGTTGTTCTGGGAATTCTTGCATCCATCCCGCCACTCATATCCGCAGTCAGGGCACCCCCACTTAGAATGGCAGGTTCATGAGGTATGAACTGGCGGCAACCACCTTCGTTTTTAATGGGGAAAGGTTTGCAATACACTTTCATGAGAAGATTAAAAAATGGCTTCCACCAGGGGGCCATGTAGAGCAAAATGAACTGCCGCACGAGGCGGCAATAAGGGAAGTGATGGAGGAGCTTGGAGTAAAACCCAGGCTCCTTTTCGATTCGTTCCCAGATTATGGGATAGAAACTGTTCCACTTCCTGTTGCAATTCTTGTCGAAAACATAAACGGCGAGCATTGCCACACTGACATGATATACGCAGCAGTATCAGACTCAGAAACAATCCTGGAACCGTTCTCCTGGGCCACAATCGAAGAGGTGGAATCGATGGGGGCACCAAAAGACGTCGTGATGCTGGCGAAAGAGTGTCTGGAAATCGTCAGAAAAGCGGGTTCTCTGCAACAACCTTCCAGCCATCTTCGTAAATCATTGTGACTGTGGTGTTTTTCCCAGTTGTCCAGTCATCAGAAATCATTTTTATAAGGGCATCATCCCCTTGATATAACATCTGGTCAATATTCATGAATAGGTTAAAAGTAACCCCGTAAGGATATGTCCTTCCGTTGTGGTTGACAGCAAATTCAATCCTTCCGGCAGTCGGTTTCAGTTCAAGCTTCCTTAAAAATTCGGCAATTCCCTTGCCATTATTGTTTTTCCATTCACGCTCGACTTGCTCCCTGCTTGCACCAGACAAGAGATCAATTGGGGTAAAATCATAGGTTTTGGAAAATTGCTCACTCTTTATGGCATCAAGGTAGGCAATGTAGGCCTTTTCAGCCTCTTTGATCTCAAAAAGTTCCGGGCCAAAGAAAGGCATGAGTTTCCACTGGTCATCCATTTTTGTGGCAACTGTAAGGAAAGGCCCCTTGCCAACTACATCGGCAATCCTTTTCTCATCCTGCGTCAGTTCAACATTCCACATTGCTTCAACTGCAATGATATATGCCAAATCGTATGTTTTTCCATAAAGACCCCAGCCTTCCTGAACACTGCATTGCGTAAACTTGAAGCTTGATTTGCCCACAAGAGACGCAAAATCAGGGTTTTTTGCCCTCATCACCTTATATAGCTTCTCATCCAAGCCAGGCCAGAGATAAGGACTTTCAAATTCAAAGGTCTTTGATAAGTTGCCATTTGCAACAGCTGTGATATATGTCTGGACGGAACGGCAAGTTTCACCCTGCTCGCCATCAAAACTGCCCTCAAAAACAGGCGATCGCCCGCATGAGGCAAGAAACAACGAGAAAATTAATACTGTCAGGATTTTGCTTCGCATGCCAGTATCCTCATGGAACCGCCAACATCAACCATATAAACAAACTCCCTGGCAATAACAGGCCCATCAGCAACGAGTGAGCTCTGTTTGGGTGGAAGGGCATCCATTTTCGGGAACCTTATAGAAATATCGAGCTGTACAACATCTTTGAATACAATTCCGTCAAATATCCAATTCTCGAGTTTTTTTGTCGAGAGCACTTCCATCTTTTCGTAGCCAAGAAGTATGCCGTATGTGTCGAGCTTTTTTTCAATGTCCAGCCTGATGGAATCGCCATTCCTTGTGAGCATTTCCGGGTGCCAGAAAGCAAGTATGTTTCCAATTTCCCCGGACTTGAGAGCTTCACGGTAATCGGTATAGGCCCTGATGGCAGATGAGGTAGGTGAAGAGCACGAGACCATGGCCAGACACAACAAGATAATGCTAAATGCTTTCTTCATTTGTCACCTTTGTAAGGAACCCAGCCACAAATAGTACCAAGAAAGACAGCGGGACAGCAACACAAGTCGGGTCACACATGCTGAGCCAGTGACCTTCAAAAAGGCTGGGCTTCCCGAAAAACATATTGCAGATACCTATTGAGGCCGATTCCTTGATATGAACAAAAAAGTACATGAATGCTATCGTCCCTATGCCAGTCAGCATTGAGGCAATAGAAGCTGCCCTTGTACATCTTTTCCAGAATATCGCACCACAGATGGACGGCAAGAAAACAGAGGCCGCTATCCCAAAAAACATGGCTGTTGCCGTTGCGATGATCGATTTTGGCAACAGATAGCCAACAATAATGACCACTGCAAGTGAAATGAGCGCTGCCGCTTTAACCAGCCCTATCGAAGCTTTGACCCTAAGGCCCCTTATCATGAAATCGTACCCAAGAGATGTTGCCATGGTGTGTATCTGGGCAGTTGAAGTGGAAAGGGCCGCAGAAAACAGGGTAAACAGGATTATGTACCCAAGCCATTCTGGAAGAAACGACCTGATCGCAAAAGGAATAATCGAATCGACGTTCATCCCTACCATTTCAATTGCCGTCTTGCCAAATGCGGGATTACTGTAAGCAGCAAGGTTTGACAATGCACCCGTCAGGATGCCTCCACCATTGACCACCAGCACAAAAACGGCCCCAAAACCAACTGCTATCTTGATGTCTCTGGTATTTTTAAGCGTGAGGAAACGTACGCCAAGCTGGGGCTGCGAAAGGAGGCCGACACTGATTCCAAAGAACAGCGTGGTTATCAATTGCCACCAGATTGGGGAACCAAAAGCAGGCAGGGTCCCAAAACTCCTCACTCCCTCCTTTATGAGCACATCCGGAACCGGGACATTGGATATAGCAGAAAAGGCCCCAAATCCGCCAGCTTTTGCAAGCACTATTACAAACATTGTTGCAACACCGGTAAATTTGAGGATTCCAAGGACAGCGTCAGCAAAAATCATGCCCTTAAGACCACCGCCAACAACATAAATGGCTATGATTACGGCATATATGATCAATGCGATGCCAAAATTGATGCCAATTATTGTTTCCATCAATCTTGAGACACTCACCAGAACAGCACCGGCATACAATGGCATAAAAACAAAATTGACTATGCCAGCAACGCCTTGGACAAATTTTGACTTGAAGCGCAAGCCAAGGAGCTCCGGCATGGTTTGTGCACCTATCTTAGTACCCACAGCCCTTATTTTTGGCCCAAAGACGATATAGGCCATTATAACACCCATACCGATATTGATCGCAATTATCCAGGCCATCGCAAGACCAACTTCGCCGGCCTTGCCACCAAAACCTACAATTGATGATGTCGAAATGAGGGCCGAACCATAAGAGATGGCCATCAGCCACGGCGGGACACGCCTGCCGGCAAGCATGAAATCATCACTATTTTTGGTCCTGACCCACCCAAGATACGCAAGAATGCCAAGCAGTGCCAAAAAGACAACGGCTATGCCATAGAAAATGTATGGGTTGAAAGTAGCAGAGTTCATTCTTTGCCCCAATTTACAATCGTATAGATTACCCCAACAAGGGTCAGCGCAATGGCAAGGACCATTGCCGTTATGATCCAGAAATCCATGTGTTACCTCACGGTTGCAAGAAGGATTGGCCTAATTTTTGGAAGGAATGGTGCTAGCGATGGGAGCGTCTGGGCCAGAAGCGAAATATAAACCTTTGTGGCCTCAAAATCAACCGCGTTTGCCGATGTCTGGGCTTCATCCAGCCAGATTCCAATAAGCCTGGAAACATCATCTCTGGATGCAACAAGGATTTTTTCCAAAACCGGCAGCAACTTCGGGTGTGCGTCCTTCAGAGGTTTTAGCTGTTCAAATGTCGAGGCAGTCATTAGCTTGGCCCAGACATCATCTGTTGCCGAATGGTTGCCTTCAAGTCTCTCTTCAAGTATGCCCTTGAACTCCTGAACAGAGAGCCATTCCAGGCGGACCTTTTTTGCCATTTCAACATCACCGGAGGACAGGGCCTCCTGGATTGACTTGGAACATTTGTCAAAATAGGGCTGGAAATCAAGTGTTAACAAACACCTCTTTGCGCTCTCCAGCCATGGAAGCGGTGCTTCCTGGAAAACCAGTGGCGAATCAATAAGGCCGAGCTGTTTCCTTATTACAACCACTTCCTCCCTCAATTCTTCCGATTTTGGGTCAATTGCCAGCCTCATTTCAGAAAATATCAGGGCTTGCCTCAAATCTGCCGATTTCTCGAATATTTTCGAAAGGTGGGCCAGTTCTACATCTGCTTTTTCCCAGTCAGTATTTGTTACGGCAATCTCAAGCATTTTACGGTGAAATTCTGGTTCATTTGGATAAAGCCTGGATGACTCCGAAAGATGCTCCTGGAGCTGTTTTTCATCTTTGGTCAAAGCCGACATTTTAATCCTGAGTGTTACTGCCTCGGTTTGTATCCCAAGTTGCTCATATATCCTGACAACATCACCATGGGCATCAAAGCTGTCCGGCTGGAGCCTGAGATAACCATTGACATATTGAAGGGCACCTTCGGGCCTGTAAGAAGCGCTGTTTCTTACAAGAAGGGCAAACGCTTCAACATTTGTCGGATCACAATCGATGACTTTTTTGAGCTGTGGCACTCCCAGCGGAAGGTCCCCAGACAAAATGATGTTTTTGGCATTTAAAAAAATGATTTCCTTGTTGTCTGGCTCAAATGCGAGGGTGGTATCAAAAACATTTGCGGCCTGCTTGAATTGTTTTGATGACATCAAAAATGTTCCCAACGCCTTGAGGTGCTGGACAAGCGAGGCTTTGTCGCCCCTGAGATAATCAACTGAACAAAGTTTTTGTAAAAGCGCAAAACCAAATGCTGGCGGAGACTTTTCAACAAAAATTATGGATTGCGACAAAATTTTTTGTGCTTCGACAAGTTTTCCAGATTTGAAGAATGTTAGGGCTTCATTTATGGCGCTTTGCACTTTCTGCGTTTCTTCCTGCCCGACTCCAAAAAGATCACCCTGGTTTTCTTCGCTCATCTCCCTCCATTCCACCTGACAGAGTTTGCCACCTGTTCTGCCTGGTACCCAGTCATCGACTCCTCAGGCACCGACACAAGAATTGACAAAAGCTGGTCGCCAATCTTTACTGCATACAGGTCTTCAATCAGATTGAGTTTGGCATAAACGGCCTTCATCCTGAATTTTTTTGCCTCTCCGCCACCCAGTTCCACATCTTCAGAGCCCACAAATTCTCTCCCTGTAAGTTTTGCTTGCCCTTCTATGTAGCCGGCAAGGTCTTTTGGGAACGGAAGGAGCCGTATTGTCAATTTCACATTATGCTCTTCTATGGAATAAAGATTCACATCGGATTTGTTGACGGGTTCGGCTTTCCAGCCGGCAGCAACCCCTACACTGCCCCATGTTGTTTCATGGGTGCCGACAAAAACCACTTCACGCCTGCCACAACCAGCAAGGACCATGATAGTAAGCAGGACAAAAAGGGTCTTCTTCACCTGACGACCTCCACTTCAAGAATAATACCTGCCATAATCTCGGCTTTTGTGAGCGTGAATTTGGCACTCCATACCCCTTGCCCGACCATTATGTTGAGGGTGTCGAATTTGCCTATTTTTTCTTCAATCTGCCTGATGTCTATTTGAGCTTCGCCCATGCCGAGCTCAATATTTTCCTTTGGGGTCACAATTTCAATGGATCTTGCACCGCCAACACTCCGCACTATCGTCTTCCCGTCTTTTGAGTATACATACGAAGACACCTTTTGCGGCTTGTCGGCAAAAGTGTATTCTGAAAGATATATTCTTCCTCCTTCGATTGAGACGGCCAGCCTGTATTTGCCATTTGACGGTTTGGGCAAGACTGAATCGGATGGGCCCTGATATTTCTGGATAGCACCGCTCTCATTTATCAGCTCAAAATTTGCTTTTTCAGGGTTTTCTATTTTGACAACCTGGTCTTTTGGCAAAACAACCTGTTTTTTTATCTTTCCAACAGTAATTTCGTAGTGTCCATCAACGATATTGACCATCAATGGCGTCTTGCCGGCAGGTCTGCTATCAAGATATGCAATCTGGCCTGGCGGGTCCGAAATTATGGCAAGAGGGTTTAGCTTTCTGAGTGTGAAAGCCACCTTGTCCCCATTTACACTGATATCTACGTTCTGTTTCAGGTCTTCATGCCCTTCAAGTGTGAGTTCGGCCTTGTAAGTCTTTGCGAAAAGCCCCTCAACAATACAGGGGGTCACACCAACTTTTTTCCCATCCAGATGGAGTTCTGCTCCTGGAGGATTTGATATGAATTCGACATTTATCCCCTGCCTGAAAGAAAGCAGAAAAGAAGCTTTACTTTGTGATGTCTCAATGACTTTTGATATCGAAGGATACCCATCTTTCTGAAGTATCAGCAAGTACTTGCCAGCAGTCAGGCCACCAATTTTCATTGGCGTGGTCTCCTGCAGGAGCTTCCCATCCAGGATGACATATGCTCCAGGCGGATCGGAAAGTATCTCATACGAATAGACCTTTTCAAGCTTGAATTGTTGTATGGTCTTGGTAAACCTGGAAACGTTGAAACTGGCATTGAGTGTTTTGTAACCTTCCTTGCTTATCTCGAGCTGGTACCTGCGTGGTGTTACAAAAGCCAGATATAATGGTGATCTCCCCGCCGGGTCCCCATCGATTTTCACCTGGGCGCCCTTTGGCTCCACCTCTATCCCCATGTATCCAAGCGGGGCAAAAAATATTATTGAAATGGCTATTAAAACAGCTTCTATTGCCACAGCAACGGCAACTTTATAGTTCATTGTTGCACCTCTTGAAATCGTCCCTTGTGATTGCCAGCCAGACAACATCCATGTATTTGCCGTTGTTAAAAGAATGTCTTCTCATTTTCACTTCTACAACAAAACCAATCTTCTCGAGGTCATTTATTGTTTTTGAGCCCTCTACAAATTTTACCCCTACTTTTTCGAGGTTCAGGACCCCAAAACAGTGCCTCAATAATGGCAAGAATACATCGGCAGGGGCAACACTGCCCACCACAGCAACCTGACAGTTGCTATTTTTCTGGTCGTAATCAAATAATGAAGATAGAGCAGCTACTTTGCCATCGGCAAATTTCAATGCGAACGTGAGTGAGGGACTTATGGTGTTGGGGAAAAACATCTGATTGGCTTGCACTGGATGTTCAAAACTTGCCCATTCAAAATGGCAAGTCTTGTCCAACAAGCCGGAATCCGATTTTCCAACAGGCAAAAACTCCATCCTTTGTCCTTGTTCCATCGTGTGAATGATACAACCTGGAATAAAATATGGCAAGTAACGTTGACCATTTGGCCCCATAAAATATAATTTCCCCAAATGGATGAAAAAACAAAAATCAGGGTCGTGGAAATCTCGATAATCACAGTGGCAGCAATAATGTTCATTTTACCCCTCTCATTCTGGCTCATTGCGCAGGGTTTTTTTGGCAAGATGGTACTTGTCGGAAAATCCAGCTTCTCGCCAGTCATGGACAGGCTGTTTCTTCTCTCTGTAATGTTTTTTGTGATGTATGGTGTCTCGTGGATGAACACGGAGATAAAATACAGGTCAGCGAAAGTTTTTGGTGTGGTTGCGCTTCTGGCACTGCTTTCAATCCCTGCAATTCAGTTTGACAATGTCCTGATTCCGCAGGGTCTTGACCAGCAGATCAGGGAGGTCGTGAACCTCTGGTTTTTGAATTTCCCATCCTACGTGGTAATGGCCATCACAACAGGAATGCCTCTCGGCTGGCAGGTATATCTCACAATGGCGTTTTTCGCAATAATATCCGGGGTAATCCTGTGGGACATAAAAGTGGAACTGGCCAAGGGTTGGGGTCAAGCAATAAACATGTGGTGGGTGTTTGAACTGGTCTATCTGATCCTAGTGTGGATAATCTTCAGGATGATGAAAATACCAATGTTCCCACCAACCATAGTCTAGCTGCAGGATCTAATTATCGAGGAGAATTTTTCTACAAAGAGTGACGCCCCGCCCACAAGAAAACCACCAACTCCATTGACTGCAATCTCCCTGCAGTTTTCAGGTGTAACGGACCCGCCATAAAGGACCCTGAAATCCGTTTTCGGGTGCATTCTCCTGCAATGCTCGATGATGAAATTGTGTGCTTCCTCTATCTGCGAGGGTCTGGCAACCATTCCGGTGCCAATTGCCCATACTGGCTCATAGGCCAGAACAAACTCCTCATTGCCAAGATCCAGTCCCTCAAGCGCCCTTGAGAGCTGGGCAGACAGTACTGAAATGGCCCTTCCGGAGTTTCGCTGCTCGAGTGTTTCACCAACACACACGATTGGCTTTACTCCATGCCTGAGAAGGGCAACTGCTTTTCTTCTGACCAGTTCGTCAGTTTCGCCAAAAATGTGTCTTCGCTCGGAATGGCCAACAAGGCACCATTTGCAGCCAAGATCTTTTAGCATCAATGGAGAAACTTCACCAGTGAACGCCCCATGGTCTTCGAAGTAGCAATTTTGGGCTCCTAAACCAATTGGTGAACCTTCCAGAATCTCGCCTGCAATGTGCAGGGCAACAAAACTGGGAGCAACACCAACGGAGCATGTTTTGTCAAAATGTTCACGAAGCAGTTCCTTTATGAAGACCCTGGTTTCTGCCACGGTCTTGTTCATTTTCCAATTGCCAATCACAAGCATGACTTCACCGCCATCAATTTGTCGTGTAAATCTCGGGACCTTTGGATTTCTCGCGCTTGTCTATCACTTTTACCTTGAGGATGCGCATCTTTCTTATCTGGTCAATAATGAAGGTGAAATCACCGGTCTCAACCTTTTCTCCAATTTTCCCAAGGTGTCCAAGTCTTTCCATCATGAAACCAGCAAGCGTGTCGTAGTTTTCATTGCTCAAATCGGTATCAAGGACTTCATTCACCTGCTCCATGTTGAGGTTGGCCTCAAGAACATATGTGTTTTCATTTATTTTTTTGACAGGTTCTTCATCAGTGTCGTACTCGTCCTGAATTTCCCCAACCAGCTGCTCCAGCAGGTCCTCAAGCGTGATGAGTCCGGAGATACCGCCAAACTCATCAACAACCATGCCCAGATGGATTTTCTTGGCCCTCATCTCCTTGAATACGTCAGAGATGTGCTTGCTGTCAGGAACAAAATATGGCTCCCTGAGTTTCTTCTCAAGGTTGAACTCACCACTGCCAGCCCCGGCAACAGAAGATATGAGATCTTTTACATGCAATATTCCAATAACATTGTCAGGGTTGTCCCTGTAAATGGGCAACCTTGAATGTCCATGTTCTTTTATTATTGAAAGAAGTTCTTTGACCGAAGAAGTCACTGGCGCCGAGATTATGTCGACCCTTGGCACCATTACATCATAGACCGTCGTGTCTCCAAACTCGAACACCTTCTCTATCATCACCCTCTCTTCGGTGGGGATGAGCCCTTCCTGGTGTGAAATATTGATCATGGCCTCCAGCTCGTCCTCCGTGACAACAGCCGACTGGGAGGAATCTGGCTGAAGGTGCATCACCCAGAGAAAAAACTCTGTTATTTTCTGCAATATCCATATAAAAGGGGTGAGGACCACTATAAGGAACTGCATCGGATAGAGCGCCAGCTTGGCAATGGAGATTGGTTTCCTGGATCCTGCCGTTTTGGGGATCATCTCCCCAAAGATAACTATTATCATTGTCATGATGGGAGTTACCCACACTATGGCAGACTGGCTCAGGTTTTGCGCGATAATTGTGGCAATAACCGTAGCAGCATTGTTTACGAGATTGTTCAGTAACAAAATGGCAGTGAGTGTCTTTTCCCTATCAAGCCTGAGTTTAAGAACACTATTGGCCCAGGAAATACCCTCACTGGCCATTTCCTTGAGCTTGATCTTGTCAGAGGTAAGGAATGCAACTTCTGCAGCCGAGAAAAAAGCGGAGGCCAGAAGTAGAAGGAACGTATACAAGTAATTCAAACCGTTATCCATTTATTTTATTACCATCCATGAGATAGGAGTTAGAACCATAATCATCAACAAAAACCATGGCGAAGAAGCAGCTGCTTTGGGCAAGAAAAACATAAATCCAATAACAAGAGAAAATAGTGACACTATAAAAACAGACGCTGCAGCAACATCAAGAGATGGCCGGGGATTTTTTAGCTCGTCAGCGATCCTCTCAAAAGCAGTATTGAGCAGTTCCAGGCCAATAACAAGTGAACAACACAAAAGAACTACGGCCATTTCAACACTGTCAAGCCTGTAATATATCGCACAGGAAATTGCTCCTATGGTTGAAGCAATATGTCTTTTTAGCATCGGGTCTTCAAACCCAATCCCAAGGCCAATAAAAGCCCTATAGAATGATCTTTTAAATCTTGGGGGCATATTTTCTGACGAGCTCCTCCCCTTTTTCAATCATCTGGAGCCTCTCTTCATCGGTCTTATGGTCAAGACCTGACAGATGGAGCAAACCATGGGCAACAAGGAAAAGGACGTATTCAAGGATTGGTTTGTCACCCTTGTCTCTCTGCGCGTATGGCAGCGAAACTATTATGTCACCAACAAAGCTTGTCCCATCTTCAATGATGAGGTCATCCTCAAATGAGAGAACATCAGTTGGTTCGTCTTTGTCCCTGTACTCCCTGTTTAGTGACTGGATTTCATCATCATCCACAATCGCAATAGAAACCGCAACAGGGCAACGTTTCCCAAAAACTTCCTGGCAACAGGAAACAACGAATTTTTCTATGTGGCTACTGAAAGGGTCAGACAGAGGGCCGGCAACATCACACCTGTTATCCATGCTGGACCTCTGCCGGATATGGAATCCTCTTGTGGTACTGAGCTGAGAGTTGTCTTATGAAAGAATTCTTTACTGCAGTTAGTTGCGAAAGGCTTATCGGGCTATCCTGGAGCTGTCCATCCCTCAGCTTCTCATCAACAAGCCTATTGATGAGGTCTTCAAGGTCGCAGAGGTTGTTTTGCGTCTGGCATGCCCTTGAAGCCGACTCTATTGTGTCGGCAAGCATGACTACCGCCTGTTCCAAGGTTTTTGGGTGCGACCCCTGGTACCTGAAATCTTCCTCTTCTGCCTCTGGGTCTTTTTCCTTGGCCTTCATAAGGAAAAAACCGACCAACGACGTGCCGTGATGCGTATCAATAAATCCTGCTATTTCCTGGGGGAGCTTGTAAAACCTTGAAAGGTCGATCCCTTCAGAAACATGTTTTGTGATGATTGTTTTTGACAGGCTTGGTGAAAGACTGTCATGTGGATTTGGGCCCTGCTGGTTCTCGATAAAATAATAAGGATATTTCAGCTTACCTATGTCATGATAATAACCACCAGTTCTTGCAAGAAGGCCATTTGCCCCGATTTCATCACAGGCAATTGAGGCCATGTTGCCAACAAGGATTGAGTGCTGGTAAGTCCCAGGGGCCTCCACCATCAATTTCCTGAGCAGCGGATGGTTGAGATCGGAAAGCTCAAGCAACCTGAAAACAGTTGTGTGAGTGGTGAGCAACTCGATGAAAGGTGTCAGTGCAAGTGCAAGCGCAACCTGTATTGCCGTAGAACCAAGCGCAATGGCCACCACAACAAGCATGCTCATTCTGTCTAGCGTGGAGAAAAGCACAAAAAGTGAGGCTGAAAGAACAGTCCCTATAAGGGAGTATGCTATAACGACAACAAAATGGGTAAAACGTTTTACCCTTGGGAGGTGAAGACAAGTCATGTAACCAATGAGTGCAAAGCCAAGTGCAAGCGCCATGGTCCCGGAAACAGGTGCAGAAGCTATGCTTTTAAAAAGTACACCAATCGGGGAAAGTACAAGCATGACTGGAATCGACACCTGTGACCCGAGAAAAATGGTCATTATGATGGCCACAAAAGGTGTAAGCGCAAGAAAAGGGGAAATCGGAACAAGAAGTCTCGAACCAACAAGGGACACTACTACAAGGGCCACGAAAAGGACAGTTTCTGTCGTGTCTTCAAGAACAGCTTTGTTAGAAGTGGCGATTACCATGTAAAGAAAAACAACCAGAATGAGCGGATAGAGCGCAATTGCAAGCCATGTTCTCCAGTCACTTACATTCCTGGCGATCCCGAGGTATTCAATTATCGCCATTGCATCAGGCGAAATTGTCTCACCAGCCCTCACTATTATCTCTCCCTCGCTCACTGTCCTCACAATGGGGCTGATCCTGTTTTTGGCGTATTCCCTGCTTTTACGAGTCTGCTCCTCATTGACAAACATGTTCTGGGCAACGGTGAATCTTGTTATTTCTAGCATGAGGCTTCTAGTCCACTGGCTTGAAGGCCTCAGTTTGACATAAGTCTCTATGTCATTGGCGATGTTTTTTATGCCTTCCTCATTGATGCCTTTTACGAGAAGGCTCCTTGTAACATCAATAACACCGCTCCTCAAGTCCTCTATCTGGGCAGTATTGGCCCCTGCAAGCTTGAGAATGGTTTCCTGCTTGAGATCAAAACCAAGGTTTGATCTTGCGATCTGGAAACGGAGCTGTTCAGCTTTCTGGGCGTCCGTGAGGAGTGTCTTGTCCCTTATTGTTTCTATGACGAGATCAAAAAGGGCGTCAATGCGTTTTATGGAGTTCTCGAGGACTTTCTCGTCAAAATCATAAGAAGTCAGAACGCTTGCAGCTGCCCTTTCCCTTGCCGCATCAGTTGCGGCCTTGTCGATTATCTGGTCGTCCCTTGGGGATATGATGTCCTTTGGTGCAATATTTCCTGAATGGAGGGTGAAAGAAAGGCCCGGGAAATAGAAAGTTGCCAGGATTATAGCAAAGGACACATAAACAAAAATGCCTGCAACCCAGGCCCTTAAACCTATGGCGCCAGCTTTTTTTGTTTTTTGGCTCATCTTTTTTGTAAAAGGGCCCCAAATGATGCATTCCTGGGGCCCCTGTTTACATTAAAACCTCTTTCCCTTCTTGGCTTTTGCTCTCTTTTTTTTGCGTTTGATCGAAGGGGGCATGAAATACTCTCTCTTGCGGATCTCGGCAAAGATGCCGTCCTTCAGACAAACCTGCTGGAATCTGTGGAACATCGAATCAAAAGTTTCATTGTCTTTACGCTTCAGTTCTTGCATTTATTTAATCACCCCCTTCCTGTCGGCTCACTCTGGCATGCCAATCCTGGGGCCACCGAGGATATGGAGATGGATGTGGGCAACACTCTGCCCGGCACCTTTTCCCGTATTCACAACAGTCCTGTAGGCACCATCCACGCCAAGTATTCTTGCTATCTTGGGTACGGCCAGGAAAAGCTTGCCTGCAAGCTCGGGGTCATCAAGCTCGTTCAGGCTTGAAAAATGTTTTTTCGGCACAACCAGCACATGAACGCTGGCTGCCGGATGAATATCATGAAAACAAATGAAATCCTCATCCTCATAGACCTTCTTTGAGGGAACTTCACCAGCAACTATTTTACAGAAGATACAATCACTCATTTTTATCTTCCTTTTCTTGCTCTGGTTCTTCAGCGCTTGCCACAATTTGAGTATCCGGCACAGCCCCGCCAGCTTCTGTCTGGGTCTTGCGAGGATTATCGTCCTGGATGTAGGCAAGCGACACTGCAGGCCAGAAAGCAAGGCAGATCACCAAGGTGAGTGACCATGTAAAACGCTTCATTACAAGCCATTCTGCAGCAACAGCAACGGCAGATACAACAAACCAGCCGGCCAGAGAGGCCAGAAGGTTTGATCTGGAAATTTTTTTTACAAGCGCCCAGACGGCATATGCCACCGGCCAAAGCAGGCATGCCGGAGCAAGAAGCAGTGACCATGTGAGTGTCTGGGTCTGAAGAAAATTGCCCAGAGCAAGGCAAAAAGCAAGCATCATGGCCCCTGCAAAATGTTGCCAGAAAGACTGGGCCAGAAAAGTGAAGATGGCAGATTCGATCGGCCATGCAGCAAAGAAAACCATGCTTCCCCAAAACCAGGTCAGTTTTCCATCAGTCTCGTTCCTGTTGAGGAAAAACGAAACCGCAACAAGCGCAACAAAACCAAGCATGGCGATGACAAAAGAGCCATATTTGTTAATAAAATACGATGTCTTCTTATTGTTCTCAGTCAAATCTTCTCTCCAACCAGGCCCTCTTTTTCTTTGCCAGTGATTCTTACTGGCACCAAGTCACCCACATTGGCCTTTCCATCTATCCTAACACGCAGGTAAGAACCTGAAAAGCCTTCGCAGTCCGACTCGACAAGGACTTTGGTGCAACGATTTATCATAGCAGAAATTGCTTGCCTTGCAAGTGAAGATGCCCTTGCTCTGGCATCTCTTGCCCGCGCCTTTATGGTTCCATCCAGAACTGGCTCCATGCCATACGCCTTTGTTCCGGGGCGTTTTGAAAACGGGAACACATGGCATCTGGAAAAAGCTGCCATTTCCATAACTTTAATGGTTTCTTCAAAATCGTTTTTATTCTCCCCAGGGAAGCCAACCAGAATGTCAGTTGTTATGCCAATCTCGTCCCTGCCCTCCCTTGCCGCATCAACCAGCTGCAAAAAGTGCTTCTGGTCATACCCCCTGTTCATAAGGCCAAGCACCCTGTCGGAGCCAGACTGCAATGGCAAGTGCAAATGCGGCGCGACCTTGTCGATTGAGAGCAGCTCTTTCACCATTAATGGGGAAAGATGTCTCGGGTTTATGGAAGAAAGCCTTATTCGCTCCACTCCATCAACATCAGATATTGATTTTACAAGATCTGGAAGGTCTTTTCTATGCCCAAGTTCGGTGCCACACAGAACAATCTCTCTGAATCCAGAGGACTCCAGCTTTCTGGTTTCCTCAACAATTTCTTTTGCCGGCCTGTCCCTTGGTTCCCCTCTAACATGAGGAACAATGCAATATGAGCAGAAATTGTTGCATCCAAGCTGGACAAGCACCATCGCTCTGGTATGGCCAAGAAATGTGCTTATTTGTGACTTTACGCTTCCTTGCAAACCAAGTTTTTTTGGCAACTCCTCAAGCGCATCAGGATCAATAAACTCAAAACCGTCTTTCGGGTTGTTTTTGCCGAGACACCCCGTAAGGAAAACTCTCGCTGTTGACGAGTGCTTCCTTGCAAGCCTCATGGCCTCCCTGGAAGCCGTTTCCGTGACCATGCATCCATTCACAAAAACAAGGTCATAGGGAGGAGATGTGGTTTCCACAAGACCCAGTGAAACAAGGTTCTCTCTGAGCAGTTCTCCCTGATATTGGTTGACTTTACAACCAAAGCTGATTACAGAGAAATTCAATTCATGCCTCAATCTGTGACAGCACCTGGGAAATTGCAACAACAGGGGCAAGCTCTGCCCTTAAAATTCTCGGGCCAAGCGTTACAGGTACAAAACCATTTGATTTTGCAAACTCGATTTCGGAATGTTCAAGGCCACCTTCCGGTCCGATTGCGATTGTGACCTCAGATGGCTGGCCCTTTATTGATTTTGCTATATGAACGCCCTGTTCGAGCTCCCACGGTATGAGCTTGGTCCCTCCAGAAAATCCTATCGCCTTCTCAAAATCAATTGGTCCGATTATTTCCGGCACTATCTCCCTGGCTGAGAGCTCTGCGGCACACTTCGCAGTTATGCCGAGGCTATGGATTTTCTTGTCCCACCTGTCCTGGGGATACCTTCCCTGCGTTCTTCTGCAATTGACAAGTACGAATTTTGAAACGCCTAATTGCGTGCATGCCTCAATGATGTCTCCAAGCTTGTCCATCCTCGGGACGCCCTGAAGAAGGGTAATCCTGCAAGGTGGTTCAACACTTTCCTCTATTTTTTCGCCCATGACCAGTTCTGCCTGCTTTGATTTCAGGTCAATCTTTCCTATCTTGGCCAGATGGCGCTGCCCAAGTCCTTGAATGATCTCTATCTCCTCGCCCTCTTCCAGCCTGAGGACCACTATTGCATGCTGGAAATCTCCTTCTTTCAGGACAGGCTTGCCGCCCTGGACATAGAACCTGTGCATTATTCTTTTTTGAGCTCCTTTTCGAGTTTGCTTGCGATTGTCGTAAGTGCGCCAAACATGAGGGCATAATTCATCCTTAGTGGCCCGATAAGCGAGAGCACACCGATTGCGTCATCCACCTGATACGGTGCCCCAATGTATGCAACATCTTCCATTTCAGGACGCCTTGCCTCGGAGCCAAGAACAATGTCCAGCTTACCTTTTGTGACAGTGTCCAGAAGAAGGTCCCTAAGCCCGTCCTGTGCAGAAAGGGCCGCGATAAGCTGTCTTGCCTTGTTGATGTCGGCAAGCTCTGGGTTCAGGAGCAGCCTGTGTGTGCCCTCCATATATATCTGGACGGCTTCCTTTGAAGCTATCTCCCTTATAAGCTGCAAAACATTCAGAATCAGGTCTTTTTCCATTGCAAGATCCTGATTGTCACGAACAATATCCTGCAAGACCTGTATCGGTGTCCAGTTTTGTCTTGATTCTATCTTGGAATATATGGCCCTTGAAATCCTGTCCAGAAGGTCCTGTTCAGGCACAAGGGGCATGGAGAGGATAAACTCCCTTATGTCTTCGGCATTGACCACAATGACCAGAAGCACCCTGTTTGGTGATATTCCAAGAAGGTGGAAAGATTTTATCTTGAGCTTTCTGGCAAGCGGGAACATGACAAGTGATGCGGTTCTGGTGTGTTCGGATAGCGTCATTGATACAGCCCTGAGTACGGCTTCGAGCCTTCGGTGTTCCGGAAGTTCCACGTTGAGGTTTGAAGGTTTGAGTTTTCCTGATTCAAGGAGCCTGTCAACATACAATCTGTATGCCCTGTAGCTTGGTATCCTGCCTGATGACACATGTTGCCTCAAAAGAAGCCCCTGTTCCTCGAGGGTTGCTAGCTCATTGCGCACCGTCGCAGGGGAGACCTTGAAGGGCATCTTTGAAGTGATCTCTTCTGACGATATGGGCTCGCCTTTTTCAATATACAGGCTGACTAGAATGGTCAATATCAGCTCTGACCTTGACCTGTCTTCTTTCATTCTTTCCATGATATTAGCAAAGATTCCTGTAAATCTGTGTTAAAAATGTGAAATGTTTTTTGTTAATTCCTGTAGGTTGACAAAAAAATCTGGAAGGCTATTATCAATAATAGATTGCGTTATGAATAAGGACAACATGAAAAAAGTGGCCAGACGGACAACAGTGCAAAGAATGGTAGTCTTTGAAGAATTAAGAAAAGTACTTAACCACCCCACGGCAGATGAATTGTATGCAAAAGTGAGGGGCAGATTACCTGGAATAAGCCTCAGCACCATATACAGAAACCTTGAAATCCTATGTGAGGAGGGCCTCGCAAGGAAGATCCAGTTTTCTGAAGGGCAGACACGCTATGATGCAACGCTTTCTATACACCACCACATCAGATGCACAAAATGCGGAAGGGTTGATGACATCAAATTTGAAAAAACTGCGCACGTCATGGAGTTTGTTAACAAAAAAAGCGATTATGAGGTTCTTGATTGTAAATTCGAATTTATCGGCATATGTCCCAAGTGCCAGAAAAATGGGGAAACCAATGAAGGAAAAACAAGTCTGGAAGAGCTTCCTGAGCTGAAACCTGCCAAGGCAGAAAACACCGGAGAGGAAGCCAGTACATTGTAAAATGAAATTTGAAAAAATCTGAAGTATTGATTAAAATAAAAACAAGGAGGAAATTATGAGCAACCTGAAAGGATCAACTACTGAAAAGAACCTGCTGATGGCCTTTGCTGGAGAATCACAGGCAAGAAACCGCTACACCTACTTTGCCTCAAAGGCAAGGGATGAAGGGTTTATGCAAATTGCTGATATTTTTGAGGAAACAGCAAACCAGGAGAAAGAGCATGCAAAAAGACTCTTCAAGTTCCTTGAGGGTGGCGATCTTGAAATAACAGCCACTTTTCCTGCAGGCATAATAAGCACAACACTTGAAAACCTTCTTGAAGCAGCTGGTGGTGAAAACCACGAACACATGGTTATGTATCCAGAGTTTGCCAAAATTGCCGAGAAGGAAGGCTTTATACAGATAGCAGCAGTCTTTATGGCAATCGCAAACGCCGAGAAACAGCACGAAAAAAGATACCGTGCGCTAGCAGCAAATATCGAAAAGGGAAGGGTTTTTAGCAGGGAGCACAAAACCATCTGGAGATGCAGGAACTGTGGCTACCTCCACGAAGGTACCGAGGCCCCAGAGCTTTGCCCAGCCTGTAATCATCCAAGGGCATACTATGAAGTTCTGGCAGAAAACTGGTAATAAACAAATCTAAAAAGGGAAAGAGGAGGATTGATGGCAAACAAGCTTGAGATTTACAAGTGCGAAATTTGTGGAAACATCGTTGAAGTTGTTCATGGTGGTATGGGAACACTTGTCTGTTGCAACAAACCGATGGTCCTCCAGCAGGAAAACACGGTTGATGCCTCAAAAGAAAAACATGTCCCGGTCATTGAGCACACACAAGAAGGGGTAAAAGTAAAGATCGGGGCTGTTGCCCATCCGATGGAAGAAAAGCACTACATTGAGTGGATACAAATTATATTTGGTGACAAGGCTTGCAGACAGTTCCTGAAACCAGGCGACCCGCCAGAGGCGACATTCAATGTCCATCCGGACAAGGTGGTAGCAAGGGAATACTGCAACATTCACGGCCTCTGGAAAGGAGAGATGTAAATGGTTCCAAACAAAATGCACGAGTTGATGAACGAACAGATAAAACACGAGCTTGAGTCCTACTATCTCTACCTGAACATGGCAGCGTATTTCCACGAGCAGAACCTCGACGGGATGGCAGGCTGGATGAGGGCACAGGCGCATGAAGAAATGGTCCATGCAATGAAATTTTTCAACCACCTTGTGGAACGCGGCGCAAAAGTCATTCTCTATCCTCTCTCGGTCCTGAAGGCCACATGGGAAAACCCACTCCAGGCATGGAAAGAAGCCTATGATCATGAACTCTTCATCTCTTCCAAAATATGCAACCTTGTGAAAGTGGCCAAAGAAATCGAAGATTTCACATCAATGCCACTGCTCCACTGGTTCCTTGAGGAGCAGATAGAGGAAGAAAAACAGACCCAGGAAGTAGTTGCCCTGCTTGAGAGGGCAGGTTCTTCAGGTATGTCACTGATCTATGCGGACCAGGGACTTGGCCACCGCAAGCCAGGTGAGGGCTCAGCTCTAGCATAAAAACCACACTTGCCCAAAAAGGCGGGGCATTCCCCCGCCTTTTTTTTGTGCTGAATATTTTTTGAAAATATTTTGCAGTTTACCCAAAAAATGTAAAATGGGCACATGGAAAACTCCAAGATTCAAAACTTCAAAAATGAACGCGACAGATTAAACAAGGTCCTCTCTGAATATGCCAGCAAAACCATGAAAGAGTTCATGGGGCTCGATTACAGGTGCTACCAGGCTGGCGCCCTCACGGAAAAAACCAAGGAGCTGATGGGACTTGTCGCCTCACTGGTGCTCCGCTGTGATGACTGCATCAATTACCACCTCATGCAATGCCTGGAGAAGAATGTCAGTGACGAGGAACTGGTTGACACGCTCACAATCGGTCTCATAGTTGGAGGATCAATAACAATTCCCCATATAAGGAGGGCCTTTGACGTCTGGGACGAGGCAAAAACGACATCCTTTGAAGCTGATCACAAGGAAAGTTTTTCAAAGGTAATTGGCATGATAAAAAACGTGCTTACAAAAACACAAAATCCAAGAGAAACGCTCGAGGCAGTTTGCCTGTTGCTCAAAAATAATGTTCCACACTACGACTG
This sequence comes from Caldisericales bacterium, assembly GCA_012517765.1. Classification (GTDB taxonomy): domain Bacteria; phylum Caldisericota; class Caldisericia; order JAAYUI01; family JAAYUI01; genus JAAYUI01. The sequence continues at coordinate 42,103 of JAAYUI010000026.1, read as the reverse complement.
GGTTGGCTACTATATTACAGACCCAAACAAACCAAACGAGCTTGTCCTTGGCCCTTATGCCGGCGAACCAACCGAGCACACAAGAATATCTTTCGGGCAGGGCATTTGTGGGCAAGCCGCGGACAAGAAAGCCAATTTCATCATTCAGGATGTTTCAAAAGAAACAAACTACCTCTCATGCTCGTTCAGGGTCAAATCGGAAATTGTTGTCCCGATAATCGATGGCGACAAAGTGATTGGCGAGCTGGACATAGATTCGCACAAAATCTCCCCCTTTACAGAAGAAGACGAGGCGTTCCTTGAAGAGATAGTAGAGCTCACAAAAGAACATGCAAAACATGTCTTATAGAATAATGAAAGGCAATTCAATGCAATGCTTTATTTTTATATCATCTTATGTAATTTTTTAATGGAGGAACAATGTCAGGGATATATAAAGCAGTAAAGGTTACCGATAAAGTGTGGTGGGTCGGGGTCATTGACCGCTCCCTCAAGGAATTCCATGGATACAGGACACCAAGGGGAACGACTTACAACGCCTATCTTGTCATGGCTGACAAGATAACACTTATCGACACTGTCAAGAAACCGCATTTCTCAGAGATGATGGAAAGGATTTCTTCAGTGGTCGATCCTTCAAAAATTGATTACATCATCTCGAATCATGCCGAAATGGACCATTCAGGGTGCCTGATTGAGGCAATGGAAGCAATAAAACCTGAAAAAGTCTTTGCTTCCACTGTAGGAGCTTCTGTGCTAAGGGACGAGCTGCATGGCATAGGCGAGATAACGCCCGTAAAAGACGGCGAAACCCTCAATCTTGGTAACATGAATGCGACATTCATCGAGTCAAGGATGCTCCACTGGCCAGACAGCATGATGACTTATCTGGACAGCGAAAAACTGCTTTTCTCGCAGGACGCATTCGGAATGCACCTTGGCACCTACAAAAAGTTTGACGACGAGATCCCCTGGGACATGCTGGAGTGGGAAGCAAAAACTTACTATGCAAACATAATTCTTCCCTACTCCGATTTTGTCCTCAAGTTCTTCGACAAGCTCGGTGGATTGAACCTGGACATAAAAACCATCGCACCGGACCATGGCCCAATCTGGCGGTCAAGGATTCCACAAATCCTCGAATTGTACAAAAAAATGGCCGCACAGAAATTTTGCGAGAGGGCAATCGTTGTCTACGACACGATGTGGCACTCAACCGAAATGATGGCAAAAGCAATCTGTGAGGGCCTTGACTCGAAGGGCATCGAAGTCATGCTTTACCCACTCGAATCATCACACAGGACATTCATAGCCACAGAACTGACTGAGGCAGGTGCTTTGATAATTGGCTCGTCAACGCTCAATCGCAACATGTTGCCAAGGGTTGCAGATATTCTTACATACCTGAAAGGCCTTTCACCAAGGAACCTCATAGGTGCCTCATTCGGGTCATACGGCTGGAGTGGCGAGGCAGCAGACCAGATTGCAAAGATACTGAGCGAGATGAAGGTAAATCCCGTTGCCGACCCATTAAAGGTAAAACACGTTCCAAAAGACGATGATCTGAAAAAATGCTATGAGCTAGGTGCTCTGCTTGGAGAAAAACTTAGAGAAGGTTGCAAGCTACCGCAACAGTAAGGAGAAAAATGCCACTGGACAAAAAAGCCCTCTGGACAATATCTTACGGCATGTACGTTGTCACATCGCGGTGCGACGGCAACAGAGCAAACGGCCAGATCGCAAACACGGTCTTCCAGGTCACATCGGAACCTCCAAAAATCGCCATTTCAATCAACAAGGAAAACCTCACCCATGAAATAATTGAAAAGGGAAAGGTTTTTGCTGTATCGGTCCTGGAAGAAAACACGCCAATGGAATTTATTGGCCTGTTCGGATTCAGGGGTGGCAGGGACACTGACAAACTCTCGAAGTCAGTCTACAAAGAAGGCTTGGGTTGCCCACTGGTAATAGAAAATAGTCTTGCCACAATGGAGGCAAAGGTGGTTGGCCAGCTTGATGCCGGCACCCACACAGTATTTTTGGGGGAGGTGATTTCGGCCGAAATCCTCAGAGATGGGAAACCTCTCACTTACGAGATTTACCACCAAAGAAAAGGCAAGGCCCCAAAATCGGCCCCTACTTTCCAGGAAACTGCAAAAGAAGAAAACAAACCACAGGAGGAAAAAACCATGAAAAAGTACATATGTAACGTTTGCGGCTACGTTTATGACCCTGCAAAGGGCGATCCGGACAATGGAGTTCCGGCGGGAACACCTTTTGAAAAGCTCCCCGACAATTGGGTCTGCCCAATCTGCGGCGCTGCCAAGTCAGAATTCTCGCCGGAGTGAACAGTGATCTGCTCCATGAAAGGTTGGAGCAGCTTTATCAACAATACGCTAAAAAAGAGTTTGTGCATCCTGACCCGCTGGAATTCCTGTATCTTTACCAGGACACTGGCGACAGGGAAATAGTTGGGCTCATTGCCTCATCGCTGGCTTATGGCAGGGTCGCACAGATCCTCAAGTCTGTCCGGAAGGTCCTGGATGTTCTTGGCAGCTCACCAAGGCTGTTTCTTCTTGAAACTTCTCCCAGCTTCCTTGAAAAACTCTTTGCAGGATTCAAGCACAGATTTACGACTGGTGAGGAGATTGTCGCCATGCTTTTGGGAACAAGGCGTGTCCTGAAGGAATTTGGCAGTCTCAACGAGTGTTTTGTCCATGGCCTGAAAAAATCTGGTGGTGAGATAATTAAAGCACAATGCTTTTTCACGTCCAGCATAATAGGCGGGGGGTGCAAAAACAGCCTTGTTCCAGCACCCGAGAAAGATTCTGCCTGTAAAAGGCTGAATTTGTATTTCAGGTGGATGGTCAGGGACAGCGATGTCGACCCTGGAGGCTGGAATGGTGTTCCAAAAAAGGGGCTAATCGTCCCGCTGGACACACACATGTTCAACATTTGCAGAAAGCTTGGCCTCACGGACAGGAACCAGGCAAACCTGAAAACGGCCCTTCAGATAACTGAAAATTTCAGAAAATTCGACCCTGATGATCCCACAAGGTATGATTTCCCGCTCACAAGGCTTGGGATAAGAACAGACACCGATCTGGACGGATTCCTTGCTTCATGCGGAGTTGAATGCACTACCAAAAAACAAGCAAAATAGATCCTTCAAAATAATCTTTTACCCCCTCCAACCAGGTCAAATTCCAAGATGCCCACTAATGTTGTATTGGAGCGAATTTCAGGAGCTAAATAAAATAGTGTTGACAAACCACGGGCATGCTGTTTAACTACATAAAAAGCAAAAAAAGAAGGAGGTCCTCATGGAAGCTATAGAATCTGATAGCCCTAGCCCTTACCCTAGTTGTACAAACAGCGCCATGAGGCCGGCCTAACCCCTTCTTAAGCTTGCCTCATGCCATCAAGTCATTTTTTTGGAGGCAAGCGCATGAAAAACGAAATCAGGGAACAACTCCTGTCACTACTTGAAGAGGGCAAGCTCAAGACAATTGAGGAATATTGTGCAGAGCTTTCCTCATCAGACATTGCAGAGGCAATTGAAGAACTCGACCCGGAGACAATACTCAGGATCCTCAGGGGCATAGAGATACACCAGTCCGGAGAAATCATGGGCTATCTTGACCTGGACACACAGGTTGAGCTGGCCGAAAAACTGAAAAAAGAAGACCTCGCATCACTCATTTCCCACATGCTTTCCGATGAGGGTGCAGACCTCATCAATGAATTGCCCGAACCCCTCTCGAACAGCCTGATGCCATTGCTTGCAAAAGCAAAAAGGGAGCAGCTCAAATCACTGGCCGAACAGGAAGAAGGTACATGTGGCGCCCTAATGAGTGCTGACTACGTCACGGTCGGCCCCAGCATGACAATAGCCCAGGCGACAGAGAAAGTCAGGCTTGAAGGGCCGCACAAGGAAACGATCTATTATATTTATGTGGTTGATGGCTCAAACAGGCTCTTGGGCATGATCTCCCTCAGAAACCTGATTGTAAATGATCCTCGCAAAAAAGTGGCCGATGTCATGTTTGAAGACCTCGAGATGGTAAAAACAACCGATCCCCAGGAAAAAGCTGCAGAGACAATACAAAAATATGACCTTATTGCCATTCCTGTAATAAACGACAGGGGCCAGCTAGTTGGCATAATAACGCATGATGATGCAGCAGATGTCATAACCGAGGAACAAACAGAAGACATACTCGGAATGGGAAAGATCGTCCCGACAGCAGGGGAAATGGCATATCTAAAATCATCTCCATTCCAGAACTTCCTCAAAAGAATACCATGGGTGGCCTCGCTGGCCGCATTGGGACTGATAAGCGGAACCATCCTCCACACTTTCCAGGATTCGCTTTCCAAACTGATCATTCTTGCTCTGTACATGCCAATGCTTGCCGATACCGGCGGCAACTGTGGCACCCAGTCCTCAACGGTCATCATAAGGGCACTCGCACTCAAAGAGATAACGCCAAAGCATTTCTTCAGGATAATAGGCAAGGAATTTGCCACAGGAATCATGATGAGCGTTCTTTTGGGACTGCTCGCCTTCCTGAAAGTAATACTCCTCTCCAGCGGGGAGGTATTGCCAGCAGGGTATACACTGATCAATATAGGCATAATGATTTCTCTTGCCCTCTCAATACAGGTTGTAACATCAACTGTAGTCGGTGCCACATTGCCACTTGTTGTATCTGCGATCAAGCTTGATCCGGCACTCATTGCAAGCCCGGCATTGACAACAATCGTTGACATGAGTGGACTTCTGATTTATTTCTCACTGGCCAAGCTGCTGCTTGGGCTATAGTATTTGGACAGAGTATGGAATAAAATTCCACTCAAGGTGAGAAACAGAGAAAACAAGCTGATAGTTGCACTAATTTGCGTAGTCATGGCCCTGTCATCTGTGAGTGCCCGGATCGCAAGAGGCGAGGCATCCTTTGCAAAGCTCTGGGAGATGAGAAGGACAATCCCCCTCGTAGCAAAAGACGGTGTCATTGTCGCAGGCTGGCCAAACATGGAAAACCAGACCCTTTTTGCATGCTTTGATTCCAAGACTGGCAACCAATTGTGGAAAGAAGGCAAGAGGGAACCCATTAACTGGGACGCCATAAGGGCCGACAATTTCCAGCGCGAAGGTGATAGGCTCTTTGTTCTCCAGCGCGAAGGTGACAAGTACTCATTCAATTGTTTCAACAAAAATGATGGCAAGCAGATATGGTCACTTGGAATGCTTGATGATATCAACCCGGAAAAAATGCCATTCGTGGATGGGAATAATTTCTACTTGATCCAGCATGGCATCATCCAGTGTTTTGATTCTAGAAACGGACAACTGCTCTGGAAGGCAGGCACAGGGTCCGGGCCGCTAAAGCGAATGGCTGGGACATACAAAGGACTGCAGTTCTGGACGGGGAACCATGTCATGTGTATAGACCTGAAAACAAAATCACAATTATGGGCAACACCCCAGAACGACTGCCCGCTTGCCCCAAAAAATCTTGATGGCATGACGGGAAATACCCCGTGTTTTGTTGGAGATTACATATTCTTCCTTGGCCATGATTGTGATGTCGCAGGAGGATTGTCCATATTCTGCAGAAACATCTTCACCGGAAAAACAAAGGTAAAACTTGACAGGCCGTTTGGGATGGTGACCACAAAAGAATTTTTCATATCAGTTGTATCAACTGGGCATGGAAATTTCAGCATGTATGCGTTCGATCCGGAATCAGGGACCAAAGCTTGGGAAACAAGGGTAGAGAGAACGGTCAGGGAATTCATGTTCTCCATTGAAGATATGTTTGTCCGGACAAAATTTGGAGAAAACCAGACAACGCTTGCCATTCTGTGTGATACAAAAACAGGCAGAGAGCTTTCAGTAACTAACCTTGGAGAGGGTGTTACAAACATCATTCAGGATGGTGAGCTCCTCTTTGTTGAATCCAAAAATAAAACAACCTGTTACAAAATTTCTAGGTGACAAAACCAGTGCATGCATTATTCCAAAAATATAAAGGAGGAACAAATGGACAAAGCTGTATTTGGAAGAATAGCCAAACTTGATGAGGAGCTTAGAAAAGCAGGCATAGAAAAGAAAACATTCGACAAAATAATGGAGGGTGGCAACAAGATACTGAAAACCTCCAGACCCACCGACAAGGCGACCTGGATGAAGATCGCCATGGACAGGATGGATTCACTTCTGCCAGAGGAAACCAGGGTGAAAGTCAGGGAAGAATGCGCATGCTGCACAACCGGAAGCAGACTTAAGCTCATGAAAAAACTTTCGGAGGAAAACAAGGACCTGGACAGTTTTTTCAAAGCTGTCGACAATTCACACGTCTTTGGCAAGAAGGTCGAAAAAAAGGGCAACAAGGTCTATGTCAATTTCGGGGGGAGTAAATGTGTCTGCACGCCAAAGGTGTCAAACGAGATTTTCTCCACAACCTACTGCCAGTGCTGCAAGGGGCACGTCAAAAAACTGCTTGAATCTGCCCTGAAGCGCGCACTGAAAGCAGACATTGTCCAGACAGCCTGCTCGGGCGGAAAAACATGCAGCTTTGTTATATACCTGGACTAAATAATCCTATAAAAACAAAAAGCCCTCAAATCCATTAGATTTGAGGGCTTTTAAATTTGAGTGGATCAGGCTTTGGAAAGTGTAAGGCCATTGCCGTTCTGGTCTATTTTTATCGTATCACCACTTGAGAATTCACCAGCAAGGGTCTTCTCTGCAATCGGGTCCTCAATCATGTTCTGTATTGCCCTGACAAGCGGTCTTGCGCCAAGTTTCTGGTCATAAGATTTGTCAACCAGCGCCTTGATGGCATTGTCGGTCAAATCAACTTTCAACCCCTCATCGGTGAGTGTTTCCGAGAGTTTGTTTATCAAGAGACGAGCAACCTGGCAAAGCTCCTCTTTGGTCAGTGGCTTGAACCTTATGATTCCGTCAATCCTGCCCAGGAATTCCGGGCGGAAGACCTTTTTAATCTCAGAGTCGAGCCTGTCACCCTCTTTTTCATCTTCTCTGGTTTCCTCAATGTCCGCACTGGCAAAACCGAGGGATTTTGTGTTCTTCCACTGCGAGCCGATATTCGAGGTCATGATGACAATTGAATGTCTGAAGTCAACAAGCCTGCCCTGGCTATCCGTGAGTCTGCCATCATCCATGATCTGCAAAAGAATATTGAATACGTCAGGATGGGCTTTCTCTATCTCGTCGAAAAGCACGACAGAGAATGGTTTTCTCCTGACTTTTTCAGTGAGTTGGCCACCCTCCTCAAAACCCACATAGCCTGGAGGCGCACCAATTAGTCTGCTCACAGCGTGCTTCTCCATGTACTCGCTCATGTCTATCCTGAGCAACGCCTTTTCGGAACCAAAGAGGTGGTTTGCCAGCACTCTGGCTAGTTCCGTTTTGCCAACACCACTCGGACCCACAAATACAAAAGATCCAATTGGCCTGTTTCTTCCAGCAAGCCCAACCCTTGCTCTTCTTAGGGCCTTTGATACTGCAACGACAGCTTCGTCCTGGCCAATGATCCTCTCGTGAAGGACCTTTTCCAGGGTGAGTAGCCTCTCTCTTTCCTGCTGGAGGAGCCTTGTCGTCGGTATTCCGGTCCACTGGCTGACAATATCGGCAATGTCTTCTGCCGTGACAACAAGGCTCAGCTTGTCGACATCTTTCTGCCATTCCTCGCGCTTGATACGGAGCTGGTCTTCTATCTCCCTCTCCCTGTCGCGAAGCTGGGCGGCTTTTTCAAACTCCTGGGATTCGGCTGCAGACTGCTTTTCTTTCCTGAGACTGCGCTTTGTGGTTTCAAGTTCCCTGATGTTTTCCGGCAGGTTCATCACCGAGAGCCTTACTTTCGCGCATGCCTCATCTATGAGGTCAATTGCCTTGTCAGGAAGGAACCTTCCCTGAATATATTGTGCAGAGAGTTTTGATGCGGCTTCGAGTGCAGCCTGCTGGATGGTCACCTTGTGGTGGTTTTCATATCTTGGAGCAAGCCCGATGAGGATTTTGACAGTCTCCTCGACAGTCGGTTCCTCAACCTGCACCATCTGGAACCTTCTTTCAAGGGCTGCATCTTTCTCAATAGATTTTCGGTATTCGTTCATTGTCGTGGCCCCGATACACTGGAGCTCACCCCTTGCAAGTGCTGGTTTAAGGATATTCGATGCATCGATTGCACCCTCTGCGGCACCTGCACCAACGATTGTGTGTATCTCGTCTATGAAGAGAATTATCTTGCCCTGGGAACGGTCAATTTCATCAAGTATCCCTTTCAGTCTCTCCTCAAACTCGCCCCTATATTTTGTTCCGGCAATGACAGCGGCAAGGTCGAGCGCCAAAACCCTTTTGTCCCTTAACGTTTCCGGGACCTCACCATCAACAATGCGTTGCGCAAGTCCTTCAACTATGGCAGTTTTCCCGACCCCGGGATCACCGACAAGAACAGGATTATTTTTTGTCCTGCGTGAAAGGATTTGCGTGATCCTCTGTATCTCAACTGCCCTGCCTACTGTCGGGTCAAGTTTGCCCTTTCTGGCAAGCGCGGTCAAGTCCCTTGAAAATTGCTCTACAAGAGATTTCTTTCCTTTTTTCTCATGTCCATCACGTCCATGTTCTTCCACAGATTCATCAATTGCAGACCTGAAACGGTCCAGGTCAATGTCCATGTCGCGAAGGATTCTGGCGGCAAGCCCTTCGGCCTCTGAAAGGATGCCTATGAGGAGATGTTCCGGTGTGAGCTTTGTGCTGTTCTGGGCCTTCATCTCCTTCTCTGCCAGATCGAGTGCCCTCTTTGCCCTTTCCGAAAGTACTATGTGGCTTTTCTGGACAGGGCCGATGGCCGAATTCCTTACACCCCTTACCAGTGACACTATGCGATCGCGAAGCCCCTGAAAATCAACCTCAAGTTCTCTGAGGGTCTGCATTGCAAAACTTGTGTTTTCACGGATCAGGCCAAGAAGAAGGTGTTCCGTGCCAAGATAGTCATTTCCTAGCTCGTAGGCTTCATCCTGCGCCAGATAAAATATCCGCTGCGTTTTTTCGTCCAAATTACTCCAGTTCATGATTCACATGGTAGCAAGTGAAGATTAATTTATCAACAAAATTTTTGTCAATATGTTGTTTTGCCAATAGACAACCGCTTTCAAATGGCTATAATACCAGCGAATGACAAAAGATACCGAATTCGAGGGAAACCAGAAAAAACGCCTTTTGACTTATATCTGGGTTATTTTCGTTTTGATAGCCATATTTGGTTTTGTTTTATTTTTGGCACCAAATTCTGGCCAGATAAAAAGCTATGTCTTCAGGACCAGCGGAGAGGTAACGATATTCAATCCGTCAAGTGAATCCTGGGAAGGTGCAAAACAGGGTGACGAGCTCTCAACCAGCTTCAGGATAAGGACTGCGTCAGGTTCATGGGCAGAAGTGAGGCTGGATGACGGCTCACTATTAAGAATTGGCGAAAATACAGAGCTTGAGATCATTTCTCTGTACATAAACCCCATGATGGGCATTCGCTCGGCAAGATGGCTTATGAAAGGTTATGGAAGCATTTATGTCAATACCGGAGAAACAGGCTCCATATACGATATAATTGCACCAGGTTTTGTGGCCTCGGCAACAAAAGGCACCATGAGGGTAAATGGCGATGGAATGGGCAATTTTCTTGTCAGGGTACCGAACTCGGGCAGCGACGCAACAGTAACAATAGGCAATATGACCACAAGAATACCCCCTCTTGGACAGGCAAGAATTGACCCGTCAAACCACTTCAAAATCGAAAAATCAGTCATAGACGAATCCGATGCCTGGAACACCAGGATGGATGCCCCCGATCTGAAACTGTTCTACGAGAAGACAACATCTGAAGAGAAAGAAACTGTCCTTGGCAAGACAAATCCTCTAAACATAATCCTTCTTGACGGCCAGGAGGTTGCCAAATCCTCTGTTGAAGGAACTTTTGAAATAGAGATCAAACTCCCCATTGGCAAGATAAAATATACCATTAAGTCAATCGATCCGGCAGGAAGATATGCAGAACAGCAAATTGAAATTGAAAGACTTGAAAAAAGTGACCACCAGTTGGCAATCACGAACCCGCAGGATGGCGCAGCAATAACGGGCGAGAAAGTCACAATTGAAGGCATGGCCAAAGGATCGGTCCTGCTGACTCTGAATGGAAAACCAGTCCAGCTTTCACAAGAACAATTCAAGATTGACTTTCAGCCAGCAGAAGGAGAAAACAGGCTGGAGTTCATCTCAAAAGACAGGAACGGCAAAATAATCACCAAAACACTTGTCTTTACAAAACACAGACCCATGCCACAGGCCCAGCTTACAATAACAAGTCCACCCGATGGCACACAAACAGAATCTGGAAACATAATTATTTCGGGCCATTCAGACACCGAATATGTGTCTGTCGGATCAAGAACAACCAGTGTTGAAAAAGGTTTTTTTTCAATAACTGTGCCACTCGATTTTGGAAGAAACTCAATCGTTGTAATGGCGAGGAGCGAGCAGAAAAAGACAGCCTCCCGGACTGTTGTTGTCTACAGGTCAAGACCAAACTCCACAAAACCTGAAATTGCAATAAGCAGCACCGTATCTTTGACCAACAAGGAAAGCGTCAGGATAAGGGGGACCTGCAAAAATGCAAAAATCGTCCAGTTCCAAAACCAGACCGTAGAGCCTGCGGAAAATGGCGGGTTTGAATTTGTTGCCACACTCGACGAAGGGACAAACAACCTGACCATCTTTGCGCAATCACCCGATGGCGGAACAAATTCTGCTTCGATAAGCGTCATAAAAGATTCAATCCCACCCGATCTCTCACAACTTAAGGCCACCAGAGTCATTGGCGAAACCAAGGTTGTCATAAGCGGAAGACTGGAACACAATTGCACACTCCTTGTGAATGGTCTGGCCATACCACAGAAGGATGTTTTCCCTGGGGTGGAATTTGACTCGATAATCCATATTGTAACATCAATTTCAGGTGACACCGTTATTGTCGTCGGAAGAGACCAGGCCGGGAATGAAGGCAGACTGGAGCTAAAAATTGAGCAGAGCAGGGGCAGATAGACTTAGAAAGAGACCGTTTCTTTCAGGCTCAATAATTGTCGCCGTAGTTGTAGTAATAGAAGCAATGCTTTTGAATGTCCTACCCGGCATGATGGCAGAATTTGTTCCGAACGACCTTAGGTGGACAGAATTTCCTACAGCATTCATAACGCTTGTCAACGCTTCGCTTGCCTTTCTTTTCTCATACCAGGCATTCAATACATTTGACCCTGGTGATTACAAAAGAAAAATATGGAGATTTGTAATGCTTTCTATGGGCGCGTGGGTCATTGGACATTTTTTATCGGTAGCTGTCAGGTTCGGGTTCATGGTGGACATGGCAAGGCCTCCAAATATAGCCGACTATCTAGGATACTTGTGGATGCTGCCATTGTTGTTGGTGGCTCTGTCAAGGCAATACGGTCTTGTAAGGACAAACTCTCCACCAAACAGACTGATGAAACTTGGACTTTTTGTGGTTCTCCTGCTCTTCGCCGGAACAATATTGCTTGTCTCACCGTTTTTCTCGCCAAGGTTTATAACCTTGCCTGAAAGGCTTGTTTCGTTGTGGTATATAGGCTTCTCTTTTGCAATAATGGTTGTCGCGGTGTCACTGCTCTCCGAAATATACTCGGGACTGGTGTCGGTTTCATGGAAATTCATAATTATGGCAGTATTCTTCTTCTGTCTTTCATTCACCCTTTTCTATTTCATAGGCACCAACAACCTGGACAGGGGCAGTCATTTCGCAAAAACTCTCCAGGCCATACTTTCCCAGACGGGAACAATCCTCATAGGAACGGCTTCTTTTATCGAGTCAAGATTGTTCGGGTAGAATTGTTTATCACAACAAGGGGGCATGTGATGAAGAAATTTGTTGTCATTTTTGTTTGTTGTTTTGTTGTTTCAGGTTTCTGGAGTGGCTCTGGATATTGCAAAACCATAAAGACTGACGCCTTCAAGGTCGCACTGGAAGCAGCAGGGCTTTCCTACGAAAACATTTCATGGGAGGCTTCAAAACTTTCCAGAATAGATGATGCCGATCCATTCAGGTTGCAATGGTTCAATGAAATCTGGGCAAACCCGTTGAGAGTACCCAAAATTGCAAAACAAATCACGGACAGAATACCAATCTTCGCAACAAACATCAGCAAAGAATTCAATTACATCTTCTTCTACGGCACTTCCAGAACATGCGGGTCGGTTGCTGCCCTTATGGAAGATTACCTTCCGCCCCTGGAGATGGCCAAAGAAAAACCATTCTACAACTCTATAAAAAAAGTCTACCAGAACATGGGCTGGCAATTTGGCAAGGGACTCGACACAAAATTGTCTGGATATGAAAAGCAAATCACGCAAGAAGCATCCGAAACCCTGGCAGAATATGTACTGAGTGCGGACTGGCTCTTCAGGGAACGCAAAAAAGCCCTTGAGGCCAGCGATCTTACCGAAGAAACCTTCAGAAAACTGCTCGTAGCCAATGCTGGTGACGAAGACACCGGAGACTTCACATACAGGTTGGGCAAGCGGTTTGACATGAAACAGACAATGTATGCCTGTTGCAGGATTGTTTTCTCCACACAAAAACTCAAGGGCGCCTTCGGCGGCGGTGTGTCACTCCCAGAGGGGAAAAATGTTTTCCCAACGCCATTTGGCGACATAATGCTCAATGGATCAAGGAGTGATGACCTTTACAGTGGTGACAACCATCTTCTGGTTGTTGATGTTGGTGGCAATGACACCTATGAAGGCACATTTGGCGCAACATCGTCCCTCTACAATTGCGCATCGGTTGTGATCGATGTGAGTGGCAATGACACCTACAAAGACCCTTATGGCCACTCCCCAAACCAGGGCGCAGGTGTTCTTGGTTGTGGAATCCTGGCCGACCTCTGGGGAAACGACACATACGAGGCCGCAAATAACTGCCAGGGAGCAGGTGTCTTCGGCATCGGCATGCTGTATGACTACACAGGAAATGACACATATTCATCGGTCGACTTCTCCCAAGGTGCAGGCTGTTTCGGCATTGGGGCCATGATCGAGTACGATGGTGGCGATGTCAGAAAATGCTTCTTTGGTGGCCAGGGCTATGGGGCGACAATGGGGTTAGGCCTCTCGTATGACAGGTCCGGAAACGACACCTACATTTCAGACGATGAAAATATCATCCATCCATCTGCACAAAACCCGTCCCACAACACAAGCATGTCGCAAGGCTGCGGAAATGGCAGGAGGGCCGACATAACAGACGGCCATTCAATGTCAGGTGGGTGTGGCGTACTGGTGGACGGTGAGGGCGATGACACATACAAATGCGGCGTTTTTGGCCAGGGTGTTGGATACTGGTTTGGTGTGGGGATTTTCACTGATACCAAAGGCAACGACACATACGAGGGGCTATGGTATGTTCAAGGCGCAACGGCACACTTTGCCATAGCAGTCTTTAGGGACACCGAGGGCAATGACAGCTATACAGCAAAGCAGGCAACCTCGCTGGGCGTGGGACATGATTTCTCCACATCCTACCACATTGATGAAGGTGGAGACGACAAATACACTTGCTACATGACAGACCCCAAAGACGACAAGATAAAACAATATGGTGGCCTGATGATTGGTTGTGGAAATGAAACCGGAATGGGATTTTTCTTCAACATCGGCGGGAATGACGTTTACGACGCAAAGAGTGACAATATGTATGGCTATGCAAACATCGCCGCACCGCTTGCGCCAGACACCATCAGAAATGACATGCTGTGCCTTGGGCTGTTCATTGACATAGGCGGAGAAGACACCTACGGAAAAGACTTTTGCAAACATAATAGTAACTGGGTCAGAAAAAATGATGACAGGCCAGAGGTAGTAATTGGAATAGGCCTGGATGCAGAAGATGGCGAATTGCCAATACTGAGGTAAAAATGGACAAGATCACGCAAAAACTGTTGGTCTCGGAAGAACCATCAATCAGATACAAAACCCTTGTCAACATACTGGGTGAACCAAGAGACTCCAAAAAAGTAACATCTGCAAGTCTGGAAGTGAAAAACTCCCCTCTTGTGAAAACAATGCTCTCCGAGAAGCCAAAAAACGGGCACATTCCAAGGGGGGCCTATGACAAATGGCTTGGAGACCATTGGGTGCTGTCATTGCTTGCAGACCTCGGATACCCAAAGGGTGACAAAGAACTGGTTCCAATGATGGAGCACGAGCTGGAGTGGCTCCTTGGCGAACACCATGAGAAAAACGCTATAAGGGTCATAAATGGCCTTACCAGAAGGTGCTGTTCTCAGGAAGCCAATGCCGTTTACTCACTTATAACGCTTGGTATCGCCGATGAGAGGATTGAAACACTCGTAAAAAGGATGCTCTCCTGGCAATGGCCAGACGGCGGCTGGAACTGCGACAAGGAACCAGGGGCAAAAAATTCGTCTTTCCACGAATCGCTCATCCCAATGAGAGCACTGTTTGCCTATTCAAAGGCAACCGGAGACAAAAAAGCTTTCGAGGCCGCCAAAAGAACATCTGAGATATTTCTCAAAAGAAAGCTCTTCAAAAAAGTATCGGATGGAAGCATAATTAACCCAAGATTCACAAAGATCTGCTACCCGTCCTATTGGCACTACAATATTCTCGCCTGCCTGATATGCCTTGCAGAGGCCGACCAAACAAGTGATGCAAGATGCACAGAAGCACTTGATCTGCTTGAATCAAAACGCCTGCCTGACAGCTCATTCCCGGCAGAAATAAAATACTACTCATATATCACCTGCCCCCAAGACAAAAACAAGAGTGGGAGCTCACTTATTAATTTTGGTGGAACAAGCAGCAAGACAGGGAACGAATTTGTGACAGTTGATGCGGTATTTGTCCTGAAAGCTTTTGGAAGAATCTAATTTTTACAATACCAGCCAGCACAGGAGGCAAAATATGAAATTTGTTACATTTGTTCTTGCCGTAATTATGGTTTTTCAGCCAATGACTGTCATTGCTGCTACAGAACCAAACCGGCTGGATGAGGCCATCTCCTCGCTTGGGCTGACTGCAAGCCAGGTTTCGTGGGATCTCAGGCAAATACAGGACTTTCAGCAGGACCCATTTCGTTTTCCATGGTTTGACCAACTGCATTCAAAATCGCTTGAATTGCCAAGAGAGGCAAATTCCACACTCTCTAGGTTTGAATCTTGCCAGAACATCAGAGACCTGGTCGTGATGGCAGCAAGGCGTTCCGCCCACGAGGTGGCAAGATGGCCAATGGGCCCCGTTCCGGAAATAAACGAAAAAGAGCCCCTTTTATCTTCGCTGGAGGAGCTTTACCAGAGCAGAGGCTGGAGGCTTTCGGCAAAATCCAGGGAGGAGCTCAAAAAACAATGCGATTCATTGTCTCCAGCCTGGCAAAAACAGCTTGCAGAATTCATTGGCTATGCCAGACAGGCAGAGGAGTACCGCAATCTGGCCATCAGAAACATCAAGCCGGGGCAACTGGAGACCATCTTCGCCCAGACACCAATCATTCTCGGTGAAACAAAGGGGTGGCCAATCGAGGCCTACGATGCAGGACTGGCATTCGATGCATCCTTTATGTATTATGGTGCAGCGCAAATGTCGCTTGCAGTTGACTCGACAGTAGCGCTTCTGGACAAAGAAAAACCATCGCCTTTCGAGGTCGACACCCCACTCGGGAGAATAACAATCTCTGGCGAGGGCGATGACCAGCACGATTGCCAGAAGCAACTCCTTTTGCTTGATGCTGGTGGAAATGACACCTACACAGGCTGGGTGGCAGGCAACAACGGCCTTGAAAATCCTGTTTCAGTGGCAATAGACCTGTCAGGCAACGACATTTATAAAACGGACTACAATTTCCACAACTGTATGGGCTCTGGCAGGTTCGGCTTTGCATGTCTATATGATGCTGAAGGTGATGATAACTACAATGCCATTGAATGCTCCCAAGGTGCGGCAAGTTTTGGCGTTGGGGTACTTGTAGACAAAAAAGGCAACGACCACTACAGCTCGATTAACCTTTCACAGGGTGCGGCAGAATTTGGACTTGGAATATTGCAGGACCAGGAAGGAACCGACGTTTACGAATCATATTTTGCCTCGCAGGGATTCGGATTCACACAAGGAATCGGCCTCCTTCAGGACAAGGGCGGAAATGATACTTATATCGCCAACGACACAGACATAATTAACCCCTCGGCACAGAGCAAGGAGCACAACACTTCAATGTGCCAGGGCGCAGGATACGGCCTCAGGGCAGAATTTGATAATGGGCATTCAATGTCCGGCGGTGTTGGCATCCTTCAGGACATGGGAGGCGATGATTTCTATTCTTGCGGAGTTTTTGGGCAAGGCGTCGCATACTGGCACGGAATGGGAATCCTGTCGGACTATGCGGGAAACGACAATTACAAGGGAACCTGGTACGTTCAGGGTTCGTGTGCCCACTTTGGCCTGGCATATTTCCAGGAAAGGGGAGGAAATGATACATACCAGGCGACAATGGCCACCTCAATAGGTGTTGGCCACGATACATCGGTGGGAATCAATGTGGACCTGGGTGGCAATGACACTTATAACTGTTTCAGAATGGAGGGTGGTAAAAAAGTTTATGCAGGGCTTGTCGCCGGTTGCGGAAACAACAATGGAATAGGTATCCTTGCAAACATTGGTGGTGACGACATCTATGACATTGGCGCAACACCGTCCCTCGGGCAATATGGTGGGCCAATGCCATGTAATGGCGGAATAACCAGAGATACCATGATAAACATCGGGATTTTCCTGGAAATTGGTGGAAATGACACCTACATCGCAAAACACGCAAAGGAAAACGCCAAGTGGATACAGGAACCACCAAAAGATTGCCCAGACAGAAAGACCGATTTTGGTATCGGGATTGATGCCAAAGATGGCACCATCAAACCTTTATTTTAGGGTTCCTATGAGGAGCTCAAATTCGCAACAGGGGAGTGTTGGATCACTTCCCCTGCATGAAATCTCGATACACGAAACAGGGGTGCCGCCAAGCTGGTAAGCCGAGAAGGATGCTATTACACCGGCAACATAATCACAGCATGGCTCCGGCATCTGTGAGATACCGGCACATCCTGGTGAATCAAATATTCTGAGGGTGGTAATTTGTCCTGAATTTTTGGGTGTAGATATCCTGCACCCAAAAAATAGCTGGCCCATCTTTTCAATATTTACAAGTAAAATGTCTGTTCCGTTGGCTTTCCTTATGCCATAATCTCTTTCGAGGATTGTGCCAAGCTCCCTACCGATACTCCTTCCAAGCTGGTAAAGTACTGGTTTTGCCCTCTTTGCTCCCAGCATGTGATGCATGCCTTTTGTTGGAAGTGACACGTTCAACTGGGAGCAAAATCCATTTTTGCCAGACAGACCAGTCAGTTTTCGCAAAATGTTGATCATTGGGACCTCTCTACAAGACCCTGCTCTGCCAGAAACCTTAGTGTATTCAGGACCTTGTCAACAGGTTCATTAATGGCCATGGCTATATCAGAAACCATCCTATCACCATCAACAAGCATTGCGATATCAGCAACAGATTCACCATGCAGCCATTTGGCACGCTGGCCAACAAGTGATTCGGAATTGAATATATCAATAAAATCTTTTGTCCTTCTCAGCGTGGTCTTTATTGTGATCTCGAAGACTGATGTTTGTCTGCTTTCATAAACATCTATATCACCAACCATTTTCACCGATGATTCAAGGATTTTCTGGTTTGTAAGCAGCTCGGAAGGATAAATGCCATCCCTACACAACCAGCCGCCGGTCATTATTCCGGCGCTAAATATTGTCCACATGGTCATTTCATTCGTGTTGATTGAAACAATGCATGTATTTCCGTTTTCCCTGAATGTTTCTGCAAGCCGCCAGAAAGAAACATAGTTTGTGGAAAGGCCAACAAATTTCGGATTACACCTGAAAAAGAATTCGTACAGTCGCTTCAGGTTCGAATCAAGTGGCGCAAAAGTCATGCGCGAAGGTCTGGACTTGATTGCATCAAGGACAATAAAATATTTTTCACCTGCGAGATGGCCCGCATGTCCGGTGGCGTTATAGGAGTAATCCAGTCCTTCTTTTGATCCGATAAAAACAAACCTTCCCAAATCAGTAATATCAACCTGGAGTACATTCTGCCCGTCATAATCAGAAAATATTGCATCAATACTGGCCATATTGACTGGCAATCTGTCAAGAAACGGCTCTCCAATCGGGAAATTGATCATCCATCACATTGATACTCTTTGTGTGCCCTGATTGTCAACAGGAAAGGGGGTTCGTTGACACGGTATTTGCTTGTCTTTATACTCTTAACGCTTCAAGGAGGAATAATGATCACCGCAAACGATCTAAGGATAGGAAAAACTTTTGAGATGGAAGACGGCCTCTGGATGTGCGTCAAGTTCGAGCACATAAAGCCAGGAAAAGGCACCGCATTTGTAAGGGTAAAAATCAAGAACCTGGAAAACGGCTCCCAGGTTGAGCGCACTTTCAGGCCGGAAGACAAATTCAAGCTGGCATTTCTTGATTTTAGAAAAATGCAGTACCTCTACAGGTCAGGCGACGAATTTTTCTTCATGGACCAGGAAAATTATGACCAGATTTCACTTAGCGAGGACGACCTCGGAGATGCCGTCAATTACCTCAAGGAAAACATGATCATTGAGGTCGCATACTTCAAGGGAAAGCCTGTAACAGTTGATCTTCCAACCTTTGTTGAAATGGAAATAATCGAAACCGAGCCTGGCTTCAAGGGTGACACGGCCCAAAATACGTTCAAGCCGGCAAAGGTTGAATCCGGATATGTAGTGCAAGTCCCGCTCTTTATCGAACAGGGTGAGATCATCAGGATCGACACAAGAACCGGCCTTTACATGGAAAGAGCAAACAAGTAACCCAGATGCAAAGGCGACAAGGAAGAGAGCTTGCATTACAAATGCTTTTTGCTTCATCCTACTTCCCGGAAGACGAAAGGGAGCAGGGGTTTCTGGTGCTTGAATCATCAGAGCCTGATTCCGAAGTCGCCTCTTTTGCAAAAACACTTTTCCTTGGGATACTGAAATCCAGGACAGAGATAGAAAAAATCATCTCAAGACACCTGGAAAACTGGGACCTGGGGAGATTGTGGCTTGTTGACAGGAGCATACTCCAGATTGCCGTATATGAACTGCTTTTTCTAAAAGATTCCCCGCCGTCTGTTGTCATTGACCAGGCAGTCAGGCTTGCAAAGAAGTTCGGCGGGGACGAATCTGGAAGATTTGTCAACGGAATGCTTGGCGCGATTTTCAGGAGCGAACTGGATGCCAAGGGTAAGACTGAGAATAAGGGGTAAGGTACAGGGTGTAGGTTTTCGCCATTTTGCCATAACCAATGCCGAGAAATACGGCCTGGTCGGTCATGCAAGAAACAGGATTGACGGGAGCGTTGAAATAGAAATCCAGGGGGACAAATTGGGCGTCCAGGGATTTATTGGTGCAATGCACATAGGGCCACGACATGCCGAAGTTGATTCGGTGGAAATAACAGAAATTGAGGAAAATCCCTATGAAAAAACCTTCAGGGTGACCTTCTGATCTCTATTGCAAAATTGGGGCAGGAATCAACACAGGCCCAGCACCTTACACATGAGCCAGAGACTCTCATCCTCCCATCAGAAACCTTTATCGAACCATTGGGGCAAACATGTTCGCACAAATGGCAGGATGCGCAATTTTCCCTATTAAATTTGAGGGAATACCTCGAAATCATTGCCAGTGGGTAGAAAATAGTATTCTTGTCTGATATCACCCTTTTAATATGGAACTGGCCCTTTGGGAGCCTGCCATCGAAATCCACATTATAGAGTCTGCCTTCACCACTCCCAAGGTCCATTGATGCCCTTACTGCCTGGGACACATATGAAGGCCATCCGAACAGCTCCGAGATATAGGCGTCTCCCGCAACACAATCTGAAGAAAATATTCCTGTTTCAAAATTCTTTTTGTCCGGTTTCCCCCTGCCAGGCCAGTCAGTTATCTGTGAAACATCATAAATCGCTCCTATTGTCTTGAATGACAGGAGCGAGTAAACCTCCGCAAGCGCAGAACCGGCATTTGAAGTTGTACTCTCGAGGAGTATTTTGGCTATCGTCTGTGTCGGCAGGAGAGACAAAAAAGAGACTATCGAACCTGACAAGAGGAAGGATGCCGAGGTAGCAGGCGAAATGACTGGCAAGATGGCTTCTGCCTCATAAGCGCATTCGACAACCGCTATTCTCTGCAAAAATGCTGGCTTGGTGGTGTCCCATCTTCTGGGGCCAGAAACTTTCCTTTCACCAATCCCCTTTGAAAAAATAAAATGGTCCCTTTTCAGGTCCTGTCCCTTAACGCCATCCGGGGCCCCAAGATCGGGAAAAGACTCGTGATCCCAAGCAAGGGTCACTTTATGGCCAAGATCTCTGAAAAGGGTACTTATTTTTGATACCAGGCTGGTCTTTGGATGTTCAGTCCTGTGCCTGCCCCAAAAGGGAACAAACACAAGGAGTTCACAAGATGAAGAAAGCTCCCTGATGGAATATTCCATCAGGGAGCTTATAAGTTGGTCTTCGTTTGTGGTAGAGAGGATTGAAGCAGACATTAACGTTTGCGGTACTGTCTTGCCTTCCTGGCGCCCCTCATTCCGTATTTCCTTCTCTCTTTTTTGCGGGCGTCCCTTCTCAGAAATCCCGGCTTCTTGAGGCTTGGCCTGAACTCGGCGTCAACCTCGAGAAGTGCCCTGGCTATGCCGTGGCGGACAGCTTCGGCCTGGCTGTTTACGCCAGAACCCATGACCTTGACGGTGATGTCCATTTTTCCTGCTTTGCCGGTCGCTTCGAGCGGAGCAAGGACTGTCTTGCGGTGGGATTCTGTCTGGAAATAGTGCTCAAACTCCCTGCCGTTGATTTCAATCTTGCCTTCGCCAGGTTTCATTATAACGCTTGCAATGGCTGTTTTGCGATATCCAGTTGCCCTGTACATGTTCCTCCTACAACTTCACTGCCTGTGGGTTCTGTGCGGCATGGGGATGGGTCGGGCCACTGTAAACTTTCAGTTTTCTGTACATTGCCCTTCCGAGCCTTCCCTGTGGGAGCATTCCCTTTACGGCGTGCTCGATGACCCTGCCCGGATGCTTCTCCATCATCTTTTCGAAAGTGGTCTGGTAGAGTCCGCCGTTATATCCGGAATAATTGTAATAAATCTTTTGGATTTCTTTCTTGCCGGTAACAACCACCTTGTCAGCATTGACAACGATGACGAAATCACCAGTGTCGGTGTGCGGGTTCCAGGTTGGCTTTTCTTTGCCGGAGAGCAGGCGTGTGACCTTTACGGCGACCCTGCCAACCGGTTTTCCGGCCGCATCAACCACGAACCACTTTTTCTCCAGGCCGGTCAAAAATACTGTATCCATAGCAATCCTCCTACAAAGCAACAATTTTATAGTCAAACCCGCCCATGTCAAGGAAAACCAATTTTCCATTTTAACCCTTTACATGTACATCCCCTTTTGCTAAATTTGACATTCGTATTCAAGGAGGTCGAAACATGTCCAGAGTTTGTGAAGTATGCGGAAAAGGCCCGATCACCGGCCACACCATAAGCCATTCCCACATCAGAGCCAAAAGGCGCTGGTTCCCAAACCTCCACAGCGTTAGGGTCCAGAAAGGCACTTCGGTAGTAAGAATGAAAGTCTGCGCGAAATGTCTGAAAGCCAACAAAGTCAGGGTAGTGGCCTAGGCAAATTTCTTCCATAACAAAAAAGCCCCGGGTTTCCGGGGCTTTTTTTATTTGCCTGAAATGTCGTCAACCATTCCCTGAAGGTATTTTTTTGCTTTCACGGCAAATTCGAGGAGCTGTCCCTTGGTCAGGTTCTGCTCAAGCATGGAAGGTTCCGGATTTTCAGTTTCCGGAAGAAGGTCGTGCTGGAGAGCAAACAGGAAATATGCCAGGGGAACCTCGTTCTCAATGCTGGTTCTCTCCTTTTCAATTTTCAGGTCTGCAAACTTCTGTGCCATCTCGACCTTTATAGAAGCTATCTGGGAAAGCAATGAATCCACCTCCTCGCGAAGCGTCCTCTGTATGCCATTTGACAAAAGGGCCTCGGAAAGGCCAAAGCTCTCCATTTCAAGTACCTGCCAGCCAGTGACAGGCTTGTCAAGGTCAGCAATTTCAAAGCTGATCCCCCACCGCTTTGAATTTGACAGTTTTTCAAAACCTTTGATAGAAGCTATCTCGCTCAACTCTTCAAAATCAAACCTGATGCGGTGCAAAAAACTTTCCATCCTGAACCAGATGCGCATCCAGAAAGATTCGGTGGCCGAGATCCTGTACTGCTCTGCCCAGTCAAGAACAGAGGTCACAAGATAAGCACTTTCGGCGATGGTAGCTGGTTGATCATAATTTGACGAGAGATGGATGGTAGGTGGAATGGCACCAATTGATGAAAGCTCTTCAAATGGGGTTTTTGGTTTCTGGGGTGCGCTTGCCGAAAAGCAGAAACCAGCCTGGAAAACAACAACAAATAATGTCAAGAAGAAGACTAATTGCTTCTTCATGCGTAGCTGGTCTGCACCTCAAAAAATATCACGGCAAAACCCAGCAATCTCAACGACTGTGCCACATACCACATCCATGTACCCGTTTGTACGTTCATTAGAAGAAAGAGACAAATTGAAAGCAAAAGAAATGCTGCTGACATTTTTGCCCTGTATGGGTCTTTTCTCTGTATCCAGAAGAGTAAATACATAAGAAAGCTCGCAAAAAACATAACACCAGAGATTGCCCAAAGCCATGAACCGTTGCTCTCGAACCTTGGCAGACCGGGTATCATCCCCTCGGCAAAACCTATGCCAAGAAGTATAGCAAGCAAGACAATGACTGGGACGGCAATTGTGACATATATTTTCCCGTTCATGAAGATGGAAGCAAAGGTTCCAAGCCCAAAAAGAAGATAGTTTGCGGCAAGATACCACAGGAGATAGACAAGCACATAATTTGATGGAAGTGACGATGGAAGCCCTGTTCTGGTGATTATGGAGATCAGTACCACCTGGGAGACAAAAAGGGCCAGACAGGAAAAACCGAAAGTGATCGAGGCCACATCTTCCCCCCTTCTCGCATGGAGAAAGGCAAAAATGGCCGTTCCAAGCACCAGGAGTGCAATCAGGACTTCAAAACCCAACCTCAAGAGGAGCACCATGTCGTTCATCTTTATATATTATACACCTTTTTCATGATTATATTCCACCTTCACAAGATACAGCCCCTGGGGCGGGGCGGGATAGGCACAGGAAAGGCACAATTCTCCTGCAAAAATCCTTTCCAGCCTCTCAGGTTTTTCCTTGCCCTGTCCGCAAAATACGGCAAACGAAACCATGCGCCTCACCATATTGTGGAGGAACCGGTCACCCTTTACTAGAAATATCAGATACTTACCCTTCTTTTCAATCTGGGCCAGTTCCAGAGTGCAGTGGGTGTCTTTGTTCGGTTTGTCTTCGTCAGATTTGCCAAAACAGACAAAATTGTGCGTCCCGACAAAACCGCTAAAAGCCTTTTCCAGATCACCAATGTTCATTCTGACGTCATCAATGACCCAGGAGCCATTATGGACAAAAGGGGAAGGGGAAGGGCCAAGATGGGCAATGTATGAATAAACCTTTTTTCTGCTTTCAAACCTGGCAATAAAATTCTCAGGGGCATAATCAAGCGACCTTATTCTTATGGTTGGCGGAAGCTGGGAATCCAGAAGACTCTTCATTCCAGCCAGGTTGAACTTCTTCGGGAGTTTGAATGAAATGACCTGACCAAGCGCATGGACGCCCTTGTCAGTTCTTGATGAGGCATAAACATAGGTTTCTTCATCAAGTGCCTCAAAAATGGAGTCTTCTATTGTTCCCTGGATGGTCGGAAGGCCTGGCTGTCTCTGCCAACCGAAAAATGCGGAGCCATCGTAGCTGATGACTGCTATGTAGTTAAAGGATTGACCAGACATAAACGCCAGCCATCACGACAACACATGATGTGACTGCCACAAAATCGTTCAAGCCAAGTTTTGGAATATGGAGTCTTGATCTTTTCTCGCCAGTTATAAAGCACCTTGATTCCATAGCATCAGCCAGCTCATCGGCCCTTCTGAAGGCCGAAACAAAAAGCGGGATAAGGACAGGAATGAACGATTTTGCCCTGGCAACTATGCCCCCTGAGGAGAAATCGGCCCCTCTGGATGTTTGCGCTTTTATGATTTTGTCAGTTTCCTCAAGGAGTGTTGGAATAAACCTCAATGCGATGCTCATCATTAGGGCAATCTCCGAGGCCGGAAAACCGATCCGTTTGAGTGGCAACATGAAGCTCTCCAGGGCAAAAGTCAAATCAAGCGGTGATGTCGCATAGGTGAGTATTACCGAAATCGAAACAAGCAGAATGAGCCTGAGGACGACAAAAAGTGACACAAATATGCCCTCTTTGGTGATTGTCAGACCCCAGAAACTCACGAGTGGCTCGCCACTAGTGGAAAACAGCTGAATGACAACAGTAAGTACGATGAGAATCAGTATTGGCCTCATGCCCCTGACAAGATGCATGAAGGGCACCCTTGCCAGTGCCGCACAAACCATGGCGAGAACAAAAAGCGCCAGCAAAGGCAAAAGTTTTCCAACAATAAATATGAAAACAAGAAGAACAAGTGACAGCATGAGCTTGACTCTTGGATCAAGCCTGTGTATCGGAGTATCAAGCGGAACAAACTGCCCAATTGTTACAAAATTTGCCAGGCTCATTGTCTGTTCAACTGGCCAGCAATTGCTTTGGCCAGCTCCTGTGCATTGAATGTTTTTCTTGGGAGAGAAAACCCTGCATTTCTCAACTTGTGGGCCACTGAGGAAAGCGCTGGAACATCAAGACCGGCAGACCTCAACAAGTCTGGTTGCGAAAAAGCCTCATCTGTTGGACCTTCAAAGATGACCCTCGAGCTGCCCATGATAATGACATTCTGTGCAATGCCAGCCACCTCGTCCATGTCATGCGAAACCATTACAAGGGTGTGACCTTCTTTTTTAAATCCGACAACAAGCTCGAGGAAAGCCTTTCTGGAAACTGGATCAAGGCCGGCTGTTGGCTCGTCAAGAACGATTATTTCAGGATGGCACGCCAGAACACCTGCTATTGCAACTTTTCTTTTTTCGCCACCAGAAAGTTTGAACGGTGAACGGTTTCTATATGATAAAGGATCAAGCCCCACCAATTTGAGCGCATTCACTATTCTCTCTTCAACCTCGTCAGGTTTCAGTCCCTGTTTTTGCGGGCCAAAGGCAACATCTGCAAAAACGGTTTCCCCAAAAAGCTGGGCCTCAGGATACTGGAAAACAAGGCCTACTTTTCTTCTCAGGGCCTTCTTGTCCCATTTTTTTGTTTCAGTACCATCAACCACCACTTCTCCAGTGGTCGGGACAAGCAAAGCGTTAAAATGCTGGATGAGAGTACTTTTTCCAGAACCAGTCGAGCCAATTATTCCAGTGATGCTGGCATTTTTTATTGTAATGCTGACATCATCCAGGGCCTTTTTTTCGAACGGCATGCCCTGATCGTATATGTAGCTTATGTTTTTTACTTCAATTGGCACAGGGCCTCCACAAGCTCTTTTTCATCTTTTGGAAACGGGACCTCTACACCATTGTCAGACAGGCTTTCAACAAGTTGTACAAGGGGTGGTCTTTCAAGTCCGGCTCGTGCAAGAAGGAGCGCGTCGGAAAAGAGGTCTTCCGGTTTGCCATCAAAAATCATGCTGCCTTTTTCAAGGGCAATTGATCTCTCCGAGAGGAGCACCTCTTCCATTCTGTGTGTGATCATGACGATTGCATAGCCATCTTTGTGCAATTGCTTGATTTTCTCAAGCACCTGTTTCCTACCCTTTGGATCAATAAGCGATGTTGCTTCGTCAAGGATCAGCAATTTTGGCCTTATAGCCAGGATGCCTGCAATCGCAACAAGCTGTTTCTGGCCACCAGAAAGGTGGTGTACCGGATGTTTCAGCAGGTGAGAAAGGCCAACGATCGATAGGGCCTCATCAACCCTTCTTCTGATCTCTTCAGGTGGAAGATTGAGGTTTTCCGGGCCAAAAGCAACGTCATCCTCAACAAGGGAGGCAACGGTCTGGTTGTCCGGGTTCTGGAAGACAAGGCCCACATTTGCCCTTATTTCCACAAGTCTTTCCGGGTCGGCTGTTGGTATTCCATAAATAGAGACCTGGCCTTCCTTTGGCTGGAGCAAACCGTTCGAAAGTTTTGCAATGGTGGACTTGCCGGAAGAGTTGTGCCCAACAAGGCTTACAAACTCACCTTCCCTTATATTAAAAGTGCACCCTTTGATTGCGGGTGCACTTTGGTTTTGGTAGCTGAAGGTCACGCCCTCGAAGTCGAGGATGCGCAAACCTTTATTACTCATAGTCCAGTTTGACCAGGACCAACTTGGCGCAATCCCCCCTGCGTTCTCCAAGCTTGAACTGCCTGGTATACCCGCCGGTCTTGTCTCCAAATTTCTTTGGTGCCTCATCGATGCAGCGCTTTGCAGCTTCCTTGCTGGTAAAGAAGGCATACACGTCACGTTTGGCCTCAAGTGTCTGGTCCTTGGCGCGCGTCATGATCCAGTCAATCTGGCGCCTTAATTCCTTGGCCCTGGCTTCGGTGGTGACGATCTTGCCGTTCAGGACGAGGGAAGTCCCAAGGTTTCTGAGAAGCATCTTTCTGTAAGAGCTCCAAACATTAAGCTTTCTCTGGGCGTTGCGGTGTCTCATTATACTACTCCTTCAGAGTGAGGCCCCACTTTGTAAGCCTCTTTTCGATGTCTTCTATTGTTTTGGTTGAAAACTTCAGCGAGCCTTTCATTCCTTTTTTGCCAAGCTCGAGGAGTTTTCCGGCAGCTGCTATTCCAGCACCATTCATTGACTTCATTTCAGCTTTTGTTATTGAAGGTATTTCTTTGACAAGATCATCAATGCTCATTGACCATACGGCCTTCTCCCTTTCCTGAGGGGAAAGATTGCCAAACATCTGGTCCTGGGCAAGAACAAGTCCCACCTTGTCAAGATTTTTCTCGATTTCCTGGATCATCTTGGGTTTGAATCCCTGCATGCCCTCAATCTGCGACTTGGACAATGACAGGAGCGAAGTCAGGTCTGTGATCTTGTTTTGCTGGAGGAAAGTCATGGTGCTCTTTGAAAGTGAAATGTCCTGTATCGAAAAACCCTTTGTGATGTCCTGTTTTGGTTCTTCTTTCTTAACCTGTGCCGGCTCTGGTTTTGGCTGTTCTTTCTCGACTTTTACCTTTTGGACCTTGGCTGGTTTTGGTTCCTCAATAATCGGGGCAACCTCTACCACTTCCTCGTCTTCTTCAACAGTCTCTTCAGGCTCGATAATTTCAGGTTCTTTTTCTGCCTGGACAGCCTTTGCTTTCGGGGCGGCCTCTTTGGGCGCCTCTTCTGCTTCAGGCTTGCCTTCTTCCTTAAGGAACGGGAAGTTAAACTGAGAGAAGGTTGTATATTCCGGAGACTCTTCCAAAGCTTTTGCAAGTTCTGTGATTGCCTTGTTGGTTATATTGTGGTGCTGGACAAGTTCGGACCTGGTTTTCATGAGCAGATCACGCATTGTCTTGATGTCTGCGTATACAAGAAGGTGCTGGACTTTTGGTGAAAGACCAGGGAGTACATTTTCAACAAGCAGGGCGAGTTTCTCCTCAAGGGTTTCCTCCAAGGAGGTCTCTTTCTTGCGGAGGAGCTCAGGATTGCCTATTGCCATGTAATACTCGGAGAGAATCTGCAGGGCATTGTCAAGGGCCTCTTTTGGCGGCACAGCACCATTGCAGAGAATGTCGAGTGTCAATTTTTCAAAATCGAGGTACTGTTCGATGAGCGTCTGTTCTACTGCGAACTTGACGTTCTTGACAGGCGTGAACATGGCGTCCATCCATATTGTACCAATAGGATAGTCAGGGCGCTTGTTCTTTTCTGTTGGCATATAACCCCTGCCCTTGGCAACAAGGATGTCCATTCTCAGGGTTGACTTTGAAGAAGAAAGCTCGGCAATGTGCAATTCAGGGTTGATGATGGTAAGACCGGCATCAGGAATGATGTCGGCGGCAGTTACCACCCTTTCCCCGGAAACATCAAGAGTGAGCGTCCTTATCTCATCACCATCCATTGCCACAACGAGCTTCTTGAGGTTGAGAATGATCTGAACAACGTCCTCAACAACACCCTCGATGACCGAGAACTCGTGTGGGACGCCTTCGATGCGAACCGCAATCGGTGCGGCGCCCGGAATGGACGACAGAAGGACTCTTCTCAGGCTGTTTCCTATCATTACACCATAGCCCGAATGGAGCGGCTCTATGCTGTAACGGCCGAGAAACGAATCTTCTTCAATAGTCTTCAGTTCAAGACTTGGAAGTGGAAACACTGTCCCCCCTTACTTGGAGTAGAACTCGACTATCAACTGGACGTTTGCCTGGGTGTCGATATCTGCTCTGGTCGGGTTTCTTGTGATCTTGACCTGGAAGTTGTTTGAATCAAGCGAGATCCAGTTCGGTACTGAAAGGTGCGCCTTCACGCTGTCCGAAACAAGCGGAATTTTCTTCGCCGTTGTGTCAAGGGTTACCTCGTCACCCTGGCGAATAGTATGTGAAGGTACACTGATCTTTTTTCCGTTTATAAGAACATGTCCATGTGAAACAAGCTGCCTTGCTACTGAACGGGACGGAGCCAGCGCTGATCTGAACACAACATTGTCCAACCTTCTCTCGAGGAGCTCAAGGAGCTTTTCGCCAGTCGGTATTTCACGCTGGGACCTTGCTTCCTCGAAAGCGGCATGAAACTGGTTTTCAAACATGCCATAAATCCTTTTCACGCGCTGCTTTTCCCTGAGGTGAACATTGTAATCGGAAAGCTTCTCTTTCGGTTTCTTTTTTGGGCCATGCATGCCCGGGATCGTAAAAGATTTTTCCAGGGGGCATTTTGAGCCATAGCATCTGAATGATTTCAGGTAGAGTTTTGTTTTCTCTCTCCTGCAAAGCCTGCAAACCGGACCTATATATCTACCCATTTGGTTCTCCTAAACTTAGACTCTGCGCTGTTTTGGCGGACGGCAACCATTGTGCGGGATCGGGGTGATATCCTTGATGGTAATGATCTCGATACCCGATGCACCAATTGCCCTGATTGCAGTTTCCCTGCCTGAGCCTGGGCCCTTAACAAAGAGCTTGGCCTGTCTCATACCCATGTCCTGTGCCTTTTTGCAGGCAGTCTGGGCGGCAACCTGGGCGGCAAAGGCAGTGCCTTTCCTTGTGCCCTTGAAACCCGATGATCCGCCGGATGCCCAGGAAAGGACGTCTCCACCCTTGTCAGTTACAGTGACAATTGTGTTGTTGTAGCTGCTGTGGATATAGATTCTTCCCTCAGAAACCAGCTTTTTTACCCTTTTTTTGGACTTGACCGGGGTTGGGGTCGTGGTTGTGACCTGGTTGGTGTTTTCTTCAGCCATTTCTCACCTCTTATTTGGCACGCTGCACGCCAACGGTGCGAGCTGGACCTTTTCTGGTCCTTGCATTTGTGCGGGTCCTCTGACCCCTGACCGGCAATCCCCTCTTGTGACGGGTGCCTCTGTAGGCTCCAGAGTCAATGAGCTTCTTGATGTTTTGGGTGACAACCTTTCTGAGATCTCCCTCGACAACATAATCGCTTGCCAGAATCTCGCGGATCTTCTCGATCTGCGCCTCGGTAAGGTCCTTCATCTTGGCATTTGGGTCAAATCCTGCCTTCTTGACTATGTCAAGAGCATTCTTGGGACCAATGCCATAAATGTAGCGAAGCGAAATGTCAACTCTTTTCCCTGCCGGTATGTCAATACCTGAAATACGTGGCATACTTGCCTCCTAGCTATTCTTACTTCTGGCGCTGTTTGTGCTTCGGGATCTCGCAGATCACCATTACACGGCCCTTGCGCTTGATTATTTTGCACTTTTCGCAAATCGGTTTTACAGAAGCCCTTATCTTCATTTTTCCTCCTTAAAGCCTGTAGATTATGCGGCCCCGTGAGAGATCGTAAGGAGTGAGCTCTATCCTCACTCTGTCTCCTGGCAGAATTCTGATGAAGTTCATTCTCATCCTGCCGGAGATATGGGCCAGGATGACCCTCCCATTGGCGAGTTTTACCTTGAACATCGCCGATGGCAGTGTTTCCAGGACCACAGCTTCGGTCTCTATCACATCTTTTGAGTCAGCCACAAAACCTCCTAACAGTTAAATTTTGGTCAAAACAACAGTTTCATTTTCCAATACCGCCACAGTGTGCTCCATGTGACATGAAAGCTTGCCGTCAGCCATACTGGCCGTCCAGCCGTCCTTCGCTATCCTCACATGGTGTGAACCTTCAGCGATCATTGGTTCAATTGCCAAGGTCATACCTGGAACAATCATCACTCCGGTCTCGGACCTTCCGAAATTTGGTATCTGAGGGTCTTCGTGCATTGCTCTTCCGATCCCGTGACCAACAAACTCTCTTATGACCGAGCACCCGGAACTTTCAACAACGGACTGGACAGCATTTCCAATGTCTCCTATTGTTTTTCCAGGTCTTGCAATCGCTATTCCTTCAGCAAGAGCCCTGGAACAAACTTCCATGATCCTTGTCTGGGCCTTGCTGGGTAAACCGATTGTGAATGAAATGGTGGAATCGACAAATAAACCATCCCTCTCTATGACATGGTCTATTGAAACCAGATCACCTTCTTCAAGTTCTCTTCCAGAAGGAATGCCGTGTATGACTGTTTCATTGAGCGAAATGCAACAATGGCCAGGGAAACCCCTGTAGCCATGGCTTGCGCACTTCGCACCAACCAACTCGGTCTCGCTGGCAGCTATTTCATCCAGTCTGGCCGTGGTCATACCTGCCTTGGCTTGCTGTTTCAAGGTATGGAGGATGCGGGCCAACTGCTGGCCAAGCAACCTCATTTTTGCAATCTCTTCCGCCGTTTTTAGAACGATCATCTGCACCCGAGTGCAACAAGTATGTTTTCGTTCATCTTTTCTGCCGGTGAGCTCGCATCAATCCGAACAAGTATATTCTCATCCTTGTAGAAGTCAACAAGGGGTTGAGTTTCTTTTATGTAATTTTCAAACCTTCTCTTAATGGTTTCCTCATTGTCGTCCAGCCTCCTGACCAGAACGCCACCACACCTTGGGCATGTCCTTTCATTTGGCTGGGGGGAAAACCCGCAGGACTTGCAAACCATGCGCACAAGATTGCGTTCTTTTGCTGTCTCGAACGGAACGTCAAGATATACAACCTTGTCAAGCTTCATGGAGCGTTTTGCAAGTGCCTCTTTCAGGGCAACTGCCTGTTTTTCGGTCCTTGGGAAACCATCCAGTATAAATCCTCTTATATTTTCAAGGTTTTTTAACACGACCTTTATCACGAGGTCGTCGGGCACCAGGTCGCCTGTTTCCATGTAGGTGGCAATCGTAAGGCCAAGCACCGACCCAGTCTTTACTTCTGCCTTGAGTAGCTCCGAGGACACAAGTCTTGGCACCCCAAGTCTATCAGACAGGAAAGCGCTTGCGGTTCCTTTTCCCGAACCCGGTGGACCCAAAAGCACTAAATTCATTATTTCCTCAGGAACCCCTCGTAAGAGCGCATGGTCATGAAAGACTCTATCTGGGCAACTGTTTCAAGGGCAACGCCAATGACGATGAGAATTCCGGTTCCACCAACAAACAGGTTGTTAAGCTGCATGTTTCCCCTTAGCACAAAGTTGGGGATAATTGCCAGTGCGCCAAGGAAAAAAGCTGTCGGGAGGGTGACCTTGGACAGGACTGACTGGAAGTATTTTGCTGTGGCATCACCAGGTCTTACGCCAGGGATGAATCCGCCTTGCTTTCTGAGGTTTTCTGCAAGCTCTGGTGGGTTGTAAGTGATGGAGGTGTAGAAGTATGTGAAGAACACGATCAGAACGAAGAAGATGACATTATAAAGCCATGAAGTCTGCATTTTGAGAGGTTCTACAAAAATCACGTTCCACCAGTTGTCTGCCGGGAAAAACCTGCCAATTATCTGTGGGAACATCATTACTGACGATGCGAAGATAATTGGAAGGACTCCACCCTGGATCATCCTTATCGGTATGTAGGTGCTCTGTCCGCCATACATCCTGTTTCCGACTATTCTCTTTGCGTACTGTACTGGAACTCGTCTTTCTGCTTCATAAGCAAAAATGACGGCCCCGATGAATGCGGCAAAGATGGCCAGACCAAAGACAAGCCCAAACCATGTTGCGCTTCCACCTCTGATATTTTCGATTACCTGGCCAATGCCCGGGAGGATCTTCGAGATGACGCCGGCAAAGATTATGAGCGAAACACCATTTCCAATACCGTGCTCTGTCATTACCTCACCAAGCCACACCAGCAGGAATGAGCCCACAAATAACACAAACGAGACAAAAAGCTTGAGGGTCAGCGATGTAGGGTCCACAAGAAGGTTGACCTTGATTCCCATTTCGGCAAGAATGCTCGGGTAAAGGAAAAAGGCAAAGGATATTGCCTGTATGGCTGCAAGACCCAAAGTTACATACTTTGTTATCTGGGCGATTTTGCGCTGGCCTTCCAGACCACCCTCTTTTACCAGCTTCTCAAGCGATGGTATCACGACATTGAGCAACTGGAGGATGATAGAGGCGTTGATATATGGCATTACACCCAAGGCAAAGAGCGAGATGTTGAGCAAGCCACCGCCTGAGAACAGGTCCATGAGACCAACGAGTCCACCCTGGGAGCTCATCATGTAAATGACTGCCCTCTGGACGCCCGGGACCGAGATGTGTGTTCCAAGCCTGAAAAGGAGGAACAATCCCAGTGTCACCAGGATTTTTTTGCGGAGTTCAGGTATGCTCCAGGCGTTTCTCAAGATTTTTAGCATTGTGCGCGCTCCTTACTTTGAGGCAGTCTTCTTTGCTTTTTTCTCGAGCGGCTTCTTTTCCAGTATTTCGATTGTGCCGCCTGCATTTTTGATGGCATCAACAGCTGATTTTGTGGCTTTTGCTTTTTTGAAATTGAGTGATACCGTTATCTCGCCGGTACCAAGAATTTTGTAGGCCTGATCAGTCTTTTTTGCCAGATCGTATGTCCTGAGGACTTCAATGGTGACGTCTGTTCCAGCTGGAATGACATTGAGTTGCCCAAGCTTGACCTCGGCAACCCTTACCGGATTGACGTCCTGGTTGCGCCAGCCCCTGATTTTCGGGAGCCTGCGGAAAAGTTTTGTCTGTCCACCCTCAAAACCGGAACCATAGCCCTTGCCCCTGCCAGAGCGGTTCTTGGCGCCCTTGTGGCCGTAGCCGCAACGCCTTCCGGAACCGGAGCCCATGCCCCTTCCGATTATCCACTTTTCCTTTTTTGAGCCTTCGGGTTGTGTAATTTTGTCCAAAGACATTGTTTATTCCTGCCTTCCAAACAGCTGGGCAACGGTTATTCCGCGCTCCTGAGCATACTTCTTCGGGTCCCTGAGTGTCCTTAGGGCCTCGATGGTCGTCTTAGCGAGGTTGACAGCATTTGTTGTTCCATGGGCCTTTGAGACGATATCTCTGACACCTGCTTTTTCAAGGACCATGCGAACGGCGCCGCCAGCCTTCAGACCAGTTCCCTGAACTGCCGGAGCAAGGTATATCCTTGCCGAGCCATTCTTTATGTTGATGTCGTGAGGAATTGTTGATCCGGAAAGCGGGACCTTTACCATCTCGCGCTTGGCCCTGTTGACTGCCTTGCGGATGGCGTTAGGGATTTCTTTTGCTTTTCCGATGCCAATTCCCACAGAATTTTCTTCCTTGTTGCCAACAACAACGAGGACCCTGAACCTCATCCTCTTACCGCCCTTTACGGTCTTGGAGACCCTGGCGATCTGGACAATTTGTTCTTCAAACTTGTTTTCTTCTTCTCTGTCCCTATCTCTGAAAAATCTGTCGTGCTCTGCCATGTCTCCTCCTAGAACTCAAGCCCGGCTTTTCTGGCCGAATCGGCAAGGGCTTTGACTTTACCGTGGTATATGTAGCCCGAACGGTCAAAAACAACCTTTTTGATTCCGGCTTCAAGTGCGCGCTGGCCAGTGATGGCCCCAATCTTTTCAGCCACCTGGATGTTCTTGCCCTTGAGCCCTTCGTTTTTGCTTGAGACCATAACGAGGGTCCTGCCCTCGTCGTCATTTATGATCTGGACTGAAATGTGCTTGAGGCTCCTGAAAACAGCAAGCCTTGGGCGGTCTGAAGTGCCGTGGACTTTTTTGCGGATGGTCTCTTTTCTTCTCAGTCTTTCGGCATTTTTATTTATCGGTTCGTACATGTGTTAGGCTCCCTTGGTCATTGCCTTGCCGGCTTTTCTTCTAATGACTTCACCTTCGTAGCTGACACCCTTTGCCTTGTAGGGGTCCGGGTCACGGAGCATGCGGATCTTCTGGGCGAAAGCACCAAGAAGCTCTTTGTCAAACCCTTCAACTTCGACCCTGTTGTCCTTTGGTGTGGCAATTTTTATTCCTTCCGGAACATCGAGTTTGATGTCATGGGAAAAACCAAGGTTAAAAGTTATTTTATTGCCTTCTGCCTTTGCCTTGAAGCCA
The DNA here is from genome assembly GCA_012517765.1 of Caldisericales bacterium. Lineage (GTDB taxonomy): Bacteria > Caldisericota > Caldisericia > JAAYUI01 > JAAYUI01 > JAAYUI01. Next base: position 7,304 of record JAAYUI010000026.1, on the reverse strand, counting down.
ACACCAGAAATAAGAAGGACTTTCTTGAACCCATCGGTCACACCGACAACCATGTTGTTGAGGTGGGCTCTGGTTGTTCCGTGTAGCTGGTGCACAGACTTGAGGTTGGAAGAGCGGGTTGTTGTGAGGATGTTACCTTCAAGATTGATTTTGATCTCCGGTCTGAATGTCCTCTCAAGAGTGCCCTTCGGCCCCTTGACTGTGACCTTTTGCCCCAAGACGGTGTCCTGAATGTCTACCGTTACACCCTTCGGTAATTCAATTGGTTTGTTTCCTATCCTTGACATGGTTGCACTCCTACCAGATGGCGGCAAGCACTTCGCCACCCTGATGGGTCTTTTCGGCCTGGTGGCCGGTCATTACGCCCTTCGGGGTGCTCATGATGACCACACCCATACCCCTGAGGACCTTGGGTATTGCGTCATGCTTGACGTAAACCCTGCGGCCACAGCGGCTCATCCTGGTGATTCCAGTGATAATGCGGTCTCTCTTGCCGGTATATTTCAAATATATTCTTATAAACTTTTTGCCGTCGATCTCCTGGGTCTTGAACTCGGAGATGAAGCCTGTTTCATAGAGTATCCTTGCAATCTCGGCCTTGATGCCAGAATGTGGCACCGAGGTCACCTGGGCCCTTGCCAGGTTTGCATTGCGGATCCTTGTGAGCATGTCAGCGATCGGGTCTATTGTATACATGTCACACCCCTACCAGGAAGCTTTCACGAGGCCCGGAATTTTGCCCTCGTTGGCAAGTTTGCGGAGGCAAAGCCTGCAAAGGCCAAAATGTCCATAATAGGCCCTCGGTCTTCCGCATATCATGCAACGGTTCCTTTTGCGGGTCGAGAATTTTGGCTTCCTGTTTGATTTGTTTATTAACGCTAGTCTTGCCATAAGCCTTCTCCTAGTTCTCCCTGAACGGGAACCCGATTGCCTTCAGAAGCGCCCTTGCTTCCTCGTCGGTGCGGGCGGAGGTGACAATCGAGACATTGAATCCCCTTGTTTTGTCAACTTTGTCGTAGTCTATCTCGGGGAATATGAGCTGTTCCTTGATGCCAAAAGTGTAGTTGCCCCTGCCATCAAAACTGTGCGGCGAGAGACCTTTGAAGTCCCTGATCCTTGGGAGGGCCTGGTCAATCAGCTTGCCAACAAAAGCCCACATCCTGTTTCCCCTGAGCGTGACCATGCAGCCAACCGGAACTCCAGCCCTGAGCTTGAAGTTTGCAATTGACTTTTTGGCCTTCTTGATCGTCGGGCGCTGCTGGGAGATGAGAAATATCTCTTCGACTGTGGAATCGAGGGCCTTCGGGTTTGCCGTTGCCTCGCCAACACCACGGTTTATCGAGATTTTGACAATGCCTGGGACCTGCATTACATTCTCGTACTTGAACTGCTTCATCAGCTGGCTGATGATTTCGCCCTTGTACTTTGCTTGGTAGGGTTGTACCTTGAGGTCTTTTGTTTTGACTTTGTCGGACACGCCACCTTTGCCGATTAGCGAGGGGGCACCCTTTGAATCTCCCTTTTTTGGTTGTGCTTGCGGTTTCTTTTCAGCCATTTTCTAACCTCATGCCTTGTCCAGGAGCTCGCCACATTTGTTGCACGCACGGATTTTCTTTCCGTTAGGCATTATTTTGGCAGCTATCCTGGTGGTTTGTTTGCAGTTGGGGCACACTAGCATCACATTTGAGCGGTGCAGTGGGGCTTCCAACGATATGATGTCACGCCTTGGGTTTCTCTGTGTCGGCTTGGTGATTTTCTTTATCATGTTCGCGCCTTCAACGATGACGCGATTTGTGAGCGGGAGGACTTTCTTGATTCTTCCCCTGTGCCCTTTGGACTTGCCGGCTATGACTTCGACGAGGTCCGATTCCTTGACTTTCATTGTGAATCTCTCTGGGGTCTTCATCACACCACCTCCGGAGCGAGGGAAATGATCTTCATGTAGCCCCTCTCACGCAGTTCCCTGCAGACGGGTCCGAAAATACGGGTACCTTTTGGGTTTCCATCCGGATCAATAATCACTGCAGCATTATCATCAAAACGAACCCTTGAGCCGTCTTTGCGGACAACCGCATGTGCTGTGCGGACGATGACTGCAGTCTGGACCGATCCCTTTGGAATGGCAGAGTTTGGCTGGGCCTGCTTGACGGTGACCTTGATCCTGTCACCAACGAATCCAAAGACTCTGTTGCCAGTGCCGATTACACGGATTACGGACACAACCTTTGCACCACTGTTGTCAGCAACATTCAGTCTTGAATAGATGCCTATCATTTCTGCACCTCCGACTGCTTTGCCTGTTCAACAACACGGAGCAAGCGCCAGTGGACCCTTTTTGATATTGGATTGCAATCGATGAACTCAACTACATCACCAACTTTTGCCTGCTCATGTTCATCATGAACTAGATACTTCCTGGACTTCTTCACTCTCTTTTTGTAGAGGGGATGGGTGACCATGCGTTCAACAATAACCCCAACGGTCTTTTCCATCGAGTCCGATGTGACAACGCCTGTTCTTGTAATAAGTTTGTCGGCCATGACTACTCCTCCTTGGCCTGATGGATAAAGGTCTTGAGCCTGGCGATGTCACGCTTGACTTCCCTGAGCTTCATGACCTTGTCCAGTTGCCTGTTCTTGTGGCGGAAAACAAGGAGATTCAGCTCTTTTTCAAGTTCTTCGAGCTTTTTCTCCATTTCAACTGTTGACATCTCTTTTATCTTGTAAAGCTTCATAGTGCTGCCTCCGACTCCAGCTTGCGGGAAACAAACCTGGATTTGATCGGGAGCTTTGCAGACACGATGTGGGCAATATATTTTGCTGTCTTCTCGTCACATCCGGAAAACTCTACGATGATTCTTCCGGGGCGGACAACAGCGACCCACTGCTCGGTGTCTCCCTTTCCCTTTCCCATACGCGTTTCAAGTGGCTTTTTGGAAATTGGTTTGTCAGGGAAGATCCTCATCCACATCTTTGCGTCCTTCGGGATACGCGAGGTGACTGCAAGCCTGACAGCTTCAATCTGACGGGCTGTAACCCAATCACGGTCCAACGCCTGGATGCCAAAGTCACCGAAGTTCAGATAATTTCCACCCTTCGAGAGGCCATGCATCTTACCGCGCTGCTGTTTTCTAAATTTTGTGCGTTCCGGTTGTAGCATTTCTCCTCCTAGCGCTTGACGGAGTATGGACCAGTAGTTGGCTTATCGCCTTTATAGATCCAGACTTTCAAGCCGATGCAACCGAACTTGGTCACAACGTGAGTAATATTGAAATCAATATCGGCCTTCAGAGTGTGAAGGGGGACCCTTCCTTCCCTGAACCATTCTTCGCGAGCTATCTCGGCGCCAGCAAGCCTGCCGGATGCCATGATTTTTATGCCCTTTGCACCCGACTTCATTGATCTTGCCATTGCCTGCTTCATTGCCCTTTTGTACGGGATCCTGCGATTGATCTGGTCAGCAATCCATTCGGCAACAAGCTTGCTGGAAAGGTCTGGCGAGCGCATTTCAACTATGTCGAGCTTGAGGTTCTTGGCAGTAATAAGGCCCTGGAGCTGCTTTTTAAGCTTGTCAGCCGAGGCACCTTTTCTGCCAATAACAACTCCGGGTTTCGCAGTGCGGATAATCACCCTGACTTCATTTGACCTGCGTTCGATGACAACATCGGCAACTCCTGCTTCAAGCCCGAGTTTGTCGATCGACTCGCGAACAGCCAGATCTTCGGAGAGGAACTTCTTGAAATCTTCCTTGTCTGCAAACCAGTTCGATCTCCAGGGCTGGATAACTCCGAGCCTAAAACCATAGGGATGACATTTTTGGCCCATTACTTGCCCTCCTTGGGTGACACTGCAACCAGGATGTGGCTGGTGCGTTTCTTGATAATGTCGGCCCTGCCCATTCCTCTGGGCTGGACCCTTCTCCATGGGGTACCCATGTTGATGATCGCTTCGGACACCTTGAGGCTGTCGCCATCGAGTTCAAAATTGTGGATGGCATTTGCCTTTGCAGAAAGGAGAACTTTCAGTATCAGTCTGGCAGACTTGTGCGGGAGTGATCTGAGAATGTACTCGGCTTCCTGGACGTCCTTGCCCCTAATGAGGCAGATGACCTTTCTGGCCTTCTGGGGCGATACCTGCGCGTGTTTGTGTATTGCGTGGACCTTCATTTCACACCTCTTATGTTAAGGCGCTGGAGCGCTCGGTCGGGCGCCTGTGGCCGTGGAATACTCTGGTTGGAGCGTATTCGCCAAGTTTATGGCCAACCATCGGCTTGGTCACATACACCGGGATGTGATTTTTCCCGTTGTGTACAGCAATGGTAAAGCCAACCATGTCCTCAGTGATGACGGAGCGCCTGCACCAGACCTTGATGATCTTTTTCTGGCCGGATGCATTCATTTCCTGGATCTTCTTGAGGAGTTTCTCGTCAACAAATGGTCCTTTGCTGGATGATCTGCTCATGTGCTACTCCTACGCTTTCCTTCCGCGCACAATGTACCTGGAGGATGACCTCTTCGGATTGCGGGTCTTATAGCCCCTGGTCGGCTTACCCCATGGAGTAAGCGGTCCTGGGTGACCGGTCGGGCACTTGCCCGATCCTCCACCGTGCGGGTGGTCAATTGGGTTCTGGACGTAGCCCCTGACTGTCGGGCGCCATCCTCTCCATCTTCTGACGCCGGCCTTCCCGAGTTTTTCTTTCTCGTGGTCAACGTTTGATACTGTTCCGATGGTTGCCCTGCAATTTGAGGCAATAAGCCTGACTTCATTGGAGGGCAGCCTGACATGGCAGAAATCCGTTTCTTTTGCAAGCAACTGGGCCGCTGTTCCGGCCGAGCGGACAAGAACTCCGCCCCTTCCTGGTACCAGCTCGATGTTATGGATGCTTGTTCCAAGAGGCATTTTTGAAAGCGGCAATGTATTGCCCGGTTTTATGTCCGCGCTGTCGGAAGATATTATCGTGTCACCAACCTTGATGCCGTCCGGAGCAAGGATGTAGCGTTTCTCGCCATCCCCATAAACAACAAGTGCTATGAAAGCAGAACGGTTCGGGTCATATTCCACGGAACTTATCTTGCCTGGCAGAACTTTGTCCCTCTTGAAGTCGATGATGCGATACCTTTGTTTGTGGCCGCCGCCATGATGACGGATGGCTATCTTGCCATTGGACCTGCCGGCCGTTTTTGAGAAACCCTTTGTCAGGGACTTCTCCGGTTTGTTTGTGGTTATTTCGTCATAGACAACCGCCACTTTGTGGCGAATGCCTGCTGAAGTTGGCGAAAACTTTTTAACTGGCATCGTTTACCTACCTTTGCTGCTCGAGGATGTCGATCTTCTGGCCCTTCTTCAGGGTGACTATGGCCTTCTTCATGCCACCGACTTTCCTGAAGAACATCCTGATACGTTTCCTCTTGCCTGGAATGTGTAGCAGGTTTACGTCATCAACTTTTACCTTGAACACTTTTTCCACATCTTCCTTGACCCAGCGGGAGTTTGCACCTTCCATCACCTGGAAAACATACTTGTGCATTGCCTCTAGGTCTGTGTTCTTTTCAGATATTATCGGTCTGATAAGGCAGATTTTTCTCTTTTCGCTCATGACCAGACCTCCTTTATTCCGTCAGCGGCCTCTGTTGTGACGAGAACGCGCTGGCTGTTTAAAATGTCGTATACGTTAAGGAAATTGTATGGGATCGCTATGGCTTCAGTAGTATTTGCAAGTGCAAGCCCCAGTTCTCCGTTCTCCGATGGATCGTAGATCACCAGGGTTTTGTGAACCATGTTTTTCGAGATAAGTTCAAGGGCCTTTTTTGTTTTCGGTTCTTCAATTTTGAGCCCTTCTATAACCCTTATTTCACCGGATCCAACTTTTGATGAAAGCGCGGAGAAAAGAGCCAGCCTTCTGAATTTACGGTTAAGGGAGAAATCGTAGGAACGCGGTTTTGGTCCAAAGGTAATTCCGCCGCCCGGATTGATCGGAGATGTGCTTTGTCCCTGGCGTGCCCTTCCTGTACCCTTCTGTCTGAATGGCTTTCTTCCTCCACCTCTGACTTCGGACTTTGTTTTTGTCGAGGCAGTTCCTCTGCGAAGACCTGCAAGTCTCTGAAGAACGCTGTAATATTCAGCGACCTCATGGCGTTCTGCATTGAAAATATGGTCTGGAGCGCTGTAATCTTTTACTTTATCACCATTTGTGTTGTAGACAGGGATATTCATGTCTGACCTACTTTCCCATGACCACAACCCTGCCACCCCTGGCGCCTGGTACTGCGCCCTTGAGAAGCAGGAGGCCACGTTCGGCATCAATTCTCACGACCCTGAGACCCTTGACTGTGACACGTTCGTTGCCCATATGGCCGGCCATTCTCATTCCCTTGATGGTATGTCCTGGAGTAAGACGGCAACCAATTGAACCTGGGCGCCTGTGGAATTCCATGGCACCGTGGGAATCATTTCCGCCAGCAAACCCATGGCGTTTCATTACGCCCTGGAAGCCCATTCCGCGCGAGCGGCCAGTCACACTGACCTTGTCACCTGGCTGGAACTGTTCAACTCCTAGTTTGGATCCAACATCAGCGGAGACCTCACGGAACTCCATCATGTAGCGGTGGACGGGAAGACCAAGCTTGGAGAACACGCCTGAAACTGGGCGTGGGACCTTATTGGGCTTTGTGTCACCGAAGCCAATTTTCACGGCATTGTAACCATGAATTGCAGATGTTTTCTGCTCAAGAACAACATTGGGCTCGACCTGGATCACTGTCACCATTGAACAGCTGTCTTCTTCCCAAAGCTGTGTACAACCTATTTTCTTGCCAACCAATCCCTTGGCCATGTAGCACCTTCCTTAGAGTTTTATCTCGATGTCCACTCCGGCAGGCAAATCGATGTTCATGAGAGCCTTTGTTATTTCCTGGGATGGCTCGAAGATGTCCAGCATTCTCTTGTGGACCCTCATCTCGAACTGCTCGCGGCTGTCCTTGTCAACGTTCGGTGAACGAAGGACAGTGAAAACCTGCCTGGAAGTTGGGAGCGGGACCGGACCGGCAATTTTTGCGCCAGCCCTTCTGGCCGTCTCCACTATTTTGGCCGTTGACTGGTCAAGGATGACATGATCAAAAGCCCTTAATTTGATTCTCATTTTGGATGTCGACATTTTCGCTCCAGTTACTCCAGAATTTCAGTGACTACACCGGCTCCGATGGTACGGCCACCTTCACGGATGGCGAAGCGGAGTCCGAGTTCCATGGCTACCGGGACGATGAGTTCGACTTCCATCTTCACGTTGTCGCCTGGCATGGCCATTTC